>NZ_CAURJN010000001.1:0-99730 GCF_963525165.1 uncultured Gemella sp.
TAGATGCGCATGTGTATCAAATAACATACCACGCCTCCTTACTCTTAAGATTATACCAAAACAACGTTTCATTAAAATATCTAAACTATTTCAATTATATTACAATACATTTTCAATTAACGTAAATATTGTTACTTTATACGTTTTCAAAAATATTTAGGGAGAATTATTGTCTTTTTTCAACAATTATTTCTAATTTTTTAAGCAACTAACCTAAAAGGTCTATATTTAAAAGAAATTTAAACACATCTGTTTCTTTATATATAATTTCACTTTATAAAAGTACTAATAAACTTTGCGAGGGGACAAGACAAAATCAATTTCTCTGAAAATACGATATTGAATCACTCCCAAAAAAGATGCCTTAGAGCAATAAACACTCTAAGACATCTCTGATAAAGTTTATTATATTATTTTAAGCTTAATTCTCCATGATACCAAACACGTACTTTACCATTCCCTATTGGATATATATCACTGAAGTATAATGTACCTGAAGCCCAACCACGCCCATCATAAAATTGACTATAATTTACACTTGTTGGATACTCTGAACCTACAGGATAATCATAAGGAATACTTTTAGAAATCCTTTCTCCAGTATTCTCAGAATTATTAACAATTGGACTTTTATCCGTTACAACATTATTATCTTGATATGTTGTATTTTCTTCATTTACATTAGCGTTTCCTCCTGATGAAGAATAGACTGTACCAACCCCTAAGCTTCCTGGAAGTAGCACTAATAATAAACTCATCGCTCCTATTTTAATATTTTTTTTCATAAGTATGCACCTCCCCAACTACTTATCTTACTACTATTATACTCCTTTTTTTCAACTATGCAAACCTTTTTATGATGATTTTTATAAAAAATGACTTTAAATATAAATCTGCCCTAAATTTCAGGAAAGCACATCATTATCTAAAGTCATTCTACTTATATTATTCAGCTTTGAAGTCTACTACTTGAGCACCGATAAGTTGCTCTAAAACTTCTGGTTTTACTTCCACTTGGTGACCTACTTTACCTGCAGAAATAATAATCGTTTCTACTTCGCGACATTTCTCATCTACAAAAGTCGGGAATAATTTTTTCATCGCAAATGGTGAACATCCACCTTTTACATATCCTGTAATTTTTGTCAGATCTTTAAGTGGTAACATTGATAAACTTTTCACTCCTGCTGCTTTGGCAAGTTTCTTAAAGTTTATACTGTCTTCACTCACAAGTACACCTACAACGTAGTTACCTTTGCCATCCGTAGTCATAATTGTTTTAAAAACTTGATTATGATCACGCCCGATAATATCAGCTACTCCTACACCAGTCTTTGCAGCATCACTTTCTGCATCAAATTCAAAATGATTATATTCTACACCATTTTCATCTAAAAATCGCATAGCATTTGTTTTTAATTCTTTTTTCTTACTCATATTAGTACCTCATTATTTAATTTCTTCATAGGACTAGCCTAAAAGTCCTAGATTTTAAAAAAGTTTACAAGAAAACTCATAGACGCAGTGGTTTATTGATATCTAAATGCGCTTTATAAAAGCTTTTTAGATATCTAATAAACTTTGCGGGGGTGACTCGACAAAATCGATTTCTACGAAATCACGATTTTTGAGTCACTCCCTTATTTTACTCCAAAGTTTGCCTACTGTCAAAATCTGTTTTAAATTATTTGAAAAAATACCAACCTCAAGAGCTAGATCTTCTATTCTTTGAGATTGGTATTTGAATTTTTATTTTAATACAAAGTGTCCTTCTTCAACTTCTTCGAATTTTTCACTACCAGTTATTACTATTTCCTCTGCACTAACTTCGAAGTCTTCAAACATCTTTCTTGCTCTTACTGGATTAATAATCGGCATAGAGTTTAGAAGACGTTTTGTATAAACGTGCTGCGGATTTTTCATAATCTGTGCTGTTGTTCCTAATTCTACTAGATTACCTCTATACATTACAGCTATTCTATCTGCGATATACTCTACTACACCTAAGTTATGTGAGATGAATAAATATGTTAGAGAGAATTTTTCTTGTAAATCTTTTAATAAATTAATTACCTGTGCTTGTGTTGAAGCATCTAAAGCAGAAGTTGGTTCATCGCATAAAATAAAATCTGGTCTTGTTACAACTGCACGAGCAATACCAGTACGTTGACGTTGCCCTCCACTAAAAGCATTTGATAATTTTAACGCATCCTCATTAGAAATTCCTACAAACTCTAGTATTTCTAACGCTTTTTTCTTAGCTGTTTCTTTATCCTCTTTGTGTAAAGCTTCTATAACTATATCTAAAGCACTCATTCTCGGATTTAGTGATGAATAAGGATCTTGGAATATAATTTGCATCTTGCTATATACTTCTGCAAGCTCTTTTTTTGTCATTTTTGTTAAAGACTTTTCATTACCTTCTACAAAAACTTCCCCTGATGTGAATGAATCAATATTTAAAATCCCCTTACCTAGGGTTGTCTTTCCACTTCCAGATTCGCCTACTACAGCTAGCGTCTCAGCTTTATAAATATCTAAACTAATATCATTAACAGCTATAGTTTCTTTGACTTCTTTGCCCATTCCTTTAGACTTATAAACTTTTCGTACATTTTTTAGTTTTAAATACTCTTTACTCATTATTCCACCTCTTTCAGATACTCATGAGTATCGCTAAGTTTTTGCCAAGTATAGTGTTTGTCATCTTCTTTATAATCAACAGTAAGAAGTTCTTTATTAGTATTTTCTAATCTTGCCGCTGCAAGAAGTTGTTTTGTATATGGATGTTGTGCATTGCTGAAGATTTCTTCAACATTTCCTTTTTCGACAACTCTACCCCTATACATAATATACACATAGTCACACATTCCAGCTATTACACCGAAGTCGTGACTGACTAGTGCAACACTAAGCTCTGTTTCTTTTTGTAATTTTTTAATAAGAGATAAAATCTGTGCTTGAACCGTAACGTCTAAAGCTGTTGTTGGTTCATCTGCTACCAATAACTTAGGATTAGCAAGTAATGCCATAGCTATTAATATCCTTTGACGCATACCACCAGATAATTCATGTGGGTATTGTTCCATTCTAAGAGGTGCATTAAGAATACCTACTTTTTCAAGTTGCTCTATAGCTAGTTTTTTCGCATCTTCTTTAGATTTATTTTGAAATCTTTCTATTACTTCTATTAAATGAAAACCAATTGTTCTAACTGGATCTAGTGAAGTCATAGGGTTTTGGAAAATCATAGAGATTGGTAACTTTTCACCCTTCTTAACTTCCTTTCCATCAAAGTTAGACTTATCATTTTTATCAAAAATATTGTTAGGAAGAATAGACATTATGCTACGCATCAGAATACTTTTTCCACTACCAGATTCTCCAACAACACCAGTGATATGACCTTTTCTAAAATTAATATCGATACCGTGTATTAACTGTTTATCTACTTCTTTATTTGGTTTATAATTAACCGTTAGATTTTTTAATTCTACTATGTTTGTCATATTATTCTCCCTCCTTTTGAATATATTTTGTAAATAAGTTACCAATATTATTAAATGAATAAATTGTTAACATTACAAATAATCCAGGGATAATTGCCATATGAGGTGCACGTTGTAAACTTTGTTGTGCATTTTGCAGAAGTGTTCCCCAAGAAGTCATAGGTTGTTGAATACCAAGTCCTAAGAAACTAAGCGCCGCTTCTGTCATTATTGCATTAGCTATTGAAGCACTTGCTGCTACTACTAAAGTTGGTATTATAGCTGGAATAATATGTTTCTTTAGAATAGAGATAGTTTTTACACCACTAAATCTACTGTATACTACGTAGTCGTATTCTTTTGCTGATAAAGTTTCTGCACGAACTAATCTCGCAAGACGCATCCAAGAAAAACATCCTATTACTATAATTATTGAACCAATTCCTGGTTTTAAAAATACACTAAGTACAATTACTAATACTAACCATGGAATAGATGATAATACATCAACTAAACGCATAAGTAAACTATCAACAACTCCACCAACATAACCTGCGATAAGTCCTACTATCGTTCCGATTGTTACTGCAGTCACCATCGCTAGTAATCCTACTATAAGAGAAATTCGCCCTCCATAGATTACACGGATAAAGTAATCACGACCTACCTCATCAGTCCCGAATAAATGCTGTAGACTTGGTGATTGAGATAGATTTGCTACATCAGTAGCCGCTGGATCAATAGGAAGTAAAGGTGCTATTAATGATACAAACACTAATATCGCTATAAAAATAAGTGAAAAAATATAAATTTTTGAACTTTTAGCTATTTTAATAAATCTTTTCATCTTATTTACCTCCTCTTCTAATTCTAGGATCTACTATAGAGTAAAGTATATCTGAAATTAAATTACCTACTATTACTAGTGTAGCAGAAAGTAACATTACTGCCATTATAATAGGATAATCTAAAGCTCTAGTTGCTTGTGTAATATATGGTCCAATTCCCGGCCAACTAAATACTGTTTCTGTAATAATTGCTCCAGTTACTAACATCGGTAGTGACATACCCACTTGAGTAATTACTGGGATTAGTACGTTTTTTACAATGTGTCTTGTGAAAATTTGAGTTTTTGTCGCTTGGAAAGCTTGTTGAACTACTACATACTCTTCATTTGTTTGGCTTAAAGCTGAAGATCTTACATAACGTGTAAGTTCTGCGAAGAATACGATTGTTAATGTTAGATAAGGCATGATAAAGTGTGATAAGAAATCACCAAAATCATCCTCTTTACCAATTGTGTGCATTCCTATTATTGGGAATAAGTTTAATTGGTATCCTAAAACATAGATGAATATCATCGCTATCCAAAATGATGGAGTAGCTATTCCAAGTGAAGCTACTGCATCGATGAATTTATCTTGCCATTTACCTTTATTTGCAGCCGCTAGTAATCCTAGTACTATTGCGATTATTAGTGCTGTTATATAGGCTGGTAATACTAATGATATTGTATTAGGTATTTTCGCTAGGATTTCTTCTCCTACACTATTGTGAGTTACTAATGAGTGTCCGAAATTCCCACTCAATATTTGTCCTAACCAATCCACATACTGAATTAAGAATGGTTTATTAAGTCCACTTTGCTCACGAAGAATATTTATTTCTTCTTTTGACATGTTCGACGTTATCTGTGCATCGATAGCATCATATGGTGCTAAATGTATTAAAGTAAATACTATAAACGATATTACTAAAAGTAATGGTACTGCTTGTAATATACGTTTCAAAATATATCGAATCATACAATCTCCTTTAAATTTTAATTACTATATTTTTACGCGATTCTTTTATAATTTATCACAAATCTTTTGGATATAAATTATAAATGAACATTTCCCTTAAAACTAATAAAGCGAGGGAGATACTATAAAATCTTATTATAAATAGGATTTTATCGTACTCCCCCTCACACTATATTTTATTTTCCACTACTATTACTATTTAAGAGTAATTTTTGATAAATCATCAAATGTGTAGATTGGTACTAACTTAGCATCGTTAACATTTCCAACACGTTTGTTAACCGCTAAGATTTTTTGGTTATCTACGATTGGGTATAGGTATGCTTGGTTAGCAATTTCTTGTTGAAGGTTTTTGTACACTTCTTTACGTTTAGTTTCATCTAATTCAGCTGCACCTTGTTTGAATAATCCATCAACTTTTTCACTTCTGTATTGGAAGTAATTTGAAGTACCATTTGATCCAAATAGCTTAGAGTATAAATCGGGATCGTTACCCATGATATATCCACCTAAGAATAGGTTGTAAGCTTTAGAACCAGGTTTTCTTAACTCTGTAAAGATAGCTGTTTCATCTCCACCACGAAGCTCAACATTAATTCCTACTGCTTGCAATTGTTGTTGGATAAATGTTGCTTGGATAGTATTTGCAGCATCGTTACTTGCATACCCTAGGTTAAGTTTCAAGTTAGAAACTCCCGCTTCTTTTAATAGTGATTTTGCTTTTTCAACATTTTGAGTATATTTCTCTACATCATCAGTATGGAATGGATTTTTCGGTGGTAAGAATGAATAAGGGTTTTGGTAGTATTTACTATCTAAGTAAGCAGCTTTATTCATGTCTTCTTTGTTTAATGCGTATAAAATAGCTTGTCTAACTTTAACATCTTTTAATTCATCTGTGTTTGTGTTTAGTCCTAAGTATCCAATACGGTTTTCACTGTAAGGATAAGTATCGATGTTTTTAGAATCTAAATCTTTAATTGCAGCAGGTAATACATATGCTGCATCTACCTCACCTTTTTGTAATGCTACTTTTGTAGTATCAGCACTTTTAATAATACGTAGTACTACATTTTTAACTTTTGGCTTACCATTGTAATAATTTTCATTCGCTTCAAATTTAATGTATTCTCCACGTTTGTTTTCTACTAGTTTGTATGGTCCAGTTCCTACTGGTGTTTCTTTTAATTCTTTAACTGAGAAGTCAGATACATTTCCATAAACGTGTTTTGGAATAATGTAAGTTTCATTTGCAATGTTATTTGCCGCAGCTGCACTTGGTTCTGGGAACTTAAATACTACAGTGTAGTCATCTACTTTCTCAATAGTTATCGGTTTGTCACCAATCCATAAGTTTTTGAAGTTTCCATTTTCTTTTTTAGCTTTTGTTTGATAAGTGAAAACTACATCGTCAGCTGTGAATTTTTGTCCATCAGACCATTTTACATCTTTTCTTAAGTTAACTTTTAAGCTAAGACCATCTTTTGCAAGTTCAGTAGATTCTGCTAAGGCATATTCTTTTGAACCATCTCCATTAACTTTGATTAATGGTGAGTAGATAATATTAGTCATTGTTAATCCCCAACGGTCACTAACCTTGATTGGGTTAGTTGATGATGGATCATCACTAATAGCATACGTGAAAGTATCTTTATCTTGAGAAGTGGTAATTGTGTTTTGCGTTTTTGAACTACATGCTGTTACAACACTCATTACTAACGCTAGTGCTCCTATAAACAATTTGTTCTTTTTCATTCTTTTTTCCTCCTTGATTTTAAGTCCTATTTTTCTAACTACAAATTATTTTGGTTTCCCCTATTTAATAATGGTTAAATACATTTGTCTATTCGACAGTGAGAGACTTACATTGCTACTCATGTATTGATTAAATAGACTATATTTCATAATAAGAATAATAAAACCAGATATTATTTAACATTGAACGAATGAAATCAATGCTAGTTTAGTTTACTGTATTATATATAAAGATGTCAATTTATGTGCTTACTTTTATCATTTACTTTAATTATATAATTCTTTTGATTGGAAGTGACTCAAAAATCGTGATTTCGGAGAAACAAGATTTTGTAGAGTCACCCCCGCAAAGTTTATTAGATATCAATAAACCACTGCATCTATGAGTTCGCATATGAACTTTGTTAAATTTTAAGACTTTTGGTTCAGAACCTAAAGTATTATTAATTTTCTGTGCCCCAAACTTCTTCTACAATTTCTTTTATTAGGGCGATTTTCTTCCATTGATCTTCTTCAGTAATCACATTTCCTTCTTCTGTAGAAGCAAAACCACATTGAGTACTTAAGTAAATATTTTCTAATGGTACGTTTTCGCTAGCTTCTTTAATTCTTGCGATTACTTCTTCTTTATCTTCTAAATCTGCAAATTTAGATGTAATTAATCCTAAAACAACTTTTTTATCTTTTCCTACTTTTGCTAGTGGCTTGAAATCTCCTGCACGATCTGTATCGTATTCTAAGTAGTATGCATCTACGTTTTCTCCCGCAAGTAGCTCGTCTTCAACATTTTGATATCCACCTTGAGAAATCCATTTAGAAGCAAAGTTACCACGACAAACGTGTGTATTGATTGCTAAATCTCCTGGCTTCCCTTCTATTGTTTCATTGTTAAGAGCTAGACAACGTGCTGCATATTCTCTACGAACTTCTTCTAATGGACGTGCGTCACGGAAACGGTTCGCAAATCCATCATCAGCTAATGCTCCCCATGTACAATCATCAAATTGTAATACTCGTAATCCTTCTTTATAAAGGTCTGCGATTACTTGTTTATAAGCTGCTACAATCGCATCTTTTAATTCTTCAAATGTTGGGTAGAATTTTTCATATCCTTTAATGTGATCTTCAGTACGTATTAACTCGAAGTATAATTGTGATGGTGATGGAATTGTTAATTTCACAGTCACATCTTTTTTATCAGCTACTAAGTCTCTTAAGAATTTGTAGTGTTCTACAAATGGGTGATTTTCTCCACTGATTTTTCCTGATACTTTTGCTGTATCTGGTTTAGTTTCGATACCTTTGAATGGGTAACCTTTTTCTCCTTGAACATGTTCTACACCGTTAAGTCCCCAAAAGAAGTCTAGGTGCCAGTATGCACGACGAAACTCTCCATCTGTTACTCCTTTTAGTCCATTTGCTATTTGTTTTTCAACTAATTCTGTAATTACTTTATCTTCTACCTTAGTTAATTCTTCTTGTGATAATTCTCCTTTTGAAAATTTTTCACGAGCTTCTACTAACTCCTTAGGTCTTAAAAATGATCCCACGTGATCTACTCTATATGCTGCTCTTTCTACCACTTTATTTTGACATCCTTGACACATAATATTTTTTTCTCCTTTTATTTAACTAATTTATTTTCTCTATCTTCTTAGATTTATTTATCAAGCAACCAAGAAAAGGCTGGATCCTGAAAAATATGACGTTTAGGAACAGTTTGTAAATTCTGATCGCATTCATCTATTGTACCTAATTTCAAAGCACAGACTTCTGGTATATTTTCTTGAACAGTGAAAATTTGACTATGACAGTTCTGGCAGTAATAACGCTGTTTTCCTGGAGAAGAACTATAGGAAACAAGCTTTTCTTTTCCATGCAATACTAGCTTTTCACTGCTAACTTTAGCATTAACTGTATAAGCAGACGCAGTTGCTTTCCGACAAAATGAGCAATGACAAAAAACTAATTCCGATAATTCCTCATCTAGAGTGTAGGTCACTGCTTTACATAAACAAGATCCTTTAAGCATTATGTATGCTCCTTTCTACTACTTTATTTTGACATCCTTGATAGACATCCTTTTGTTTAACTAATTTATTTTCTCTTTTAACTTTACTCTTCTGACTTTATTATTTTGACTTTATTATTTTGACTTTATTATAAACTTCTAGTAACTTTTCTCTTCAAACTTTTCTTCTTTTCTAATACATATTTTTTCTCATAAACTAAAACTTTTTTATAAAGACCGTACTATTCGTCTTCTGGTAGTATCGCTACTACTCTTACTGGTGATCCAGTTGCTTCTGTCCAGTTTGGATAAGCAATTGAGATTAGTGCTCCAGTCGCTGGTACTTGATCAAGATTTGCTAAAACTTCAATTTGATAAATATCTTGTTCTAGTAAGTAATACTCTTGAATTAGTCCTTCTGCAGCTGCTGTAACTCCTGAGTCAGTATCTAGAGTTTCATGTCCGACAGCTTTAACTTTTCTTTCTTTAATTAAGAATTCTAATGCATCTCTTCCCCAACCTGGAGTGTGTTGAACATCATTTTCGTCTAGATTTCTAATTTCATCATAGCTAGGCCAACGTTTAGACCAATCACTTCTGAATGCTACGAATGATTCTGGTAATATTTCTCCATGTTCAGCTTCAAAATCAAGAATGTCTTGTTTAGAAATTACATAGTCATTATTCTCCGCTACTTCTTTACTTTTATCGATTACGTATAAAGGTAATAGTAAATCTTTAAGTTCAATCTCATCTAACCAACGTCCACCTTCAACAAAGTGAATTGGTGCATCGATATGTGTTCCATATTGCCCAACAACTGAGAATTTTTGAACATAAAATCCATCTTTTAAAGTAAAGACATTTTCTTTTTCTAAAGCAGGTAGTGCTGGGAACTTAGGTGAATTTTCATCGATTTTGTGACTTAAGTTAACCCATTTTTTGTTTTTTAAAGTTTTATAAATATTTAATAATTCTGACATGTTTTTGTCCCTCCAAAGTGTTTATAATATTAGATTAAGTTAAGTATTCTTGTGATTATTTTGAGAAATAAAAAAAGTCCTCACAGAAGCTTTTGCTTCTGCAAGGACGTCTAATAATTTACGTGTTACCACCTTACTTTATAATATTCTCACAAATATCAACTCAAAAAGTACGCACCAAAATACAGTGATGTTATACCCTGAAGCTATAACGGGCTCACCCGTAAAAGTCTAATTATTCGACCATTAACACTCAAAGACCATTTTCAAAGCTTCCAATACGATCTCTTTTCACCAACCAAGACTCTCTTTACCATCTTTCACTTTTACTTATCTTTTCAACGTGTGAATCATTAACTTGTGATTAAGTATAACAAGTTATTTTTTATCTGTCAATAGTTTTTTTTGAAAAAATTTACATGTTTTCTTTCTGTAGAACTTTTATATACTCCATATTATTTGAATAAAAGCTAGTTAAATCAGTAGATTGTAAAGTCTAAAATCAGCCTTTTCATCGATTAAAAATTTTCTTTTTTACTGCGAATATGTATTATTTAGAGAAAATATTAATTAATAACTTTATAAAATTGATTTTTACCTGCACCTTATTAAATATATAAAAAAATGAGAATTTCTAATTATTTCTTAGAAACTCTCATCTCTTCCCTTTAATTTTCAATAAAATTTTATATTCTGATCTTTGTTTGAACCAATTTCCAAAGAACAGCTGGCACTAATAATATTGTTAATGCTAAAGCTAGACCACGGTTAATAGTAAATACATCCACTAATACTATTAATACGAAAGCAAATATTCCCATTAACAATATTAAATATCCCACTAATGACAGTCTTTCTATTGTGAAAAATTCTCCTTCTTTTTCTACATTATGTATTTTATAAATCTTACTTGCTACTAGCATAATTACAGTTAAAATAACTAGGTAAATAATTATACTTTTCCAAGGAGCGTATCCGAAATAATAAAATATTGGCATCTTTGGTATATTATCAAGAAACGGCTCATTTGAAAAATAATTTACAAAGAATAATTTTCCTACACCAATCCATACTCCCAATGGATAATATATTAATGTGAGAGCTGGAATATACATCACACCTATGCTCAATATACTTCCGCAAAAACTTGATAAGATTGCTCCTAGTAATACTAGACCTATTCCTAGTATATAAATTTTATTATTTATTTCAAATACAGCTGGCACATTATAGTGTTCTCCTAACAAACTATTACTTATAACTGCTATATTGGTTAATCCTGTTAGAATGTAGCTAACTATTAAGGTTAAGAATGATAAAATTACTTTAGCAAAGTATACTTTCTCTTTTTCATAAGGTAAGCTCGCTACAAATTTACCAAAATTAGTATGATATTCAACTCCAAAGATTAATAACGGGATTAAAGTTATTAAAATATAATACCCAATATTAGTTCCCTCGTTAAATAGAGTTTCTTTTAACTTAATTTTACTAGATTCTAAATTTTCTTTTAAGAAAGTTAATGTTTTTGTATTACTAATATCTAATGCTGGAGGGTATATTTTATCTAGTTCTTCTTGCTTGTCAAAATACTCCTTGCTACCCGGCTGCATTCTTGACCATTCTTTATACTTAGGAACGTTATTTAGTTCTTCTTCTGTTAAATATTGTTTGTATTTTTCACTCTCACTACCTACAAGTACATTTAGATCTTCATTATTAGTATAAAATGTCCATATTGAAGAACTTGGAAAATTATGTAAATATGCTCCAATCGCATAAGAATGTTTCATCTCATTTAATTTTTCTTTTGATAATTTTTCTTTATAATTTTTTTGATATTCTTCTTTCTCCTTATACAATTCATGTATTTTTTGATTTAATTCATCATTCGATGCGCCTTTCCTAATTTCCAATTCCTTAACTATTCCTGTTGTTAATTGAAAATCATAAACTGCAACTCCATTTTTTAATTTATTTAGTTGTTTATTGGTAGTTGTAGCAGCAAATGTCGAGAAGGCAATTAATAGTATAATTAACATTATTGAATATTGTTTCAAATATATGCGCATAATTTTTAAAATATCTTTACACATTTTCATCTTCTCCTTTACTATTTAATAAAAAGATATCCTCTAATGCAATAGGTAATTTATCATATTGAAGAAGATCTTTATCTTGAATAATGTCATGAGTAGCATCATAACTTCCCTTCATAATAACCACATAAACTCTTCCAATATTACTAATAATTCTTATATCAGGGTTACGACGTAACTCCTCTGGTATTTTTTCTTGGTATACTAATTGATATTTACTATACTCATCCTTATTAATTTCTTCACTAACTCCAACTCCATCATCTAAATAGACAACCTTATCACTTATATTTTCCAGAGCATTTAATTGGTGACTACTAATTAATAACCCAACTCCATCACTTTGAGCGTCCAAAATATAATCAACTATCATTTTAGTATTTATCACATCTATCCCATCTAGTGGTTCATCTAAGAAGATAAACTTCGTTCGACATGAAATCCCCAAAATCAAACTAAAAATAGCTAGTTGTCCTTTTGATAATTCAGATAATCTGCTGGTTTGTGATAATTTAATTTTTTCTAATTCTGTTTTAAAATATTGTTCATCAAAATTTTCATAAGCTAACTTGTAAAATTCACAAACTTTCTTAATTTTAGAATTTTTAAAATAATCGAATCTATCCGGTATATAAATCAATTGTTTTCTTATATTTTTATTATCTATACCTTCAATTCCTATTTCACCAGAATCTTGACTATATATTCCTGATAAAATCTTTAATAATGTTGTTTTTCCACTTCCGTTTCTACCAATAAGCGCTACAATTTCTCCAGTACTTACGGTAAAACTAACATTATTTAACACTATATTTTTTAAAAATTTCTTATTAATTTTTTCTATCATAAGCTTCATAATTTTTCTCCTTTATCTACTTCGCATAATTTTTCCATCGATAACCCTAAGAATTTCCATTCCATGATTAATTCTTTTAACTTTCCATCAATCTTCTTATTATCCATAATTAATCACCCTTTCGAAATTCCAACTTAATTTTTTCTAATAAATCTTCTTCCGAGATTCCCCTTATCTTTACTTCCCTAATTAATTCCTCAATTATTGAATCTATGAGTTCATAATTTGGAACAATATTATCAAAATTATTTGTAATAAAAGTACCTCTCCCTACGATTGTTGTGATTATCTTTTCACTTTCTAACTGTTGAAAAGCTTTTTGAATTGTACTAACATTAACACCAAGCATTTTCGAAAATTCTCTTACCGATGGTAATTTATCTCCCTCCTGTAATAAATTTTTGCTTATCATAGACTTAATTTGATCTACTATTTGTTTATAAATCGGTTTATCTGATAATGAATCAATTTGAAACATGGTGACCTCCTTTCCAAGTGTACCATATACCACCATACATCTTCCACTTATAGTGTACCACACATCACCATACATTACAAGTAAAAAAATAAGATATAATAAATTTCAAAGAAACAATTATTATATCTTTACTTACTTAGCTTATCAAAAAATCATACCAATTTTTTCCGGTAATTCGATTTTTTGTAAATCTCTTTATTTAACTTTTTTATTTAATAATGGTTTTAGTACGACTCTAAAAATCGAATCAGCTATTATTATACCAACTGCTAATCCTATAGCACCATAAAAACTATTTAAGAAAATTTTTCCAGAATTACCATAATCATCTAACAACAATGTTCTGAACGCATCATAAATAGTTACCCCAGGCACTACCGGAACAAGTCCTGGAACGAAATATACAGTTACTGGATTTTTAAATTTAATCGCACAAATTTGCCCTATATTAGCCAATAATAACGAACATACTAAACTTGACATAAATACACTATGTCCATGGCTCCACATCCCCCAGTATCCACACCATCCTATCGCACCAATTATTCCACCAGTTACCAAAGTTTTTCTTGGGACATCGCAAATAATTCCGAAAGATACTGAAGATATAAAGCTAAATATAAAATGATATAGTAGCAATAAGGCATGACTCATTATAGCAAGCATTATACCACACCTCCTAAAAGTCTAACTATATAGTACACAGTAACTATTCCTGCACCTAATGCAAAAGCCACACAGAAACTTTCAATAAATCGAATAGATCCAGAAATAAACTGTCTGGCGATAATATCCCTCATCGAGTTTGTTATCGTAATACCTGGTACAAGAGGCACTACTGCTCCTATCATCGCGAGTCTTAGTGAATGTCCATTTAACAAAGCAAAGCCTATATATCCTGCTAAACCACCGACAAAAGTACTAATGTACTCAGAAATAAAAGGCGCTTTTAAATAGTCGATAACTTTAATATAAACATAAAATGCGACTGCTCCAGCTATTCCTCCAGGTATAACATCCCAAAAATTACCATCAAAGATCAATACGATACTACCACTAAGAATCCCTGAACAAAGAACTTTAAACCAATCCTTTATAGGACTCTTTTCATCTTGAACTCTTTTTAACGCTTTATACATATCTGGTAGACTGATTTTTCCCGATGTAAATGCCCTCGATAGTGAATTAACTTCCGATATTTTTGTTAAATTGTAAGTTCTATCTCCTACTCTTCGAAAATCAGTTCCTAATTTTTCTATCCTAATAAATATACCAGTAAGAGTAACATGAGTATAATATTCATCAATACGATCATCACCAACACCATGTTTAATGATTCTCTCAAGAGTATCTTCTGTTCTATATACCTCGGCACCATTTTCCATTAATATTTTTCCCGCAAGTAACGCTGTTTTCATCAATAATTTCTCATACATTACTCTTCTCCATTAAAGATTAAATATAAAGTTCAAATAGAATTTAAAACTATATATCTAGTCATCTTACCTTCCATAAATAAATTTTAAAATCATTATATCATAAAACCATCTATAAAAACATAGTTTTCAATTATACAAATTAAAAAATCATTGCATATATAACATCTAATATAAAATTTAGTTTCTTTTGCGTATTTTACACGTAAGGATTTTTACGAATCAAAGATTCTAAAAATCTTAACGACTCGCGCAGTAGACGTATTCCAATCAGCTTTATTCTTGGTGCGTCCTTGCGTACTTTGTACCTAACGTTAAATAATACTTTTACCAAGTTTCTTATAATTCCTTTGTCACTTCGCAGTTGGAACTAAAAATTTCTTTCGTCTCTTTGTTCCTCAGAAATTTAGTTCCTTTTGCATATTTTGCACGTAATGATTTTTACGAATCGAAGATTCTAAAAATCTTAACACTGCCTCGCAGTAGACGTATTCCAATCAGCTTCAGCTATCGCCTCGCTTCTTGGTACGTCCTTGCGTACTTTGTACCTAACGTTTTATGCAATTCGAAGAATTGCTAAAACGAAAGGTACAAAGCAAAAAAAGACTACCTTGCCTGGTAATCTTTTAAAGTATAATTAGATTTAATTTTTAAAGGGACAAAAGGGTATCCTAGCGATATGCTAGGATACATTAGAGCTAGACGACGTAGCCTTTTCCTACGCATTTCAAGCACTCTTTTGCCAAAAAAATTAGTTTAAATTCTTGTTGTATGTGTTGTTTAGTTGTGTGTGTATGTAGTATGTTATTGTTGTATGAAAAATTTATATTAAACTAATTCTATAATAGCTGTTTCTGCACCATCACCTTTACGTGGTCCAACACGTAGAATACGAGTGTATCCACCGTTACGGTCAGCATATTTAGGTGCTACTTCTTCAAATAATTTTTTAAGAGCTAATTGACTCTTACCTTCTTCAGTTGCTACTGCAACAGGTTGGATGAATTTAGCTGCATTACGTCTTGCTGCTAGATCACCTTTTTTACCTAATGTAATCATTTTTTCTGCTAATGAACGAACTTCTTTCGCTCTTGTAACAGTTGTTTCAATTCTACCGTGTACTAGTAGAGCAGTTACTAAGTTTCTTAACATCGCTTTACGGTGAGCTGATGTACGTCCTAATTTTCTGTAACCCATTAGTGTGCCTCCTTGTTAGTATTATTCTTCTTTGAATCCTAGTTCTAACTCTTGAAGTTTAATTTTAACTTCTTCTAGAGATTTACGACCTAAGTTTCTTACTTTAATCATTTCTTGTTCTGTTTTGTTAGCTAATTCTTGTACTGTGTTAATTCCTGCACGTTTTAAGCAGTTGTAACTACGTACTGATAAGTCTAATTCTTCAATTGTCATTTCTAACATTTGAACTTTATTATCTTCTTCTTTAGCTACCAATATTTCAGCAGCTTTTGCTTCTTCAGACATTTCCATAAATAATTCTAAGTGCGAGATTAGAATTTTTGATGCTAATGCTAAAGCGTCGTTAGCTGTAATTGAACCATTAGTAGTAACGTCTAAGATAAGTTTATCAAAGTCAGTGCTTTGACCTACCCTAGTTTTTTCTACTGTATAGTTAACTTTTGATACTGGTGTGTAAATTGAATCGATTGGAATAACTCCGATTGGTAAGTCACGTTTTTTGTTTCCATCAGCTGGTACAAATCCACGTCCTTTTCCAACGTAAATAATCATTTCAAATTGTCCACCTTCAGATACTGTTGCAATGTGTTGATCAGTATTTACTACTTCGATATCAGAATCGATAGCGATGTCCGCTGCTGTAACAACTGCAGGACCTTTAACACTGATTGATACTTGTTTTTCTTCTTCAGAATGAACTACAAACGCGATGTTTTTAACGTTCATAATGATTTCAGTAACATCTTCTACAACACCTTTAATTGCTTGGAATTCGTGTTGAACTCCTTCAATATCGATGCTTCTTGCTGCTGCTCCTGGTAATGATGAGATTAACATTCTTCTCAATGAATTACCTAATGTAGTTCCATAACCACGTTCAAGTGGTTCAACTACAAAGCGACCAAATCTTTTATCTGATGATTCTTCAATGATTTGAATTTTTGGTTTTTCTATTGCTAACATTATGTTAAACCTCCTAAATTTTGTCTATGTTATTATTATACACGACGACGTTTAG
Organism: uncultured Gemella sp.; assembly: GCF_963525165.1. GTDB lineage: Bacteria > Bacillota > Bacilli > Staphylococcales > Gemellaceae > Gemella. The sequence continues at coordinate 17,127 of NZ_CAURJN010000001.1, forward strand.
GTGGGCGACATCCATTGTGAGGAACTGGAGTTACGTCTTTGATTGATGTAACTTCTAATCCAGCAGATTGTAATGCACGAATAGCTGCTTCACGTCCTGCACCTGGGCCTTTAACTGTTACATCTACATATTTCATTCCGTGTTCCATAGCTTGTTTAGCTGCTGCTTCACTTGCCATTTGTGCTGCGAATGGAGTAGATTTTCTAGAACCTTTGAATCCTAGTGCTCCTGCACTTGACCATGATACTGCATTACCATGTTCATCTGTAATTGTTACGATTGAGTTGTTGAATGTAGAACGAATGTGTGCAACACCATTTTGTATATTTTTTTTCACACGACGTTTACGTGATTGTTGTTTACGAGCCATAGTTGTGTTTCTCCTCCTATCCTAATTATTTTTTCTTGTTCGCAACTGTTTTCTTAGGACCTTTACGAGTACGAGAGTTGTTCTTAGTGTTTTGCCCTCTTACTGGAAGTCCACGACGGTGACGAATTCCTCTGTAACATCCGATTTCCATTAGACGTTTGATGTTTAATGAAACTTCACGACGTAAATCACCTTCTGTTTTGTAGTTATCTACGATTTCACGAATTTTATCTAATTGATCTTCTGATAAGTCTTTAACTCTCACATCTTCAGAAACTCCAGCTTCTTTTAAGATTTTTTGAGAAGTTTTTAAACCTATACCATATACATAAGTTAGAGATATAACAACGCGTTTCTCACGTGGAATATCTACTCCTGCTATACGTGCCATTAAGTTTGCACCTCCTAATTAATTATCCTTGTTTTTGTTTATGTTTTGCGTTTTCGCAAATCACTAATACTTTACCACCACGACGAATTACTTTACATTTGTCACAGATCTTTTTCACTGATGGTCTTACTTTCATCGTTATTTCCTCCTTGAGTTTATAACTTACTTGAATCTATAAGTTATTCTACCTTTTGTCAGGTCATACGGACTCATTTCTACTGTAACTTTATCACCTGGTAAAATTCTTATATAATTCATTCTGATTTTTCCAGAAACATGAGCTAAAATAATATGACCATTTTCTAATTCTACTTTAAACATTGCATTCGGCAAGTTTTCTACTACTAAACCTTCTACTTCAATGACATCTTTTGCCATACTTTTCCTCCCTGACTATTTCAGTTTGTCTAATATATTTTGTACGTCTTGGAAAACTACTTTGATGTCTTGGTCACCATTAACATTTTCAACTACACCTTCTTTTTGACTATAGAAGTCTAAAAGAGGTTTTGTTTGTTTGATGTTAACTTCTAAGCGATTACCAACTGTTTCTTCATTGTCATCACTTCTTTGGTAAAGTTCACCACCATCATTATCACAAACACCTTCAACTTTTGTAGGATTGAAAAGTAAGTGATAAGTGTTTCCACATTGTTTACAGATTCTTCTACCTGTTAAACGAGGTAACAGAATAGCTGGATCTACATCGATATTTAGTACTTTATCGATTTTTCTATTAGTTTTTGCTAAAATTTGATCAAGGGCTTCAGCTTGTTCTACTGTTCTTGGAAAACCGTCAAGTAAAAAGCCTTCTTTTGCATCTTCTTGATTCAATCTTTCTTCAACTAATCCTATAGTTACACTGTCAGGAACAAGTTGTCCTTTATCAATATAACTTTTTGCTTCTTTTCCAAGCGGAGTCTCATTTTTAATAGCAGCTCTAAACATATCTCCAGTAGAAATATGCGGAATTGGATAATTCGCTTTAATTTGCTCTGCTTGAGTACCTTTACCCGCTCCTGGTAATCCCATTAAAATAATATTCATCATGATTATTTACCACCTTTTCGTCCTGTAATGAAACTTCTATAGTTCTTCTCTGTTAATTGAGTATTAAGTTGTTTAACTGTCTCTAGCGCTACACTGACAACAATTATTAAACTTGTACCACCAATTTGAACAGATGCTGGTAATTTAGCAATGCTTGTGAATATTGTTGGAAGAACCGAAACAGCTGCTAGGAATATTGAACCTACAAACGTTAGTCTGTATAAAATACCTGTAATGTATTGTTCAGTTTTTTTACCTGGTCTAACCCCTGGAACAAAACTTCCTTGTTTTCTTAAATTATCAGCCATTTTTTCTGGGTTAACTTGCACCATTACATAGAAGTAACAGAACGCAATAATTAATACTACGTATAATGTTAATCCTAGAACATGACTGAAATCGAAATATGATACAATTTTTTGTAACTTTTCGTTATTAGGTGCGAATATCGCAATAGTTCTAGGTAATTGTAAGAATGCGATAGCGAAGATTACTGGGATAACCCCGGCACTATTCACTTTAAGAGGCAAGTAAGTTGATCTTGCTCCTAACATTCTACGACCTGCTCTCGCTTGAGAGTATTGAATAGGAATTTTACGAATTGCTTCTTGCATGTAAACAACAGCAGCAACAATTCCTATAACAATGATTGCTACAATAACAATTTTTAAAATTGCTAATGTAAGGTTTTCAGCATCTTTAATTTGAGATTCATAAACTTGAATGAACTCCATTGGTAAACGAGCAATAATACCCGCTAAGATAATGATAGAAACACCATTACCTACACCATATTGTGATATCTGATCCCCTAGCCATAGTAATAATGCTGTACCAGCAGTTAATACTAAAGCCACTGTAATGAATCCTAGAATTGAAGTATCTTTAATTAATCCATGATACGCATTATTAAATCCATAAGACATAATAAGCGATTGGATAAATGCTAAGACAATTGCTAAGACTCTTGTTAATTTTTGTGTTTTCTTTTGACCTACTTCACCTTGTTTTGACCACTCGGTTAATGTAGGAATAACATCCATTTGCATAAGTTGAATTACGATAGATGCTGTAATGTATGGCATGATACCCATAGCGAATACAGAGAACTGTTGTAAAGCTCCTCCTGCAAATGTATTAAATATTCCGAATAATCCAGATGCATCTTGACTTTTAAGAACATCTGCATCTACTCCAGGTATCGGTAAATATGAACCGATACGGAATAGGAATATACCAAATAAGGTAAATAAAATTTTATTACGAGTTTCTTTAACTTTAAATAAATTTAGTGATGCACTAAACATATATTATAGCACCTCGCAAACTCCTCCAGCTGCTTCGATAGCTTCTTTTGCTGAAGATGAGAATTTGTGCGCTTGTACAGTTAATTTTTTCTCTAATTTACCGTTAGCTAATACTTTAACACCTGAAAGTTCTTTTTTAATAACTTTAGTTTCTAATAATAGAGCAGGTGATACTACAGTACCATCTTCAAATTTATTTAAGTCGTTAAGATTTACAACTGCAAATTCTTTTCTGTTTACATTGTTAAATCCACGTTTTGGAATACGTCTGAATAATGGGTTTTGTCCACCTTCAAATCCTGGGCGAACTCCACCACCACTACGTGCTTTTTGTCCTTTTTGACCACGTCCTGAAGTTTTACCATTTCCTGATCCAATCCCACGACCTACTCTGTTACGCTCTTTACGAGAACCTTCAACTGGTTGTAATTCATGTAATTTCATTTAGACTAGCACCTCCTTGTATTAATAATTCTTATTTTTCTTCTACTGTTACTAAGTGTGAAACTTTGTTGATCATTCCACGAATCGCAGCGTTATCTTTGTGTTCTACTGTTTGGTGCATTTTTTTAAGACCAAGAGCTTCAACAACTTTTCTTTGATTCTTTGGACGACCAATAGTACTACGAGTTAGGGTTACTTTTAATGTCATGTTCTTTTCCCTCCTCTTATCCTAATAATTCTTCCACAGATTTACCACGTAAAGCTGCTACGTGTTCTACTGTTTGTAATCTTGTTAATCCTTCGATTGTAGCACGAACCATGTTTACTGGTGTGTTAGAACCTAGAGATTTTGATAAGATATTTGAAATACCTGATAATTCTAATACGGCACGAACTGGTCCACCAGCGATAACCCCTGTACCAGGTGCAGCTGGTTTGATTAATACTGAACCTGCTCCAAATTGTCCGATAATTTCGTGAGGTATTGTTCCATTAACTACTGGTACAGTAATTAAGTTATGTTTAGCAGCTTCTACTGCTTTTCTGATTGCATCTGGTACTTCTTGAGCTTTACCTGTACCAAATCCTACGCGACCATTTTTGTCACCTACTACTACTAAAGCAGAGAAACGGAAACGACGTCCACCTTTAACAACTTTAGCTACACGGCGAATGGCAACTACGCGTTCTTCAAATTCTTTTTTGATTTCTTCTTGACGCATCTACTTATTTCCCTCCTTATTAGAATACAAGTCCGTTTTCACGTGCTGCTTCAGCTAATGCTTTAACACGTCCGTGATATAGGTATCCTCCACGGTCGAAAACAACTTTTTCAATTCCTTTAGTTTTAGCTACTTCTGCGATTAATTTTCCAACTTCTTTAGCTGCTTCTACACTTGATTTAGAAACGTTCTCAAGTTTTAATGAAGAAGCTTGTGCTAATGTAACACCTTTAGTGTCATCAATAATTTGTGCGTAAATGTTTGTGTTTGAACGGTATACGTTTAAACGTGGAACCTCTGGACTCCCTTGAACTTTAACACGTACTCTTGCGTGTCTTTTTTTACGAACTTTATTTTTGTCAAGTTTCGTAATCATATTTGAAACACTCCTTTCTGTTATCTATTATTTACCAGTTTTTCCTTCTTTACGGCGAACATATTCACCAACGTAGCGAATACCTTTACCTTTATAAGGTTCTGGAGGACGTACTGCACGAACTTTAGCTGCGTATTGCCCTACTACTTCTTTGTTAATACCTTCGATACTAACTTTAGTGTTTCCTTCAACACCTAATGTAATTCCATCAATTTCTTCGAATTCAACTGGGTGAGAATATCCAACACTTAGTACTAATTTTTTACCTTGCATTTGAGCACGGTATCCAACCCCGATTAATTCAAGTTCTTTTTTGAATCCAGCTGATACACCTTCAACCATGTTTGCTAAGATAGCACGAGTTGTTCCGTGTACTGTACGGTGACGTTTTGAGTCAGATGGACGTACTACTGTGATTTCACTTCCTTCAATGTTGAAAGTCATGTCTTTATCAAATTGTTGTTTTAATTCACCTTTAGGTCCTTTTACTGTTGCGAAACCATCTACGATGTTAACTTCAACCCCTGCAGGTACTGTAATAACTTTATTACCTATACGTGACATTTAATTGGCACCTCCTTATAATATTACCAGATGTAAGCTAATACTTCTCCACCTGTGTTATTTTTACGAGCAACTTTGTCAGTTACAACTCCATTTGAAGTTGATACGATTGCTATTCCTAGTCCGTTTAATACTCTTGGCAGTTCATCTGCTTTAGCGTATACACGTAAACCAGGTTTTGAAATTCTTTTAATTCCTTTAATTACTCTTTCACCTTTTGAGTATTTAAGAGTAAGTTTAAGTTTTCCTTGTTTGTTATCTTCGATGTATTCTACATCGCTGATGAAACCTTCTTGTTTTAAGATTTCTGCAATTTGCTTTTTAATATTTGACGCAGGTAATTCTAATGTTTCGTGTTTAACCATGTTAGCATTACGAATACGTGTTAGCATATCTGCGATAGGATCTGTCATTGTCATTAGGATAAATCCTCCTTTCTTCTACTAATATATTACCAACTTGCTTTTTTAACTCCAGGAATTTGTCCTTTGTAAGCTAATTCACGGAATTTAATACGGCTGATTCCAAATTTTCCAATGTATCCGTGAGGACGTCCAGTTATGCTACAACGATTGTGTAGACGAGCTGGAGCTGAGTTTTTTGGAAGTTTGCTAAGTCCGATGTAATCACCTTTAGCTTTTAATTCCGCTCTTTTAGCTGCATACTTGTCAACTAATTTTTGGCGTTTTAATTCACGCTCTACCATTGCTTTTTTAGCCATGTGTCTTTTTACCTCACCTTTCTTATTTTGCGAATGGCATTCCACATTGTGCTAATAACTCACGAGCTTCTTCATCTGTGTTAGCTGTAGTTACTATAACGATGTCCATACCACGTACTTTACTTACTTTATCGTAATCAATTTCAGGGAAAATTAATTGTTCTTTAACACCTAATGTGTAGTTACCACGACCATCGAATGCTTTTTTAGAAACACCGTGGAAGTCACGTACACGTGGAAGTGCTACAGTTACTAATTTATCGAAGAATTCATACATTCTTTCTCCACGTAAAGTAACTTTAGCCCCGATAGGCATACCTTCACGAAGTCTGTAAGTAGCGATTGATTTTTTAGCTCTTGTTACTAATGGTTTTTGACCAGAAATTAAAGCTAATTCTGCTACTGCGTTGTCTAGGGCTTTAGAGTTTTGCACAGCATCACCTACACCCATGTTAATTACGATTTTTTCAATTTTTGGTACTTGCATAACACTGCTGTACTCAAATTTTGTCATTAATTCTTTTGTTATCTCAGATTTAAATTTATCTTCTAAACGAGCCATCTAAAATAGTGCCTCCTTTCTTCAACTATTATTATATTTCTTTTCCTGATTTTACTGCGATACGTACTTTCTTACCATCTTTTGTTTCGAAACGTACTCTTGTCGCTTTTCCAGTTTCAGGATCTTGTAACATTACGTTTGATACGTGAATTGCTGCTTCTTTTTCAACGATTCCACCTTGAGGTGCATCTTGAGAATTCTTAACGTGTTTTTTAATGATGTTAACACCTTCTACAACAACACGATCTTTTTTAGGTTGAGCTTCGATTACTGTACCAACTTTACCTTTGTCTTTACCAGTAATTACTACAACTTTATCACCTTTTTTAATGAACATTTCTTGTTAACCTCCTTCTTTACTGTACTTTTTATATTATAATACTTCTGGAGCTAGTGATACGATTTTCATGTAGTTACCGTCTCTTAATTCACGAGCAACTGGTCCGAAAATACGTGTACCACGTGGGCTCTTATCATCACGGATAATTACACAAGCATTTTCATCAAATTTAATATATGAACCGTCGTTACGACGAGCTCCTGTTTTTGTACGAACGATTACGGCTTTAACTACTTCACCTTTTTTAACAACTCCACCTGGTGTTGCTTTTTTAACAGAACATACAATTACGTCACCAATGTTAGCAACTTTACGTCCTGAACCACCTAGAACTTTAATTGTTAAAACTTCTTTTGCTCCTGAGTTATCAGCCACTTTTAAGCGTGTTTCTTGTTGAATCATGCGCTTTTTGCCTCCTTCTTAGGGTTTATCCTAGTTTTATTAGATTATAACTGCTTCTTCTACTACTTCTACTAAACGGAAGTTTTTAGTTGCAGATAATGGACGAGTTTCCATTATTTTAACGATATCATTTAATTTAGCAACATTGTTTTCATCATGTGCTTTGAATTTTTTAGAATATTTAACACGTTTACCGTATAGAGGGTGTTTTTTGTAAGTTTCTACTAAAACTGTGATTGTTTTATCCATTTTATCAGAAACTACTTTTCCAACGTAAACTTTTCTATCATTTCTCTCAGTCATGTTTGCCTCCTATATTATTTATTCGCTAATTCTCTTTCGCGAATAACAGTTTTCATACGAGCGATTGATTTTCTAACTTGACTAATACGAGCTGTATTTTCTAATTGACCAGTTGCCAATTGGAAGCGTAAGTTGAAAAGCTCTTCTTTTAATTCTTTGATTTTTGTTTCTAACTCTTGTGAAGTTAATTCTCTAATCATTGATTTGAATTCATTTGTTTTCATTATGCTTCACCACCTGTTTCTTCACGTTTTACAAATTTACATTTAACAGGTAACTTGTGAGATGCAAGTCTTAGAGCTTCACGTGCAACTTCTTCACTTACTCCAGCAACTTCGAACATCACTCTACCTGGTTTAACAATTGCAACCCATCCTTCTACTGCACCTTTACCAGATCCCATACGTACTTCTAATGGTTTTTTAGTGTAAGGCATGTGAGGGAAGATTTTAATCCAAACTTTACCACCACGTTTCATATAACGAGTCATCGCTATACGAGCAGCTTCTATTTGACGAGAAGTAACTCTTGCTGCAGTAGTAGCTTGTAATCCAAATTCACCGAAATCTACTACGTTTCCGCCTTTAGATTTACCTTTTGTTGATTGTCTGTGTTGACGACGATATTTAACACGTTTAGGCATTAACATAAATTAGTTACCTCCTTTTTCAGATTTTCTAGTTGGTAATACTTCACCACGGTTAATCCAAACTTTAACTCCAAGTTTACCATAAGTTGTATCTGCTTCTTCGTGAGCATAGTCGATGTCTGCTCTTAATGTGTGTAGTGGCACTGAACCTTCTGAGTAGTGTTCTGCACGAGCGATATCTGCTCCACCAAGACGTCCTGATACTTGAGTTTTAATTCCTTTAGCTCCTGCTCTCATAGCTCTTTGGATAGCTTGTTTTTGAGCACGACGGAATGATACACGAGCTTCTAATTGACGAGCAATGTTTTCAGCTACTAATTTAGCGTCGATATCAACTTTTTTGATTTCAACTACATTAATGTGTACTCTTTTTCCAGTTAATTTGTTTAATTCTAATCTTAATTTATCGATCTCAGCACCACCTTTACCGATAACCATACCTGGTTTACCAGTGTGTACTGAAATGTTTACTTTCTTATCAAATCTTTCAATTTCTACTTTAGAAACTGAAGCGTCTTTTAATTGTTTACTGATGAACTCACGGATTTTGAAATCTTCGTGTAAGTTAGCAGCGAAATCTTTTTCCGCATACCATTTTGAATCCCAATCACGAATAACTCCAACACGTAAGCCTATTGGATGTACTTTTTGACCCACAGTTTGTAGCCTCCTTTAACTAGTTTAGCTTTTATAATTTCTTAATTTTTATTATTTGTTATCACTTAAAACGATAGTGATGTGACTTGTTCTTTTGTTGATTGAACTTGCAGCACCTTTTGCTCTTGGACGGAATCTTTTAAGAGTTGGTCCTTCATTTGCAAATGCTTGTGATACTACTAAGTCTTCTACATTCATTCCATAGTTGTGTTCAGCGTTAGCAGCAGCTGATTTAATTACTTTAGCTACTGGTAAAGAAGCTGATTTAGTTGTGAATTCTAAAATTCCTAATGCTTCGCCCACTTTTTTTCCACGTACTAAGTCTAACACTAGTCTTACTTTACGAGGAGCAATGCGGACTGTCTTAGCCATTGCTTTTGACTCCATGAATGTGCCTCCTTGATTTTACTAATTTCTATAATTATCTTCTTGTTTTTCTGTCGTCTGCTACGTGACCTTTGTAAGTTCTTGTTGGTGCAAATTCACCTAATTTGTGTCCTACCATATCTTCAGTCACATATACAGGTACATGTTTTCTTCCGTCATATACTGCAAAAGTAAGTCCTATGAATGTTGGGAAGATTGTTGAACGACGAGACCAAGTTTTAATTACTTGTTTCTTTTCTTGTTCGTTCATTTTTTCAACTTTTGCTAATAAGTGGTGATCAGCGAATGGTCCTTTTTTTAAACTACGAGCCATTGTGTTATCTCCTTTCCGATACTTTGCATACTTAAGGCTTTGGTAAAGAGCACTTGCTCCTCACCAACTAACCTTTGTTTTAATTTATTATTTAGTTCTAGCACGTACGATAAATTTGTTTGAACGAGCTTTTTTAGAACGAGTTTTCTTACCAAGAGTAGGTTTACCCCATGGTGACATTGGTGATTTACGTCCGATTGAAGTACGTCCTTCACCACCACCGTGTGGGTGATCGTTCGGGTTCATAACAGATCCACGTACAGTTGGTCTTTTACCTAACCAACGAGTTCTACCGGCTTTACCGATATTTACTAGTCCGTGTTGTTCGTTACCAACTTCACCGATTGTAGCACGGCAAGTTGCTAAGATCATTCTTACTTCTCCTGATTTAAGACGTACTAATACGTATTTACCTTCTTTACCAAGTACTTGAGCACTTGCTCCAGCAGAACGTACTAATTGTCCACCTTTACCAGGTTTAAGTTCGATGTTGTGAATTAATGTCCCTACAGGGATGTTTGCTAGTGGTAATGCATTACCAACTTTAATATCAGCTGTTTCACCAGATACTAAGATTTGTCCTACTTTAAGTTCTTTAGGAGCGATAATGTATCTTTTTTCTCCATCTACATAATGTAATAGAGCGATGTTCGCTGAACGGTTTGGATCGTACTCGATAGTAGCAACTTTTGCTGGTACATTGTCTTTATTTCTCTTGAAGTCAATAATACGGTATTGTTTCTTGTGTCCTCCACCGTGGTGACGAACAGTGATTTTACCTTGGTTATTTCTTCCCGCTTTTTTCGGTAGCGGCGCTAATAATGACTTTTCTGGTTTGTTAGTTGTAATTTCAGCGAAATCTAATGATGTCATGTTACGACGACCGTTAGTTATAGCTTTATATACTTTAATTGCCATTTGTCATTTTTCCTCCTTAATGGTATTTGTTATTCTTAAGCGAATAATCCTTCGATTGTTTGTCCTTCTGCTAACTTAACGATAGCTTTTCTACGTTTGTTAGTGTAACCACCGTATCTTCCAACACGACGGAATTTTGGTTTGTAGTTCATTACGTTTACTTTCTCAACTTTAACACCGAAGATTTCTTCGATAGCTTGTTTAATTTGAGTTTTGTGAGCGCGTGTGTCTACTAGGAAAGTGTATTTATTTTCTTGCATTAATAAATAACTTTTTTCAGTTAGTACTGGGCGTTTGATAATATCGCGTGCTTCCATTATGCTAATACCTCCCCAACTTTTTCTACTGCATCTTTAGTGAATACAACCTTGTTGCTTCCTAAGATGTCTAATACGTTAAGACCAGTTGTTTCAACGAATTCAACTCCTGGAATATTTCTTCCTGATAAAACAGTATTTTCTTCTAGTTCAGTAACTACGAATAATACTTTTTTCTCTAGGCTAAGGTTTGATAACATTTCTTTAAAGTTTTTAGTTTTAATTGTATCAAATGATAAACTTTCTAATGCAAATACTTCGTTAGCTGCTACTTTAGAAGATAAAGCAGAACGTAACGCTAAACGACGCATTTTACGAGGCATTTTGAAGCTGTAGCTACGTGGTGTAGGTCCGAATACAATTCCACCTCCACGCCATTGTGGTGAACGGATAGATCCTTGACGAGCACGACCTGTTCCTTTTTGACGCCATGGTTTGCGACCACCACCTGAAACTTCAGAACGTCCTTTTGTTTTGTGTGTACCTTGACGAAGTGATGCTCTTTGTAAAGTTACAGCTTGGAATAAAACGTGTTGATTTGGTTCGATTCCGAATACTGCTTCATTAGCTTCAACTGCACCAACTTTAGTACCGTCTTGTTTAAATAAATCTAATTGTGGCATTATCTAATTTCCTCCTTCCGTATATTTTCCGATTATTTACCAGATTTAACTGCTGATTGGATTTTTACGAAGCTTTTCTTAGATCCTGGAATACATCCTTTAACTAGGATTAATCCATTTTCTACATCTACGCTTACGATTTCTAAGTTTTGAGTAGTAACTGTAACTCCACCCATTTGACCTGGTAATGCTTTACCTTTGAATACACGGTTAGGTGCTACAGGTCCCATTGACCCAGGACGACGGTGGTAACGAGAACCGTGAGCCATTGGTCCGCGGCTTTGTCCATGACGCTTGATTGCCCCTTGGAATCCTTTACCTTTACTTACTCCTGTTACGTCAACTAAGTCCCCTGCTGCAAAAATATCAACTTGGACTTCTTGACCTACTTCATAATTAGCAACTTCTGCATCTCTGATTTCGCGTACGAAACGTTTTGGAGCAGTGTTAGCTTTATCTGCGTGACCTTGTTCAGGTTTGTTCGCAACTTTTACTAAACGGTCTTTACGCTCTTTGTCGTAAGGACGTTTGTCGTCGAATCCTAATTGGATTGCGTTGTATCCTTCAACTTCTTCTGTTTTCTTTTGTAATACGACGTTACCTTTCGCTTCAACTACTGTTACTGGGATTAATTCTCCATTTTCAGCGAAGATTTGAGTCATACCTACTTTTCTTCCTAAGATACCTTTGGTCATCGAAAGTCACCTCCTATAATTATAATTTTAATTCGATGTCAACACCTGATGGTAAGTTTAAGCTGATTAAAGCGTCAACTGTTTTTTGTGTTGGTTCAATAATATCGATTAGGCGTTTGTGTGTACGTTGTTCGAATTGTTCACGGCTGTCTTTGTAAATGTGAACTGAACGTAAGATTGTGTATACTGCTTTTTCCGTTGGTAATGGAATTGGTCCAGAAACTTTTGCTCCAGAACGTTTTGCAGTTTCAACAATTTTCTCTGCACTTTGATCTACTAATCTGTGATCATATCCTTTAAGACGAATACGAATTTTTTGTTTTGCCATCATTTCTCCTCCTATACATTTATTCGCCGCTATCTAGTAGCGACTTCTCCACGAAAGTTCTCCAGCACGCCATGCCATGGCAAAGCGGCCGGGCGTGTCAGTAACCTTTCGCTTCAACGCAAGTCTTTTTCAAGACCAACATTAATTATTATACATGGTAAAAGCATATATTGCAAGTGTTTTGTTAAAAAAAATTTAAAAAATTTTATGAATATGTTTTCTATTTTTTTATTCATTTTTCTCTTGCTAAAATAACCTATATTATATAGAAGAAATAATTTATTTTCTTCACCAAAATTAAAAAAACTTAGAGTTTTTTCCCCCTAAGTTTTTTTCGTTTATTTATTTTATTTTAACGGTAAAATATTATATTGAATTTCTAAATCAGAAGATAATAAATGAGATACTTTACAACGTAGTTTAATATTATCTAATACACCTTGTCTATCTCCAGAAGCTAGTTGTTCTTCTGTTCTATCTACATGAACATTAGCTACAATTTTTCTATTATCGTAATCAACAACCAATTCAGTTTCAATTACTAAATCTACTAATTCGTATGCTCTGAAGAAATATCCTTTTGCACACATACTAATGCATCCATTGTATGCTGTAGCAAATAGATCCATTGGACCATCTTTACTTTCTTCTATAAACATTTTATATTCTCCACCAAGCGGTGTAGTTGCATGTGAAGTAAATCCTTCTTTAATTTTTAAATTAGACGTATACATAACAGTCTCCCTTTGTATATTCGATTTTAAGATTACTCTTAATAATTTTATTATACTCCTCTGATTAGTTTTTGTATACTATTTTTTCTCAACAATTTCTTTAATTGTTTCAACTAAATCTACATCTTTATATTTATAATCCACTCCTGTAAAATCCATATGTTTCGTAATATCATTTGTTTGTAAAATTAGTGTTGCCCCCGAGGCAGCCGCAGCCAATGCACCTGGTCGCGAATCTTCTATAGCTATAACATTATTTATACTAACACCTAATTTTTCAGCTGCTAACAGATAAATATCCGGAGCTGGTTTAGGTGTAACCTTATCTTCTTTCGTAGCTATAACTGATATATATTTTTCAAAACCTTTTCTTTGAAGACCAGTTTCAATATGTTCTCTTTTTCCATTTGAAGCTACTGCCATTTTTATCCCATGAGTATGTAGATATTCCATAAGTTCCGCAATACCTGGTAATACAGGCGCATTATGATAATTATCTAGAATACGCTTAGTAATCTCCGCTTCAAACTTATCGTAGTCCTCACTAGACATTTCATATCTTTCGTTATAGTATCTCTTACTTGTTTCTTCATTTGTTCCTGAAACATTTTTTATGTAGTCCATCTTATCTAATTTTTGACCCAATACCTCTTCAGTTAAGTCACGCATGTTTTCATAGTAAACTTTTTCTGTATCTACTATCGTTCCATCAAAATCAAATATTACCGCTTCTAATTTTTCCACTTTATTTCTCCTTTTTTTCTATTTAAACATATATTTACTATTTTATAATGTATTTACTAAAATTCAAAATTATTTGGACGAAATAAAGAGCAACTTTGAAACTGAAACTTCAATTCCACCTAGTTGCTCCCTTTTATATTTTCGATATTATAGCAAAAGTACTATTATATTATTCAAATCTTACTAGTTTTTCAGCTTTAACTCTTATAGACGGTCTTCCATCTTTTTCTTTTTTACCTAGTGCAATTAACATCACAGGCACTAGGTTTTCCTCTAACTCAAATAATTCAACAACTTTATCTCTCATAAATCCACCAATAATATTAGTGTCATACCCTTTTGCATAAGCTATATTAGTAAATTGCATCGTCCATAGTCCACAGTCAAAGTAAACACCTTCTCTATTTTTATCAACCGGAATTTTTTCTAATTGAGGAACCATACCTTCTTCAAAGCCATCTTTAACTTCTTGAGTCATATAACCTTTTTCTACGGCTTCTCCATATATCTCATCAAACTTATTATAGTAGTTTAAATCTCCTAGCACAATAATCATCGCAGCAGAAGTATCATTTTGAATTTTATTGTAGTTAGCACTACCTAACTTCTCTTTTCCTTCAGGAGTATCTACAACGATATATCTCCAAGGTTGCAGGTTACAAGATGAAGGAGCAATATTCGCTTCATCTAACATCTCTATAATTTCTTCACGTTTAATTTTAACATCAGTATCAAAATACTTAACTGATTTTCTTCCTTTTATCACTTCAAAAAACTCTGGATTTTTCTTACCTAATAGTGCATTAAAAAAGTTTCTCACTTATCTTCTCCTTCTATAAATCTATTTTATATATTCTCTCCGTAAAATCACCTTCTGACCTTAAACAACTTGTAAATTATACTATACTTGATAATTTCTATCAACTAATACAGCTTATAATATAAAAATTAAACAAGTAGCCAATAATATCTCAATCAGCTACTTGCTTTAAACAATAATTTTATATCGCAATAATAATGTGTTCCTTTTACACATCATCGAATTTTCCACTATAAAATTTATCATAATTCTCTATTTCCCTAATAATATATCCAAGATCATCTGTGGTTTTGTTACCATAAGAAGATGATCTGACTCCTCTATTTGCGTATAATTCATCCCTATTAGCTTGAAGTAAGAAAATACTGTAAGTTTATTAAATACATTCCTACTTCTTTTTAATAGTTCTAAATTATCTACCCCCGCATACAAAGATAAATAATCATACTCTGTTTGCGAGTTCGGCCTCACCATATATTCACTACCTTCTTTTCTCAGTTTTTTTAGGATTAACTCCACCAAAAACTCATCTTTCATCTCTTCTACACTAAGTGTCTTTGATAGATATTCTTCTTTACTAGTGAACTTTATCTCTGGTTCAAAATATGTTTTTAACACCGATTCAGGAGGTATAGGTTCTAAGCCCTCGATGATAATTAAATTAACACCATCAAGGTATTCACTAAAAATCTCTAAACCGTTAAGTAAAACAACCGTACCATAAGAAGCAGTTACAATATAACCCCCTCTTCTTACTCTTGTCATTTTATTTAATAGCACCTGCTCAATTTCTTTTTTTGATATAGATTTAAAACTCTCTTCGGTAAATTCAATAAAATCAAAGGTTTGGTCTGGTATATTTTCTAAGACTCTCGCCCAAATATATCTATCCCAACCTAGTGGATTAATAAATAAGATATCTGTCATTATAATCATCCTTTCAAATATCTACACTAAAATCCTAATTCATTACCAAAATCCTCTAATTTATTTACAAGTATCGCCCCCTCCTTAATGTACTCATTCATTGCATAACTCATCTTATCGCCAAATTTTCCCGGTAGGCAGAATACATCAGAACCTACATCTAAGGCGAAATCCACCGTCCTTTGCGTTCCACTTCTCTTTGCCGCTTCCGTCACCAAAAGAGCACATGAAAGACCGGCAACAAGCCTATTTCTTTCCAGAAATTTATATTTCCTTATAGGCGAAGTTGGAAAATACTCAGATATAATAAGATGGTTTCGTTCTAACTCCTTATAGAGCTTATAACTTTGTTCCGGATAAATAATATTGTGCCCATGAGCTATTACACCTATAGTGTCCCCTTTACTTTTTAAAGCCCCCTCATGAGCAAGGCTATCTACACCTGTAGCAAGACCACTAACTATTACAAAATTATTCATCGTTAAATACGGCACTATACTATCGAGAGCATCTTTCGAATATGAAGTATTATTTCTACTACCTACTATAGAAATCTTTCTCCTAAACAGTAGCAAATCCTTATTACCTCTGTAAAAGATAACATACGGATAATCATAAACCCTAAAAAGTTCCTTAGGATAATAAATATCATCACAAAATATATAGTTCACATTATAAAATTCAAAATAACTCTCGAAATCAAACTCCATATTATTATGAAGTTTGGTATAAACTTCCTCAGCATTATCTTCAAAATACACAGATAACTCCGGAATAGATAATTCTAAAATCTTCTCTATGCCATTTAAATCTTTAAACACCCTATGCATCTTTAAAGTTGTAACTTTCTCTATAGCTATTAAAGAAAGCAACACCCTTTTTTGTTCATCTGTAAAACTCTCAATGTACTCCCCCATAATTTTGTCCTCTTACTTATCATTTTCTACTAATAAAGCATAATACGCTTTGAATACTTTTAAGAAAATTTCCCCTTGTTGAACATTGTTAATATAAATACTATCTTTAAATTCTATAATATTGCTCATTATTCTTATAAGTTCAGAATAACTTTTGCCTTCTTTATAGAATCTATACATTAATCCTTGCCAATAGACAAGTGGCGTTCTAATAAGTACCTGTTCTAACATGTTAACACCAATTACTTCAGGAATATTATTCAACTCTATATGTTGATTATAGAACATGCTTAAAACTTTATTTTTTACAGTTTTATCGAACTTAATTTGTTCATAGACATAATTTTCAACATCCGATGGATATAACTTCGACGTTAAATCCTTGTCCAGTAGTTTTAAATCAAGTGGTACATCAAACTCATCAATACTTAATGAAGTTTTTATACAAACAGCATTTCGTTTTTTTAGATTATGCGCCCAGATTTGATAGAATTCAAATTTTTTGTTTATATTATCCCAACCGTAAAAGAACACTTTCCCTTGATAATAATTTAAAAAATTGTCCACAAATGGTGCATATCTAATATAACTTATACCATCGTAACTTTTTAATTCTTTTATAAATTTGTTTGTATCAATTAACCAGATTAACTTCAATCCAGCTTTCATATATCCTCTTGTTCTAGCTTTAATAAGATCAAAAGGAATAACTGATCTTTGATACTCAAAAGCTATGCTATTATCTTTAATAAATACATCAGCTATTTGAATATCATTATTTTCCCCTGTTTTAAAAATATGTTCGACTTCCACATTACGATATCTTTTTCTAAAATGTTCATAAAGATCTTTCTTCGCTTCTAGATGTTCACTACTCTCTTTCTTGTAAGTTTCAAACTCACAAGAACAATTTTTAGCATGAGCAAAATGCGATTGAATCTTCACACCTTTTTTAAAAATCACTTTCCCTCCACATATCGGACAGTGATACTCCTTATCCTTTTCTATATCGCTATCCAATGCATTAAAAACTTCATCTTTATTATCGTATGCCACGTACATAATGTTTCTCCTCTTTTTTTCGTACTACACTTACAAACTACTTCTAACGCCTCTTATTCAATTGTCAATTTACTTTAAATACCTGTATTTTCTATAAACAGAATCATCTACTTCTACTTCTATAAAATTCGTAAGATCCATCCACGTAATTTCATTTTCATGATTATCACTGTCTACTAAGTAAATCTTACTACCTTTCTCACATAAGTAAAAGTTTTTCTGTCTATCATACATCCCTTGCATAAAGTCCATATCCTCTTCTAAAGAAAAGTCAAGACACCTTTTATACCAAGGTACCTTCGCATGTTTTTTTACCTCTACTACATGATCGTATTTACTTGCGTTCATAATATCTCCTCCTTCATAATTTTCCCCTTTATTAAACTTATATTACCTTTTACAAACTAAAAGCTCCAAATCTATCGTAATTTCTTTTAGTTTATCTATATCAGCATCTGTGATAACTTTAGAAAATGTTAAAGGTGTCATCTTTAGAAAACCCGCTGCTTGAGCTTGTGTTAATTCAAATGTATCACTCACCGTTATCCTCTCCACAATAGTACAATTCTCCTCAATTAAACTCACAGTATCACTATTCGTATATTCCTTACCACCGATCAATTCTCTAATTTCTCTTAGATAATTAGCATTCGGAATAACCTTAATCAAATATCCTTCATCTCCAAGCACTCTGAAAAATTCTTCATAATTTGCTGGTGTTAATATGTTCAAGATACACGAAACACTGCCGTCTTTGAACGGAAGATTAGCTAAGTTAGCAACCATATATGGATTCAATTTATCCTCTTTAACAGCTAATTCTATCGCGTCCTTACTATTGTCTAGACCATAAAAATATTTCTCAGGAAATACTGTCTTTAACTTCTTGATGTAATAGCCTTCTCCACACCCGATGTCTAACACCACATCTTCAGCATACTTTTCAACTAAATTTTGGATATTTTTTAAAACATTCGCATAAAAATCATTACCAAAAACTTCGCTACGAGCTTTAAACAACTCTTCACTATATTTTGTAGGCTTATAATTATTTATTAAATGAATATATCCTTTTTTAGAAAAATCATAACGATGATTATTACTACAAACCAAACTAATATTCTCTATACAAGACTCTGATAAACACTTTGGACAAAGGTATATTTTTTCTTGATTAAACTTCTTTATTACATTCTCTATTCTCATTAAAACGCCTCTATACTTTCTAAGTTTATTGTATCAAATTTCCTTCAATATTGATAGCAAAAAACGGCTAAAATATTAGAAAATTTCATTTTTTTCAGTTTTCTTCAAAACTTTATTTTTATTAACTAATTACCGATTTCATTCCACTATTTTAAAACAAAAAATGACGACACAATCCTTTAGAATATTTTTATCGTCATTATATTTATATATTAATATTTTTTATTATTTTATACGGAAGAGACTCAGAAATCGTGATTTCGGAAAAATTGATTTCGTCAAGCCACTTCCGCAGTGGTTTATTAGTTATCGAAAAAGCTTTTATAAAGCGAATATAGATATCAATAAAACCTTGCATCTATGAGTTTTTATATGAACTTTTAAAAAATTTAAGATCTTTGTATTAACCCTAATATATTAAACCGTTATTTCTTTTTTCGCTCTCTTAACTCTTTAAAAAAATTCTTCATCAGCATAGAGCACTCTTCTTCAAGCACCCCAGAGATAACCTTAGCCTGATGATTAAATTCATTCTCACCTACTAAATCAATGCAACTACCACAGCAACCGTACTTAGGATCACTCGCACCATAAATAACATTTTCAACTCTAGCTTGAACAATTGCTCCACTACACATAACACAAGGCTCAACAGTAGTATACAAATAACTATTGTCAAGTCTCCAAAAACCTTGCTTCTCGCAACCTTCTTTAATAACTAACATCTCTGCGTGGTTCAACGCCTGTTGATTTTCTTCACGAGTATTATGAGCCTTCGCAACAACCTTATCATCAATAACTAGCACAGCCCCAATCGGAACTTCCCCTTTAGCGTAAGCTCTCCGCGCTTCTTCTAACGCCATCTCCATATAATAAGAATGATCTTTCACACCACTACATCCTTCCACAAATACTTTTTTCAATTAATTATATCATATTTAGAAATCAATAGGGGTAAAAAATAGACAGTATAGAAATTCATTTGTTCCCTGAATTTAAAAAGGGAGTGATTCAAAAATCGTTATTTCGAAGAAATCGATTTTTTAGAGTCATCCCCGCACAGTTTATTAGATATCTAAAAAGCTTTTATAAAGCGAATTTAGATATCAATAAACCACTGCGTCTATGAGTTTTTATATAAACCTTGTTAAAATTTAGGGCTTTCGGGGCAGCCACGATAGAAAAAAACTTAACAAAATTAATTTCAAAACTAATTTTGTTAAGTCTCCCTTCTTAAACCCTAGTGATTATTAAGCCAATAATATACATTTAAAAATATAATTATGGCTATAAACAAGAATGTCAGCATCCCTAGAACTATAGCGTGTATTTTTCTTTTGAAATATAGATATCCAATAAATTCTCTAATGAAGGCATTTAGCGTAAAATAGAATTTTGTCGGTGCTCCATAACCAATACATCTAAAACCTAGAGTTCTTGCTTGGACTAATGCTCGGTAGACATGATAATAATTCGTCACCACAGCGAAACTTTTATCAACTGGAATAAATTTCTTCGAAAAAATAATATTTTCTTCGGTAGAAGTCGATTTATCTTCTAGAATTATATCATTTTCATCAATCCCCTGCTCAAGAGCATAGTTTTTCATCGCAAAGGCTTCAGATACTAGTTCATCAGGACCTTGACCTCCTGACATGATTAGCTTACTCCCAGGATTAGCTTTATAAACTTTTATCCCTTTTCTTATTCTGCTAGCAAGAAGTGGTGTTACCCTCTCACCAATCAATCCTGCACCTAAGACCACTACATAATCAATCTTTCTCGGTAAGATATTAATAAAATTTAGAACACTAGATACTAAATAAGACATAGCTATGCATAAAAAATATAAAACTACTAAACTGACATAAACATAAAGTATGTTTAACAGAATATTGTCACGTGTGTAGGTAGAAACACGTGGCCAATATGTAAAATAACCTACAAGTAAGAAAAATGTAGCTAGACTCAGTAGGTTCCCAATCCTTAATCCTTCTCTTCTAATAAGCATAAATGAATTGTATAAAAACAGAATTACTACTACAATTGGTATCAGAGTAAATGTTGCCACCGCTATAACAAGCAATACTACACCTAAATTGTATAAAAATCTATTGTCTTCCGCATGGTTAGTAATAAAAGTCATTACATAAAAAATAAAACTCAAACCTGTCGCTATAAAAAATATCCCTAGAAATAAATTTCTTCTATCTAAATACAGAACAAATAAAAACAACAGGAGAAATATTACAAAAACTATAAATGAACCTACAATCATAAAAAACCCCTACTTAATACATGTATAATATAAATTATATTGTAAACTTAAAAACATGTCAATTGTACTTAAATATCAACGATAATTGTCTGTAGACTTCATTCACTATTACCCACGCAATAAACAGAAAAACGAGGAATATTAGATTCGATTTAACTACCGGAAGTTGCACTTTTTCTCAACTTTACGATTATAACGTAATCTACTATTCCTCATATTATTTATTATTCAGTTCTTAACGCTTCTACTGGGTCTTTCTTCGCAGCTATTCTCGATGGAATGATACTAGCTATAAGTGTTAGTACTAAACTAAGAGCTATTAATCCTATTGAGGCTTTAGCATTTAATGACGCTGTAAAACTCTCCACTTCTAGTCCCTTAGCAACTGCTCTACTAATAGGAATAGATAGAAGCATAGTCACCACTACACCTACAGCACCGGAAATAAATCCGATTAATCCTGCTTCTGCTATAAAAATTCTTGTAATGTCTTTTTTACGAGCACCAATCGCACGTAAAATACCAATTTCCTTCGTTCTTTCCACTACGGATACATACGTCAATATCCCAATCATAATAGATGATACAATCAATGAGATTCCTGCAAATGCTGTTAAGATTAATGAAATAGTATTAATCATCTGTGACATAATCGTTGTCATCTGCTTCGCCATATCCGCATATGTGATACTATATTTGTGATAATCTGCACTATCTGAACCATATTTTTCAGCCACTTTTTTGTTAAAATTATTAATAACTTCTGCTATTTTGTCACGATCATTGAAAGATTTCGGATAAATATTAATTGCACTCGGTGTAGATTTCCCACCTATTGTCGCAAGAATCTGATCAGCCATGTCCGCATCAATCTTCTGACGCGTCGCCACATTTACAGTTTTGTCCTTTTCTTGCGCAACTACAATATCAGATTTAGCCTCTTTTTCCAGCATCTTATTTTGCAATGATTTTGTATATCCGATTGTCATCTGAGGTCTAGTAAAACTATCTTTAGCTTTTAATATAGCCACTACTTTAACCTTAATTCCCGAATCATACATCTTAGTATCAACATCACGTGGAACAAAACCATCACCAATTTTTCTATAATAGTTATTATTATCTATAACGCTAAATTCTTTTCCAATAATATCTTCATACTTAACTTTTGAATTTTCATCAAAACCTAACGCTTTCAACGTAGCTTTGTCGATTTCGTTATTTTTCGCAGTAAATAATACAACTTCATTATCGCTAGGATATTCAAAATTATCTTTAGATGATTTTACCACTTCATATTGATTCATAATCATATTCTTATCTTCTGGTAATACTCCAAAAATAGCATCGCCTAATGCATCTTGCTCTTGTTTTACAGCAATTACATCACCTTTTGCATTTTTAGTCAACGCCTGTATCGTATATCCTTGAGTAAATTCAATCGCAGAATAATAATCCTTTGCATTATTTTGAATATAGTTTATAAATGTTTCTCCATTTCCTAATGCATCCACCGAATACAAGTTTCTATGTATATCACGGCTAGACTTCGGTACTAATTCTGAGGCATTAGAATCTTTTTCTGAATTGTCATCATCAACACTAAGTCCGAAATTTACCTGATTTGCACTAATCATAATCGGCATCGATGATAAATTTTCGTTTTGCATTGTTTGAATATATTTATCCATTCCCGATGAAATAGACAATACTAGACCTATACTAATAATCCCTATACTGCTAGCGGCAACTGTCATAAACGTACGGAATTTCTTCGTAAGAAGGTTCTTAAAACTAGATTTAATTGCACTACCAAATGCCATCGAAGTTTTCTTCAAAGCAAAACCATTATCAGCGATTTCTTCAACTGTGTACGGATTTGTATCCTCTTGAATCTCTCCATCCTTAACTCGCACTATTCTATCACTATATTTTTTCGCTATTTCTGGGTTGTGCGTTACCATTATAACTAACTTCGTCTTGCTTATTTCTTTAATAAGTTCCATAATTTGAACACTAGTCTTACTGTCTAACGCTCCTGTAGGCTCATCAGCAAGAATAATCTTTGGATCAGTTACTAATGCACGGGCAATCGCCACCCTTTGCATCTGACCTCCAGAAAGTTGATTAGGTTTTTTATACAGATGTTCCGCTAATCCAACATCTTCTAATACTTTCTTAGCTTTTTCATGATTTTCTGAATTAGAATGCCCTGAGATAGACAAAGCTAATTTTACATTCTCAATAACACTTAAATGAGATATTAAGTTATAACTTTGAAATACAAAACCTATAGTCCCATTTCTATAACTATCCCAATCTCTATCTTTAAACTCTTTAGTAGAACGCCCCATAAGAGCCATATCACCAGATGTATATTTATCTAAACCACCTATAATGTTTAATAGCGTCGTTTTTCCACTTCCACTTGCTCCTAAAATCGAGACAAATTCATTTTCTCTAAAATGAATATTTACAGATTTTAGTACTGCTACTTCACTACCACCAGTATTATACTTCTTAACTATATTTTTAAGTTCTAACACTCTATGTCCTCCTAATCTAATTTCATTGAAAATGATAATTTGTTTACATAAATCATTTCCATAATTCCCATTATAACACAAACTTCTAATCCCTAAAAGTAATATCCTAAGTGACCAAACATAAAATAAATTTTAAGATAATTCCTAAAACAAGAGGAGTAACTAAAAATCGTAATTTCTCAAAAATCGATTTTAACGAGCCACTCCCGCAAAGCTTGTTAAATATTTAAAAAACTTTTATAAAGCAAATTTAAGTATCAATAAACGATTACGTCTACAAGTTCTCATACAAACTTTTTTTGAAATTTAAAACTTTTAATTCTACCCCTCTAATCTAAAAATAATTTTCAACTATAATCTACTTTAAAAGTTTAAAATACAATAAGCTACTAACCTTTATACTTTTTAACCAAGTAAAAAGGTAAAACCGTAGAGGTAATTGCAGAAATAACTATTAAAACTAACGCTACTGTTGAACTAAAGAATCCACTAATAAATATAGCAACTCCACTAAAGGTCATAAGCAATGCATAGGCTCTAATCACTTTTTGCTCATTGACACCTTTTTCTAAACCAAAAAGATTGAAATTATATTTTCCCCAAAATTCTTTTTTTGGTAGGTAATTACCAAGAATAATAAACACTATACCTATAACAAACGCTGTTAATTGTGTAACATTAAAATTATTATCTAAAGCATATGCTATTAATCCACCTTGAACTAGGACACTTAGTATAGGCACAATCCCCTTAATTATTAATGCACCTTTTTTAGGAGTTTTATCAAAATCCACTACTAGTGAAATTATAATCTGTACTACCGTAAAAAATACAGGAATCTCAATAATTGCACGAGTTTTGCTCACAAAATTATCCGGCTCTCCTTTAGGATTGAAATGTACAGCTATTTGTTCAGGTAATACATTATAGTAATACATCCCCATTAATATCGGTAACAAGCATATTGCAACTCCTAAAAACAAACTTTTTTTATCTACTTTCATTGTCTTTTCCTCCTAAACCATAGATCCAGATCAGTACTTCTTCGAATACACTGGCATTTAATTCATAGTATATAAAATTCTTATGTCTAGATTCTAATATTAAACCCGCTTTTTTTAACTGAGTTAGATGATAAGAAACAGTAGCTCCTGTTAAATGAAATTCCGAAGCTAGTTCTCCAGCACTTTTCTTCTCTTCTTTCAACATTTCTAGTATATTTCTTCTTACTGGATCAGATATTGCTTTTAAAGTTTCACTCATCCCATGTATATCACTCCTTTATATAACGAACTGCAATTCTATTTAGATATCTTTCTAAATAGATTATAACTCCACCTTCTATTAAAGTCAAGAACTATTTAGAATTTTTTCTAAATAGTTCTTCTAATTATTATCTTCCTTTTTCAAAAGTTAACTTTCACTATAATTCCTTCCTGAAACTTACTTTAAATATTTTTTTTATAATTTTATATTTTATAAATGCCATTATCTGTAAGTTTGCATATTCTAAATATTTTTACTTATTCTTTAAATTTCAACTTCCCTAATTGTATATACAAGAATAAATATAAGACAATATTTTTTCTATTTAAAATTACAACGGTCCCTTATATTTGACAAACAGCTATAATTTGCTAAAATAAAATTGTAAACAGTTAGTAAGATAATTTTATCATTAAAATATTTGAGTATAATTAATATTATTTTATTTCTTTTCAATTATACTATTTGTTGCATTTGATATTAATTATTACTGAAATATCTATTTGTGGGAATAGTTCAAATTAAATAAATTAGTCAATATTTCAAAAGTTGACCATTTTCCCAAACAATATGTGGTATTGTTCATGAGTTAATAGGTAAGGGGATATATCTATATATCTCATGCAATCTATTTGATTGTTCTTAAAACTGTGGAAGACTCTTTCGACTTCCATTTTAACGACTATAATACTATAGTCATATATTTCCTTTCGGTTGTTAAATTTATTTAACAATAAACTTTTAATTTAATGTCGGAAGCAATTCCGATCAATACTACAAAATAACAATTTACCCTAAATTTTATTTTGTGTTCATATAACGAAAAGCGGTCCATTACGGGCCACTTTTTGTTTTTATTATTTATAACAATAAAAAAAGAACTAGGAACTCTTTCCCTAATTCTTCTTTTTTTATATTAGTCAATTACAGAAACTTTTAAGAAGTTTGTTGTTCCAGCATTACTTACTGAAGTATTGATACCACCAGTAATTACGATAGCATCACCTTCTTTAGCAAATCCTGAAGATTTAGCTATTCTTGCAGCTGTTCTTAACATTTCATCTGTAGATTTCGCTTGTTCTGAAATTTGAGCATCAACTCCCCATACTAAGCTTAATCCACGAGCAACTTTAGCACTTGGAGTTACAGCTAAGATAGCTGCGTTTGGACGGTATTTAGAAATTAATCTAGCTGTTTTCCCTAATTCAGTGTAAGTTACAATTGTGTGTAAATCTAAGTTTAGAGCTGTATATCCTACAGATACACCAATTGCATTTGTAATATCTTTAGATACAACTTTCTTAGAACGTTCTTTTAAGATACGAGAGTAATCTTGCATTTCTTCAGTACGTTTAGCGATTGTAGCCATTGTACGAACTGATTCAATTGGATAAGCACCCGCTGCTGATTCTCCTGATAACATGATTGCATCAGTTCCATCGTAAATTGCATTAGCTACGTCAGATACTTCAGCACGTGTTGGACGTGGATTTTTTTGCATTGAGTCTAACATTTGAGTAGCTGTGATTACAAATTTACCAGCTGCATTACATTTAGCGATAATGTCTTTTTGCATAATTGGTACTTCTTCTGCTGGCACCTCAACCCCAAGATCTCCACGTGCGATCATAATACCATCAGATACTTCGATAATTTCATCGATATTGTCAATAGCTTCTTGACATTCGATTTTAGGGATGATTTGAACGTGTTCGCATCCTTCTTCTTTCAAGATACGTCTAACTTCTAGTACGTTTTCTTGTGTACGAACGAATGAAGCAGCAACGAAGTCGATATCTTGCTTACATCCGAAACGAATATCTTCTTCATCTTTTGGAGTGATACCTGGTAATTTTGTAGATACACCTGGTACGTTAACTCCTTTTTTGTTTTTAAGTACTCCACCATTTTGGATAGTAGTGTAGATTAGTCCACCTTCAGCATCAACTTTGTTTACTGTTAATCCGATTAATCCGTCGTCAAGTAGGATTGTATCTCCAGCTTTAACGTCGTGTACTAATTCACCATAAGTGATTGAGAACTTTTCAGTTGTTCCAAGAACTTCAGTCATAGAAACAATAACATCTTTTCCTGTTTCTAACATGATTGCATCATTTTCCATGTTGTGAGTTCTAATTTCAGGACCTTTAGTATCTAAAAGGATAGCTAGGTTTGTTCCTGTAGCTTCTCTTACTTCTTTAATTGTTTGGATTCTTGCACCGTGTTCTGCGTAGTCACCATGTGAGAAGTTAAGACGACAAACGTTCATCCCTAACTCTACCATTTGTGTTAATGTTTCTTTAGCTTCAGACTTAGGTCCAATTGTACAAATAATTTTAGTTTTTTTCTGTATCATAATACACCTCTTAAATTTTAATCTTTTATTATTTTAACTTATTTCCAATAAATTTTCAAATAATTTCCTAAAAAATAGTTGTTTTTCAAGAAAGAAAACGTTTTTCTAAACTAGATTGATAGTTGTTTAGACACTTCATAGATAGTTAAGTCCACATTATGAACATCACCAAATACATCTTCAAACTTAGTACTTACAAGTTTATTATTTTGGATACCCACAGCACGCCCTGATTTACCAGCTAATAATAATTGAACAGCGTAGTTCCCTAAACGTGAAGCTAATACTCTATCTTGAGCTGATGGAGTTCCACCACGTTGAATGTGTCCTAAGATTGTAGCTCGTACTTCTTCACCAGTACGTTCTTTTAATTCTTTAGCTAACTCTTGACCACCCATAACACCTTCTGCTAAAACGATGATCGAGTGTTTTTTACCACGATCTTCTCCAGCTTTAATACGTGCAACAACTTCATCTATGTCTTCTTTTTTCTCAGGGATTAAAAGACTTTCACTTCCTCCAGCAATACCAGCAAATAATGCTAAATCTCCTGCATTACGTCCCATAACTTCGATAATAAATGCACGCTCATGACTTGATGCTGTATCACGAACTTTATCAATCGCATCAACAATAGTATTAAGTGCAGTATCGAATCCAATTGTAAAGTCAGTACAACAGATATCGTTATCGATTGTTCCTGGTACACCAACAGTCTTAATGTTCATTTCGTTACTTAAAGCCATAGCTCCACGGTATGAACCATCTCCTCCAATTACTACTAATCCATCGATTCCTAGAGCTTCTAGGTTTTTAATAGCAATTTTTCTAACTTCTGGGTTAGCAAATTCTGGTAAACGAGCTGAATAAAGCATTGTACCACCACGGTTAATGATATTACCAACATCTCCTACTTCAAGTTTTTTAATGTTGTTTTCAACTAGTCCTTTGTATCCTTGATATACTCCATAAACTTCTAATCCATTATAGATTGCTGTTCTTACAACGGCACGCACAGCTGCGTTCATTCCTGGTGCATCTCCACCACTTGTTAAAACTGCGATTTTTTTCATGTAGTCTTTACCTTCCTCATAATTTATTATTAATTATTTTTAAATTTACCTATCAACAATATCATATTTCTAAGATTTTTTCTAGTAAAAACAGAATTTTGTTTTATTTTTGTTCGATTTTTTTTGATTTTTTACATGTGCGCGATTTTGATACGTTTTCCAGGAAACTTTTCCAAAAATTTCTGAACAAAATCATGTTCGTTATTGATTGTTACTGTCGTTCCTTTTGTAGAATCATTATCAAGTAGTGCTATTACCTTAACTCCTCCAACGTCAACCTTATACTCTCTTAAAAGCGTCAATATTTCCTCATCAACAATTGTATAAATCATTTTTATATTACTAAGACAGTACTCCCTATAATTTTTCAAGCTTGCTATTTTTTCTAAAATGTACTGTTCTCTTCCGTTGCGAAGCTGTTTTTTTAATGTCATTACAGCAAAACTTCCTACTTTTATAAATACATCGGCATACTTATAGACACTCGGAAAAACCGTGACATCATAATCATTCTTCCCATCATTAACTGTTAAGAATGCCATGTAGTCACCATTTTTAGTCTTAATTTCTTTTTTCGTTATTATTTCTACATAACTATCACTTACTTCACCACCAATGTACTGTAGTGGTAGATAAGAATATTTCTCTTTTTCTACTTGCACCGGGTGTTTTAAGAAATAAGTTCCTGTCACTTCTTTTTCCATCTGAATTTTTTCGGTGATTGGATAGTCTTCTACCTCTTCCACCTTTAGCGTTAAACCGCTCTCCGCTGATAAGGCAACACGCACATTATTTATGTATTGCCTATTATCTGAATAATAGTCATTTACCTTCTTCATCAAAGTAGCTCGGTTGTACCCAAAAGTATCCAAAGCACCAGCTTTAACTAATGAAACCGCTGCTTGATAATCAACCTTCTTATTCATTCGTTTTAAGAAATCATCTATATCTAGATAAGATCCAAAATTAATTCTATCTTGGACTATTTCATAACTACTTCTATAACCAACATTTTTTATCGCAGTCAATGCAAAAACAATATCATTTTTAAAAACTCTAAAATTAGATAAGCTCCTGTTTACATCAGGCTTCACCAAATTTATCCCCAAATTCGTAAGTTCTTGCTTATACTCATTTATTTTCTTCTCACTGCTTATTACGTTATTTAATAGAGCTGTCATAAAATACTTAGTATAATAAACTTTTAAATACGCTAAGCGATAAGCCAGCATACTGTAGACAACCGCGTGGCTCTTGTTAAAACCATAATTCGCAAAGGTAACAATAAGCTCAAAAAGATTCCTAGCAACTTTTATGTCATAACCAGCAGCAACACTTTTCTCTACGAAGATTCGTCCATAATACTCAAGATCTTCTTTTTTCTTTTTACTTACTGCTCTTCTCATATTATCCGCTTCATTGAGGCTCATATGAGCAAAATTTACCGCAATCAGCATGATTTGCTCTTGATAAACAATTACTCCATAAGTATCTTTTAATATTTTTTCTAAATGAGGATGTGGATACACTACTTGCTCTTCTTTGTTTTTCCTACGAACATAGACTTCTATCTGAGCCATCGGTCCCGGTCTATAAAGGGCATTCATCGCAACAATGTCATTAAATTCAGTAGGTTTTAAGATACTTAACTTCTCTTTCATCCCACTCGATTCAAACTGGAAGATACCTTCTGTCTTACCTTTTGCAAATAATTCATAGACCTTAGAATCTTGATAATTTATTTTTGTTATATCAAATGTTGGATTCTCTTTTCTAATTTCTTCAACAATACTCGATACCATAGTAAGATATCTAATACCTAAAAAATCTATCTTCAATAACCCAACACTCTCTACGTCATCCATCGTCCATTGAGTTAAGTACTTCGTCATGTTTGACTCAGCAAGTGGAGCATAGTTAACAAGTGGTTTATCATCACTTATTACTATCCCAGCTGCATGGACCGATGGATTCTTCGGTAGATTCTCTAAACTCAGTGCTATACTGAACCAACGCTTATTAACATTACTCTGAGCGACAAAACTTCTAAGAGTTTCCGAAGTTTCATAACACTCTTTTAATGTTCTTGTAGAGCTAATATTACTACTAATAAACTTCAGAGTCTGTTCATCAAACTGCAAGATTCTCGCCGACTCTCTAGCTGCACTTTTCGATTGGAATGTTGTAAATGTAATAATTTGTGCAACTTTATCAGAACCATATTTTTCTTCCACATATTTTATGACTTCATCACGTCTAGTATCTTGAAAGTCTATATCTATATCAGGCATAGAGATACGTTCTTTGTTTAAAAATCTTTCAAATAGAAGATTGTATTCTAATGGATCCGCTTCTGTTATATCTAGCAAATAACACACTAAACTCCCAGCAGCACTACCACGTCCCGCTCCTACTAATATTCCATTATCTTTGGCATACTTTACAAAATCATATACGATTAAGAAGTAATCGTTAAAGCCCATTTCATCGATAATCTTAAGTTCATAGTTGTAACGTTTTTTATAGTGATACAAATCTTTGCCTACTAGTTTCTCTTTAACACCTTTTTGAACTAAGTAGTGTAAGTACTCTTTAGAAGATAACTTTGCGAAAATTTCTTCTTTTTCTCCGTAAATATACTTAGGTAAGTGATATCCTGAAAAGTTCAATTCATACTGACAGCTATCGATTATTTTCTTTTGATTAGCAAATGATTTTTCAAAAATAATGTGTAATTCTTCATCTCCTGGAGCCAAGATTTCTTCAAAATCCTTTTGTTCTCTGACAAAATCATCTCCAGAGATAGTCGTAAGCTCCTGTATATTAAGCTTTTTATTATCGCGAATAGCACGACTAACAATGACTTGCTGATAGTGCTCTTTATTTAGATAGAAACTTGGTTTTGTATAGACAATATTATCATAATCACTATAGGTACTCACCTGGAAACTCTCATTAAAACCGAAATAAAAATCATACTTATTTAGTAAATTCTTTAAATAAGAAAACTCCATACTATCTCTAAGTTCATCAACAACGATTAAGACAAAATCATCCTTATAATCAATCATTTCATTAGAAAAATCTTCTACAGTCCACTCTTCTCCATTCATAAACTTTGTAGAAATCTCTAATAATTTATAAAACATTCTTTCAGATTTACACAATAAATTAAATTTTAGAAGCCCAATTCCATAACCTAAACTAACTTCTAAACCTTGAATCAGATTTATACCAGATTTTTTAGCTTGTTTATGAGCTTTTATCGCCACATACATATTCGGATCAACTATAACAACTGATTTCTGATTATCTTTCGCTAACTTTAAAAATAGACTCTCATACTTAATTGTACTATTCAATAAATCATATGCGCTATGTACTTGCAAATTGTAATACATACTAATATCCTCCTTTCTTCGTTATTTTTGTTCAACTACATTATATTATCCGCAAAGTGGGTTATAATCGTCTTCCGAAGAACATCCCATGTTTTCCCCATGGTTTTTACTCTGTTCATTAAAGTAACGGTACACTCTCTTATTGTCATCACCCATAAAGTAGATTGGATTAAACTGTGTATATTTTAAACGTCCTTCTTCATCTAAAAGATTCTCACAAACAACCCTACGTTTTATAGATGCTATAAGGTTTGTGAAATTTCCAAATTCAGAAATATTTTCTACTTTACACTCAAGCGACAATATACATTCATCCATAATCGGAGCATCAATATATTCTGCTGGATCATATGTCATATCTGCCATACCAATTTTATTCTGACCTGAATGGAAGCCAGCAATCTCCACCTTACTAAGTATTTGTTGACAAGGTACATTAACGGTAAATTCCCCATATTCTTTAATATTTTTCACCGCATTACTATCTGTTGTAAGTCCAACTGTAATCATATCTCCTAACGAATACGATGAACTACAAGCTGTCACATTGTACTTCCATTTTTTGTCTTTATATCCTATTAATATTACTGGAAATCCGTAATATAACTTACTGGTCTTAATTTCTAATTTCATCTTCTTCTGTCCTTTTTCTTATTTTCCTTTTATATAATCTCCTAGTTCTTTGCTTTCATCGCTAAGAAAACGATATTTTCTCTTTTCATCATCACCTAAAAAATACACTGGATTAAACTCATCATATTTTAAATTACCATTAGCATCAACTAATTCTTTAGATATTACTCTTCTTTCTATACTACCTATAATATTAGCATACCCCTCGTATTCAATAATACTAACTACTCTGCACTCCAACGATAAAACACATTCATCTAATATTGGAGCATCTATATGCTTAGCTATACTATAACTTATTTCTGCTATTTCTAACTTATCTTCCCCTGAGTTAAAACCTGCAAGTTCTACTTTTTCTAATATATCTCTGTACGGAATATTTATCGTAAATTCCTTATACTTCTTTATATTTTTAGCAGCATTATTTTCAGCAACCAATCCAATTGTTATTGGGAGTGGCTCAAAAATCGTGATTTCGTAGAAATCGATTTTGTCGAGTCACCCCCGCAAAGTTTATTAGATATCTAAAAAGCTTTTATAAAGCGCATTTAGATATCAATAAACCACTGCGTCTATGAGTTTCCTTGTAAACTTTTTTAAAATCTAGGACTTTTGGATCAGCCTCTACCTGCGGTTACATTATATCCCCATTTCTTGTCTTTATACCCTATTAATATCACAGGAAATCCAAAATAAAGTTTTCTGGTAGTCATATCTATTTTCACGTTATTTTCCTCACTTAATATCTGTTCTTTATCTTTTCGCTATAAAAGCTAATGTCTTTTCATCTGAATTCTCTTCGTTATATTCGAAACCATCAAATTTGATCTGTTTCATTTCATCTACCGAAGAAACTTTATTTTTTACAAGCTCAGTTAAAAACTTACCTCTAGCTTTTTTCGATATTGTAGAGTGCACTTTTAGCACCCCTTCTTTTTCTTCCATAAAGCTAAGTCTAATAAATCTATCCCTCTGTTCTTTTGAAAATACTTCTTCAAATTCGCTAGAAAGTAATGACACAACTAATTCTTCGCCCTCGATGCTCTTATCGTAATCTTCACGCCAGAAGTTTTTTAAAGATTGATTTTCGACTTTTATATTTTGTAAAAAATCTAGTCTATGCTCTTGAATCAAGTCATATGCGCCTATTACACCATATAAAGATGTTGTAATAAATACATTTTCTTCTACGTATTTTTTATTAGACTCATCAAAACCAGCACGATCTATATTTCTATACATCAATCCATTGAATAACTCCAGTGCTTTGTAACTCTTCGCCGTTTTATTTTTAATAGCCTGCCAACGAGAAAATTCTTCCACAGCCTTCTCATCTTTGATTTTATAGGCCTTCGCCAGGTCTTCCACACTTAATTTAGCTATTTCATTTACTATTTCAGTACTTTTGTTACCTAGACTTACCTTTCCATATGAAATAGCCTTCTTGTTCAATTCTTTGGCTGTTGGTATTAAGATTTTCATTATTATTCCTCTTCTTCTGGTAACTCTAAGAAGCTGTTTTCGATTAAACTTTCTACTTCCATTAATACGAAGTTGTACTCTGTTGCTTCTATATCTGGATCGATAATTAATGTATTAAAGTAACCTACGACAAAATCACGGTTAGCAATTTCTAGTTTAAACATATATTCACTGATTTCATCTACTAAAAATGCTGTTTCTTTAAGAATTTTGTCTTCATAAGTGTTAGCGTAGTGTACTGTTTCTAAAAGTCTGCGGATTTCTAAGTCTGCATGCTCTTTAGCGAAACGATCACGAATGTGTTTTGCAAGTTCCTCAGCTTTAAGGTCTTCTGTATTAATATTTTCTTTTTTTAGTACTTCTTTTTCTTCTAATTTTGCTAATAATTCTGTTAAAGATTGGTGTAATGTTTTCATTTAATTTTCTCCTATATTTATAATAAATTTTTTAAAACTTCTTCTATATATTTTATAAGAAAAACATGAAAAACGCTAATAATACGCTATATTCATAACTACGCTAGATTTCAAAGAAATCTACATTATATACTGTTATTTTATTAGTGTAGTAGAACTGATCTAATATACAAATTACTAATGAAAATTACTACATATTGAAATCCATTTTACAATCTTTACTATTTTGATAACGATTTCTATGAATATTCAATATAAGTAGAATATAATATATATTGTACTATATATTTAACATTATTATAAGATAGATTTACCACAAAAAAATTATTATCAATACAACAATAAAAAATTATGAAACTAATTAAAGAGATTTTATATAAGTAATAATAAATTAAAAAGCATAACAGGACTGACCCAAAAGTCCTAAAATTCAACAAGGTTCACATGAGAACTCATAGACGCAGTGGTTTATTGATATATAAATTCGCTTTATAAAAGCTTTTTAGATATCTAATAACCTGTGCGGGGGTGACTCGACAAAATCTTGTTTCTTCGAAATCGCGATTTTTGAGTCACTCCCTATTTTGACAATAATAACTATAATTAAAAGATTAGACTTGATTCAACATACTCTAAATCTTGTTCGAAGCAGGATAAAGTACGTCTTTAAAGCATTTAAAATCACAAATAAAGAGTCCTATTTATCTACGATTTTATTGTAAAAATGGTATAATATAAATGAAATAATTATTCGAGGTGAAGTATGAAAAAATATGTAATGGCAATAGATCAAGGCACTACAAGTTCTAGAGCTATAATATTCAATAAAAAAGCAGAAATAATAGCAAGTAGCCAAAAGGAATTCCCTCAGATTTTCCCTCAATCTGGCTGGGTTGAACACGATGCTAATGTAATCTGGAATTCAGTACAATCGGTTATTGCAGAAGCATTTATCGAAAGTGGTATAAAGCCGAATCAAATAGACAGCATTGGAATTACAAATCAACGTGAAACGACTGTCATTTGGGATAAAGAAACTGGACTACCTATTTATAATGCAATAGTTTGGCAAAGTAGACAAAGTGCTGATATAGCTAATAAACTAGTTAACGATGGTTATAAAGATATGATTCATCAGAAAACTGGTTTAGTCGTCGATGCCTATTTCTCTGCGACTAAAATACGTTGGATATTAGATAACGTACCTGGTGCACAACAACGCGCCGAAAATGGAGAATTACTATTTGGAACTATCGATACATGGCTAGTTTGGAAGCTTACAGGTGGAAAAACTCACGTTACCGACTACACAAATGCGGCAAGAACAATGTTATTTAATATTAAAGAGTTAACTTGGGATAAAGAAATTTTAAAAATTCTAAATATACCCGAATCTCTACTACCTGAAGTTAAATCTAATTCAAAAGTATACGGAAAAACTATAGACTATCATTTCTACGGTGGTGAAGTTACAATAAGCGGACTAGCAGGTGACCAACAAGCAGCACTTTTTGGGCAACTTGCCTTTGATAAAGGAATGATAAAAAACACATACGGCACAGGTTCATTCATCATTATGAATACGGGTGAAACTATGGAACTTTCTAAAAACAACCTACTAACAACTATTGGTTTTGGAATTAATGGAAAAATTTATTATGCTTTAGAGGGGTCAATTTTCATCGCTGGAAGTGCAGTTCAATGGTTAAGAGATGGATTACGTCTAATTAAGAAGTCATCTGAAACAGAATCGTTAGCTTACAACTCTAAAAACAATAACGAAGTATATCTAGTACCTGCCTTTACAGGATTAGGTGCTCCATATTGGAATCCAGATGCTCGTGGGACTATCTTCGGCTTAACACGTGCTACTACTAAAGAAGATATAGTGAAAGCTACATTGCAGTCAATTGCCTACCAAGTACGTGATATAATCGATACTATGAAAATCGATGCTAAGGTAGAAATCCCCTTACTTAAAGTCGATGGAGGTGCTGCAAACAACGATTATCTACTAGAATTCCAAGCAAATATCCTAGGCGTTAAAGTTGCGCGAGCTGAAAACTTAGAAACTACAGCTCTAGGTGCTGCATTCCTAGCGGGATTAGCCACTGGATATTGGGAAAGTTTAGATGAACTTAAGAACCTAAATACAGCCGGCAAACTATTTGTTCCTACGATGGAAAAAGCAGAACGCGAAAAACTTTACAAAGGGTGGAAACGTGCAGTAAAAGCTACACAGATTTTTGTAGAGGAATAATAAATAGCCCTCCAAAATTTGTCCAAATTTTGGGGGCTATTACCCTTTGACGAGATAAGATAATTATTTTTTAAAAATAACTTTATCGAGTCACCGTCTTTAAAACGGTGCCCTCTTTATAAATTTATTTTAACATAATTAAATTTATAAAGCAATTATTTTATTATCTTACAAAGTTACACAAACAATTTCTTATAAACTATAACTAGTCTTAAAATATTTTTAAATTCCCTTATTTTTCTTTGAAACCCAATCTATCTTTTGATATAATCAAAGATGGAGAGAGAAGTTAGGGAGTTTTATACTTCCTATAAAGATGGTGGCTACTTCTATATGAAAGGGGATGGTGCTATGCTCGCATACACTAAAATCTTGAAGAAAGGAGTAGCGAATTGTCTGCGTTTGAAATTATACAAACTATTATAGGTGTAAATCTTTTGATTGCAACTGTAGTTGGTGTATGTATCTCAGCATTAAAAAAAGACAATAAAAAATAACCATCTTTATACTTTGACCGGTTTAAGATGGTTATTTTTAATCATAATTTTATCGAGTCACCGTCTTTAAAACGGCTCTCTCTTTTATGATTTAATTTTAACACAAATCTATATTTAAATCAAAAGTTTTGTTAGATAATATATACAACATCTTATTTTCAGAATTCAATAACTTTAGAAAAACAACAGACCTCAAGATTCAAATGATTTTTGAGGTCTATTGCTTATAAGTATAACTTTAACTATTCCCCTAATTTAGAAAATTTGCTGGGAGTGACTCAAAAATCGTGATTTCGTAGAAATCGATTTTGTAGAGTCACCCCCGCACAGTTTATTAGATATCTAAAAAGCTTACATAAAGCGAATTTAGATATCAATAAACCACTGCGTCTATGAGTTATCATACACATTTTTTTGAAATTTAGGACTTTTGGGTCAGCCCCGAGTTATCACTTTTAATTAATCCTGTATCTATTTTTCTAAATAAAGCATTAAAAATTATTAATTTTTCTTCCCTATCTACTTCTTTTCCATCTTGAATTAATGCTTGATAAAATCTTATTAAAGCTGCCTTTTGTTCATATTCCATAGACATATGTTGACTTGAAATTATAATTTTAATAATAATTCTTATAATATATATTAGGAAAGATATTAATGCAACATAGATAAAAGATTTTGAAATAAATGGTATTTCCTTTTCTGTTCCTTGCAAATAATCATGAATACTGATAACAAAGAAACCACCAGATGCTAACAATCCCACTATAACAATAAACAAAACACACGAAAATTTCATTTTAAAAGTTACTTACTATTTAGTTTTCTAAATAATACTAATTTAACACTGGTTCTCTAAATTCAACTTCAAACTGAATATAATCTAACTATTTTATAACTTTCTTAACCTAGCAACTCTTCATATAACTTCTTATCTAAATCTTTAAACACATTGAATACTACTTTTAAGTCAGCAGTAGGATTTTCTCTAAGAAATTTCCTAACTTCAGCTACCGCTATTTCAGCAGCAAGATCATTTGGAAATCTAAATTCTCCCGTACTTATACAGCAAAAAGCAATGCTCTTAAGATTATTCTCTAAAGCAAGTTTTAGAGAATTTCTATAACATAATGCAAGCAGTTCCTTATCATCGTCTTCAACAACACGATATATTATTGGTCCAACAGTATGAATAACATATTTAGCTGGTAGGTTATAACCCGCTGTTATCTTAGCTTGTCCTGTTTTTTCAAAACTTCCTTGTGCTTTCATAATATCATCGCATTCTTTTCTAAGTTGTAGTCCTGCTTGTGTGTGAATGGCATTATCGATGCATCTATGTAGAGGAATTAAACATCCTAATAGAGCCTTGTTCGCCGCATTAACT
Organism: uncultured Gemella sp.; assembly: GCF_963525165.1. Taxonomy (GTDB): domain Bacteria; phylum Bacillota; class Bacilli; order Staphylococcales; family Gemellaceae; genus Gemella. The sequence goes on from NZ_CAURJN010000001.1 coordinate 55,571, forward strand.
ATAGCATCTACTCGTAGTGTTGTAATATCTCCTTGCCATATATAAATATTATTTTCAATTTCTGTTAAATCTTCTACTCTTGTTATTCCTTTAGCATTTAGAATCTCTTGTAGATATTCATCTTGAACTTCATAGAATTCACTCGGTAACTCCGATACTTTCCATGTGTTCATCAATGATCTAAACAAATCTTTCTTTTCTTGTTCCGTTTCTGGTATTTCTATTTCTGAATTTAGTGTTTTTATTAAATAATCTAGTTTTTCCATATTCTAAATACTTCCTCCATTTCGGTTATTATTATATACCTTATTAAACTTCCTGTCTAACATTAAGATGGGGAGTCCTAAAATTTAACATAGTTCATATGAGGACTCATAGACGCAGTAGTTTATTGATATCTAAATTCGCTTTATAAAAACTTTTTAGATATCTAATAAACTGTGCGGGGGTGATTCGACAAAATCTTGTTTTCTTCGAAATCGCGATTTTTGAGTCACTCCCTTATTTTATAAATCGCTACTAAAAATACTTATTAACACCAAAAATTCGACTTCAGAAGCCAGGGTTTAAATCCTAACTTTTGAAGTCGATATATTTTATCTTATTTTTGTTTACGACGTTTTACATAAACAGTTAATCCTACTAAGACTAGAACTGCCATCCCAGCATAAGCTGTCGCATTATTATCTAATCCTGTTTTCGGTAATAATGAATCAGATTTTGAAACTTTTTCGAAATCTTCATCTACATTAAATGTACTTTCTTTCTTAGTTTCTTTCCCAACAAAACCACCTAGTATATCTTTGATTGATTTTTTAGAAACTTTTTTCTCTGCTTCTTTTAACGCTTCTAATGCTTTATCTACTTCTTCTTGAGTAGCAGTTGCTGAAGCTAATAATTCTTGTGCCTTTTGAACTGCATCTAGATAAGCTTTCTTATCTTCTGCACTTGCACTTTCAAAACTATCTTTCTCTTTAACTTCTGCTAAATGACTTAATTGTTCATTTAGTTTTTTCTTATCTACTTTTGGTGTTTCTGGTTGAGGTTTGTTGCCTTCTTTCTTAGGTTCCTCAGGTGTTGGTTTCGGCTCTTCTTTTGGTGTTTCAGCTGCCGGTTTCGACTCTTCTTTTGGTGTTTCGGCTGCTGGTTTCGGCTCTTCTTTTGGTGTTTCAGCTGCCGGTTTTGGCTCTTCTTTTGGTGTTTCAGTCGCCGGGTTTTCCTCCTCTTTCTTCGGAGTTTCAGTCGCTGGATTTGCCTCCTCTTTCTTAGGAGTTTCAGTCGCTGATTTTGGCTCCTCTTTCTTAGATTCTTCAGCCGCTGGCTTCGGAACTTCTACTTCCTTACCGTCAAGAGCATTTTCAGCCTGTTGTAATTTTTCTAACGCTGCTGTAACTTCTTCTGTCGTTGCATCTTTGTTATCAAAAACTGCTGTCACTTCTTTTATAGTATTTATGAAGTTATCTTTTTTATCTTGTCCTGCATTTTTAAATTTAACCTCAGTTTGAAGTTTTTCAGTTTCTTTTAATTTTTCAATTAATTTAGCTTTGTCTACTTCTTTTTTCACTTCTGGTTGTTGTGAATTAGCTAATGCTTCTTTAGCTTTATTTAGGCTTGCTACTGCACTATTTACTTCTTCTTGATTTGCATTTTCGTTTTCAAGAACTTTCTTAGCTGCCTCTAATGCTCTGTTATATGCATCTTTTGCTTCGATAGTAGCATTTTTGAACTCTTTAGTTTCATCTAACGCTTTATCCGCTGCTATTGCTTTTTGAAGCTCTGCTTTATTCACTTCTGCTTTATTCTCTACTGAAGCATTTTTCGGAGTTAATGCTACGAAGTTACTGAAGCTATCAGTAGTGAATGTAAATTTACCATCTGCATAATTAACGCTATTTACAGCTGTTAATTTTCCATCTTTTTCATGGAAGAAGCGCTCTGGAGCTTTCGCTAAATCTAAAGTTACCGTTCTATCACCAGGAACTTTAACTTCTTTTCCTGTTGCATCTACAATATGAATTCCAAAGTATTCGACATCATATTTGCTTAAGTCTACATTACCTTCTGCTAATTGTTTTTGAATATTTGTTTTCTCTTCTGCAGTTGGCTCTGTTACAACAAGTTTGTAATTATTGTAAAGTTTTTTCTCAACGAAATCTACTGTACCTTGTGCTTTAGAATTCTCAGTAGTTCCTACACTTGCTACTTTTTCTGCAACATTTAAAACAACTTGTTTCTTATTGTGCCCATCTTTTACTACTAATTCAAAATTGTTTTCTGCTGGAGTATATCCTTCAGGTGTTACTATTTGAATTGTATATGTTCCATTTTCTAAGTTTTTCTGGAAGGCATTTTTTCCGTATAAACTTGTTGGAAGTGATATTTTAGTACCATCTTGAGCTACTGCATAAACTTTTGTTCCTGCTGGCACTTGTTTATCAAAGCTTATTTCTGTAGCATTTCTACTAATTTCATCAACTCTAAATTCAACCTCTTTTGTTGGTGTATCTTTAGTTATTTCGAAGTCAACTTTTGATGGTGTAAGTAGCTTGTACTCTCCATCAACCATAACTACTTCAACAGTATATTTACCGAATGGTAATGCTTGGTATGTACGTTTATTTCTAGAGAAGTCTTCACCTACGATTTCACCTTTTTCATTAGTGATCTTATAACGTAAGCGACGTGAATTATTTCCAGTTCCATCACCTTTCTTAACTTCTACTTCTAGACTTCCTTTACCGTTTCCTTCAACATTTGATAAATTAATACTATCTTTGTTGTTTGCAAAGTCTTTTACTTCAAAAGTAATATCTTTTAATTCTACACCTTCTGGAATTGTGTAACTTCCGTCTTCATTTGCTGCAATAGTATTTTTCCCATAGCTTAATTTTTTGTAGAATACTCCACTTCCATCTTCTAGTACTGGGTATGGTGTGAATTTACGAGTTGCTTCATCGTAGTAACCACCGTTAGCACCTGTGATTTTCGGAGCTTTTCTATCGATTACTACATTGAATGTTGTCTCTTGCATATCTGCACCACTTACTGCTGCACTGTAAGAAACTACATATTGATATTCTCCATCTGGAAGAGGATTACCATTATTGTCAACACCTTTCCAGTTTGTCATAGTTAATGATGTGTACTTCTTACCAGTATTATTGAAAAAATTTTTATTACCAGAACCATTACCATTTTGGTAAAGTGGGTTCTTACGTTCTACATCGTCTTTAGCATATACTGAAAGTTTTAGGCTTTCGAAGTTACGGTAGAATACTCCTCTCATTCCTATCTCATCATAAATCTCATCACCATTTGGCGAGAAGAAGATTTTATCAGTAAAGAATCTTTCACCAGTAACAGGATTTACATATGCCCCTGCCAGTGTTCTCTTATCTTTTTTATCTTCTTTATAAGTTGTTAATACTCCTGTGAAGTTCATTTCTGTTAACGAATCCCAGTTATTAGGGTTTGAAGTATAACCATACTCATATGTTGGTTTTTCTCCATTTTTCATAGAATAAATTGGTTTTTCTAATACTGGTAGATTTTGGAACTGACCTTTAAATCCTACAAATGGAATATTAGCTTTTAATGCACTTTCTTCATCATAGAAAGTTACAAATCCTTCTAGATAATAACCATTAGTAAATACTTTTTCTAGTTCTTCTTTGAAGTTAGTAGCATCAACTGTGATTTCTACTTCTTTTTCACCTTTCGCTGGAACTTCAACTGAAGCCCAATCAGTAGTCAACAACTTCTTAGGTGTCATTGTCAGTCTTCCACTCCAATCAGCACCAGCATCTTCACCGTAATAGTTATCAGTAGTTAAGTGAGCTGCATATTGTAAGTTTTGAGCTTTATCTGATAGATTGTGTAATACTAATTTAAAAGTAAATTTGTCTCCAACATTTCCTAAAGAAACACTTCCATAGTTATTTTCTCCAGTTACATAAAGATCTCCATATGCTGCTTTATTCGCATCGATTAGACCTGCACCTTGAAGACGTGGTGATCTATATGCTGTTGTATAGCCATCAGAATATACCTGTGGATTGGCCGTACTCATGATTAATCTCTTCGCTAAGCCTTGAATTTCTTCTGCACTTAAGTTCGGGAATCTTTCAGATAATACTTGTTTCACAAGTGTTATTGCTCCCGCAACGTGTGGTGAAGCCATACTTGTTCCACTATCTAGACCATATCTTCCATCATTATAAGATGATAAAATATCTCCTCCTGGCGCTGTTACGTCAGGTTTTAAGTATCCATCAACACTCATTCCCCAACCAGTAGATTCATCGAATTCACCTTTTTTAGGATTGTCTTGTTTATCCCAAGTACCATTAAATGTTATTTTATATTCCCCTTCATGAGCAGAAAGTTCATTACCAAATTTGTAATAAGTTGTTACTATAGGGAAATCTTTATCTTGTCCATTTAATGTCAGATTGTAAATAGTATCTCCTTCATTGAAGTAGATTACCGCTCCAGCTGCTCCGTATTGTTTAGCTAGTTTAACTTTCTCTTCAAAGCTATTACCACCACGTTGGATAAGGGCGATTTTTCCGGTTAAATCTTTGTCAGCGTAGTTCTCCGCTTTACCAACTCCTACATATACATAATCATATGCTTTTTTCTCAAATTGTTTAGTGTAACTGAAAATTGGCATTTTTCCATTATCGAAATCAGCATTGTCTTTAAGTTGCTCGATGTTCGCCACTTCTCTATTAAGAACGCTGTTGCTTATGTTCGCTACAGAAATCGCATCTTCAGAAACCGATGGTCTTCCTACAGTTCCATAATCGGGATTTGCTGCACTTGGGTTTGTTTGCCCACTAGCGAAGAATGCATTGTTCCCAGCTGCTGCAACTATATTAACCCCAGCTTTTTTCGCAACATCCATCGCACGAACTAAACCATCACCTACTTCTACTACTGAACCAGCCGGTGAACCTAAACTAAGATTTATCGTATCTGCACCTAGTTTAATAGCGTCTTCTATCGCTTTTGTATAAATATAAGACTCTGTTCCTGCATTTTTAGTATCTGAGAATACACGCATGAAAATTAACTGTGCTTCTGGTGCTATACCTGTTACGTAATCGCCATTTGTGAATTTCTCCTTAGGATTACCTACGGCAGTCCCAGCAACGTGCATACCATGTGATTTATAAGCACTTTGTTTAATATCATTATTCCAGTCGTTATAGTTGAATGCAAATGGTAATTTTTCACTATACCACTTACCATAGTCTATACCCGCTTCTTTTTTTATTTTTTCAATTTCATCTTTAGTTTTATATTTAGATTTTGAATTGTCTGATAATCTAAGCACTGGATGATTCGGATCAAGTCCTGAATCTAATACTGCAACAACTTTTCCTTGTCCTCTATATCCTTTATTCCAAAGAGGTTGTATATTAATAAGATTATAACTATCTAATGCTTTAGAAAAATCATTAGTTTCAGTACTTTCTTTCTTCTCTTCTTCGCTCGCTACATTTTCTGGTTTATTGTAGCTAACACTCATTTCAACAGTATCTACAAAATCTAACTCTTGAATTTTTTTAGCATTTGAGAATGTAGTTTCTAAGGCGAAACCATTCATTAATGTATCGTACTCAAACAATTTTTCATAATCGATACCTTTATCTTTAATATCTTTTAATGCCTTTTCCCTGGGTGCTTTTGTTGATTCGGTAACTTCTTTAATTCCTTCTTTAGTTTTTAACTTATTAGGATCAACATCACCCTTTAACTTAACAATTACTTTTACTTTATCATCATTTTGGAACTTATGTTCTTCACTTTTCGAAACATTTGATAGCTCATCTTTTTTATCTTCGTGAGCTAATGTTATTTTTGATGATACTCCGTAATTAAATGTACTGATATTTCCTAGTAGTAATGCTGCACTCAGCACACTAACGGCTGTCTTTTTAGTCAGTGTCATTCCTTCATCTCCTATCTTTTTAAGTGTATTTAAAGCATATTTCTATATTTTAACATATATTATCTGAAAAACAAAGATAATTTTCAGATAAAACGCTTTTATAAATTTAAATGAATTTTATTTTTTATATTTGATATACATTTTTTAGCAAAAATTAAAAACCAAGCACATCTTCTATGCCTGGTTTTTTAATAAAAAAGTTAATAAACGACTTAAAATGCAATCTTTTAGCTCTTTTATACACTAATCAACTAAATTTTTGTCGTTTAAAGTGTAACTATATTAATTAATATTAACTATATACATCTTAATTATTTCATACTATTTATACTTTGTCAAAAGCTAATCTAACGTGGAAATTTAATTTATACTCTCGTAAAGAATAAATATAAATTGAATTGTTATCTTTAATTTGCTTACTTTAACAGAAGGAACTATCTCTCTAGATTTTTACATATTTTCGGCAACAATTATATGCACAAAAATACAACGATATTATTTCTTACAGTTTATATATAGGTGAGCGAATATTTCCTAGGAAATTAACTGTACTTTAATTTTCCAAACTATACTAAAGTGTGATAAAATAGAAACTAATTAAAAAATATAGTTATGGCGGAGGTAGAATGAAATATTTAACTAGTGAAGAAGTAACTAAAGCGAAAAAAAATATTAGTGAAATAAAACCTTATAAAACTACTAAAGAGATTATCTTTTCTAATATTTTTACTTTTTTCAATGCTATGAACTTAGTCTTAGCAGCATTTATAGCTACAACACTTAGATTTGAAAATATGTTATTTTTAGGTGTAATCACTATAAATACTGCAATTGGTATTTTTCAAGAAGTTCGTTCAAAAAATGCCCTTGAAAAGTTGAGTTTGCTAGGTAGAAGTAAATACCGAGTAAACCGTGATAATGAAATAATAAATATAGATTCTGAAGAAATCGTCCTGGGAGAATATCTACATTTAAATCTTGGTGATCAGGTTCCTGTTGATGCCGAAATCATTGAAGGTAGTATTGAGGTGGATGAATCACTGTTAACTGGTGAAAGTGACAACATCTTTAAGACTACTAACGATAAAGTAATGAGTGGTAGTAACGTAGTTAGTGGTAGTTGTTTAGTAAGAGCTATTGCTGTTGGAGAAGATAGCTATATTAATAAGCTTGCTAAAAGTACTAAAGAATTTAAAAAATACCCATCTAAACTTCGTGACTATATGGATAAAATCTTAAAAGTTATATCTATTCTATTAGTTCCTGTCGCAATTATGCTATACATGCGTGGTGCTAGCCTAGGACGTGGTTATATAGAAATAGTTCTTCGTAGTGCTGGAGCTTTAGTAGGTATGATTCCAGAAGGTTTAATCCTTCTTGTCAGCGTCTCTCTTGCAGTTGCTGCGATGAAACTTGCTAAAAAGAAAGTTCTAGTTCAAGAATTATACTGCGTGGAAACTCTTGCCAGAGTAGATGTCCTTTGTTTCGATAAAACAGGAACTATCACTACGGGTAATATGAATGTTGTAGAAATCGATGATGAAGTTGCAGAGAAATTATCAAGTTATCTTGCATACTTCGATGATGAAAATGCAACATCTAGAGCTTTAAAGAATCATCTAACATGCAAAAAACAATGGGATGTAGAAGAATTAGGAGCTTTTTCTAGTAAAAATAAATATTCATTTATAAAACTAAAAAACGGTAGAACGTATTTCTTCGGAGCATATGAATTTTTAGGCTTCTCTTCTGAAATGGATGAATATTATGAGAATCTGAAAAAAGAAGGTTATAGAATATTATCGCTAGCCTATACTGAAGATAACACAAACATCCCTACTAATATGAAACTTGTGGGACATGTAGTTCTATCAGATGAAATAAAAGAAAACACAAAAGAAACATTCAAATACTTCGAATCACAAGGTGTTGAAGTAAAAATAATTAGTGGAGATAATCATATAGCCGTGTACGGTGTCGCTAAGAAAGCTGGTTTCAAAGGAGATGCTAAGGCTATTGATATGACTAAAGTGACCGAAGAGAACTTTGAAAAAACTGTTCTTGAGAATGACATTTTCGGACGCGTTACCCCTGAACAAAAACAGAAAATGGTAGCCGTATTACAAAAAGCTGGAAAGACTGTCGCTATGAGTGGTGACGGTGTTAATGATGTTCTTGCCTTGAAAAAAGCCGATATTAGTTTTGCTATGAATGGTGCTACTAGTGCTGCAAAAAGCGTATCAAATATCGTATTCTTAACAGATGACTTCGGAGTATTTTACGATATACTTATGGAAGGTCGTCGTGTTATTAATAACATTCAAAAGGTAGCTTCACTATTCCTAACAAAGACATTCTTCTCGATTGTCTTCTCAATACTTAGTGTAATCTTCGCCTTGGAGTTTGCGTTTATCCCGATTCAATTTACGATAATTTCAGCAATAACAATCGGTATTCCATCCTTCTTCCTAACTTTTGAAGCGAATAAAGAAAAAGTAAGCAATAACTTCATGAAGGACATACTGACAAACGCTGCGATCGGTGGTGGTATTTTAGTAGCTACAGTACTACTGACGAACTTTGCCATCACAGATAATTCACAAGCGAAATTTATCTCTTTCCTTCTTGCGTTAATAAATGGATTATGTATGGTTGCAAAAGTCAGCTTACCTCTTAACAAATATAAAGTTTCACTACTTTCTATGTTAAGTATAGCTGCAATTATAGGTGTGGGAGTTAATATATTTATCCTGAAAAATCACTTTACACCATTAGTATTTTCTCAAGTAATTTATATAATTATTCTTGGATTAGTAATTTCGATGGTCCACTTCTTTACGAGAAGGAAGAACAAGTAAAAAAATAAAAGATATCAGAAGGGGCCTGTGATTCGACCCCAAAAGTCATAAATTTTAAAAAAGTGTATATGATAACTCATAGACGCAGTGGTTTATTGATATCTAAATTCGCTTTATAAAAGCTTTTTAGATATCTAATAAACTGTGCGGGGGTGACTCAACAAAATCGATTTCTACGAAATCACGATTTTTGGGTCACTCCCTAGCTTCAATTTTCATGTTTCTCTCTGATATCTTTTTATTTATTTTCTTAGCGAGTACCTTCTATCTCTATTTTCTCCATGAGATTCCAGTAACTCATACTCAACAAATTTCGCAATATATCTTCTAACTGTTGGCTTAGATTTTTCGATTAGTTCACAAACTGCTGCTACAGTAATATATTTCTCATTTTTCAAGTATTCTCTTATCTTTTCAAAAACATCCTGTTCTGCTTTAGACAATTCTTTTGTCTTATCATCAGGTTCCTTATACGCTAGTAGCGTTTCTAATATGACACCTAGCATAAATTCTATAAACACTGTTGAATTATTGTTTCTGTCTGCCTGTGCCAAAGCCTTATAATACTGTTGTTGATTTTCATATATTATTGTTTCAATCGGTATCCAACTAAACAACGGATTCCAATTAGCTAATATAACATTTTGCCATAACCTTCCCATTCTTCCATTTCCATCTTCAAATGGGTGAATCATCTCTATTTCATAATGAAATACGCAACTCTTCACAAGTGCTGGAGTTTCATCTCTACGTCCCCATTCAAATAATTCCCCCATTAAATCACCAATAAACTGAGGTCGCGCACCTAGATGAACCATATTTCCTTGCTCATCAAAAATTCCTACATCTGAATTTCTATACTCCCCTGACTGTCCTACTATTTCTGTAGTTAATAATTTATGAGCAAGTAAAAAATCCTTCTCACTATAGGGGTCTAAATTCAATATTTTTTCATAAGCCTCATATGCATTCTTTACTTCTTTTATTTCTTTTGGATCTCCTAGAACTCTCTTCCCATCGATAATCGCTGTAATTTGCTCTATTGATAAACTATTATTCTCTATCGCTAAAGATGAGTGGATAGATTTTATTCTATTTTCTTTTCTTAAATGTAAGTTTTTCTTTGTTTCTATTTCAAGATTTCCTAATACTTTAGAAATCTCTATAAGATAATTAAGAATAGTACTCGTAATGGTAAATGGTGGTTTCATAGCTTTCTCCTATCAACTTCTTTTAATCATTATATCATAAATAATAATTTATCGCTCATTTATCGCTCATTTATCGCTTACTTTAGATTATGAATATTATCTAAACACCGATATAATAACTTTTCAAAAGAGTATAACAAAACCCTAGACTTGGTTAATTCCAAATCTAGGGCTTATTTTTTTATTCTTCGTCAGAAGGTTTTTCTTTTGATTTTTCGTCTTCTAGGTCTTTTTCTTCAACCTTTTCAACTTTATCTTCTTCGTTTTCAGCCTCTTCTTGAGCTTTTTTCTCAGCTTCTTCTTTGGCTTTACGAGCTTCTTCTTCGTAGTATTTCTTATTAACTACTTTATCTAGTTGATCCGCTTCTCTTTCATCTAAGTCTTTTGGCATTTTTCCAAATTGGTAAAGAGCAACGATTTCTTTTCTATCGATTGTTTCAACTTCGATAAGTGTTTGTGCAATAAGTTCTAATTGTTCTCTGTGAGTTTCAATAATGTGAAGAACTTTAGCATAACATTCGTTAATAATTTTACGAACTTCGATATCGATTTCTTTCAGCATTTCTTCTGAGTAGTTACCAATACTTGAAAGTTGACGTCCACCATATGGATCGTGGAATGGAGCTTGCATTGGTCCTACAGCATCACTCATACCGTATTCTGTAACCATCGCACGAGCAATAGCTGTTACTCGTTCGAAGTCATTGTGAGCTCCTGTAGATACTTCATTAAAGAAGATTTGCTCTGCAGCACGTCCACCAAGTAATCCACAGATTTTGTCAATTAAATCTGTACGAGTTTGGAAGTATTTTTCTTCTTCCGGAATCATAAGGTTATATCCACCAGCATCACCACGTGGGATAATAGTAACTTTTTGTACTTTATCAGCACTATCAAGTACCATACCTACGATTGCGTGACCTGCTTCATGGTAAGCTACTAAACGTTTTTCTTTTGGAGTGTATACTCTACTACGTTTAGCTGGACCACCGATTACTCTGTCCATTGCTTCATCTAAGTCTTCTTTTTCAATATTAGATTTATTTTCACGAGCTGCTAATAATGCCGCTTCATTAAGAATGTTAGCAAGATCCGCACCAGAGAAGCCTGGAGTTTTTTCTGCTAATGAACGAAGGTCAACACCTTTAGCAAGTGGTTTGTTTTTAGCATGTACTTTAAGAATAGCTTCACGACCTTTTACATCAGGTGTAGAAACTTTAATTTGTCTGTCGAAACGACCCGGTCTTCTAAGGGCGTTATCTAATACGTCAGCTCGGTTAGTAGCTGCAATTACGATAATACCTTTTTCCCCATCGAATCCATCCATTTCAACAAGAAGTTGGTTAAGAGTTTGTTCACGTTCGTCATTTCCTCCACCTACTCCGCTTCCACGTTTACGTCCTACAGCATCAATCTCATCAATAAAAATGATACATGGCGCATTTTTTTCAGCTTCTTTGAATAGGTCACGAACACGACTTGCCCCAACCCCTACGAACATCTCAACGAAGTCAGATCCTGAGATTGAGAAGAATGGTACTTTCGCCTCACCAGCTACAGCACGAGCTAGTAACGTTTTACCAGTCCCTGGAGGACCCTCAAGTAGGACACCTTTAGGGATTCTAGCTCCCATCTTAGTGAATTTACGGTGATCTTTTAAGAACTCAACCATTTCAGCAAGTTCTTGTTTTTCTTCGTCAGCTCCAGCTACATCATCAAATGTAACTTTCGCTTCTCCACCATCGATTTTTTTAGCTTTAGATTTTTGGAAGCTCATTACTTTGCCTCCACCGCCACCTTGCATTTGTGTCATAAAGAACACTAAAACACCCATAAACAAGATAAGCGGAATAATGTTACCTAAGAATGATAGAATTGCTCCAGTTTTTTCAGCTGGTTTATATTCTACTACACTTAATTTTCCATCTTTAGCTTTTTCATTAATTTGTTTTTGTACTTCAGAATCAGATGCTGCAACTACACTCTCGAAGTTCTTATTACCATCTGTGTAAGTACCTTTAACATTGTAGTTCTCATCTTTTCTTTGTAGACTTATTTCTTTAACCTTGTCGTCCTTAATAGTCTGAACAAGTTTAGCATAGTCTATTTTTTCAGTTGTCCCAGGTAAATCTTGCTGCCAATATGCAAATAATCCAATCGCGATTACGATTAACGCAAGCATACCAAGGATAGGGTTTTGCCTTTTTTTGTTATTCATATAGACAATCTTCCTCCTATCATTTTTCTAAACATAATTTATTTTACCATATATAACTAAAGTTCGACTAATATTTTGACCTTTTTTGATTAAAATATTATTATGAGTAAATCTCTTCTTTTAGAACACCGATATAAGGTAAGTTTCTATATCTCTCATCATAGTCTAAACCAAATCCTACTAGGAATTCATTTGGTGAAACTATACCGATGTAATCAGCTTCAACATCAACTACACGAGTTTCTGGTTTATCTACTAATGAAGCACATGCTACTGAAGCAACGTTTCTTTCTTTTAAGTTCTCAATAAGAGCTTTAAGAGTTCTGCCTGTATCTACGATATCTTCAACGATAATTACGTGACGTCCTTCAATATCCATTCCACAATCTTTTTTGATTTTGATTACACCAGAAGATTCAGTACCTCCGTGATAACTAGATACATCCATAAAGTCAGTAACTACATGAATATCAATATGTTTTAAAAGTTCTGCCATAAAAGGTAATGCCCCTTTTAATGTACAAATTAGAACAGGACATTTATCTTTATAATCCTCTTCAATTTGTTTAGCAATTCTTTTACTAGCAACAACGATGTCCTCGTGTGTAAATAGAACTTTCTCGATATCTTTTAATAAATTTTCCACTGTTTTATCCTTTCGTGTTTATATAATAATCATATTTTTTGTTTTTGTTAACTTTAGTATTTATTCCTAAAACTCCTAGAATCCCATCTTTGTTGCGAATTACTGGAAGTTTGTCTCTAAGTTCCTTGGGAATCTTTTCATCGATAAAAAGACGCGAAAGTTTTTTACTAACCTTACCTCTTTGAATCCTATCTCCATCCTTTTTAGTCGTAACTATCAAAGGCAAATCCTCTTCATTAAATCCAACCTCAGATGAATTGTTAGTTGTTGTTATTAGAAAATTACTCTGATGAAATGTATAAACTTTATTAATATCCACTTCATCTATTATTAATTCTATCTTATCATTATAACATTTTTTTTCGATTTTATGAACATAAATACTATTATATTCGCTAATAATTTTTAAATTATTTTTCAAATCATAACTTTTATTGTTATTTCTATTTTTCAAATCTTCTATTATTGTAAAAAGCGCTCTTTGTTTCACATCAAAAATACCGAAATTATTTGCTAATATATCTCGTAGCAAGAAATAAATCTCTTCTTTGGTATTTTTTAATAATCTTTCTTTATCTAATTTAACTTTATCTTCTTCTAAGGAAATCACATAGTCATTTTTAGCTTCTAATACTTTATTTTTTAATTCAGTATTAATATTTTGATAATAACTAGAAAAATTAATCAAATTATCAAAACTTGCAGCATTCACATCGTTCAACAATGGTACAATATTATGCCTTATATTATTCCTTGTATAATCAGTATCGAAGTTTGTTGAATCGACATAGTATTTTAAGTCATTTTTATCGGCATATTGCTCAAGGTCAGCTTTTAATACATTTAATAATGGACGATAAACTTCTAAGTTTCCTATAGTCGTCTTCTCTTCTATCATCAAATTATAATCCATACTGCGTCCACTAAGGAGCCTCATAAGGATATTTTCCACCTGATCATTTTTATGGTGAGCTGTTATTAACTTCACACCACCTTCTAATGAAGACATCTCCTCAAAAGCATCATAACGCAGTTTTCTTGCGAGCATTTCCTCTGATGTGTGACTATCTCTTACTAAATCTTTCATATTTAGCTCTTTTTTGTAGAACTTAACATTGTAGTTTTTGACAAAATTCTCTACGAACTCGGCTTCTTCATAAGACTGCTCTCTTAGACCATGATTTATATGAAACGCCACTAATTCCTTATAACTCTCTTTGTACTTTGTAACAAGTAGATGAAATAAAGCTATAGAATCCACTCCTCCTGACAGACCTAGTGCTATTTTATCAGTTTTTTGCCATAAAATATTAATGTCCATCTAGATAACCTCTCTCCTGAAGACTTTTCTTAATTTTTTCGAACTTAACTTCAGCTTGCTTTGTCGTCGCAATAATATCTTCTAATAATCCTTCTGGCGCTGGAGGAATTTCTTTTTTCTCTTCTTTCTCCTCAGATAACTCGGTAATATTACTCTTCTTGCCTTTTCCTACAGAAATCTTCATATTCCCTATAAATTGAAGTTTTTTCAAATCTTTTAGAGTTTTTGTCTCTTGCTTAGGCTCCTGCGCCTCTTCCTTCACTTCTTGTTTTTTCTGAACTTCAGGTTGTTCTTTAACATCTTTTTTAATCGGTGACTTCGGTTTATTTTTCTTTTTATTCTGTTTTTCTTTAGAGTTTTTCTCTACTTTTTTCTTGTCACCTTCAGCTTGTTTCAACTCTTTTTGCGTTAAAATAACTAAAGAATCCTTTGTACTTTTCTCCTCGGCTTTAATAACAAAACCAACAGAAAAAATCTCTTCTAGCTTCTTCTTTTTACCTATAAACATATTTTCCTTTGGTAAAAATGCATCTTTGCCATTTTCTAGTTTGATATATAATCCTTTGCTTTCAACTTTCGTTACCTTACCTGCAACCTTGCTCATTTAATCACCTCACTATCAATTAGAAAGGGAGCGACTCAAAAATCGTGATTTCGTAGAAATCGATTTTTCAGAGTCACCCCCGCACAGTTTATTAGATATCTAAAAAGCTTTTATAAAGCGAATTTAGATATCAATAAACCACTGCGTCTATGAACTCTCATATACACTTTGTTAAAATTTAGGTCTTTCGGGTCAGCCCCTACATCTTAAATCTTTCCTATTTATTTCACTTAAATATTATACCACACTATATTCATCTATTGAAATATCAAAGATAATCCGGGAGAGTAATATATAACCCGTTATACTTTATTCCTTCGCAACTAAAAAACACCAACTTCAAAAAAGTTATTCTTCTGAAATCAGCGCTCGATTATTAAATCTTCTTCTAAATAATGTTATGTTAACTATCTCTAGTAAAAAACACCACTAATCTTTATTATACCATAAAAATAAAGTTTTTATCAGTCTTTAATTTTTAAAGTTTTTGTGTTATGTTAAAGTTACTAAAGGAGCTGACTCAACAAAATCTTGTTTCTTAAAAGATCATACTTTTTGAGCCACTCCATATTCATAGTAAATACGCAATACGCGATTTCAGGGAGGTTGCTATGGTAAACGCAGAAAAAATAAAAAAAAGATTTTACATATTTCTAGTATTCTATGTTTTATTTGGTATCGCGCTATCATCAATATTAGATAGAGAACTTAGTTCAGATTTCAAACAAAAATACAAAATCATATTATTTGTGATTGAAGTATTTTTTATGAATTTACCTATGCTGCTAGCTTTGATTATAAATAACTATATAGCTAAAAAAACTAAAAACGTAGAAAAATAACACTCTCTAAAACTAGCTAGCGAGTGATTCGATAAAATCTTGTTTCTTTGAAATCAAGACTTCCGCATCATTCCTATAGCAAAAAGGGCGACTCAAAATCACTTTTGAATCGCCCTTCTTTTTTTATCCGTTATAACAATTTATTATTTCAAATAACTTGCTACGTATTTCTTCATTTGTTGAATATCCTAGCATTGATTTTAACTCTACTAGTTTTTTATCTAATTCCTCAACGTCAATGTCTAAGGTTGTATTTTTATATATCATTTTGTTATCAGTCTTTTCGCTACTTTCGTAATCAAGTGATAACTCTTCATACATTTTCTCACCAGGTCTTAGTCCAATTTCTTCGATGTCTATATCTTTATATGGTTCTAATCCTGATAGTTTAATTAAGTTTGTCGCAAGATCTATGATTTTTACAGGTTCTCCCATGTCTAATAGGAAGATTTCCCCTTCACTTGCGTAATATCCAGCTTGTAGTACTAATTGTGCCGCTTCTGGAATCGTCATGAAATAACGAATAATATTTCTATGTGTAATAGTGATAGGTCCACCTTTTTTAATCTGTTCTTTAAAGATAGGAATTACAGAACCATTTGACCCTAATACATTACCGAATCTAACCGCAGCGAATTTCGTTTTATACTTATTACCTTTTGATTGTAAAATAATCTCTGTTAAACGTTTCGAAGCACCCATAGCATTCGTAGGATTTACCGCCTTATCAGTAGAAATCATAATAAATCTTTCTACTTCTTTTTCGATGGCTACATCCATAACATTTTTTGTTCCAAAGACATTGTTTTTTATCGCTTCTTGTGGACGACGTTCCATTAAAGGTACGTGTTTATGCGCTGCCGCATGGAACACTACGCTCGGTTTATACTTATCAAATACCTCAGCTAACGCATCTTTTTCACGAATACTTACTATTTCAGAAATATAGTTTATATCATCATATTCCTTACTATGTGATTTTTCAAAATCTAAATCACGTTCTAGCATGTACAAGGCATTTTCGTTAACATCTACTAAAACAAGTTGACTAGGTTTGAATTTAAATATCTCTCTTACAATCTGACTTCCAATTGAACCGCCAGCTCCCGTAACAAGGATACTCTTTCCTTTAATATAAGAACGAATCTCCCCTTGAGAAAGCTTCACTTCTCCACGTCCTAATAAGTCCTCGATAGATACATCTTTTAAGTGTTTAGAAATACTCTCTCCGTCTTCTACAGCAACACCAGAGCTCATTACCTTAACACTAACATTAGCTTCTTTCAGAACATTTAATATTCTATTTTTGTTATAAGCACTAATCGAAGGAATAGCTAAAAATACTTGTTCTACTTCATATTTTGGAATAAGTTTTAGTATTTCATAAGTTGTCCCAACTACTGTAACACCGCTAATTACAGAATTTTTTCGATTATCATCTATAAGTCCAACTACATTAGCACGGAAAATATTATTTTTAGATAACTCTTTTAATAATATGTACCCCGCATCTCCCGCTCCGATTATAAATGTATTTTTATAAGTGCTAGCTCCAGATCTACCAGCTTCTCTTTCACGTAAGGCACGGTATAACATTCTTGTAAACATCATACCCGCTATTATTAATAAAGGTGAAAAGATAGCAAATCTAACATTTGAGAAAGTATCAGGTAACATATACTGATAAAGGATACTCGTAATCAAGTCCCCTAGAACTACAGAAATACAAATACTTACTATCTCATTAACACCTAAGTATGACCATAATGATTTATTAGTACCAAATAAATAAAAACTAATTGTATATATAACAAGTGAAATCACTAGAAATTCTAATATCTCAATATAGTGGTCATTTAACATAGCAAACGGATTTGATGCCTTACCTAGAAATATCGATGCCAAAATCCCTAACGTAACCGTTAGTAGGTCTAATAACATAATAAGTTTAAATCTATGATTTATGTATATTTTTGATGAAAATAGTTTATTCATAACATCTCCTACAAATTTATCAAAGAGCATAAAAGTTGATTAACCCAAAATCATAAGTACTAAAAAAATTTATTCATAACTAAAAAACTATCAGTACTTAACAAACTATGTGGGAAACAGGGAGTGACTCAAAAATCGTGATTTCTAGAAACAAGATTTTGTCGAGTCACCCCCGCACAGTTTATTAGATATCTAAAAAGCTTTTATAAAGCAATTTTAGATATCAATAAACCACTGCGTCTGTGAGTTCTCATATACACGTTGTTAAAATTTAGGTCTTTTGGATCAACCCCCGCTCCCTCAGCTCTTCTATATATTTTAAAACAATCTATAACCAAAGTAACATGTCGCAGCAATAATGATACATAATATCAAAATGCTGATTTTTCTAGTCTCCTTAATTACTTTTATCTCTACTATTTTTTGAACCATTAATATAGTTATAGCTACGAAAATCGCAGTAGTCTTAATCCTTTGATTTTCTATAAACATCGTCGCAATTATAATAGCTAAACTAAAAACTGTAATAAGCATATTAACAGCCATAAATATTAATTTTTTATCCGCCATAATTATTTTTTCCTTATCTTGATTGTTACTTTAACAATCGGTGTATCCGTCGCAATTCTAATACTCTCTTTAGGATATATTTTTAAATTACTACGTTCTTCTATCTCTTCTTTAACATCACTTAAGTCGACATCAACAAACATCTCCGATACTCTAGCTAGTGCGCCCTCGTCTTCTGCTCTTATAGCTACTTTAGAAACATCCGCAGTTACACTAATCAATTCAAATCCTGGTGGAAGAGCACCTATAGTATTTACCTCTAAAGGAACTTCTTTTTCAATATTTTTAAGTTCTATATTCATAACCGTTGAATTTGGCTCTATCTGAATATCCTCGATTTTATTGTAATCACTATCGTAAGCTACTAACTTAGCCTCTTCCCTAGTATTCCTATTAATCTTTGTACGAGTATCGCTCTCAGCACGAACCTCATTTATTCTATTAAGACTCTCTATAGCTCCAGAAATCTTAACAGTCGGATTAGATACGCTAAGTTTATCTACCTCATACCCAATCAATAGACGTTCTTTTTTTACTATCGGTGTAACTTTGAACTCTTTTGTCGCTTTTTCTCTGATAGATATCGTTATTGTAGATGGTTCCGCGGTTCCATCTACACCTCTTTCTAAACCTTCTATCTCAATTCTAACCTTCTGATCATCACCTATTTGGGCATTTCTAAGATTCAATTTTGCCTTGAAATTTTTAGCAACACTTTCTTTCTGAACTTTTGTTTGTGTTCCAGATAATTTCACAGATACAGTATTAGGAATACCTACTACATAAAGCTTATCTCTATCATAATCAACATCCAGTGGCACATCACTTACCCAAGCTGTTGTATTATTGCTTGTATTTCCCCCAAGAACTGAAAAGTTTTTAAAATTCTCATTAACCGATAGAAACAATAGTATCGCTATTAAAAATGATATTAACTTTAACTTATTATTTTCTTTTAGTTGCATAATATCACCTCTTATTTAATTATTTTATCTTGTTGTTTCCAATTTTTTGCCAAGTAATCTAATAAATCATCTGTTGAATAATCTGAAGTTAAGATTCCATTCTGACAGACACTAATCTTTCCTGTTTCTTCAGATACAGCGATTATTATAGCATCTGTGACTTCAGATAATCCTAGAGCAGCACGGTGTCTTGTTCCATAGCTACTAGCTATTGATCTATTATCCGATAGAGGTAGAACACAGCTCGCAGCACGAATCTTATTTTCATCGATTATCATAGCACCATCATGCAAAGGTGTATTTGGAATAAAAATATTAATTATAAGTTCATTCGTCACCTCGGCATTGACCGTAATTCCACTTTCTACATACTCATCAAGTCCCGTATTATTTTCCAGTACGATTAACGCACCTATTCTTCGGCGCGCCATATGTCTAGATGAATCGACAACAGCCTTTATAATATGTTCAGTTGAATCTTTCTGAACATCTTTGTAGTTAATATTGAAGATATTAGACAGCTGTACCCTTCCTATATATTCAAGAGCTCGTCTTAATTCTGGTTGGAATATAATCATTATACCTAATACTCCCCAAGTTACCACTTGTTCAAATATGTATGTCATCGTCTTAAATCCGATAAAGTTAAAGAATATTTTTAATCCAATAACAATTAAAATACCCTTAACAAGTTGCATACCACGAGTACCTTTTAATAAACTTAGTAGTTTATAGACTAAAAACCAAACTAATAGTATATCCAATAAATGAATAATTAGTGTTAGCGTACTTACTCCTGATAAGTATTCAGCTATCATAAATAATCTCCTTCCTTTGATTAATAATATCATTACCACACATAATATGCCTATAGTTATACGTATAGCAATCCATATTCAATTATATCATAAAATGCAAACGTTGTGCTATTTTTTTATAAAAGAAAAAGGGAGTGACTCGACAAAATCGTGATTTCGTAGAAACAAGATTTTGTCGAGTCACTCCCGTAAAGTTTATTAGACATCTAAAAAGCTTTTATAAAACGAATTGGGATATCAATAAACCACTGCGTCTATAAGTTCTCATATACTTTGTTAAAATTTAGGACCTTTTTATCAGCTCCGCAAAATACCTCCGGTAATTTTAAAACTATAACATGTAGAACACCGCCTACTAAAAACTATGATAAATAATTTAAATATAAATGTTCAAACCTACCGAGTATATTAACTTCTAATTAATCAACTTTGCTTACATATACAAAATCTGTAGGCGGCACAATACCTTCCCCCGTATCTGGTTGACCTGCAGTTATTAAGATGAGATCAAAAGCTTCAGCTAGTCCAGCTTTTTTAGAATATAAAGCAGCATTACTTAACATTTCTTCCATACTTAACATCTTAGGTTCGATGAACGGCACTATTCCCCTAGTAATAATTAACTTTCTAGCACTTTCTCTATCAGGTAAAACCGCTAGTATAGGCACATTTGGACGATACCTCGCAATAAAACGAGCAGTTGCTCCTGACTTCGTATAGGTAACAATATTTTTTACATCTACTGATTCTAAAAGGTGTTTGGTTGTCATTGAAACAGCGTGAGAAATACTCATTTTATAGTCATCAACTTCGAATCTTTCGGCATCAACAGCATTATTTTTTTCAACAGTTCTTATGATTTTATCTACGACCTCTAATGCTTCACACGGATAATCCCCAATCGCAGTCTCCTCTATTAACATAACCGCATCAACACCATCAAAAATTGCATTCGCAACATCAGATACTTCAGCTCTTGTCGGTCTTGGATTATAAACCATAGAATATAGCATTTGAGTTGTTAAAATAACTACTTTCGCAGCTTCGTTAGCTCTTCTTACAATATCTTTTTGAATTCCCGGTAAATCTTCATAGGGAATGTCTACCCCAAGTTCATCACGATTAATCATAATTGCATCTGCAATCTTTAGTATTCCATCAAGATTCTCATAACCGTCTTTACAATCTATTTTAACTATAACCCCTATATTTTTTCCATGTGATTTAATAAGCTCTTTCACCTTTGTAATTTCTTCTAAGTTACCAACAAAAGGACACGCAACAAAGTCGACGTCATTTTTACAAGCAAAATATATTTTTTCTTCATCAATTCTAATAAGTTTATATTTATTCTGAGCATATATGTGATCCACATCATAAATTATAGCTAAATCTCTACCTACTTCTTCTCTTAAAGACTTAATCTTCTCTATTCTCTCGATATTCTCTTCATTACTTCCATAAAAAGAATCTATCAATACAGCATCCGCTACACCCTCTACTATTTTTCGTAATACTTTATCAGTTGCATCGCCTAGAGTGGCTATTATTTTAGAATTTCTAATCATAATCTTATACCTATCCATACTTTAATTTTCACTTTTATTATAGCACAGCGAATTATAACATACCATAACCTAGATATTATAACAGATTTTAATACTCTCTATTAATATAACAAATATTATTATTAAATGCCACCATAATATCTATATAAAAATTCTATAACCGTAATAATTTTTGTTTTCAGCTGCATATTAAATTATTGTAAATTTTAAAATATAACTGGATATATCGTTTTTACCATTGAAATTAAAAATACTAAATAAAAGAAAAAACCTTACCTAGTTTGTAAGGTTTTTTCTTACATTTCAGGCTACATTTGTAGCTATTTTTATATGTGAATTGTGAAAAATATTTACAAAGTTCATTTTCATGAAAATGCTATATTTTCACAAAATATCAATATCCACTATTTAAACATTAAGAAAAAAATAATATTATCTAATATTTAAAAAACTATTGACAACCTCCCCTCTGTAGTATATAATTTTACATGCTGATATAACACATAGTTTTCAGTTATTCAAATTTATATATACAATAATTCTAGGAGGAACATATTTTATGTTATCATTTTTAAAGCCTAAAGCTAAATCACATACAGTTCCTGCCGATAAAGTTATGCCAACTTATAAAAAATTAAGATTTATTTCTTTCCTTGGAGTATTCCTTGGATATATGGCATTCTATATTGTTAGAAATAACATCAGTTTATCGAGTAGTGATCTTAAAGCATCTTTAGGAATTTCTAAAACTCAAATGGGTGCAATCATGAGTTACATGTTACTTGCATATGGATTAAGTAAAGGATTCATGAGTAGTTTATCAGATAAAGCCGATCCAAAAAAATATATGGCTCTTGGACTTTTCCTTTGTGCATCTGTAAACTTAGCGCTTGGAGTTAGTCACACTGTATTCTTAGTATCAATCTTAGTAATCTTACTAGGACTTTTCCAAGGTATGGGAGTTGGACCAGCATTCATCACACTTGCAAGCTGGTACCCTAAAAAAGAACGTGGTCGTATGACTGCTCTTTGGAACATCTCTCACAACATCGGTGGAGGAATCGTAGCAAGTATCGTTACATTAGGTTTCTTCATCTTTGGTAAAGAACACTGGAAATTAGCATACTACGTATTCCCAGCAATTATCGCTATTATCTTCGTTATCATCATCCTTGTTTTAGTTAAAGGAAAACCAGAAAACGAAGGTCTACCAACAATGGAAGAAATCACTGGTGAAACTCAAAAAGTAGAAGTAAAACACGTACCAGAAGAAGCTGCAAACTTAAGTGCAGGACAAATCTTCGTAAACTACGTATTAAAAAACAAACACGCTTGGTATGTATCTCTAGTTGATACATTCGTATACTTAATTCGTTTCGGATTAATCTCTTGGCTTCCAATCTACTTATTAGAAACTAAAGGATTCACAAAAGGACAAATGGGTATCGCCTTCACATTATTCGAGTGGGCTGCTATTCCATCAACACTTCTTGCTGGATACCTATCTGATAAAGTATTCAAAGGTTACCGTATGCCTCCAGCAATCGGTGCAATGGTTATCATTTTCTTCTGTCTAATCGGATATTGGGAAAGTACTTCTCTAGTATGGGTAATCGTATTTGCCAGCCTTTCTGGATGTCTAATCTATGTACCACAATTCTTAGCATCAGTTCAAACTATGGAAGTTGTTCCATCATTTGCTGTTGGTAACGCAGTTGGTCTAAGAGGATTCATGAGTTACATCGTGGGTGCTTCATTCGGTACTTGGTTCATCGGATTCGTTGTTGACCGTGTAGGATGGTCTGGAGGACTTTACGTTCTTCTATCATCTGCAGTTCTTTGTATCGTATTCGCAGTACTAAGTCACCGCGGAGCTAAAGAATTAGCACATAAATAATTAAAAATTTAAAACATCAAAAAGCACTGAACAAAATCGTTCAGTGCTTTCTTATTGTTAGGGGCTGACCCAAAAGTCCTAAATTTTAACAAAGTGTATATGAGAACTCATAGACGCAGTGGTTTATTGACATCTAAATTCGCTTTATAAAAGCTTTTTAGATATCTAATAAACTGTGCGGGGGGGGACTCTAAAAAATCAATTTCTCCGAAACACGATTTTTGAGTCACTCCCTCTTACTTGCATGTTATATAGTTTTCAATATTGTAATCTCGCGGATCTAATTCTATATCGTTTCCTAAAATTATATTCGCTACACTATAACCTATTATTGGACCTGTAGTTAAACCTGAAGAACCAAGTCCACTAATTGCATAAACATTTTTCAATGTTGGAACTTCACCAAAGAACGGAGAATAATCACTAGTATAAGCTCTAATTCCAACACGTTCATTTATTATCTCTGCATTTTTTAATTCACCTAAGAAGTTTTCCGCTTCTTTGCCAAAAGCATCAAGTTGCTGTTTATCAACAGTTAAATCAAAGCCCATATCATTTTCGTGTGTCGCTCCAACACTAACAACACCTTTTTCAAATGGAATAATATCCAATTCACCCTCAGGCATAATAACTGGATAAGAGCCTGTATTCTCATCAGAAACTTTATAATCTCTCAGTTGACCTTTTTGCGGACGAACATCAACATTAAATCCAAGGGGCTCTAATATATCTTTTAACCATGCTCCAGTCGCAAGAACAACAGTATCAAAAATCTGTCCATTAATCTCATATTTATCTCCCACAACCTTTAGACTAACTTTTTCTTTAACAAGATTAGCTTTTGAAGCAGTAAGTAAGGTATTAACGAACCTCTCTCCTTCTACACGTCCACCACCACTCGCATACAGTACATCTCCATTATTATCGAAGCTAGGAATTATCTTTCGAACCTCTTCTTTCGTAATTATCTCTAAATCTCCTATCATCGGCGATAATTCTTTACGACTTTCAGCAAGTTCTTTTAACTCGGGTAACTTATCTTCATTTTTTTTCAATAAATATACTCCACATTGTGAATAAAAGTCAGTATTATAACCAGCCGCTTCTAAATCTTTAACTAATTTCAAATAAAAATCAGCCCCTAATCTAGCCATTTTATACCAAGGTTTATTACGTCTTTTAGAAAACCACGGACTTATAATACCAGCCGACGCTTTTGTAGCTTGACCAACGCCATAATCAAAAACTACTATTTCATTTTTTTGTTCTTTTGACAAATAATAAGCACATGTAGCCCCTACTATTCCCCCACCTACTACTGCTATTTTCATAAGATACCTCGCTTTTTATTTTATTAATCTACTAATTAAAATTATAACTCAAAAAATTTATAGAGTAAACTTTAACTTTGAACAAGATATGATATAGTATAATTATTACAGAACGAATAGAAAAAAGAAGTACCAAGTTTTTTCTCAATACTTCTTCTTTGATGTTTTTTTAATCAGCACTTTCCCTCTGATTTTTATTATCTTGCTTTTTGACCGTCATTGAATTTACCATCTGTACCATATAGATACATAGCATACCCATCAGTACCATCTGGTTTTGTTACTAAGTGCCAAGCATATCCGTGAGGAGTATTTTTCTGGAAATCATTAAAGTCCATTTTACCATTTGTAACGTCATCAAGCATGTGTGCTCTACCACTTCTATAAGCTGGGTCTAACGCGTCATCATTGTCAAATACCCCAAGGTCACCATCTACATCGTAGTTCCCTGTAATCTTACCAAATGTGAATCCCCACTCTTTAAGTTGCGCACGAGACCACTTAACATTAGCTGGCATACCAGCTTCAAGATCTGTATTTTTAGGAGTTACCACTGGAGTTACTGGCTTAGTAGGCTCTGTTGGAGTCACTACAGGTTTAACAGGTTCTGCTGGTGTTACTACTGGAGCAACTGGTTTAGCAGGCTTATCTGGAGTTACTACAGGTTCATCTGGAGTATCAGGAATAACCGGCTGAATTGGTTTGGCTGGCGCAACTGGTTTAGTAGGATTTAGTGGTATCCTAGGTCTTGTTGGTACTACAGTATTAATAGTTTTTACGTCTACCTCAACTGCATAATCTTTGTCTAATACCGCAGGGAATCCTTCTAATTTATCCGCCACAAAGTTGTACTGTTTAAGTACTTCTTTTACATACTCAAGACTTACTTTTGTACCAGCATCAACATTTTTGTAAACACCTACTGTAAATACACGAGGTTGACCGTTTAGTGTTACGTGTACATTTACTTCTAGATTTACTTTCTTAGCATTAGGATTAATTGGTGTAGTCGGCACCGTTGGTGTTACCACTGGGTTAGTTGGAACTGTTGGATTTGATGGAGCAGTTACCACTGGAGCAACTGGGTTAGTCGGTTCAGTTGGCGCTGTTGGTGTTACTGTTGGTGCAGTGTCTCCATTATCATATTCAAAGCTTACGCTACCTTTAATTTTATGTCCTCTTACTTCTTTATTAAAATCTACTCTATCGCTCACAGCAGTAGTTTTCGGTAAAGATTTAAGTTTATTTGAATCTTCTTCAAAATTAACTTGAATTTCTTTCACCTCTCCTGCTTTCAAATCTCCAAAAGAAACAACCTTACTACCTGCAGTATCTACTGAATAAGTTGTTCTAACATTTTGAACATTTGAAGACGCACTAACACGAATTACTGCACCAGCTTCATTTTCTAATACTTCTGCATTTACTCTATTTGTTGAAAGTGCATTTTCTTCTTGTTTGTCTTCTTTGGCATTAACTACATTTTGTATATTACCTGTAAATGATGTTACAGATAAACTTGCAACCGTTATTGCCGATAAAACTCTTTTTGTATTTTTGTTCATTATATATACCTCCATAAAGTATCTCTTCTATAATTAAATTATAAAAAATTTATTTAATCATGAAAAAATAATTGCTTTTTATACTCTTTTAGCCATTATTATATCAAAAAAAAAAAAAATCAATGATTTTTTATATGAAAATAATTCATTCATAAAGAATCAGAATAATTATAAGCCCATTAAATCTAAATAGCTATTAAATCAAAACTTTCTTAATTATATTTTTCATATAAAGCAAAAAAGCGCAACTCAAAAATTATCTATTTTTAAATTAATCTCTCTATAAATATTTCCGTGAATTTTGCGTCATTTAACATTTTTTTACGATAAAAAACTCTTTCAATTTATCATCATAGTTTTATTTTTTTACCTATTTTCCGTAACAATTTAACTTTAAACAAAATTTTTTAAGAAAAATTATATCAAAGTCTTTCTAATTTCTATACAAACTACACGATACTCTTTCTTGTTATTAATATTTTATAGACTTATACTGCATATCATATTATAATAGTACTTAAGTCAAATGACTATAAAATTATAATTTACAGGAGGTAAACTATGACTGAAATGAAATTAATACCAAGAAATGAAGTCGAAGAGAAATATACTTGGGATATGACTCTTCTATATAAAACTGATGAAGATTTTAAAGCGAGCCTTGCGAATATTAAAAAAGAAATCTTAGATTTCAAGGCTACTTACGAAGGAAAATTAACGGATCATGCTACTTTAGATACTGCCGTTAAAAAATACGAAGAACTATATGAAGAATATTATAAACTATCTCACTATGCGGAATTACCAATGGCAGTGGATAGATTTAATGACAATGTAGTGCAAAATGTAACACTATTTGAAGATGTTTATACTTTATGGGCAGGAAATTTAAGTTTCTTCGATACTGAACTTGTAGAACTAGATGAACAATTCATTAAAGATTTCGTGAAAAACTATCGCCCTGATTTAGAATATTACTTTGAAAAAATTGTTCAGGAGAAAAAACATACATTATCAAAAGAGGCTGAACAAGTAATCGCAAACTACGAGAGTCTTCCTGGTTATTTCAATCTATATGAAGTAACTAAGCACGAAGATATGCAATTTGATAGCTTTGAAGCAAACGGAAAAACTTTCGAAAACAGCTTCGTACTATACGAAAACTTACACGAAATGGATAATGACGCTGAAGTACGTCGTAATGCTGCGAAAAGTTTTTATAAAACATTAAACGCTTATAAAAACACTTCAGCAAATGAATATATTTCACAAATCAAAAAAGAAAAAATGCTTGCTACAATGCGTGGTTATGGTAGTGTTATCGACTACCTATTAGCTTCTCAAGATGGTAACCGCGAACTATATGATCGTCAAATCCGTACTCTTATGACAGATTTAGCACCTCATGTCCGACGTTACATTAAGCTTCTAGCTCGCGAGCACAAAATTGAAGATATGCAGTTTGCAGACTGTAAAATCAACCTTGATCCAGATTTCGAAATTGATATGACTATCGACGAATCTCGTTCTTACCTTAAAAAAGCACTTGGTGTTCTTGGTGAAGACTACGTTAAAATGATTGATGAAAGTTATGATAAACGTTGGACTGACTTCCCTCAAAATATTGGGAAAAGCACTGGTGGATTCTGCGCAACAGTTCCTAATGTAGCTGGATTTATCCTTCTTTCTTGGACTGGAAAAATGAATGAAGTTTTTGTTCTTGCTCACGAGCTTGGACATGCATATCACTTCATGAGTACAGGAAAACACCAAACAATGTTAAATAATGATTGCCCACTTTACTTCGTCGAAGCTCCATCAACTTGTAACGAGGTTATTGTATCTAACTACCTGCTAAAAACTAACACTGACGCTCGTTTCAAACGTTGGGTTATCAGCAACATGATTAGTAGAACATACTTCCACAATATGGTAACACACTACTTAGAAGCTGTTTATCAAGATAGAATCTACAAAATGGTAGATAACAATGAAATGTTAACTGCTGATGTTCTTTCTGAAGTAAAACGCAACGTAATGGAAGAATTCTTCGGAGATAGTTTAGTAGTTAATGAAGGTGCAGAGCTTACTTGGATGAGACAACCTCACTACTACATGGGACTATATCCATACACTTACTCTGCAGGATTAACAATCGGTACAGCTATCGCTAATAAGATCGATAATGACAGTTCTTATGCCGACACTTGGTTAAATGTTCTTTCTAAAGGAAGCAGCATGTCAGCACTAGATCTTTCTAAACTTGCAGGTTGTGATGTAAGTACTGATGAACCACTTAAAGAAGCAATTGCTTATGTTGGTCACCTAGTAGATGAACTTTACAACTTAACAGATGAATTAAATAAATAAGGAGTGACTCAAAAATCGTTATTTCGGAGAAATCGATTTTGTCGAGTCACCCTTGCACAGTTTATTAGATATCTAAAAAGCTTCTATAAAGCGAATTTAGATATCAATAAACCACTGCGTTTATGAGGAGTGACTCGATAGAATTAATTACAAAAAATCAATTTCGTCGAATCACTCCTATTTTATTATATATTTAACTATGATATACTTTAACAAAGTAGTAATTTGAAGGAGTTTTATATGCATAACAGTTGGAATGAAGTATTTAAAAATTATCCAAAAATAGATGAACTTAATAAATTGATAGAAAAAATAGATGAAAAACGTCTTACTACTACTATCTATCCTCCAAAAGAGCAAGTTTTTAGGGTTTTTGACTTAGCATTAGAAGATATTAAAGTCGTAATATTAGGTCAAGATCCTTATCATAATCCTGAGCAGGCATGCGGATTAAGCTTCTCTGTAAATGATGGTGTACCACTCCCTAAAAGTCTTATAAATATTTACAAAGAGCTTCATGATGATTTAGGTATAAATCCAGCAAAAACAGGAAATCTTGAATCTTGGTTTAATCAAGGTGTATTTCTGCTTAACGCTGTTCTTACTGTTGAAAAAAATTCTCCTGCGAGCCATAGTAAAATGGGATGGGAAAATTTTACGGATTACATAATTGAAACTATTTCTGAAAAAAATGAAAATGTAGTTTTTGTTTTATGGGGAGCTTATGCAAGAAGTAAAAATAAACTAATTGATTCTTCAAAACATTTGATTATTGAATCAGCACATCCAAGTCCATTATCTGCATACAGAGGCTTTTTTGGAAGCAAGATTTTTTCTCAAATTAATGATTATTTAGAGTTGCACAATAGAAAAACTATAAACTTTGAATTAAAAATGAAAACAAATGAACAAATTTCATTTTTTTAAAAAACTTTAAAAATTTTAAGTATATTTTAAGTACAAGGTTTATAATGGTTACCTAAACAAAAGTAATGAAATTTCATTCTTAACGACACTTGTCGTTTCTCCCTTTTAAGTTTGAAATTATTTTTGTTTAAACCAATATTTCGGTTAATTCTTTATGATATTAACAGATAATAAAACTTTTTAATTTTTTTCATAATGTGGCTTGTCGCTCCCTAGGCAAGCCATTCTCCCTTTTAAAGAGTTGAAAGACTCTTTTGTTATTTGTATATAAGATTAGATATAAACAAGCAAGAAATTGCTTAGAACTTAATTTAGTTCATCCGAAAAACGTGTTTCCCAAACACGTTTTTTTATTATATTTTTTAAAAAAGACCTCAGACACTATGTCTGAGATCTTTTGTCTATTATGCAGCTCTTCTATATCCTGCTTTTTGAGCTGCTTCTTCTGAATTAAATACTAATAAGTTAGTAGCAGCGACATTATTATAAGAAGGATGTGTTGGGGTATAGTAGTATCCACTCTTTTTACTAGCTCTAACTATGACTTTTCTATGTTGTTGTACCTGTTGTTGAGGTTGTTGATTTTGAACTACTTGAACAACTTCATTTTTTTCACCATCTTTCTCATCTATTCTTTTTTTCGATGAAGGTGGTGGAGCTATCTGTTGTTCCCTAGTCTCTGATGAATTTTCTTCTTTTTTCTCTTCAGAAGATTGTTCCTCTACTTTTTTATCACGTTCTTCTTTTCTCTCTTGGAAAGTTTTTCTTTGTTCTTCCTTTTTAGCATCACTAAAATGATTAGTCATTAACATTGTTAACATCATAACAAGTGCACTTACAGCACCTAAGACAACTTTTTTCAAACGCGTTTTTCTTTGAATAAGTTTTACAATAGGCGGGCACAGTAACACAAGACTTAGTACAAACACAACAATAGCATAGCCAATGCCGTGAGTAAACACCATACTAAGTGATATTATCATAAATACTAAAAAGATAAACCACAAAATAACTTGTCCATGTTCTTTCATGAATTTATTCACAATATTTCTCCTTAAAAATAATCACTTACCTATTTTAACACTTTCTTAGCTAATAGACAATTATTTTTATAAATAACTATATTTTCTATAGAATTTGTTAATTCCCAAAGTAAATTCCTGTTCAAAGTAAACCTGGAATTTAAACTAAAACTTATATTAAGAATTTAACTCTTATATAATTTACACCTTTTTAGACTTAGTTGACTCAAAAATTCTATTTTTCAAACTACAGAAATTCATAACCTCAATGATTTATTAATATCTAAATTCACTTTTTAAACACCTAATATACTTTGCGAAGTAACACTCCAAACTCGATTTCTAGAAAATCACGTTTTTTGATTCACTCCCTAAAATTATTTCCTAGAAACAACCATAGAGATACCTTGACCTCCACCTATGCAAAGAGAACATAGCCCTTTTTCTTTATTGTCTTTAATTAGTGCATGCACTAATGTAACTAAGACACGGCAACCACTTGCTCCTATTGGATGTCCTAGCGCTATTGCACCACCACGCGTATTAACCTTAGCAACGTCTAAATTTAATAATCGTGTTACAGCTATAGATTGCGCTGCGAAGGCTTCATTAATTTCGAATAAATCAATATCTTCAATATTTAAGCTTAATTTTTCTAACACTTTTTGCGTTGCAGGAACAGGTCCTAGTCCCATTACCCTATTATCTAGACCTGCTGATGCATAACCTTCAATGTAACAAAGAACATCTAAACCTAGTTCTTTGGCACGTTTTTCACTCATTAGAATAACACAAGCAGCTCCATCATTAATTCCTGATGCATTCCCCGCTGTTACAGTTCCATCTTTTTTGAAAGCTGGACGTAATTTAGCTAGGCTTTCTAATGTTGTATTTACGCGAACATATTCATCTGTATCGAAAACAATCTCTTCTCGTCTTGTTTTAATAATTATAGGAGCAATTTCCTCAGAAAATAGATTATTCTCAATTGCTAAGGCTGCCTTTTTTTGACTTGCTAGAGCAAATTCATCTTGTTCTTCTCTTATAATATTATATTGCTCTGCGATATTTTCAGCAGTAATACCCATGTGATAATTCTCAAAAGCATCAGTCAGACCGTCATTAATTATAGTATCTTCTAATTCGAAACTACCAAGTTTTTGACCAAAACGAGCATTTTTCGTATAATGTGGTGCCGCACTCATATTCTCTACTCCACCACAAACTACGATATCATTATCTCCTACCATAATAGATTGAACTCCAAGAACAACGCTCTTTAGTCCTGATCCACAAACTTTATTAACAACAAAGGCACTTTTCTCTTTCGGAATACCTGCATTAACAGTGATTTGTCTTGCTACATTTTGACCAAGACCAGTCTGCAATACGTTACCGAATATAATTTCATCAACAAGATTTGGATCTAGATTTACACTTTCTAATGCTTGTTTTACAAGATCTCCACCAATTTTCGCGGCAGAAACATCTTTTAAACTTCCTCCGAAACTTCCTATAGCAGTTCTTTTAGCACTTACAATAGCAACTCTATTCATGTTTTTTATCTCCTAAATTTAGTTTACTAGTATATTTTACTATAAAAATTACGCTTCTTCAAATAATGTTATAACACTAGACTGATTCTAAAAATTACACCATTGTAATATTTATTAAATGATTTTGTAATATAAATGTAATATTTTTGTAATAAAAGGTTGTTTTTTGTAATTTATAGATGTATAATATAAGTATAAAGAAATTATACAAAAAGAAGGTGGAGAATATGAACAAACTTCTAAAAATAACAGGTGTATTTATTTTAGGAATAGGGCTTATGACTGGTTGTACAGATAAGGTGGCACAAAAAATTAATAATAACAATAATAATATAACTAACGAAGTAACGACTACCGAAGAAACACCAACTTCTTTAGCTAACCTACAAAAAGAAGTTGAACATATTAAACAAACAGATACTAACATTAGTACAAATACTATAAATAAAAAACCTAAAGCCCAGATAGCAACTCCTGCTAGAAAAAATACTACTCAAACTAGAAAACATAACCTAGCTAAAGCTGGAGAAATTTTACAGCCTATGTCATACGGAATGTTAAATCTAGAAGGTAGCAGTACTGCCAATGTAGTGAGATTTATCGCTAGTAACGATAGCAGCAACAATGTAGTAAAACAAATGAACATGACTAAAGTACTGGACTTACTAAATACATACAATGCACAAACATTCCATAAACAAGACGTACTCCAAAGATTACAAAATGATAAAGCAATTGAATTTGTTCAGTTAAATAATAAGGTTACTGATTTCAGCAAACAAAACTTAGAAAAATTGATAAATCATAAAAATAAAGTAGTATATTTCGCAAAAGATCAAGTATTCTTAGTTAAAAGTGATATAGGATATGGAGGCGCTACTGACGCAATATTCATGCCGGTAGAAAAATGGGAAGTTAAAGGAGACAGAGTTCTTATTCCATACGAAAACATCGCTACTAGAAAACCTGTAGGTATGATGACACTTCGCTTGAATAATAAAAATTATGAGAGCGGAGCAAATAAAACAATGTATTATGTAGAAAAATTCGAATTATATTAAAAGAACAAAAAACGACTTGAGAAAATCTTATTCTCTAGTCGTTTTCATTATTTTATTTACTATATTTCTCTACTATTTTCTTAGCACTAGCTAAGTTCATGTGTTTTTCATTTCTAAGTTCTTCTACGATTAATTCAATATTATCATTAGTAGCTCCAGCTAAAATCGCTAAAGATTTTGCATGTAATTTCATATGACCTTTTTGAATTCCATCTCCTACCAACGCTTTTAGCGCTGCTAGATTCTGAGCTAATCCGACAGAAACAAGTATACTCGCTAATGTTTTCGCGTCTGGATTGTTTAATAATCCTCTAGCAACTTTTACAGTAGGGTTGATTCCAATAGATCCACCTACACTAGCAACCGGCATCGGTAACGTGATTTTTCCTATAAGCATCTTAGCCTCTTCATCACAACGCCAAGTAGAAAGTCCTTGGTACTTACCGTCTTTAGCTGCATAGCTTTGACACGCCGCTTCTATAGCTCGCCAATCATTTCCACTCGCTATTACAACACTATCGATACCATTGAAGATACCCTTGTTGTGAGTTGCTGCTCGATAAACATCAGCTTTAGCAAATTTACTAGCCAGTTCAATTCTTTTCGCAAGATACTCTCCATTTTCCCCTAAGTTTTCGAATGGAATAGAACATTTTGCTGTAACTAGTGAACGTGTCGCATAATTCGATAAAATCGCCATTAAAGCTACACTCTCAGTTAGTGATTCTAAGGAAACTTTAAGTGCCTCTAGCATAGTATTTAACATATTTGCTCCCATCGCCTCTAAAGTGTCAACGATAAGGTAAACAACTACGAAATCTGTTCCATCTTCTGATAAAACTTTAACCTCGATATCACAAGCACCTCCACCACGAGCTACGATAGACGGATAAGCTTCATTCGCCGTTTTTAAAAGCAAATCTTTACTTTGTAAAATACGTTCTGCCGCTTCATCAGCATTAGCTATATTATATAAAGCTACATGCCCTACCATCTTCCTATCTAGTACTTCTGTTTTGAAACCACCAGATTTCGCTACGATTTTCCCAGCATTACTACAAGCAGCAACTACCGATGGTTCTTCCGTAACGAATGGCACCACATACTCTTTATTATCAACGACAAAATTTGGCACAACGCTAAAAGGTAGCGAGAAAGTTCCTATTACATTCTCAACCATATTATTAGCCATATCAAAGTCTAAAACTTCATTATTTTTTAAAACAGAAAGATATTCTTCACTTAAAATATCAGCTTGTTCAATAACCTCTAAGCGTTCATTAATATTTTTTTTATAAAATCCACTCCAAATTTTTCCCATGATTTCCCCTGTTAAAATTGTTTTTTATATACTCGCTTATGATTTTCTATTTTTTCTAAGATAAATCTGCTTTCATCTTTAATATCAGAAATATCTAAGTTTCCTTCTTCATCCACTGTAGTATCTCTGAAGAACATTTTTTCGTATTCATCTATTGAGATACGTGTTCTCTTATCGAAATCATCAAAACGATTATTTCTTAATTGATCTTTATAACCCTCTACTAGAGTTAAACTGAATACTTCCGCAACAGCTCCACTTCCATAACTGTATAAACCAATCTTGTTCCCTGCTTCTAATGTGTTATTATTCTCTAGTAATGATAATAACCCTAAGAATAGAGATCCTGTGTATATATTACCTACACGTTGGCTATATAATATAGACTCATTAAAACGAGTAAGTAATTCTTCTTTCTTCTCTTCTTCAGCTTGTTCTAATAATAGAGTTAAACCTTTTAATCCTAATTTAGGATATGGAAGGTGTAGGCATACCGCTGAGAAGTCATTAAGGCTTTGTTTAGTTTTCTCAATATATCTATTCCAAGTAGTTGTTAAACAATCAAGGTATTGTTCAGTAGAAAATCTTCCTTCTACAAAAGCATATTGTGAATAGTTCGGACGCCAGAAGTCCATAACGTCACGAGTTAAACAAACATTATCATTGTTGAACTCTAAAATTCTTGGATTACTACTTACTAACATAGCGCAACTTCCTGCACCTTGTGTAGATTCTCCAGAAGATTTAACACCGTATTTCGCAATATCACTAGCGATAACCAGTACTTTTGACTCTGGATTATTCATAACATGATTTTTAGCAAAATCTAATGCCGCAGTTGCTCCGTAACATGCTTCTTTCACTTCGATAGCACGTACAAATGGTTGAATATCTAATAGACCGTGAATAAATACTGAAGAAGCCTTACTTTGGTCAACTCCAGACTCAGTCCCTACGATAATCATATCAATTTTTTCTAAATCATCTTTGTCCAGTATATCATATGCAGCTTGTGCTCCAAGAGTTACTATATCTTGAGACACAGGAGGAATGCTCATTTCTAGTTGTAATAAACCTTTTGTGAATTTATCAGGTTCAATTCCTCTAGCTGTCGCTAAATCACGAATATCTAAATAATAATTTGGCATCGCAAAGCCAATCTTATCAATTCCTATTTTCATTATCAAATTCCTTTCGATTAATTCGAATTATTTATCTATACAAATTCCCAACTATATTATACTATTAAACCTTTGAAAATTAAAGTCTAATAGCTATAAACTTCCTATCATGATTTAAAATATTTCATGCAAATACTATTGTATAAAATTTTTTCAAAATAGTCTATAGATAGCCATTAAAAATTAAAAATCTTAAGTACACCTATTATAAAATACACACGTATTATATACACAAAATACAATATTCACCCCTATCTTTTCTACTCCTTAAAACATAAACTTATTTCTTTGCTATATTTCAATACAACTATGCTATCAACAATACTTATCTAATTATTGTTAAAAATAAAAAATAGTTTCTTTTAAATAAAAAATTTTTTTTGTAAGCATTTTTGTTGTTAATTTTTAATATTTTTCTTATAATAGTTATATATCGATTAAAACCCCGGGAGGATTATTACTATGACATTTAAATTACCTGAATTACCTTATGGATTCGATTACTTAGAACCAGTTATCGACGCTAAAACTATGGAAATTCACCACGATAAACACCACGCTGCTTACGTTAACAACTTAAACGCAGCTTTAGAAAAACACCCAGAATTCGAAGCTAACTGCATCTGTGGTCTATTAAAAAACATCGATAACGTACCCGCTGACATCCGTCAAGCTGTTATCAACAATGGTGGTGGACACCACAACCACAGCCTATTCTGGCAATCACTAACTAAAGCAGATTCTTCTGAATTCGCTGGATTAGTTAAAGAAAAAGTTGAAGCTGAACTTGGTGGATACGAAGAATTCGTTAAGAGCTTCTCAGCTGCAGCTGCTACAAGATTCGGTAGTGGTTGGGCATGGCTTGCTTTAGATAAAGAAGGTAAATTAGTTGTTACTTCTACAGCTAACCAAGACTCTCCATACTTAACAGGTCTTACTCCAATTCTTGGATTAGACGTTTGGGAGCACGCTTACTACCTAAACTACCAAAACCGTCGTCCAGACTACATTAAAGAATTCTTCCGTGTTGTAAACTGGGATTTCGTTAACGAACGCCTAGCTAAACACTTAGAAAAATTAGGTAAATAATTACATAGATAAAAAAGCATCTAGGAAATTTAATTTCCTGGATGCTTTTATTCAGCAGTTTCTAAAGTAAATTTTCAATTTCAACATAATCACTTATAATCTTATTTATTTCAATCATAAGGTCTGTATTATCTACAGATTTTCTTGTTTTCTTTATATACTTTGGCAACCCATTATAAACAGCTTATTATCTAAGTAACTTCTCAAAGTAACTTCCACCTACCTAATCAAAGTGAAAACTACTCTGGAATGATTTTTTGCGTTGTAATTAAGTGTGAAACATTTAAATTAGAAATAAGACCAACTATGATAAAGCATAAATATCTTACCCTTTTATATCGTAATGATATCCAATTAGGCTTAGAACGCGATGAACCCTTCAAAGTTATTAGGCGAGCTATACTAAAAGACCTAACTACTGTTTCTAAAAAAATCAAACTAAAAAGACAAGGATTGAGGATATAGAATATCCTTAACCCTTGTCTGCTTCATTTTCTTTTACAAGATCTTTTTGCGAATCTTTTTCAGATAGTTTTTGATCGATATATTTATTAATAATTTCATAAAATTCCTTGGTCGCTTCACTATCTAATTTTGTCGAATTCTGAACTTGATTAACTTTCAATTGAATAGATTGAATACCGTAAGAGGCTTGTTTTTGATGAATTATTTCTAATTCTTCTTCTGAAATCGGGTCACCAACAATTGTCAAGACCAATTCATTGTCCCTTGACTTGTAGACTTG
The DNA here is from genome assembly GCF_963525165.1 of uncultured Gemella sp. Classification (GTDB taxonomy): domain Bacteria; phylum Bacillota; class Bacilli; order Staphylococcales; family Gemellaceae; genus Gemella. The sequence continues at coordinate 93,208 of NZ_CAURJN010000001.1, forward strand.
ATTGATAACCGTATGATTGGCAAACTCTTTTCCTACAAACTGTTTGACACCTTCTTTTCGCGCTTGTTCTATAGTCAGAGTAACTGCCGAATAACTGGCTGGAACAACCAATAATACAATCAAAGATATCAACCCAATTTTCATTTTAATGTTTAGCTCTTTGAATGAAGTTAAGGGAGATTTTCTCATTAAAATTTTTGCTCCAACAATGTTGGCTAGCATTATAAAGACACAGTTAATCAAGAAAAGATAGAGAGCTCCAAATAAAAATCGTAAATTTCCATTAGCTAAACCATAGCCGGCAGTACAGATAGGCGGCATCAGCGCTGTAGCAATAGCTACTCCTGGTACAATATTGTTTGCTTCTTTTTTTCTTGAACCAATCACACCAGCAATCCCACCGGCAATAGCAATTAGGACATCCCAAATCGTTGGAGAAGTTCGTGCAATCAACTCGCTACTTGCATAAGATAAGGGAGTAATCCAGAAATATAGAGTCGATACAAGTAAACTGACCAATACTTGAGTAAGTAAAACTCCTAGAGCTTGCTTGACTAAACGAATGTCAAAAATAGCTAAACCTAATCCTAGCCCAACAATCGGTGTCATAAGGGGTGAAATTAACATGGCTCCTATAATAACAGCTGTTGAATTCATATTTAGTCCGATAGAGGCAATAAAAATTGCACACATCAAAATCGCTGTATCTCTCGATCTAACATGAAGATCATCGTATAATTTTTCACGGTATTCACGTGTTGAATAATTTCCAGGCATCCGTTTCTCCTTTTATTTAATTTATTACTGTTTATCTATTGATGAGGATAAAGTGATTTTCTATCAAACATTACATATGTATTTAAATTTCCTTAGTTCTCACCTGTAAGTCTTTTAAAAAATATCTCTTTTTTCTAAACAAATAAAAAAGCATCTATCAATTGATTCTTTATATTATATCAAAAATTTCATAGTCTTTCACTAAGAATCCCCTCAGTTTAAAAGATTTTTATATCCTTTCCAAGATAGAGGACTGACAAAACTACTGTTTCCTTATTCTAAGAGCAAAGATGCCACAGATAGATAAGGTTACGCTCAACATCATTCCAGCAGCAATGACACCAATAACTTTTAAGATTAAGAAGTTACAACACTTAAAAGAATCACCCTATCCAACCTAATTTAATGACAATTTAAACTACATATTGTATAATGAAAGGCACTCTGTTAGGGCTGACCCAAAAGTCCTAACTTTTAAAAAATGTATATGATAACTCATAGACGCAGTGGTTTATTGCTATCTAAATTCGCTTTATAAAAGCTTTTTAGATATCTAATAAACTGTGCGGGGGTGACTCAACAAAATCTTGTTTCTCCGAAATCATGATTTTTGAGTCACTCCCTTACATTTGTTATTAAATAGTTTGAAGGAGAATTGATATTGAATAATTGGAAATTTATCGCTAGTTTTATCGGGGTATTCGCGGTATATGAAATACTCATGTTTCTGATGTGGTTAGGTTTAAAATGGATGATCTCACCTTTTGTTCCCCCTAAGGTTAAATTAGCTATTGGTGTAGTATTATTTATAGCTGCTAACTTTTCTATTGTAGCTTATATGTTAAGATTAGGGGCACCATGGGTAAATTATGGAAACGTTTGGTACTTCTACTTTCTAGATGGTGCTGTAATAGGTGTTATTTTATTGGTCGCTAAGTTATCACTGAAAATCTTTAAATTAAATCTTTCTCAAGGAATTAGTTTAAGCATAACTACTCTATATCTAGTAGGTATGACTGCTCTTGGATTATTTTGGGCATACTCACCTACTGTAATTAATAAGACTATTAAGGTTGATAAACATCTTGATAATCCTGTTAAAATTGCTATGGTTTCTGATCTTCATCTTGGAACATTTTTCTCAAATCCTCAACTTGAGAAACTGAACAAGATTATTGATGAGGAGAAGCCAGATGCTGTAGTTATCGCAGGAGACCTTATGGACGATGATATGGTTATGTACAAAAAGCGTAATATGCAAGAAAACCTAAGCAAATTAAAAGCTCCACTAGGTGTTTACACTACAATGGGAAATCACGACCGCGACGCACTAGAAATAGTAAACGAAGTTAAAAAAACAGGAATAATCCCGCTATTTGATGAGAGTATCGCTATTAATAATGATGTTACTTTGGTTGGGCGTAAAGATAAGAGTGTCAGTCGCGATAGACTTGATACTGCCGACCTGCTTAAGAACGTTGATTTAAACAAGACTATTGTTCTTATCGATCATCAACCTGATGCTGTCGATTATCATGCTACCTTACCTATAGATGTTCAACTCTCTGGGCATACTCACCGCGGACAACTATGGCCATTAAACTTCATCACAGATATAGTTTATACTCTAGATCATGGCTACGCGAAAATTAATGGTAAACATTTCTTCACTTCTGCGGGTTATGGTTTCTGGGGACCACCTTTTAAAACTACAGCCCGTAGTGAAGTATGGATGATTACTATTGAAGGAAAATAATCAATTATTATAGAAGAAACTCAACAGTTCGATTCATAAAAATCGATTTGTTGAGTTTCTTGTTTTTCCTATCTATTTTTTTTAAAAATCTCTATTAATTTTTTCGCATCTTTTCCATTTAAAAAGTATGCTTTTCTTAATGCTGCAATGTTAAATGCATCATCTTGACTTAAATTTATAACTTTTTCTAATTCTTTTTTGTATGCCGGTGTTTGAAGCCTTTCAAATGCTTCTTTACTCTTTTCATTACGCTTTTTTATCTTATCTCTTGCGTTAGAAATCATCGCATAGACAAATATAAATCCTAGCATAATGTACAACATATTCATGTTCATCGCAATTACTTCCTTTGTTTTATTCTATATAAATATTATATAGGTTTTGTAGGTGCTTGTAAACATTTTAATTAACTTATTTATCGCTCATTCCTTCTAAAAATTGATTTTTCTACTATAATTTGTTATGATTAAGTGTACTTTAGTTAAAGGATTATTGAATAATGAAATTTTTAACAAATATTAACGATGAAAAATATACTGAATTTATAAAAAATCACAAACATGGTAATATGATGCAATCTATCGAGTGGTCTCACATTAAAAACACATGGGAGGCTATAAGAGTAGCTGTCGCAGATGAAAATGACAATATTGTAGCTGCTGTACAGATTCTAACTCGTCAAGGATTATGGTATGCTCCACGTGGTCCAATTCTTGATTATACTAATACTGAGCTACTTAATTTCTTTTTAACTAACCTTAAAAAATTCGCCAAAGACAAAGGTGCTAAAATGGTTAAATTAGATATCCCTATCGCGGTAAAAGATGAGAAGTTAGCGGTATTTACGGATGTCGAGGTAGATAGAGAGAACAACAGTCTTATTAAAGTTTTCAAGGAGAATGGTTATAAACATAAAGGTTTCAGCCTTGATATGAGTAGCACTATTCAACCACGTTTTAACACAGTTACGAAGCTTGAACAGGAAGTTCCTGATCTTTTCCCAAAAGATACACGTCGCCTAATTCGTGATGCAGAAAAGAAATTCGTTGAAGTTAAACGTTGTGGTAAGGAGAATCTTGATGACTTTCTTTTTGCCCTAGCTTGTACTGAAAAAAGAAAAAATATCTCTCTTCGTGGGCGTGAGTATTTCGAAAACTTACTAGATACTTTTGGAGACAATGCTTTATTATACATTTCATATATAAATGTAGAAAAAGCTGTAAAAGAATGTCATTCTAGAAAAGAAACTATTGAAGCTGAAATTGAAGCTCTTGGAGAAAAATCGCCGAAGAAAAAACGTACTCTTCTTGAGCAAGTAGCCGGAATTGAAAAGCTAATCGTTTTATTCGATAGCTTAGAGATAGAAGATAAGAGCAAGGATCAGGTTATAAGTGCTGCGATTACTATCGCCTACGGTAACCATGCAGAAATTATCTACGCTGGTATGAATGAAGATTTCGCGAAACTTCCTGCCCAGTATAAGGTCTTTTCTGATACGATGAAAAAAGCTCAGGAAATGGGTGTTAAAGAAGTTTCTATGGGTGGAATCGAAGGAGATTTAAACGACAGTCTACTTGGTTTTAAATCAAAATTCGCACCAAACATCGTAGAATACTATGGAGAGTTCGATTTAGCAATCTCTCATGTATTTAATTTAATGTACAACTACGGATTACCATTAAGAAGAAAAGTATTAAAACTAATAAAAAGATAAAAAAACAAGTCTGTAAATCATTATGGTTTACAGACTGTTTATTTTAATCTACTGTTTTAATATATATAAAAAGAAAATTGTTATTATAATTTCCAAGTAATTTTGTTCATTATCCATCCAAATATAACTGAAACAGCTGCAATAATAAAGATTATATGTAATCCTTGATATGAGTGTTCTATACTGTTAATGCCATTAACTTGACTAGCATATACTAAACCATAGATTGATGCCATAAGAGTCTGGCCTAACGTTCTTAATAATAAGCTAAAAGTAGTCGCTATATTAAGTTGTTCTTTAGGTACAACTTCTTGGAATGCTACTTGTGCTGATGGGAAAATCAAACCATGGCCAAGTCCAAGGAAAGCACCACTAATCGAAATATAGTAATAAGAAACACCTATTGGAGCAAAGGCCATCATAAATACTGAAACAGCCATCGCCATAAAACCTATATTTATAAGTTTTTTAAATGACCATTTACTTATAAATTTAGCAGAAAATCTCGTTGCTAACATAACTGCGATAGAACTAAAAATCTGTGTCCCACCTGCCATAGTTGCACTAGTTCCTAATACAACCTGCGCCCACATTGGAGCGTAAATACTATATCCGATAGCAAAAGCATAGACCAACACCATAATTAAGTTTTTCGTAATGTAAGACATATTCTTTAACAGACTGATTGGCAGAATCGGTTCTGTTTCCTTTTTTTCCCACTTCCATAGTATATAACCACTAACAATTACAAATATTGCTAGTAAACTATTCATAAATATATTAAGCTTCGGAAGATTACTAATCCAATAAAGAATAACTCCCGAAATAATCACTAATAGTCCACTTCCAATGTAATCAACTCTTGGTTTTTGTGAAATTACAGTTTCCTTATAAAAAATTTGGATTAATACTAAAGAAACTACTGAAAATGGAACAAGGCTAAAAAATATCCAAGACCACCCTAATACATCGACTACAAAACCTCCAGCAATAGGACCTAAGATACTTGCCACACCATAGAAGGCTGTTACCCATCCTAAGGCAACGGCTCTTTCTTTCGCGTCAGGAAAAAGCTTAGCATATATTACAAAAGGAATAGAAATCATTCCTCCTATACCAATACCCATTAATCCTCTAGCAAATACCATCATCCAGATATTTACAGAAAATCCCCCTAGTATAGAAGCTATTGCGAAGATTAAAATTGATAATTGAAATGCTTTTTTATTACCTATTACTTCTCCAAGCTTACCCCAAAGAACCGTTGTCATAGCTATAAAAAATAATAACATGGAAGTTAACAGACCTAATTGATTTATACCATTTAAATCCTTAATAATTTGCGGTAATGCAGTATTCAACATTGTTGTATCAAGTCCACCTATAAAATTAGCTAAAAGCAAAGCTATCATAGATAAACGTTTTTGAATTTTCGTCATTGTATTTCCTTTCATTCTTTTCAATTTATTTTCAACACATTTATTTATTATATACTATCTTTTCTATTTTCGAAAGATTAAGTACCGATATAAAAATTAAAAGAGCTGTGCTCTTGATGATTCCACTAAAATCACAACTATTGAGTCAGCTCTTTATTTAATTATATTTTTTTAACGAACTCAGATTTTAGTTTCATAGCACCAAAACCATCAATTTTGCAATCGATATTGTGATCTCCATCAACTAATCTGATATTTTTAACACGAGTTCCTTGTTTTAATGTAGATGAACTACCCTTAACTTTTAAATCTTTAATTACAGAAACTGTATCTCCATCTTGAAGTACGTTACCGTTAGCATCACGATAAACTTTCTCCTCTTCTGCTCCACTAGCATCTTCTGGTGACCATTCATGAGCACACATAGGACACACTAGCATAATCCCATCTTCATAAGTATATTCACTTTTACATTCTGGACAATTAGGTAATGTCATTGTTTTCCTCCATAATATTTCAATTTTGTACAAGGGATATTATACCATAATGAGATATAATATCAAAATAATATCAAACAACTTACTCTTTCAAACCTTGATGTAATAATAATTCTAACAAAAAAATCTCTTTCCTAAAAATTTTTTAAAAAATCGTCTACTTTTGTAGGCAAAGTACTTGAATTTTTTTTAAAGAAGTAATAAAATATGTATTAAAGAGTTAATCACATTATATTTATTTGCGATTATTCTAAAATATAAAATATAAACAATAAAATTTAAAACAAAAGAGGAATCAAATTATGGTTAAATATGATTTATTAGTAGTAGGATTCGGTAA
>NZ_CAURJN010000002.1:0-83680 GCF_963525165.1 uncultured Gemella sp.
TGCTAATCTTCGTCGTTTTACTCCTTGACTAGCAAACTTACCGCCTCAACATGGTACGTCCCTGGGAACATATCTACAGGTTGCACTGAACCTAGTTTATAACCTAGACCTCTCATAATTTCCATATCTCTAGCTAATGTAGCTGGATTACAACTAACATAAACTATCTTTTCTATTCCCATTGAAGCTAAATCACGTAGGAAACTTTCCTCACATCCTTTACGTGGTGGATCAACGATAACTGCATCTAATTTCACATTTTGTGAGATTAATTTTTTAATTACATCTTCACTCTTACCTAGTAAAAACTCTACATTAGTTATATTATTATTTTTCGCATTTTCACGAGCATCTAAAACAGCTGCTTCTACTATTTCAATACCATACACTTTCTTAACTTTCTTCGCTGCGAATAGACTGATTGTTCCAATACCACAGTAAGCATCGATTATCGTATCAGTTTCTTTTAATTCTGCAAGTTCCAACGCTTTACTATATAATACTTCTGTTTGAACTGGATTTACTTGATAAAATGAACGAAGTGAAATCTTAAATTCTATTCCGTCTAATGTGTCGGTTATATAATCCTTACCAAAAAGATTTTCAGTTTTATCACCAAAGATTACATTTGTCTTCTTATCGTTAATATTTAGCATAATGCTAACAATTCTATCATCTAATTTAGATATTTTTTCAACGAATTCATCTAGTTTATTAAACTTCTCCTTCGCTACAATACCTACCATGATTTCACTTTTCAGGGTATTTGTTCTGAACATAATATGTCTAATAGCACCTGAGTGATTGTTTTCATCATAAACAGATAAGTTAAGCTCTGAGATTAGACTACGTAATTTGTTCATTAATACATTGTGTTCATCATATTGAATAAAACATTTCTCTATATTAACAACATCATGGCTTCGTGGTTTATAATACCCCATCTTAACTTCGCCATTAACTTTTTGTACTGGAATCACAGACTTATTACGGTAATGATATCCGTCTTCCATTCCTAGCGTATCTAATACTTCGATATAATCTTTTCCAAGAGCTTTATCCATAACATTTTGAACTTTTTTCTTCTTAAACTTTAATTGCTCTTCGTAGTTCATATGAACTAAATTCGCCCCTGAAGTTTTTGGAATACCGTCAACTCTATTTTTTGAACTTTCAATAATATTAAGAACCTTTCCGTAACCAAGATTTTTCTTTAATTTAATTATCTTAAACTCGATTACTTCACCTTCTATAACATCTTCAATAAAAATTGGAAAATTATCAATTTTAACTACACCAAGACCGTCGTGGGTATAATCTATAACTTTCCCTTCGAATATATCATTTTTTTGCATAATTCACCTTTCTAAAATAAAAAGGAGAATAGCTATAGGAAACTGACTTCCCTACTCTGTTCTCCTACATTTAATATTTATTAAACTATCTTTACATGCTTAAACCAATTACTTTAATTGAATTAACAAATTCAAGATCTTTAATTCGTTTATTTAATTTTTCAATATTTATATCACCTGAACTTAGCTCTAAAGAAATAATTATCGTAGCTTTTGCATTTATCGGTACTGTTTGGTGAATAGTAAGTACACTGCACTTAGCTTCATTAACAACCGATAAAATTTTACCTAATATTCCTGGAATATCATCAACATCGATAGATAATGATAGAATTGATTGTCTTTTCACATCTTGAATCGGAAATATTGTATCTTTATATTTATAAAATGCACTTCTACTTAAATCAAACCTTTTAGAAGCTTCTAAAATTGATAATTTAGAATCTTCTTCTAAAGCTTTTTTCATCGCTAATGTCTTCTTTACAGCTTCTGGCAATACATCTTCTCTAATTATATAATAAACTTTTTCTTTATCCACAGTGGTTATCTCCTACTCTACGAATTCAAACTCACCTTTAAGAATTTTAACCGTATCACCGTTTTTACATCCTCTATCACGTAAAGCATCATCTACGCCCATAGAACGCATTTGTTGAGCAAAACGTCTAACAGAAGCATCACGGTTGAAATCAGTCATTAAGAATGCACGTTCGATACCAGGTCCACTTACTACATAAGCTCCTGTATCATCACGAGTAATCTTGAATGTTTCATCCTTAGGTTTATGTTTATAAAGAACTCTATTTTCCATACTTTCTTCTTCAGTATCAAGTTCATATAACATATTTGGATCTGTATTATCTAGTATATCACTTATTTTATAAAGTAAGTTATCGACATTACTACGTGTGAATGCAGAAATTTCAACGATATCTACTTCTTCACCATCGTTTTCTAAGTGTTTTTTAAACTCCTTAAGATTGTCACTAGCTACTGGAATATCCATCTTATTAGCTACTACTACTTGAGGTCTTTCTAAAAGTCTCATATTGTACTCTGCTAGCTCTTGATTAATAATTTTATAATCTTCATATGGATCACGACCATCAGTTGCTGACATATCTACTACGTGTACAATAACTTTTGTTCTTTCAATGTGACGTAAGAACTGGTGTCCAAGACCTACACCTTGGCTAGCCCCTTCGATTAATCCTGGAAGGTCAGCCATAACAAAACTTCTGTGGTCTTTTGTTTCTACTACTCCAAGATTTGGCGCTAATGTTGTAAAGTGATAATCAGCAATTTTTGGTTTTGCTTTTGATGTTATTGATAATAATGTTGATTTACCAACAGATGGGAATCCAACAAGACCTACATCAGCCATAAGTTTTAATTCTAATGTAAGATTTCTTTCTTCTCCTGGTTCACCATTTTCAGCGATTTCTGGTGCTGGGTTTGAAGGTGTTGCGAAACGACAGTTCCCACGTCCTCCACGTCCTCCACGAGCTACTACTACTTCTTGCTCATGTTCTACTAAATCTGCTAATACTTCTCCAGTATCAGTATCACGAATTACTGTTCCTGGTGGTACTTTTAAGTATAAATCTTTAGATTTTCTACCATGCATACCTTTACTCATTCCATTCTCACCATTAGGTGCAACGAATTTCTTCTGATAACGGTAATCCATGAAAGTTCTTAATCCTTCATCAACTATAAATACTACATTAGCTCCACGTCCACCGTCTCCTCCGGCTGGTCCACCTTTTGGAACATACTTCTCTCTTCTAAATGCTACTAATCCATTCCCACCATCACCTGATCGGACGAATATTTTTACCTCATCTAAAAACATAAAATTCTCCTATAAAATTCTCTTTATTTTCTTAAACTTCAACTTTTAAACTATATAAAATTCAACTCGATAAAAGTTCATATACCATGAACTATTATAACATAATTTTTCCTACGATAATAATATTTAGCGAGATTTTAAACAAAAAAATATACGGCTGCATACACAGCCGTACTTTACTCCACAGGCAGGACTCGAACCTGCGACCCTCTGATTAACAGTCAGATGCTACTACCAACTGAGCTACTGTGGAAAAATCTCTAAATAAAAAAATGGAGCGGGTGATGAGAATCGAACTCACAACATCAGTTTGGAAGACTGAGGTTTTACCACTAAACTACACCCGCATGAATACTTATTATTAACTTATGTATTAATTATATAATAGATATTGTTGTTTGTCAACAACTTTTTTAATTTTTTTTTTATTTTTTTTGAAATTTGTAATTTTGTTAACTTTACTAAAGAATTCTTTTGAAAATCAAGAATATCTGTAGAAAAATTAACATTATTTTCATTGGATAATAATAGTATAATAGTTTTCCTATAAAAAGTAAAGGACTTTTTTTTCCATAATTATTTTCTACTTTCGATTTTTCTTATACTTAGGGAATGAGATTTCATATTCTTTGCACAGATAAATTCACCAATTTCATGATTTTGTGAAAAAAGAAAGTCAAAAGAAAGTCAAAAGGCAAAACAAAAAGCCTTAAACGTTGATACTTTAAGGCTTTCATAACTTCATTATTTAGTTTCTCTGTGTAAAGTCACTTTTTTTAATCTTGGACAGTATTTTTTAAGTTCAATACGGTCTGGATTATTTCTTTTGTTCTTTTTAGTAATGTAGTTTCTGTCACCACATTCTGTACAAGCTAATGTTACATTTACGCGCATTAATATAACCTCCTATAAAATTTAATCTTAACAACTTTTTCATACAACAAAATATATTATAACATTACTTTATAAATATTTCTAGTATAAAATACAAAATTTTTAAATTTTTTTTGAAGAAAAATATTTTTAACGTAAAAGTTTTCTACAGATTATTCACCAAATACTTTATAATAATCTTGTTTGAATTTTTCAATACCGATATCAGTTAAAGGATGTTTAACCATTTGTTTAATTACATTATATGGAACAGTAGCAATATCACATCCTAGTTTAGCACATTCTGTAACATGAATTGAATTTCTAACACTTGCTGCAATAATCTGTGTATCAATATCATTATTCGCAAAAATTTCTACTATTTCTTCAATTAATAATAGTCCATTGTGAGCAATATCGTCTAATCTACCTAAAAATGGAGATACATATGTTGCTCCTGCTCTTGCAGCTAGTAAAGCTTGCGTTGGGCTAAAGATTAACGTAACATTAGTTTTAATCCCCTCTTTTTTCAGTACATTTACTGCTTTAAGACCATCTTCTGTCATAGGAATCTTAACCACCATATTAGGATGAATTTTAGCAATTTCTCTAGCTTCTTCTACCATATCTTTCCAATCAGTAGTTGTTGCTTTTACTTCTCCACTAATTGGTCCATCTACGATAGATGCAATCTCTTTAATTACTTCTTTGAAGTCGCGTCCTTCTTTAGCGATTAAAGATGGATTAGTAGTAACTCCACAAACTACCCCTAATTCATTAGCATTTTTAATGTCTTCTACATTGGCTGTATCAATAAAAAATTTCATTATTATTGTTCCCCTCTCATTTAATATTAAGTTAATAATAACACATTTGCAAAACGGTTACAATATTTATGAATTCTGTGCTTATATTTGATTATTGTTTTTTAACAAAATATATGATAGAATAACACTATAATTAGGAGGCAGATTGATGAAAAAATTTTTAGAAAAAGTACCATATTTAATTTTTTCTTTCTTTTTATTTATAATACTCCCTCTGTGTTCTTACTTTATATCGAATAAATCAGGTATGATAATACTGCTTTTAATTATCCTATATCCTGTTATAAGTTTTCTAATATCGTTTCTATATGCATATAATAAAGAAGACTTCAGCTATATTTTCTCATTTATTATAGGAATTTTTTACATTATATCTTGTTTAATTATTTTAAACTTCGATATTCTTATATATGGTTTAGGATATATATTCTTCAGCCTTTGTGGGCAAGGAACTGGATTTTTAATTGGAAAGCTTCATAGAAATAAAAAAAGAGCTAAACAGAGTTAGTTAAATTCAATAAAAAAAGGAGAAGTGTTTTACACAGAGTAATCCCTTTTCCTTTTTTATTATTTTATTTAAATATATATTCTATATTTCATATCCTAAAAGCATTCCGCCTTCTTCTCCATAGAAACTACAAATTCCAGAAGTAGGTACAGCTATAAAGTCTACATCAGAAAATTTTTCTTTTAATTTTTCTTCTATTTTTTTACATATATTTTCGTTATTTCTATGAGTAATTACAGCTCTTCCACCTTTATACCCAGCTTTAATCATCTCATCAACTACTGTTGAAATAGCTTTTTTTTCTCCACGAACTTTATGTAGTAAGTGTAGAGTCCCTTCATTACTCGCTTCTCCTACCATGCGCATATGTAACAAACCTACAACGGCTGCTGCCAATTTTGATAAACGTCCATTTTTCACTAAATTATCTACTTTCTCTAGAGAAAAAATAAGTTTTGTATTTTTTTGATACTCATTCATTTTTGAGACTACTTCATCGAAAGATAATCCTTCTTTAATTAGTTCATTTATCTTAAGAAGAAATAAGTCATTTTGCCCTCCTGCTGAAAGAGTATTTACAATATGAATATTGACATTCTCATTTTCTTCTTTTAACATTTTTTCGCCAATTACTGCACTATTATAACTTCCTGACATCCCACCAGTTAAAGTTAAAACTATTACATTTTCTGCACCTCTATATGCTGATAGATATGCCTCTGGACTTGGGCAAGCTGATCTTGCTGCTTCTAAACTAGCATACATCTCTCTCATCATTTCATCAATATCTAGATCTAAAGTATCTACATATACCTTATCCTCTATCTGCAATGAAAATGGCACTCTCTCATAAGTAACATTCTCAGCTTTATTAGGAATTTCTCTAAAATCGCATGCAGTATCAACTACAATCTTCCACTCCATCATTTACCTCCAAGTATATTTATTTTAATTTTTCTACTAAATCATGTGTTTTTTTATATAATCTTACAGTGTCACAAGCTGCAACTATTACATCAGCTAACCCGTCTCTCTTTTCTCCATTCATACACATAACAAAGTTATCATACATTTCTTCAGAACTACCGTCTGAAGTTAGGCTATTTATTGTCTTACTAATTTCTTGAATTGAAAATACATTTTTTAAGCATGTGATAACTATTAATCTTGCTAATTGTTTTCGATTATATTTTTTCTTAATCGGTTTATCCAGATGACCATTTTTAACATAATTATTTATCATTGCGGATGTTAAACCTTTGTCATTATCGACAATCGAGGAGCTATCTAATTGATTTACGTATAATAACACTTGATCTAAATACAAGTCTAGATTTGGCAATTCAGACCATTTTGGATATACTTTATTCAAATTTTTACCTCCTTTTTATCTAGTTTTGATAATCACATTATATAGTTTTTCAAAATTTTAGTCAAGTGATTATACAAGTGAAAATAAAAAAGATTTTGTAGTATTTACATTTACTACAAAATCTTTTTATTATTTAGCTAATTTAATTTTTTTGCTAATTCCTCTTCTCATGTATAGATAATAGAATAATACACCTAAGGCATAAACAGCTAGTCCAATTATCCATCCTATCCATAAACCTTCTATACCAATCCCTTGCTTAAATACAAAATAGTATGCTGTAGGGATTCCTACCAAATAATACCCGATAAACATTACAACACATATTGGTACTACTTTTTTATATCCGCGTAGTACTCCTGCTAATGCTGATGCGAATGAATCACAAATAGCAAAACCAATTGCAAATAATAATAACTCTGCTGTTAATGTGATTACTCCACTATCATTAGTATATAGATATGGAATTTTCGTATCAAATAACAAGACGATTAATCCTGCTATACTCGAAAATATCATCCCCATTATTACCGTTAGTTTTGTATACTCTGTTACCTGTTTATAATCTTTAGCTCCTACATGGAATGCTATTATAATTGTTGCAGTGTTTGCAACACTGACTGGTAAAGTATATAAAAATCCAGAGAAATTTAACGCAGCCTGATGAGAAGCAATGATTGTCGTATCAAAACGTGAAACCATTAAAGATAACGTTGAAAAGACAACCGTCTCAAGTGCTGTAGCTAGAGCTATAGGAATACCTAGTTTAAAGATTTCTCCCCACTTTTCGAATTTTACTTTTTCTTTTTCAAATATTTTATACTTATTAATTTTAGGATTTGTTAATACTATAAATAACGCTATAAAAAATAGTACTGTATACGTCACTGAAACAGCTACTGCATTTCCTGCACCACCAAGCTCAGGCATACCAAATTTTCCAAAAATGAAACTATAGGCAAAGAATACATTTACTGGTACAGATACTATCATCATTATCATCGATAATCTCGTTAATCCTAAACTATCTATAAATGAACGTAAAACTACATATAAGAAGATAGATAGTACTCCAAAACTTTCATAAAACAAATAGTTCTTAGTTATTTCCGCAATATTACTATCCATACCTAATTGATCTACTATTGGTGTTGCTAAAGTATTTAGTCCAATAATTAAGACAACACTGATAATAACAGCTATGTACAGAAATTGTCTAACAACTGTAGGAATCTCTTCTTCTTTATTTTTTCCGATTAATTGCGACACAATCGGAACCAACGCTAACACAATTGCATTTAGTGTATACATAATTGGATTCCAAATGTTAACACCCATACTTACACCTGCTAAATCTGTAGGACTATAATGTCCCGCCATAAACGTTCCAATCATACCAGATGAATATGAAATTACTTGATAAACTAAAACTGGCAATAGCAATTTAATAAAAATACTTGCACGTTCAGAAAAGTTTTTCCCTTGATACATAACCCCTCCTATGATTTACATAATTTTATTTTTTCAAAACACAAAAAAAATCCAAAAGCGAATTTACTTTTAGATATCATCGATTTATACTATATGCAACCGAGACTTGAATAGATTAAAAAACCGTTAGTCTAATCGACAACTCAACCTCGACAAAAACTCACACCCACAATAGACTTACTTAATGCTGCTTCCTTCCGGACCTGACATGGTTCATAAGTATTGCGTCGTAAGGTGCCTTAGTCTCAACATTACGTGTTAAACTCGACATTCCCTATTCTACCCGCATCTCGGTATTCGGTCTTGCTAAAGCGGATTGCAAGTACAGGGCACCGCTAACTCCCCACCTAGCATTCCTTAATTATATCAAATTTGAAAATAAAAAGCAAGGAATTAATAAAATTAAAAACAATGTTAATTTCTGTAGTTAATTCCCAAAGTAAGGGATTGACTTAAAAATTCTAATTTTAAAAAAAATTTATAGACACCGTGATTTGTTGATATCTAAATTCGCTTTATAGGAGCTTTTAGATATCTAATAAATTTTATGAAACGGTCTCAACAAAATCAATTTCACCGGAAATCATGATTTTTGAATCATTCTCTTAACCTAAAACTATTTTTTTAACTTATCTAATTCATTTGGTTCTAGGATACATTCATTTTCATTAATAACTAAACAAGGAATACCAATTTTCATATTACCTCTTATTCCTTCGAACTGTGAATATATATCTCTAACATATAGAAATTCTTTAAAATTTCTTAATGAAGTCATTACCTCTACTTCTTTATATTTAATCCCTAATTCTGATAATTTTTCTTTAAATGGTGCTGTGTCCGGACAGCTTTCTGCAAAATATAAAATATATTCCATTATATACTCGACTCCTTTGTAAACTCACTACCACTATTATATCACTTTTATCGTTTTCTTTGTATCTTTACCCTCTGAATTGACGATGAAAACACAGACGCTAATAATATTCCCATTGCTATCGCCCCTGCTTGAAGAATAGTCTCAATCCCAACTTGAGAAGCTACTCCATAATTCTTCGTTACAATATTTTGCATAGTATTATACATACCATAACCTGGAACTAGAGGTACCATCCCTGTATAAATAAATATAGTTGCTGGCAATTTTAATATTCTAGATGCGTTAGTAGAAAGAACACCTACACAAACTGCTCCAAGAAAACTACTTACTACAACATCTGCTAATAGCAAATTAGTCACTACGTGAACTAACCAACCGATGGCACCAATTAACCCACAAGTAAATATGGATTTCTTAGGTGCATTAAAGAAAATACCAAAAGATGCACTAACCACAAAGCCAGCTATAAATTGTATAAAAATATTATTCTCCATAGTTTCTCCTTACACCAATTTTAATCCCATAACAACACCAAGCGCAATAGCTGTAGATACAAAGATTGCTGCTTGTATTCCTATCATTCCAGACAGATAGTCCCCAGCCATAAAATCACGAACAGCATTTGTGACCTGAACTCCAGGAACAAGAGGCATCAAACTCATAATAATAATACTAAATGGATTATGTATTAAGAAAATCTTATTTAATAACATTACTAATACTGTTGCAATAAATGCTCCCAAGAAATTACTTACAAATAATGTCAGTTTATATTTTGAAGTAAGAGTAATAAACGCAGCCTGTATAGCCATTATTAAAAATGCAATCAAACTATCCTTAAAGGTCCCTCCAAACATTATCGCAAAAAATGGAGCTGATAAAGTTAGAGCAACTATAACCGAAGTAGTAGAATATCTTTTTTTCGCCTTTACCTCTTTCATTTTTTTAAATGCATAATCTAGCGTACAACCTCCCATTACCATTTTTCTAGATATATCATTTAGAAGTGCAATCTTCTCTAAATCACGATCTCCCAAAACAACCCTTCTCATCGTCGTATAAGTATTGTCATTATATGTAAAAGATACAATAACAAAATTATAAGTAACTAAAATATTCGCCGCTTTAATATTATCAAATGACTTATAGATTCTATTAACTGTATCTTCAACCCTATATACTTCTGCTCCATATGACAACATACTTTTAGCGATTTTCACGCTAAAGTTCAATAACTTTTTAGCTTCTCTTTCATCCTGTAAAGATTGTAACATCCCTTCCCCTCCTTCTAAATCAAAATATTAAGAAATAATTTCTAATATTTTTTTATATTTATTTTTAAATTCAGCTACTTTATTTTCTTGAATTTCACTTGCTTTTTCTAATTGATTTAAAATATATTCAATTTTTGAAAGTTCTTGTTTTTGTTTTTTTACAAATAATTCATTTTTCTCTATTAATAAATACTTACCAAAATTAATTTCATCTTCTGTTAATTCCATAACACCTGGTTTTGCAACGATAATCTCATAAATATGACCATCTTCTTCAATAATGTTTTCTGCTGTTATCTCATACCCTAATTCTTGTAGTTTTTCTCTAACAAAATTTTCTCCGACATTTGGCTGAAGTATTAAATTTGGTTTATTCGCTAATTTTTCTTTACCTTTTTCTAAAATATCTGCGATTAACTTTCCACCCATACCACAAATTGTTATTACTTCAATATTATCACTTACTTCAATTGCATCTAAACCTGCAGCCTTACGACAATCGATAGTTCCAACTAAGCCTTCTTCTCTTACATTTTTTATCGAAACTTTATGTGGTCCTTCAACAATTTCTCCTGCTACAGCATAATCAATTTTATTATTCTTAGCTAAATAAATTGGCAAATAGGCATGATCACTTCCAATATCAGCTAATCTTCTATTTTCTACATATTCAGCTACTAATTGTAATCTCTTGTTTATTGCTAACATTCTATCTCCTTTATTAATCTAAAAAATCTTTACTAAAACTTGTCGTTATAATCGACTTATCTTTTTTATCAAAATTTTCAAAATCGGTTATTATTGTATCACCGAACTCTGCTTTTAATTTCTTAGAAAGTTTTCTAAGTCTCTCTTCTTCTTTATAATCTTTTTTATCAAAAATATCAAGCTGAATTTTTAATTCTTTTGCTTTTTTAATATCATTTAACGATACACCTAGTAATCTTACTCCTTGTGTGAAATCATAATGTTCAACCAACAACTCCCATGCATAATTAAAAATATCATTCGCGTTAGAAATATATTCAGGTATCTTCTTAGATCTAGTAATTGTCTTAAAATCACTAAATCTCACCATTATCGAAACATTGTTTCCTACATAATTGCGAGATTTAACCCTAGAACTAACCTTCTCACTTAATTTTTTAATTTCTTTCAAAATATCATCTTCATCTATTAAATCGTTAATAAATGTTTTGGAATTACCTATAGACTTTCTATCAACTGTATATTTTAATTCCGCGTTACCTTCTCCATTAGCCTTATTTTTTAATCTCAGACCTTGAACACCTAGAAGACTATGTAGAATAACCTCATTCGCACTAGCAACATCACCAATTGTATTTATACCAATTTTTTTCAATTTTTTTGTAGAAGCCTTCCCGCAACCATGCATCTCTCCTATATCCAGATTCCATAGTATATCTTTATAGTTTTTCTTATTAATAATTGAAAAACCAAGAGGCTTTTTCAAATTTGATCCCATTTTAGCAAAAAACTTGTTAAAAGAAACGCCTACTGATGACGGCATTCCGAGTTGCTTATAGATTCTACGTTGAATTGTAGCTATCACCTTTATTGGTTCAGAAAAATCACTTAAATCTATATATGCTTCATCAACAGAAACTATCTCAATCTTGTCTGTATATTCACGAACTAGATCAAAAATCAACTTAGACTCTTGTTGATACTTAGCCATATCCGGACGAAGTATTTTTATATTAGGACATATTTTCCTTGCATCTCCAACCCGCATAGTGGTTTTAATTCCTAACTCTCTCGCCTCATAATTAGAGGTTACTATTATACCATGTCTAGTTTTCACTTCTCCTGCAATTGCTAAAGGTTTTCCTTTTAACTCAGGATTATACTTTTCTTCTACACTTGCATAAAAGCAATTCATGTCGATATGAGCAATAACTTTTGACATTTTTTCACCTCATTTACATAGACTAAAAACGGGAACAATAAGGAGCAATTCAAAACGGGAGTGACTCAAAATCGCGATTTCGAAGAAATCGATTTTGTCGAGTCACCCCCGCACAGTTTATTAGATATCTAAAAAACTTTTATAAAGCGAATTTAGATTTCAATAAACCACTGCGTCTATGAGTTATCATATACACTTTGTTAAAATTCAGGACTTTTGAGTCAGCCCCTCTTTGTTGTTCCCTATTCCGATTTCCCGTTATATTTCATTACTAAACTAATGAAAAGTTAATTATTATTATTGGTTTTCTCTTAGTATTATCATATAGTAAACTTGAAAGCATACTTCTAATCTCAGCTTTTACAGCTGCACATTCTCTAATACTCTTAATTGGATTATTTTCTAAGTACTCAATCACTTTTTCTTCTGCTTCCTTGATTAACTCCATACTCTTCTTAACATAGACAAACCCTTTAGTTTGAATAACCGGTCTTCCTACTAGAGTTTTCTCTTTTTTACTAATAGCATATGAAGCGACGAAGATTCCATCATTTGATAATAGTTTTCTATCTTTTAATACGCTATCTTCTACATCTCCGATTCCTCGACCATCAACAAGAATATTCCCCACAGAAACATTGTTTAATAATGTTTTAGATTTGTTTCCGCTTAATTCTAAAGTCGTACCTTTAGCTAAAATATGAATATTTTCTGCTGCAACTCCAGTTTCAGCTGCGATTTCTGCATGTTTACGTAGATTTCTAAATTCTCCTTGAACAGGGATGAAGTGTTTTGGCATAAGCATATTTAACATCATTTTCAGCTCTTCTTTAGTTGCATGGCTAGCAGCGTGAAGACGCTTAGAAGCTGTCACAACATTTGCTCCAAGTTTAACTAATAGGTTTAAAGTTTGGAATAACATAACTTCCATATTTGGTGAAGGCGTAGCTGCGATCATGATTGTATCACCAGATTCAATTTGAATTCCATCAATTTTTTTCTCAGCAATATTCTTCATAGCCTCTATTGGTTCCCCTTGGTCACCTGAAGAAAGGATACATACTTCATTTTGTGGATAGTCTTTTAATTCTTCAACTTTAATTAAGTTACTATCTTCAATTTGTAAATAATTCATATTTCTTGCAGTATTGATAGATGCTTCAATAGCTTGACCTAGAAGTAAAATCTTTCTATTTTGCGCTAATGCTGCTCTTACAATATGAGAAATTGTTAGGAAGTTAGATGCATAACACGTTACAATAATACGTTTATTGGCTTGGTAAAATGCATTATCAATTTGCTCAGCAGCTTCATTCTCAGGAACATTATATCCCTTTACATTAGCATTACTTGAATCACTTAATAAAGCTAGAACACCTTTTTGACCTAATGTACTAATCTTCACGATATCAGATTTATATTCTTTACTTACTGATTGATCAAATTTAAACTCACCAGTATAAACAATATTTCCTTGACTAGTTTCTATACAAATACCTAAAGAATCTGGCATTGAATATGTAGTTTTGAAAAATGTTATACTTGCATTATTAAAGTCATACTTATTATTATCTTTTACATAATAAAACTTAATTCTTCTTTTAATACCTAATTGTTTAAGATGATTTTTTAATAAATCTATTGTTAATTTAGAACCATAAACTGGACATTTTAATTTATCGATAATATATGGTACAGCTCCCATAGAACTTACGTGACCATTCGATAAGAAAATCCCTTTAATTTTTTGTTTATTACGTACTAAATAACTTATATCTGGTATAACTGCATCGATACCAATCATCTCTGTTTCTGGGAACATTAATCCTGCATCAAGAACATAAATCTCATCCCCAATCTCCACCATATACATATTTTTAGCTACTTCTTCTACTCCTCCTAATGGAGTTATGCTAATTTTAGGCAATTTCTTAGATTTATTTTTCTGAGATTTAACTTTATTCGTGATTTTCTTAACTACTTGCTTAGTATTGTTGTTGTTTTGCTCTTTTGCAGCTAGTATATTATTGCTTGTACGATTATTAATATTATTTTTCTTATTGTTGTTATTTTTCTGTAAATTTTTCGAAATACTTATTCCACTATTGTTACTCATGTTTTCCTCCTTGTATCATTGATTTTATAGGTTCAAAGTCTCTTCTGTGAATTGGTGTTATTCCATATTCTTTTAAACCTTCTAAATGTTTTTTTGTACCATATCCCGCATTATTCTCAAAATCATAATGTGGATATTTCTTCGCATATTCTTTCATTAAATTATCACGATAAACTTTTGCAATTACAGAAGCAGCTGCAATGGATACACTCTTCTCATCACCTTTAACCATACTAAAGTTAGGAATCGGATAATTTTCAAATGGCATAGCATCTATAAGTAAGAAATCCGGCTTAACTTTCAATTTCTCTATTGCTCTTTGCATTGCTATACGAGCCGCATTATAAATATTATATTTTTCAATCTCAATGTTATCCACTTCACAAATGGCATACGCAACAGCCTCTTTTTTTATCTGTTCATATAATTCTTCACGTTTTTTCTCTGATAATTTTTTTGAGTCATTTAATCCTTCGAAATAGCTATCTTGTTTTAAAATTACCGCTGCAGCAACTACTGGTCCAGCAAGCGGGCCTCTTCCTACTTCATCTATTCCACAAATATACTTACATCCATTATTATAACATTTATTTTCGTAAAATGATTTTTTTTCATACTCTTTTTTATAAAAAAGTTTTTTTTCTTGCTTTTTAGCATAACTTATAAGTAATTTCTGAACTCCGCTTCTCTCATCTTTTTTTAATTCATCTAATATTTCTTCGGAAATATTTTCTTGATTTAAGAGTTCTTTTACCTCACTAATTTTCATTTTGTTCCTCATTTTCTAATAAATCACTATAATTATCTAATGTAATAAGCCCAAATCTTTGTGTTCTAAAATCTTGAATTAACAACTTAATTGTCGAATCGTAATCATAGTCTCCGCCGATTTTTTTAAATCTCTTTTCAGCTACTTTTTCCATAATAAACACATTTTCATCTTCACTTGTAACATTTATTTTATAAAGATTATTTAAATTCTCTAAATAATTATGTTTTAACAATTCTATTAAATATAAACTTACATCATCAAGTGGTGTAATATCATCCTTTATAGAACCAATCAAACTTAATTTTTTACCAATTTCTTGATTATCAAACTTAGGCATAAGTATCCCTGGTGTATCTAATAATTCTATGTCTTTATTTAATTTCAACCATTGTTGTTTCTTAGTAACACCTGGTTTATTAGCTGTATTAGCGACATTTTTCTTAATAAGTTTATTAATAAATGTTGACTTCCCAACATTTGGCACACCTATTACCATCGACCTAATTGCTCTTGGTTTAATTCCTTTAGCTACTTGACGTGCAATTTTTTCTGCAAGTTCTTCTTTCGCCTTATCTATTACTTTATTCAAATTATTACTATTTTTTGCATCAGTATAAACTACTGTATATCCTTTATTTTCAAAATAACTTTTCCACTTTGCTGTCTCAGCTCTATCACATAGATCAATTTTATTAAATATAATTATTTTCTTCTTATCTTTAACAACTTCATCTAGGTACATATTATGTGAAGAAAGTGGGCAACGTGCATCTACTAATTCGAAAACTATATCTACCAGTTTTAGCTTTTCTTTTACTTCTCTTGTCGCCTTGGCCATATGACCTGGAAACCATTGAATAACCATAAATTTAACTCCTTATCTTTTTATTTTATAAATTTCTTGATTTAAACAGTCTTTATTATTTTACCACATTTTCAAGTTTTTTTAACCTATTTTGGTGTCAATTATTCGTAAAACATTAATATTTTATAATTTCCAGACATAATAATTTATAAAATCGTCCATTATTTGTTTATGATCATGTTTTTTTATTTATAAACAAAAAAGGGAGTGACTCAAAAATCGTGATTTCGGAGAAATCGATTTTTTAGAGTCACCCCCGCACAGTTTATTAGATATCTAAAAAGCTTTTATAAAGCGAATTTAGATGTCAATAAACCACTGCGTCTATGAATTATCATATACACTTTGTTAAAATTTAGGACTTTTGGGTCAGCCCCTTCTTCATATTTATCTTTTATCAACTTTCTTAACTATTGTATCACCAAGAATTTGCACAGCGAATACGATAATTAAGATTAATACTGTTGAAACAAATGTTAAAGTGCTATTATTACGTTGGAATCCGTCTAAGTATGCTAAGTTACCTAATCCTCCAGCTCCGATAACACCCGCCATAGCTGTTGATCCAACTAAGGCAATTGCTGTAACAGTTAATCCTGAAATTATCGCTGGTAAACTCTCTGGGATTAAAACTTTTAAGATAATAGTCGAATTTTTAGCTCCCATTGCACGAGCTGCTTCAATTACACCTTTATCTACTTCACGTAATCCAATTTCTACTAAACGAGCGTAGAATGGTGCTGCTGAAATAATAAGTGCTGGAATTGCTGCTTGAACACCAATAATTGTACCAATTAAAAACTTAGTAAACGGAATTAATAATACAATTAAGATAATAAATGGAATCGCACGGAAAATATTAACTATTGCAGTAACAACAGCGTAAAATCCACGTCCAAACGCACTCTCACTATTAGATGTTAAGTATAATAATAATCCTAAAAACAAACCAATTAAAAACACTGCAATAAGTGACTCAAAAGTCATAATAAGTGTTTCTATTGTTTTATCTTGTACTTTATCCCAATTAACTCTTGAAA
Source organism: uncultured Gemella sp. (assembly GCF_963525165.1). Classification (GTDB taxonomy): domain Bacteria; phylum Bacillota; class Bacilli; order Staphylococcales; family Gemellaceae; genus Gemella. The sequence continues at coordinate 17,159 of NZ_CAURJN010000002.1, forward strand.
AATCAAACATTATAACACCTCCGTTAAAATACCTAGTTCATTTAATCTAGATATTGCTTTATCTGTATTTTCTTTAGTTCCAATTAACTGAACAAATAGTGTACCAATGTTAGCATCTGCAGTTTTATCGATATGTCCATTAATTATTGTAAAGTCAAAATCTATTTCTCGTACTAAAGTGCTAAGAATCGGTTTTTTCGATGTATTATTATCAAATGTAAATTTAATAATAACTCCTTCTGTGAATATTTTTTTCCACTCCTCAATATTCTCTCTCTCTTCAAACTCTGAAGCAAATGAAGTTTGAGCTAAGAATTTCTTAGTAACTTCTTGAGTTGGATGATAGAATACTTCTGAAACTAATCCATCTTCTGCAATTGTTCCACCATCTATAACAGCAACTTTTGTACAAATCGTCTTAATAACATTCATTTCATGAGTGATAAGAACAACTGTGATATTAGTTTTTCTGTGAATTTCTTTAATTAAATTTAAAACTTCTGCAGTTGTCTCTGGATCAAGAGCACTCGTAGCCTCATCACAAAGTAAGATTGAAGGGTTACCAGCTAATGCACGAGCAATACCTACCCTTTGTTTTTGACCACCAGAAAGTTGAGATGGATAAGCATTTAATCTGTCTTCTAAACCTACTAATTTAGCTAATTCTTCTACTCTTTCTTTTATTTCAGTTTTAGATTTCCCTAAAATTTCTAATGGGAATGCAATATTTTCTGCAACAGTTCTACTCCATAATAGGTTAAAATGTTGGAAAATCATCCCTATTCTTTGTCGTTTTAAACGACGTTGTTCTTCAGTTATTTTGTTGAAGTCATCACCATCGATAATAACCTCACCATCTGTCGCTACTTCAAGTCCGTTTAACAGCCTTACTAACGTACTTTTACCAGCTCCAGAATAACCGATTATTCCATAAATGTCACCTTTTTCAACCTTTAAATTAATATCTTTTAGAGCATGAACTTTATTATTATATATCTTATTAACTTTTTTTAATTCAATCATGTCTATCTCCTTTCTCTTTTTAAAAATAAAAAAACACCCTTACTCTGAATTTCAGAATAAGGGCGTTATACGCGGTACCACCTTACATTTTACTTATTACAACTACTAACATAGTCTATCCTATAACGTGGATCACCGAACAAAGTTTACAATTTATGTTTACCTTATTAACCACTCGAACCATCTTCATAAACTTCCTAATATACCTTCTCAGCCACGGTACTCTCTTTAAATATTCCGCCTATTACTTATACGAGTATTGGTTTTTATTAATTTCTAATAAGTATATCACTATAGCGTTAGACTTGTCAAGGAAAATTATTAACAATATTTTAGAAAAAATTCTGAAAATATAATATTAATTTTCTATTTTGATATTATTTTCTCTAAGATATTCTGCCACTACTCGAGCCATATCATCTAATAAATCATCTAATTCTTCCCAGTTTTTCACCGTCGCTCCGCTCGCTAAAGGATGACCCCCACCTGCATATTTTTCCGCAAGAGTATTGATTACAGGGCCTTTAGAACGTATACGCACACGAACCTTGTTACCTTCATCAATAGCAAAACACCATGCATATAAATCTTTTAGACTTCTAAGTAAGTTGACACCTGTTGAAACTTCACCAGGATCCACTCCATATTTATCCATATCTTCTTTAGTAATTTTAAGATATGCAACACCATCTTGATAGACATCATAGTTTTCAAAAATAAACGCTCTAAAACGCATAATGTTTTCACTAATAATCTCCATCTTGTCTAACAGTTTACTCATATTAAAATCATATTTAATTAATTCTGAAGCAACTCTTAGTGTGTCGTTAGAAGTATTCGGGAATAAAAATCTTCCCGTATCTCCTACTATACCTAGGTATAATAATTTAGCAGCTTCATCATTTAATTTAATATCATATTTCCCATTTAAATACTCATAAAAATTATATATTAATTCGCTACAAGACGAAACATCTGTATTTACTAAATTAATTCCTCCATAATTATCTAAAGGTGGGTGATGATCTATTTTTATAAGAAAGTTGTTTTTAGTAAATAGTTTTCCATCTATTCTAGGGAAGTTTGCTGTATCAGTTACTATAACAAGGGCATCTTTATAGTCTTCTTCTGTTACTTCTGAATTTTTAAATAAAAAATCTAAGGATGGTGAGTCTTTACCTACTGTTATTACTGTTTTTTCCGGGAAATTTTCTGTGATAAGTTGATACATAGCGCCTTGAGAACCGTAAGCATCTGGATCTGGTCTTTCATGTCTATGAATTATAATTTTATCATTTTCTTTTATTTTTTGAAAAATTTCCTCATATAAATTTTCGTATATATCCATTTAACTTCTTCTTTCTCTAATTTCTCTGGAATACTTGACATGTTACCATAGCTTTTGCCACTAATTCCGTCTTATCATAAACTTCTACATCAAATTTAGCAGTTTTTCGACCAATATCCAAGATATTTACTTTTGTAGTTATTGTTCTATCCAAAGGAACTGATTTTAAGAAATAAAGAGATACATTTTGCATTAGAACCTCACTTCTATTGTAGTTATAACTTGTAATATGAATAGATTCATCAATAATACTCAATAGTGCCGAACTAGAAAAAGTACCAAATTGATCTAACATTTGAGGTATAACTTTAACCTGCAGTCCATCTGCTCTAGGTACTATTCCTTTACGCATAATTTCATCAAATGTGTCATTATTATTTCCATCTTGGAATCTATTATTAGTTAATAATGAATTTATAACAATTTTTCTTGTTACTATTCCTAATAATGTATTTTTAGAATCAATTACAGGCATAAGCTCATAACCTTCTGATAGCATAGTATTCGCTACAGAAGATATTGGAGTATCTAAAGTAGTAGTCGCAACTTTTCTTTCCATGACTTCTTTAATTAACGCATCTTTATCTTGTAAAAATACATCACATGCTGCAATTATACCAACTAATTTTCCATATTCATTAACAACAGGATATCTAGTGTGTCCTACTTCCAATTGAAGGTCATACCAATCTTTTACCGTATTATTTAAATTAATAGTATATAATTTTTCAGTTTTTATATAAATACTTTCAACAGTAATTATATCTCTTTTAATTATTTGGTCGTTTGTTACCCTATTTATTAAATGAGTAACCGAGAAAGTGTCATGTGGTGTAATAATTAAAGGTAAGTTCTTACTATCCGCCAATGCTCTAATTGAATCATTTGGAACATAACCACCCGTTACTAAGATCGCACATCCTTTTTCCAATGACATTTCTATGATTTTTGGACGATTTCCTATTATTAATAATGTACCTTTTCTAATATGTTGCCCAACTTGTTCAGAATCCATAGCTCCAATCGCAAAATCTTGAACTATCTCGTGAACTCCTCCACGTCCTGCAATCAGCTGCCCACTAACTATATTTACAATCTCAGAATATGATAATTTTTCCACATTATCTCGTTCTTTCTTCTGAATTCTCACCGTACCTACACGTTCAATAGAAGAAACAAAACCACGATTTTCCGATTCTTTTATAGCTCGATAGGCTGTCCCTTCGCTAACTTTTAGTTCTTTAGCCACTTGACGAACTGATATTTTACTTCCAATTGGTAGACTTTTAATATATTCTAATATTTTTTGATGTTTTGATTTCATGATTTTTCCTCCTTACATTTTTATTATAATACAAACACTATATTTGTAACACATCCTTTTCATATGTAATTATATACTTTTTAGAAAACTATTTCAAGATAAAAAAACATGAAAGATAAGTTATTTAAACCATCTTTCATGCTTCCTTCAGTGTTATTTATGTATTTTCTCGACGTCGTATAAAATTAAAATTTTTTCGATATTCGACTAGTACAGTTGAATTTCGTTATTTTTACTATAACAATAATCTCTAAATTTAACTATAATATTTTACGATTTTCTACCTGCAGGCATTTTTTTAGCATAACCCATTTTATTTTCTTGTTTTACTCTAGCAATTACTAATGTATCATCAGGGGCATTTTCTGTAACAGTAGTTCCAGCTGCAACTACCGCTCCGTCTCCAATTTCTAAAGGAGCTATTAAATTAGAATTACACCCTATAAATGCATCACTTCCAATTTTCGTTTTGTATTTATTTTTACCATCATAGTTAACTGTTATTGTCCCACATCCGATATTTGTATTATTTCCTATCTCTGCATCTCCAAGATAACTTAAGTGTGCTGTCTTAGAACCATCTCCATAGGTTGTATTTTTTAATTCTACAAAATTTCCAACTCTAACATGTTCACCTAACTCACAGTTATTTCTAATATGTGCATATGGACCTACGCTAGTAAAATCTCCTATTTTTGAATCACTAATAGTTGAAGACAATACTTTAACACCGTTTCCTATTTTCGCATTTTCTAAATATGAGTTTGGTTTAATTTGACAATCTTCACCAATTACCGTGTTAGATTTAATTGTAACATTTGGATAAATTGTTGTATCACGTCCAATAACTGCATTCGGCGCAATGTACGTATTCTCAGGATCTACCAATGTAACTCCTGCAAGCATATGTTTAGTGTTAATTCTATTTCTCATAACATTTTCTGCATAAGCTAGCGCTACTCTGTCATTCACCCCAAAAGTTTCATCAAAATCTTCGCATAAATATGTCTCGATTATTTCTTTTTGTTCACGAATCAATCCAAGTACATCCGGTAAATAATACTCACCTTGTTTGTTGTCATTTTTAACTTTTTCTAGCATTTCAAATAAAAGTTTATTATCAAAACAGTAGATTCCAGAGTTAATTTCTTTGATTTTTTTCTCCTGTTCTGTTGCATCTTTTTCTTCAACAATTTTCACTAATTTTCCGTTGACATCGCGAATTATACGACCATATGCGAATGGATCGTCGGCAATCGCTGTTAGTACCGTTGCTTTAGCATTTGTATTTTCATGATGATCTAACATACTGTTGATAGTTTCAGGACGAATTAACGGTGTATCTCCATACATTACTATAGTCGTACCTTCTTTATCTTTAAGCTCGTCTTTGGCAACTTTAACAGCATGAGCTGTTCCTAGCTGTTCTTCTTGTAGAACAAACTTAGTTCTATCTCCTAAGACCTCTTTAACTCTTTCTGCTCCATGACCAACTACAGTGATTACTTCTTGCATTTCTAAATCATTAAGGCTATCTAATACTAGTTCAACCATCGTTCTATCGCAAACCTTGTGCAATACTTTATATAATTTCGACTGCATTCTAGTTCCTTTTCCAGCCGCTAATATTACTGCATATCTATTATTACTCATTCTCAATATCCTCTTTTTCTACTTGACGTAATTTTTCTAAAACATTCCCTAGTTTAACTTCAAATGTTCCATTAAATTCATCGATATTTTCAATTTTAGATAAATATAAATAATCATCTTCATGTTCTCTTGGTGAATCAAAACATTGTGTGATTATAACTTTCCCAATAACATCAACATTAAACTCACTCATTAGACTTTCCATACCTGTCAGAACTCCTCCTCCACGCATGAAATCATCCACTAATAGTACTTTTGATCCTGTATTTAAACTTCGTTTAGAAAGAATCATCGTTTCTATTTTCTTAGTCGAACCTGAAACATAATTTATAGCAACAGTAGTTCCTTCAGTTACCTTATTATCTCTTCTAATTATTATTACTGGTTTATTCAGTATTGAAGCTATAGCGTAAGCAACAGGAATACCTTTTGTAGCAACCGTAACTACGGCATCTATCTCTTTATTTTTATAAACTGTAGCAACCACGCGTCCTATCTTATTCATCAAACTAGGATCCCCTATTATATCAGACATAAAGATATATCCACCCGCTAATAGGCGATTTCCGCCATTTATTTTAGTCATAAAGTCATTAAGAATAACTTTAGCATCTTCTTCCACTAAAGTAGGTATAAAGATTACACCACCACTTACTCCCGCTAGCGTTTTAACCTCTCCAATATTTTCTTCTTTAAAACCATTTTTTATTATGTGTATATCTTCACTTATAGAAGACTTAGCTTGATTGAATTTTGAAACGAAATACGTCAACGGAATTAATTTATTAGGATTATTTAATAAATACTCCGTCATTACAACTATTCTTTCACTTCTCTTTAACTTCATTTTATACTCCTTACATGCATATAGCTTTCTCTTCACTATATACACTCAACATATTTTATTCGTATATTATATGTATATAATACCACTATTGTTCGGAATAGTAAAGATAAACTAGCAATTTTTAAGTTTATTTTAGCTACAACAGTAATTTATCGCATCATACATAAAAAGAAGAAATAGCGTTTCACCGCCATTTCTTCAAATTTCTCTTATTTTTCTTTCCAAACTTCTAAAGTTCGTATTTGATTTTCTTCTACTTTTCTAACCACAAATGTTAGTTTGTCTATAGAATAAACTGCCCCTACTTTTGCTTCGTATTTTTCTAAATACACATATGCACCAATCGTATCTACTTCTTCGTGAGGTAGTTGTACATGAAATAATGCATTCACATCTTGAATTGGCACCCATCCATCTATAAGATAATGTCCATTTTTTAATTTTTTAACTAGACTCTGTTCATCTTCATCAAATTCATCTCGAATTTCTCCAGTAATCTCTTCAACTATATCCTCAAGCGTAACTACACCACTAGTTCCTCCATATTCATCTGTTATAACTATCATATGTTCTCTATTTTGCTTAATAGTTGCTAAAACTTGAGAAATGGGTGTATGTTCGAAGATTTTTATAGCTGGTGTAATATATTCTTCTAAATCTTTAGTTGTTTCTATAGGTTTATCCGTAAATAATAATTTCTTAACATTCAAAATTCCTAGAATTTTATCTTTATCTCCATCTTCAATTACTGGATATCTTGTGTATTCTTCTTGTTTTAATTGCCTCATGATAATTCCTAAAGAATCGCTCATATCTATGGCTTCCACCTCTGTCCTAGGCGTCATAATTTCTTTTGCGATTTTATTATCGAACTCAAACACTCTTTCTACATAACGATATTCAACATCATTAATTTGTCCATGAGCTCGAGAAGATTTCATAATCGTTCTTAATTCTTGTTCACTATGAATATCATCATGTTCTGATGCAGGTTCGTAACCAAACATTCTCGCTATAACATTCGCTAATGAGTTAAGTGTCCATACTAACGGTCTCATAATTTTATCGAACATGTACATGGGCCATGCTACACGCAAGCACGTTTTTTCAGCAGATTGAATCGCTATAGTCTTAGGAACTAATTCTCCTAAAACAACATGTAAAAGTGTCATAAACCCAAATGCTACTATCAACGAAATAGTATGTGTTATAGTTTCATTTAATTTTAATAATTCAAATATCGGATTAAATAAAGAATGGAATGTTGATTCCCCAATCCATCCTAATCCAAGAGAAACAATTGTTATACCTAGTTGTGTTGCTGATAAGTAATGATCCAACTGTTCTACCATTGTAGCTAATAGTTTTGCTGTTTTATTTCCTGATTCTACTAATTCATTTACCCTTGTTGGTCTTAGCTTAACAAGTGCAAATTCAAACATTACAAATATTGCCGAAGCAATAAGTAATAATACAATTATTAATATTTTAATTAAGATACTGAGATCCATATGGTTTCAATTTAACCTCTTTCCTTATTTTTTAGTCAATAATAAATAATTTTACTACATATAAACTTTTTTTTCAATTATTATAGCATCCTTCGATTTTCAGATTAGAAAAACTAATAAATATTACAATTCAAAATATTGGAATTTTTCCAATACGAATGATACTATATAAAATGAATGAAAACGTTAAATCGAGGTACACCATGGAAAATTTTCAAAAATTTTGGACAGAAAAACTTAAATTAGTTGAAACTATTCAGCCCCAATATACTCTAAAGAAAACTCCATTTTCTAAATTTGAGAATATAGAATTTTATAATCTATCCTTCTTTAGCTATGATAATTCTAATATTTATGCAAAATACATAAAAAATATGCAGTATAGAAAATTATATCCAAATAAAGATATACCCGTACTTTTTTATTTTCATGGATATCCTGCATCTAGTAGAAACTGGCTTGAAAAATCATCATTCGCTTCATTAGGATATGATGTCGTTGCTATAGATTTTAGAAATCAAGGTGGTAAAAGTAAAGATTCAGGCAGTTCTGCACCCTCAGTTTTTGGACATCTTACAGTAGGTCTAGACGAAAATATAGAAAATATGATATTTTATAAAAACATTCTGGATACACTCATTCTTTCTAAAATAGTGTCATCCTTTGAAGACATTGATGAAAAAAAGCTTGTTAGTTTTGGAGCATCTCAAGGCGGAGCATATTCTATAATATTTTCAGCATTAAATAAAAATGTAACGAAATGTATAAGTCTATATCCCTTCCTAGCAAATTTCAAAAATATCTATGAAAAAGACAATAGAAAAAATGCTTATGGTGAATTAACACTCCACGGACGTTGGTTTAATACAACCGGAGAAAATACTGAAAAATTCTTGAATAACCTTTTCTTTCTTGACACCATAAATTTCGCAAAAAATTTAAAATGTTCTGTTTTATTCGGTATCACTAACCTTGACGAAGATTGTCCAAAAGAAACTCAAGAAAAAATATATAATGAAATTAATAGTAACAAAAAATCTTGCATCTACAAAAAGTATTACCACGAAAATATTCCGAACTTTAATGATGAAATAGTTAACTTTTTATTAGAAGTTGAATAGGAGGCCAATATGAATTTAGAAAAAAATAGAAAACTAGTATATAAAGAAAATATAATTGATATTCCTCATCCATTCGTTCAATATAAGAAAATAATTTTCCAGGGAACAGATAATTCGCAAATAGAAGTAGATTTAACTATACCTAAATCAACCATCAAAGGTGTTATCGTCGACTTCCCTGAGTTCAAAGTTAAAAATAAAGACTTCCTAAGTTTAACAAAATATAGTATGTTAGACTATGCTTTAACCTCACTACATATTCGAGGGCAAGCTGGTAATAGCGAGAATAAGACACCTTGTTCTCATTTCCCATTTTTGGATAGTTCTTCATCCACACCATATTTTAATCTGGTTTATCAAGACGCACTAGATACTATAAGTATTATTGAAAAACTCTTTCCAAATAAAGAAATTCTAGTAACTGGACTAGGGCAAGGTGCTGCTATTAGTATAGTTTGTGCTAGTTATTACGATTCTATTAAAGAACTATTCATCTCAGACTGTTCACTTTATGATATTAAAAACACATATATCAAAAATAGAAAATATCCTTTTTTTAAAAACATCTATAAGTTTGAAAATGATTTTTCTGACAAAATAGATTATCTATATAACACACTAAGTTTAATAGATATACTAAATTTCAGTAATTCTATAACTCAAAAAATACATTATGGACTTTCATACCTAGATCCTAAAACTCCAATTGAAACTCAACTCAAACTTTTAGATACTCTACAAAATGTAGAAGTCCAACATTATTTATTTTTAGACTATAAAAAAATATTTCAACATCAATTTGATGATTATATACTTGAAGTTCTTTCAAATAAATAGCAAAGGTGAATCGGGAGTGACTCAAAAATCGTGATTTCATAGAAATCGATTTTGTCGAGTCACCCCCGCAAAGTTTATTAGATATCTAAAAAGCTTTTATGAAGCGAATTTAGATATCAATAAACCACTGCGTCTATGAGTTTTCATATGAACCTTATTAAATTTTAAGACCTTTTTGTCATCCACTTCACCTTTTAAATTATAATTAGCTTAATTTACCTTTTAACTTCATATTTTTAACAATTTTTTCTATAGAGTTTACATAAGCTGCTTTTCTCATAGGAATAGCAAATCTTTCTTTCACTTCCCAAATATCATTGAATGCTTTCGTCATAACTCTCGCTTGTTTTTCTACAACTTCTTCTTCTGTCCAGTAGTAACCTTGTAAGTTTTGTACCCATTCAAAGTAAGATACAGTAACACCACCACTGTTCGCAAGAATATCAGGAATTACTACCACGCCTTTTTCACGTAATACTTTATCTCCAGCTAAAGTTGCTGGTCCATTAGCCCCTTCAGAAACAACAGCAGCTTTTATTAAACCAGCCTCTTTTTCATCGATGGCATTCTCTAATGCGCAAGGACACACTACATCCACATCTAAAGCCCAAAATTCATCTAAAGTTAAACGTTTTGTATTTGGTAATGTATGGAATCTAACTCTCTTATCTTTACATTCTTGCAGCTCTGCATACGATAATCCTTCTTCACGATAAACAGCATATTGAATACCATCATCATCACGCTCAGTTACAGCAACTACAGTAGCACCAAATTTCACAGCTGTATCTACTGTATAACTACCTACATTACCGAAACCTTGAACAGCAAATTTTGCACCTTCTGTAGATTTACCTAATTTCTCTAGCGCTAATTTTGCAGCAAGTGCAACTCCATATCCAGTCGCTTGTGTTCTACCAAGTGAACCACCTAATTCTAATGGTTTACCAGTTAACGTTCCAATACCTTGTTCCCCTGTAAGAACATTATATTCATCAATCATCCAAGACATGATTTGTCCATTAGTATTAACGTCTGGTGCAGGAACATCTTGTTTTTCACCTAAATATTTATACAATCCGCGAATATATCCACGAGATAATCTTTCTAATTCACCTTTTGATAAATCTTTTGGATCTACGATAATACCACCTTTACCACCACCATATGGTAGGTTAGCAACTGCACATTTAAATGTCATCCAAATCGATAGTGCTTTAACTTCATCAGCTGTTACAAGTGGATGAAATCTTAATCCACCTTTTGTAGGACCGATTGCATCATTATGCTGAGAACGGAATCCTTTGAAGTATTTCACCTCACCATTATCCATTCTAACAGGTATAGAAATCTCAATAAATCTTTGTGGATCTTTTAAAGATTCATACACTTCTTCTTTATAACCTAAAACTTCACAAGCACCTTTAATTTGCTCTCTTGCGTTAACTAATGGATTGTTATTCATAATCACATCTCCTTAAAATGTTATTTTACATTTGACATGTAATATTTTTTATTAATTATATCAAATACAATATATTTTTGTAAACGTTTTTGTTTTTGCTTCATATTTTGTTTATTTCTTAATATATTGACTCCCGAAAACAAAATCTTTATAGAAAAAGTTAGTATATCAACATATGTACATGTTGAATACTAACTTTTATCAAAAACTATAATATTTATCTACTTAGCATCATACCATGACGCTCCACTACTAGCCTCCGCTTTCAGTTGAACATCTAAATTAGCCGCTTCTTCCATAATTTTAATCATTTCTTTTGTAAACTCTTCTTCTATATCTTTATTTACATCAAATATTAATTCATCATGTACTTGTAATAATAATTTTGCATCTACATTTGTTTTTTCTAAATATTCAAATACATTAATCATAGCTATTTTTATAATATCCGCAGCAGTTCCTTGAATTGGTGAATTCATCGCAATACGCGCATTTAGATTAGCTACAATTTTATTCTTCGCATTAATATCCGGTAATGCTCTTCTTCTATTGAATAAAGTTTCTACATAACCGTGTTCCTTTGCAAAATCTACGATATCAGTCATATACTTATCAACACCTTTGAATGTTTCTAAATATTTGTCAATAAATTCTTTCGCACGTTTTCTAGTAATTCCAAGGTTGTTAGATAGACCAAAATCAGAAATTCCATAAACAATACCGAAGTTGACAGCTTTAGCTTCTCGACGCATTGAAGAAGTCACCTCATCAAGACTAACTCCGTTAACATCACTAGCTGTTTTAGTATGAATATCTACATCGTGTTTAAACGCATCTATCATTCCTGCGTCCTGTGCGATATGAGCTAATACTCGAAGCTCTATTTGAGAATAGTCAATAGATAAGATTACTCTATCATCAGAAGCTGGAACGAATGCTTTTCTGATTTTTTTCCCTTCTTCAATTCTCGTTGGAATATTTTGAAGATTTGGATTTACTGACGATAAACGTCCTGTTTGGGCTAATGTTTGCTCATAACGTGTATGAATTTTTCCTTCACGAGTAATATCTTTTACTAACCCTTTTGCATAAGTTGAATTTAATTTTGTGATAGTTCTATACTCCATAATTAATGGGATGATTTCATGACTATGTTGTAGTTGTTCTAGTACCTCTACAGCTGTAGAATAACCAGTTTTTGTTTTCTTAATCGGTGGCAGTCCTAGATCCTCAAATAATACTACTCCTAGCTGCTTAGGTGAAGCTATATTGAATTCAGAACCAGCTAAAGTATATATGCTAGCTTCTAAAGTTTTAATTCTTTCATCAAATTCTGCACTCATTTCTTCAAGAGCTTTTTTACTAACATGTATTCCTTCAAATTCCATATTAGCCAGTACTTTAGCCACTTTAATCTCTATATCTTTATACAAGTCCGTCATATTCTCTTCAGCAAGTTTTTCTTCCATCAATGGTTTCATAAGTGAAATACTCTCTGCAATTTCAGCTATATACGGATTAATGACTTCTTGAGCCGGTAAAGTGCGTTTTGCCCCCTTACCATATATTTCTTCGTCACTACTTATTATTTTCCCAAGGTAGTTAAAGACGATTTTATCAATTTCAGTTTTTGCATTAACATCTATTAAATAAGACACTATCTTAACATCAAAAACCTCACCATTAATATCTACGCCGTTTCTCTTCGCTATAAATAAAATCTTTTTAAAATCATAAACAGTTTTAGAAATTTCACTTTGAAGATAATCTACTACAAACTCATTAGTGAAAAATTGTTCTTCACTAAAAATATAAGCAGTTCCTTCTTTATAGACTACTATTCCAACTACATCTGAATTATGGTAGTCTTCTGTGTAACACTCAACATGTAAAGTACTGTTGGTAAAATCTATTTTCGTATTTTTATCTGCTAAAACAATACTAATTTCCTTTTTAGGAGCAACTGTCTTTTCAGCAGTTTCACCCACCTCTTCAGTAGAAGTTTCTTGAGATAATTTTTTTAAAAATGAAACAAACTCAAGTTTTTCAAACAACTCTCTTTTTAATTCTATATTCTCACTGTAAGTTAAATCTTCTAACTTATTATCAACTGGAACTTCAGTATAAATAGTAGCTAACTTCTTACTTAACAGAGCATCTTCTCGCCCTTCAATTAGACGCTCTTTTAGTTTTTTACCACTAATATTATCAATATTTTCTAGTACATTTTCCACTGTTTTATATTCTGTTAGTAATTTTATGGCAGTCTTTTCACCAACTCCAGCAATTCCTGGGATATTATCGCTCTTGTCCCCCATAAGACCTTTCATATCAACGATTTGTTCTGGAGTTAATCCATATTTTTCAGCAATAAACTCAGGTGTATAATAATCTATATCTGTAACACCACGCTTAGTGTAGTAAATTGTTATATTTTCACTAGCTAGTTGAGTTAAATCTTTATCTCCAGTCACTATTATTACTTCTAGACCTTCTTTTTCGGCAATTTTTGCATAACTTCCAATGATATCATCCGCTTCATAGTCAAAATGTTCTTCATACTTTATTCCATATGAATCAAGAAGTTCTCTAACATACCCAAATTGCTCTACTAACTCACTAGGAGTTTTATCCCTAGTACCTTTGTATGCTTCATAACTTTGGTGTCTAAACGTTTGTTTTCCTTTATCAAAGGCAACTAACGCATACTTTGGATTAGTATCTGCCAATATTTTTTCTAGCATCAATGTAAAACCATATACACTATTTGTATAAAGTCCTTTTTTATTTTTTAAAGCTGGCATAGCGTAAAAAGCACGATAACTCAAACTATTACCATCTATTAATATTATCTTATCCATTTTCTTCTCCTAATAATTCTTAGAAAAACTGTAAATGGGAGCAACTCAAAAATCTTATTTTTACAAAGCGATTTTTTCTAGTCACTCCCGTACAATTTATTTAATATTAAAGCTCAACCGTAAAGCTAATCGATATTCCATTAAAACTTTACATCTACATATTTTAAATTGATGAATTTATAATCTTTTGTTTAATCCATCGTTAGCAAATAATCACTAAATATTATTTTACAATAATTTGTAAATAATTTCTATTTTTCTCTTCCAAGAATGGTGTTCAATTTCTTCTAGTAACTTAACAGGAATCTCACGTTGCTCTCTTGTTCTTTCTATCATAAGTTCTAAAGCACCTACTATTCTATTTACAAATGCTGGTTTTTCTTCTTCAACAGCCTTATCAGTGTCATAAATAGTTGGCATTGCTATATATTCTATTATCTCAGAATTATTTATTTTGTCTCCAAGAAATTCTATAAGCCCTTCTATCTCAGTAGCAACTACTCTTAATCCACTTCCTAAAGCTTCAATCGCTATAAGACCTAACCCCTCAAAATAAGATGGTAGTATAAAAATATCTTTATGCCTCATTATTTCCCCTAAATGCGCTTGATCTACGGCATTATAAATTTTTATTTTCTTAGAATCACCAACTAAAGCTTCGACCCTAGGTCTATCCTCTTCTTTCAAGTTCCCTATTAATTCTAATTCTACATTATTGTCTTTTTTCTCTAATAATCTAAAGGCCTTTATCAACTCATAAAAACCTTTCGATTCATCAAATTTCCCTGCATATAAAATTTTTACATTATCCTGTTTTTCATATTTTTCAACAGGATAAAAAATCTTTTCATTATATCCAGCACCAATATTTACAATCTTATCCTCAGGGTAGCTATAGATATTAGAAATACCTTCTATTACACCACTGCTTAACGCTAATATCTTATCTAATTTACCAAGATTTTTAACATACTTATCTTTCATCGCTGGGTTCTTTTCAGCTTGTCTTATATCCGTATTATGACAAACTCCAATTACTTTTTCACCTTCAAATACATCACAAACTATAGAACTTAAAATCCATAAGTGATGTGTGATTACAACATCTGGCTTAAATTCTTTTTTAGCTTTTTCTAATTTTTTACGAAATGCTTCTTGCCAAGTTTCCAACATCTCAGCTGTCATATTTTTGTACAGAGTATTTTCATAAGGCATAATATCACTCATACCTACGATAGGAAAACTAATATCCTTGCCTTGAAACTCAACTTCAAATTTCTCATCTAAAAAATTAAAATCATATTCCGGCGTTGTTGCATAAACCGCAGCTTGCTCAACATCAAACTTCTTTAATCCCTCAATTACATTAGTAAAATATACACCACTTCCTGTCTTAATAGGTAATTGTGCTAATATGTGTAAAATTTTCATAATTATCATCCTCTATTTCATATTTTCCGTCACTTATATTATAACCTAATTTAACATTTTTTTATAGTAAACATATTAATTCTTTATGTTAGTTATACAAAAAAGAAATTCACCTAGAACTATTCTCTGCTCCAAGTAAATTTCTTATAATTAAATTACTATCTCTGTATTCTTTAATTTCACAAGGGAGTGACTAAAAAATCGTGATTTCGTAGAAATCGATTGTATCGAGTCACTCCCACACAGGTTATTAGATATCAAAAAAAGCTTTCATAAAGCGAATTTAGATATCAATAAACCACTGCATCTGTGAGTTATCATATACACTTTTTTAAAATTTAGGACTTTTGGGTCAGTCACTAAAACTTTATTAAAACGATAACCTATCGTTTATTTTAACTCTACGCTCAACCACAAGGAGAAGCTTCTAAATCAACTTGAGTTTCTATATAATCATTTTTATTATAGAATGCATTTCGATATTTAGATGTATTAAATGGTTCAATTAAATTAATAACAGTGTAGCCATCTAACCCAAGTTTTTTACATACTTCTTTACTTTCTTCCGGTTTATCACTATAGACAAAAATTTCTGAATCTTTATTTAACTTATCTAGAATGCTATCTACTTCATTAGGCGCAATTTTGATTTCTTCATCACTTAATATTTCAGTACCTAAATTTAAAAACTGCTTATTCTTACTTACTGAGATACGGTATTTGAATTCAGATAATAACGCATTGCTGTATATTGCTTTACCATAGTCATATTGTTTAACCCCATCTCCAATATGAAGTTTCGTGAATCCACGCTCTCTTAATAATTTTTCAGTATTACGTGATGTTACATCGACTACACAATATAGAATAATATCCTTATCCTTATACTCATCAAGTACATCACTATTATTTTTAAAAAGTTTAATAGGTAAGTTTACCGCATTAATTGCATGCCCTCTTGCATACTCTTTTCTCCAACGCACATCTACAACAAGTGCTTCATCGAAAGTTTTTTTCTCTACTTCAGCCCCTGCAATCCTTCCTGGCTTACCTTTTAACAATTTAAGCCAAAATGCATAAAGACCTAGTAAGATAATTAACAGTATTATACCAATAACTACTAATATGTTCATCCTGTTTACTCCTTTCTTAACATAATTATATTATATCACACATTTTGTATTTTTAATAATGAATAATATCTTAAATTTGTTTTGATTTTTTTTCTATTTAAGAGTAAAATTATGTTATAGATATTCTTTAAGAAAGGAGATTAAAATGAAAATTTCCAAAATCAATAAAATAGAAAATAAGAATTTTAAAATTGAAACCTCATTACTTTTTGATGGAATTTTAGTTGGATTATTTGCCGGAATAGTCGGAGCTAGCTATAGACTCCTTATAGGTTATAGTGAGCACCTAGTTCACTATACTGCAGAATTTATAAAAAATGGTTTCATATACAAGATATTACTCTTAGTGGTGCTAATACTACTAGCTTTATTTTCAGGTTTCTTACTCAAACGAGAACCTATGGCTAGTGGAAGTGGAATTCCCCAAGTATCAGCTGAAATTACCGGTCGATTAAATCCTAATCCATTAAGAGTTCTTATTTATAAAATTACAGGTGGATTAACAGCAAGTTTAGGCGGTTTATCTCTAGGACGTGAAGGTCCTTCTATTCAACTTGGTGCTATGAGTGGAAAACTTGTATCGAGAATTTTAAAAAAGGACAACATTAAAGAAAAATATTTTATTACTTGTGGCGCTAGTGCTGGACTATCAATTGCCTTTGGAGCACCTCTAGCTGGTGTTCTATTCTCAATAGAAGAAGTTCACAAGCAAATCACAAAAAAAATCATTATTTGCTGTTTCAGTGCTGCTGTCGTAGCTAATATAGTTGGTCAATACATCTTTGGACTTACCGCTATCTTTAAATTCCCAGAGGTGCCATATGTGGAAGTTAGTATATATCCTTGGGTTGCCTTACTAGGAATCTTATTAGGGGTATTTGGAACATTTTATAATATCACTATAAAAATACTATTTAAAATTTATGAATTCTTTAAACTAAATATAGTATTTAGACCTCAGATAGCTTTTCTCATTTCATTTGTGCTTTTTATTTTTTATCCTATAGTACTTGGAAGTGGGCATAATTTAGTAGAATTTTTAATTGAGAATAAATTCAGTTTTATGTTTTTATTAACCTTATATTTTATAAAAACTTTATTCTCACTTATATCATTTACTTCAGGAGTTGCAGGCGGTATATTCCTACCTATTTTAATTCAAGGTGCAATACTTGGAACATTATTTAGCAACTTCTTTGATGCGAAATACACTGCCCTATTCGTAATATTATCAATGTCTGGATATCTAACAGCAATTGTCAGAAGTCCTATTACTTCAATAATATTATTATTTGAAATGACACAAAAACTTAACTATTTCCTTCCTATAGCACTATGTTGCCTATTCGCTTATATGACTGCGAATATACTAGGAACAAAACCTGTTTATGAATATTTATTAGATCGCATACTAACTAGTAATAAACTAGAAGATAATGAAGTTGAAATGGAAGTAGAAATTCTTACAACAATATCAAACGATAGTTTTTTAGTTGGAAAATCTATCAAAGAAATAGAGTGGACGAAAAACACACTTATCTCTCAGATTGAACGTTCTGGGCGTGAAATAGTACCGAAAGGAACAACAATTTTAGAAGCTAACGACAAACTTACTGTCATAATGCCAAAAGAAAGTGTTGAGACATTCTTAGAAAAATTCAGTAAATAGTTAAAGACTAGAAGATTTATTAAAATTCTTCTAGTCTTTATTTTTATATTACATTAAAATGTTTTAACGCATTTGTTATTCCATCATCATCTACGCTTGTTGTGATGTAATCTGCAATCTCCTTAACATTCTCTCCGGCATTCCCCATCGCTACACCGATACCAGCATGCTTAAGCATATCAATATCATTACCACCATCTCCAAATGCCATAGTTTCCTCTAATTTAATACCAAAATGAGCGATAACAGCATCAATTCCGGTATTTTTCCCACCATCTTTCGGAATGACATCTGTAAAATGCGTAGTCCATCTTGCTGCTTTTGAATTAGGCATATATGCTAAAAAGTCCGCTTCTTCCTCTTCTGATACAAAGACATTAAGCTGATAGATTTTTTCACTTATTGCTTTATCATATGCTAACGGATCCTCTTTAAAACGCTCTGGATCTCCTAGCTCATCTTCTAACCATTTTACCCTTGAATTTTTCAAATTCATAAATGCACCATCTAATAAAGCAAAGTCACACGCAATCTTATTCTCCTTAAAATAAGGAAGAACATTTTTTATATCTTCTTGAGATAATATCTTATCATTTAAAACTTTACCATTTTCTAAATAGCAATATTGACCATTTATCGTAATATAGCCATCAAATTTAAAATCTAATAAATTATTTAAAAATGTAGTATGAAATGGTGCTCTTCCTGTAGCTATAAATATCTTTATCCCCTGTTCTTTTAATTTTTTTAGAGTATTTGCTGTATTTTCAGGAATTGTTTTTGTTTTAAAGCTTCTTATCGTTCCATCAATATCAAAAAAAATTGCTTTTATTTTATTCATTTTTATTCTCCATCTTGTTTAAATCAACTACACTATCTCTCGTTTTTAATTCATAACCAATTAATAGTTTCATAGTTGTTTCTTCTTTTTTTATTATATTCAATAACATCTCTACAGTCTGCTTGGCAGCATCCTTCAAATCAAACTTTATCGTTGTTAACGGTGATTTTAATAGTGCTGATGATGTATAATCTCCAAAGGCAGCAACCGAATAATTTTCTCCAACACTTAAACCAAATTCTTCCAGAGCTTTTATCGCTCCATAAGCCAAATTATCAGTTGCACAAATTAAACAACTATTATTTTTTAGATTGTCAATGTTTTCCTTTATTGTTGAGTATCCCTCTTCTAAGCCAAAATTAGTGATCATTACATTTTCAGGAACAAGATTATATTTCTCTAAAGTCCTTATTACTCCTAATTTTCTATAATATCCTACTGCAACATCATCCTCACTAACCCCTAAGTAAGCTACTTTTTTATGACCACTTGCCAATACATAATTCGTTAAATCTCTAGCAGCATTGAAGTCATTGTACTCAACACTATATGTATACTCTCCCTCTTGCCCCAACATAACAACAGGAACATCCACAGATTTTATAGTACTCTCATAAGTTTTAGTCATAGTTGTTGGTAATAAGATTATTCCATCTACATTCATTCTTGCCAATTTTTTTATATACTCTAACTGCTTATTTTCATCAAAATTAGCATTCATTATCAACGTCTCATAATTATTTTCTTTTAATTCTTTATCAAGGTATTTTAAAGTATTTCCACTGATATAAGAGTGCAGACATGGAACTATCACCCCGATAATTTTACTATCAGTACTTTTTAACGCTTTTGCAAAAGTATTCGGCGTATAATTATACTTATCTACTATTTCTTTAATTTTTTTATAAGTTTCTTTTTTTAAATTTCCACCATTAAAATATCTAGAGACAGTAGTAGTACCTACTCCAGCCATTTTTGCTATATCTACTATTGTCAATTTCTTCATAGATTACCTCCTTAAGTCACATTCTTAATTATATACGATTGTAATAAATAAATAAAGAATTAAATCAGAACATTTTTAGAAAATAATATCAACAAATTTTAGATAAAAATTATAATATCTTCTTCTGTAATAAGAAAATTAAATTTTTCATTCAATGTTTATTCTAATACAATTAAATTTTAAAATTAGCAAATAAATAACTAAATAGCACCACAACAATAGTAATCTTCACTATATAATATAACTTCTAAATTTTCTTCTCTCTTATCCAGACAACTGTATCATCACACAACAACAAATCTCGAATAACAGCTTTAAAAATACTATCAAACATGCATAGAACAATATGAACATTTTTTTCAAAAATATAAACAAATCTCTTGAAATCCTTTTCTAAAAGTGGTATAGTTTTCTTGGAGGTATATTATGATAGTTCAATTAAAAAACGTATCAAAACAATATAAGGACGCTAACTTCAAATTAGAAAATATATCATTTGATATTAATAAGAAAGAAGTTATTGGAATTATCGGAAGAAATGGTACAGGAAAAAGTACTATTCTTAAAATGATTAACGGTATCGTTTCCTATGATAGTGGAGATATTCTTTATAAAAACTCTTCTATTAAAACTATGGATGCTAATACTCTTAGGCATACTAGAAAAAATTTAGCCTATATATTCCAACACTCTAATCTTATCGATAACAAAACTGTATATTATCATTTAAGTTTAGTGTACAAATTAAATAAGGTTCCTGTTGATAAAAAGAAAATAGATGATATTCTAGATTTCATGAATATTACAAGACTTAAAAATAGTCTTTGTGGTAGCTTAAGTGGTGGTGAACAACAAAAAGTTGCTATTGCTATGGCATTACTTCAAGAACCCGAAGTTCTACTTTGTGATGAAATTAGTTCCGCTTTGGATACTAATAGTGAAAAAGAAATTTTCGCATTATTAAACAAATTAAGAACAACGACTGATATTTCAATCGTTATGATTTCACATAGTCTTTCATTACTTAAGAACTTCTGTGATCGTGTAGTAGTAATCGATGATTCTACTGTAAAAGACATTGTCGTACCTAATAAAAATGCAAAAGACGATTACGACAGTAATTACTATAACTACGTAAAGGAGTTTTTACTAGATGATTGATTTATTTAAAGCAAATTACGATGGTATAATGAAAGCGTTCTGGGAAACGAATTACATGATGATTTACTCAATGTTAACTGTATTTTTCATTTCCATGCCACTAGGGATTATGCTTTTCTCTTTTAGTCGTGATTATTTATTAAAAAATAGAGCAGTTTATGAAGGATTAAGTATTTTTCTTAATGCCTTACGTAGTGTTCCTTTTCTAATTTTTGTGTTCATTTTAATCCCTGTAAATAGATTCTTATTTAAAACATCTTTTGGGAATATAGCGGCAATCTTGCCTCTTACACTTGTTGGTGTTAGTATCTATGCACGTTTTGTCGAACAAGCACTAATTAATGTTCCTAAGAAGATTGTAGATAGAGCTATAAGTATGGGAGCTACAAAAATTCAAATTATTAGATATTTCTTATTACCAGCTACTATGGATAACTTAATCTTATCATTCACCTACACTACTATTAGTTTATTAGCTTATACTACTGTAATGGGTGTTATTGGGGCTGGTGGTCTAGGAGAATTTGCATTCAGATATGGATATCAAGAATACAACTATGATCTAATGTATTTAATCGTTATAATATTTATTATATACGTATTTATTATTCAATCAATAGGTTATGGATTAGCTAAACGTTTTACAAATAAAAAGGAGAAATAAAACCAATGAAAAAAGTATTATCATTTGTTGCTAGTCTTTTAGCTCTTGTGCTTGTATTAACAGCATGTTCTAGTAAAACTAGCGATAAAAAAGAAGAAAAAAAAGAAAACAAAACAATTAAAGTTGCTGCACACGTTCCACCATTTACTGATATGTTAGAATTAGTTAAAGAAGATTTACAAAAAGAAGGATACACTCTTGAAATTGTAAAAGTATCTGATAACGTTCAAGCTAACGTTGCTTTAGCAAACAAAGAAATCGATGCTAACTTCTTCCAACATGAACCATTCATGAAACAATACAACGAAAAAAATAAAACTAACTTAGTAGCTGTGGCGAAAGTTTACAACTCAATTCCAGCATTCTACTCAAAAACTGTTAAAAACATTAAAGATCTTAAAGATGGTGCTGATGTAGCAATTCCATCTGATGCTTCAAACATGGCTCGTGCGTTAAGATTATTAGCTCACGGTGGATTAATCACATTAAACGATCCTAACAGTTACAATGTTACTGTAAAAGATATTAAAGATAATCCAAAACATCTTAAATTTACAGAAGTTGGTCTTTTAAACTTAAGTGATGCATATGCAGAAAAAGATTTAGTATTCAACTACCCTACATACATCGCTAAATTAAACCTTACACCAATGAAAGATGGTCTTTTAATGGAAGATAAAGCTGACTTTACATATGCTGGAGTTCTTGCAGCTCGTGAAGACAATAAAGACGACGCTAAAATTCAAGCAGTTAAAAAAGCTCTAACTAGCCAAAAAGTTAAAGACTTCTTACAAAAAAACTTTGATGGTAAAGCTACTGCCGCTTTCTAATTATAAATTATATTAATTCATAAACTATATATATCAACATACCTTACCTCTAAATATTAAATATACTTATAGGAGAATATATAATGAAGAAAATAATTTCATTTATAGCTAGCTTAACTGCTTTATTATTAGTTTTAACAGCATGTTCAAGCAAAACTGAAGCACCTAAAAAAGAAGAGAAGAAAGAACCAGTTACTGTAAAAGTAGCTTCTCACACTTCTCCAATGACAGACATGTTAGAAATGATCAAAGAAGATCTAAAAAAAGACGGTTATAACTTAGAAATCGTTAAAGTTTCTGATAACGTTCAAGCTAACGTTGCATTAAACAATAAAGAAGTTGATGCTAACTTCTTCCAACACAGACCATTCATGGAACAATTTAACCAAAAAAATAATGCTCATCTTGTAGCTATTCAACCAATTTACAACGCGACTGTATCATTCTACTCAAAAACTCTTAAAGATATTAAAGATATTAAAGATGGTGCTGATGTAGCTATCCCTTCAGATCCAACAAACTTAGCTCGTGCTTTACGTTTATTAGATCACGCTAAAGTTATTACTCTTAAAGATCCAAATAGCTTTACAGTAACAGAAGCAGATATCAAAGATAATCCAAAACACCTTAAATTTACTAAAGTAAGCTTACTAAACCTTAACGAAGCTTACAATGAAAAAGATTTAGTGTTTAACTACCCAACATACATTTCTAAATTAGGATTAACTCCTGATAAAAATGGTCTAGCTTTTGAAAAAGAAGGAGACTTAACATTCGCTATCTCACTTGTAGCACGTGAAGACAACAAAGATGATGCTAAAGTTCAAGCAGTTAAAAAAGCATTAGCTAGTGAAAAAGTCAAAGATTATATTAACAAAGAACTTAAATCAAAAGGACACGCAACTCCTGCGTTCTAATATAAATTAGAATACTTAGCAGACAATGTTTGCTAAGTATTTTTTTACTTTACTATATCTTTATAACTAACTCTAATCACTCTGTTTAATAATGTTCTATTAATTATATTTTTATGCTCTCAAACGCCTGTAAACCTTCTCTTAAATGCCAGAAATAACAATATTTAATTATGTACTAAGATCTGTATGTATATCCATTCATAACAAAAAAGAAACTGATTTTTACATCAGTTCCTTTTTATTAATTATCTTATTTGTGTAATTCTTTTTCGAACGCTTCTCTAACTTGTCCTACTGAGAATCCGATGATTACTTGAATTGCTTTACCGTTACGAGCAACTCCTAGAGCTCCAGAACGTTTTAAGAATTCATCATCTTTAACTAAGCTTTCGTCTTTAACGTTAACACGTAATCTTGTTACACAGTTAGTAACGTCTACGATGTTATCTTTACCACCTAAACCTTCAAGAATGATAAGAGCTTGATCATCATGAGTAGCTGCATCATCTTTAACTTCTGGTTTTGGTGCATCTTTACCTTTTTCACGGTACTCTTGTTTAGAGTAAAGTTTTGTTTCAGCATCATCTGCTTCGCGTCCAGGTGTGTTTAATTGGAATTTAAGGATTAAGAATCTAAATACTAAGAAGTAGATTACAGAGAATACTAATCCAATTCCGATTTGAACGAACATTTGTGAAGAGTGGTTTTTGAACATTGGTAACCAGTTAAGAGCTAAGAAGTCAATTAATCCACTTCCGAAGTTACCTACAACTCCAAATTGGTACATAGTTGCTGACATTAACGCACCTAATACTGCGTGAGTAGCGAATAACATTGGTGCTGCAAATAAGAATGTGAACTCGATTGGTTCAGTGATTCCTGTTAAGAAACCAGTAAGTGCTGCTGGGATTAATAACCCGGCTACAACTTTTTTCTTGCTATCTTTAGCTGTTACATACATAGCTAAAGCTGCTGCTGGTAAACCAAATACTTTTGAGTTACCATGTAATGAGAATCCACCTTGAGGGAATAACTCTTTTAATGGAGTTGAGCTTTGAGAGAACTCTTGAATGTGTTGTACCCAGTAAGCTGTGATTCCATTTTCTACTACTGCTGGTCCAAACATGAACGGTCCATAGATAAAGTGATGTAATCCTGTTGGAATTAAAATTCTTTCTAGGAATGTGTAAGTGAATACCCCTGCAACTCCAGAAACTTTCAAGAATCCTTGTAATGCAGCGATTCCTAATTGAACTTTTGGCCATAATAAAGCTGTTAAGAATGCAGCTGGAATCATGATGATAAATCCAACTAAGATAACAAATGTTGATCCTTGGAAAATTCCTAGTAATTCAGGTAATTTTTTATCAAAGTATTTGTTGTGAATCCATACTGAGATAGATGCAATAACGATAGAACCGATGATTGAAGTATCTAAAGTGATTGCCCCAGCGATTCTTGTAATACCTGTAGGTAATTTAAGAGCTGGTGTTACATCTACTCCAAAGAATTTGAATTGAGTTAAGAATCCATTGATGAAGTAGTTGAAAACCATGTAGATTAAGAACGCTTCTAATGCAGCACGACCATTTGCTTTTTTAGCAAGACCGATTGGAATACCAAGTGCGAACACTACTGGCATTTGATTGAAGATTGTCCATCCTCCTTGTTCAACTACGAACCAGAAGTTATACCAAAGTGTTCCTTCTGTAGCGATGCTCCCTACTAAGTTAGGGTTTTTAAAAATTGAAGTTAATCCAACTACTAATCCGAAGAATGCGAATATAATAGATGGCATTAACATAGCGCCTCCAAAACGCTGAATTTTTTGTAACATAACATTTTCCTCCTTTTTTTATTTCTCTGCTAATGTTACTTCTAAACCATTATGATCAGAAATTATTGGATAATTATCATCATTAAATATAACAAAACTTTCTTTTACGTTCAATTTTCTATTTATAAATACATAATCCAATTTTTTCTGACACATAGAATCTTCCCAACCACTTATATTTTTATATACGGTAACTCCCCCATCTTTTTTCTCGGCTAATTCATATGTATCATATAATCCTTTATCAAGTATGTTTTTGTAATCATCTACTTGATGGAAATAATCCGTATTGAAATCTCCCATGAAAACTTTAAGATTTTTGTTATCTGTATAATTAACTAGGTTGCTAAGATTTTGATCTATGTCTTCTCCTTTACAAGTTGGCAAGTTCATATGACAACTGTAAAATTCTATGATCTCATTATTTACTTTAAGATCTACTTTTAATATTTTTCTTGATTCGATAGAAGTCACGGTTTGTTGTGCCGTACAGTAAAAGTCCTCTACGGCAACAACTTCACCTTTAGCTAATATCGCTAATCCTTCTTCGAATTTATCAAATCCAATGTGAGAGTAAGTCCAGTAATAACTGTAACCTTCTTCTCCATATTCTCTAATTTTATCTAACAACAATTTCCCGAAGTTATCTGTTTTTATCCCTTGTTGAACATCTTCACTATTAATCAATTGATTTACTTCTTGCATGGCAACCACGTCATAATTTTTTTCTACAATTACCTTTGCTAAAATATTTAATTTTTCTAGTTGATTTTCTTCTAACCAACTATGAACATTAATCGTTAATAGTTTCATCGTATGTTCCCCTTTATTTTTATTTATTCCAAATATCTTCATTATATTGAGCAATTGTACGGTCAGATGAGAAGAATCCTGCTTTCGCAATGTTCGTGATAACTTTCTTCATCCATAATTCACGGTCTTCGTAATCTGCTAACATTTCTTCTTTCTTGGCGTAATATTCCTCAAAGTCAATAAGTGTCATGAACCAGTCTTTGTTAAGAAGTTCATTATATAATCTCTCTAATCTTTCTTTATTTCCTAGTTTAACTATATCTTCAGAAACAATGAAATCAACTACTTCTTTAACACCATCTTTTTCATAGTATTCTTTAGAAACATATCCAGCAGTTTCGTAAAGTTTAATGATTTCATCACTTTCTTTACCGAAGATGTAGATATTTTCACGTCCAACTAGTTCGTCAATTTCCACGTTAGCTCCATCTAAAGTTCCTAGAGTTAGAGCTCCGTTTAACATGAATTTCATATTACCAGTTCCACTTGCTTCTTTAGAAGCTAATGAGATTTGTTCTGAAATATCAGTTGCTGGAATTAATTTTTCTGCAACACTTACGTTATAGTTTTCAACTAAGAATACATTTAAGTATTCGTTTACTTCTGGATCATTGTTAATTAATTCTGATAGACATAGAATTAAGTGAATGATATCTTGAGCTATAATGTAAGCTGGTGCTGCTTTACCACCAAAGAATACAGTAATTTTTCTTTCTGGTAATTTACCATTTTTAATATCTAAGTATTTTTTGATTACATATAAAGCGTTCATTTGTTGACGTTTATATTCGTGGAATCTCTTGATTTGAGTATCAATAATACTGTTTTCATCTAGTTCAATACCTTGAGTTTCTTTTAGATATTCTTTAAGAACTAGTTTATTCTCGTATTTAATTTCTTCTAATTTAGCTGCTACTTCTTTACTATCTACAAATGCTAATAGTTTTTCTAATTTAGTTGCATCTGTTAAGTACTCATCACCGATTAGGTCTTTTAAGTAAGCCGCTAATGATCTGTTAGAGAACTCTAACCAACGTCTGAATGTAATACCGTTAGTTTTGTTGTTAAATTTCTCTGGATATAATTCATAGAAGTGTTTTAACTCAGAGTTTTTAAGAATTTCAGTGTGTAGGTAAGCAACCCCGTTTACACTGTTAGAGAAGTGAATATCCATGTTTGCCATGTGTACTCTATCATCTTTATCGATGATTTGAACATCTTCACCTTCATATTTTTCTCTAATAACAGCATCTAATTGTTTGATGATTGTTACTAAGTGTGGTACCACTTCTTCTAAGTACGCTAATGGCCATTTTTCCAATGCCTCAGCTAAGATAGTGTGGTTTGTGTAACCAGTCATTTTTTGAACGATTGTATATGCTTCTTCAAATTCAATTCCGTGTTTTTCAGTTAATAAACGAATTAATTCAGGAATTACCATACTTGGGTGAGTATCATTAATTTGAACATATGCATATTCGTATAAGTCATGAACATTACTTCCTTTAGCAATAGCTTCATCTAAAATTAGTTGAGCTGCATTTGATACCATGAAGTATTGTTGGTAAATACGTAGTAATTCACCATTTTTATCACTATCATCTGGATATAAGAATAATGTTAAGTTTTTCTCAATTTCAGTTTTATCGAAACTAATACCATTTTCAATGATACTGCTATCTACTGATTCAATATCGAATAAGTTTAGGTAGTTTTTAGTATCTTTTTTGTATCCTAATACGTCAATTCTTTTTAGAGTTGAAGTTAGATTGAAGTTTTTGAACGGTACTGTGTATTTAACATCAGTATCTCTTAGCCATGAAGAATCTTCAATCCAGAAATTTGGCTCTGCGTGTTGTTCATTTTTTACAAATACTTGTCTGAATAATCCACAGTGGTAGTTTAATCCAACTCCATCACCATTGATTCCTAGTGATGAGATAGAATCGATGAAACAAGATGCTAAACGCCCAAGACCACCGTTACCTAGTGATGGTTCTAATTCTGCTTCTTCAACATCGCTAAGACGTTTATTAGCTGCATTTAATTCTTTTTCGATTTCTTCATAAATCCCTAAGTTAATTAGGTTGTTTGATAAAAGTTTACCAATTAAAAATTCTGCTGAAATGTAGTAAACTTTCTTTTTATCAGAGTTTAAAGCTTTTTTATCAGCTTGTTCTTTTACATAATTTAATAGTTGTATATATATTTCTTTGTTCTCTAAAGTACTTAGTTCTTTATTTGTATTATCTAATACATATTTACTAAATGACATTTTATACCCTCTCTCTTGAATATCTTACTGTAATGTTTCTTAAAAATTCTTTTCTCTCTTCTGTTAAATCTTCTTCAAGCATTCTCCACTCCCAGTTTCCTCCAACTGTTGATGGAACGTTCATTCTGCTTGTTGCATCTTTGTCTAATAAATCTTGCATTGTTACGATTGCGTAATCACTTACTGAAGAGTAGATTCCTCTAATCATTGCTTCAGTGATTGTTTCATCATCACGACAATTCAGGTATTCAGAAACTAGTTTCCTTTCTGATTCACTTAGTTTTTCATACCATCCATTAACTACATCATTATCGTGTGTTCCAGTGTAAGCAACACTGTTTTGTGTATAATGATGTGGACGATCTAAATTATCTTCTCCAGGGAAAGCAAATTGAAGAATTTTCATTCCTGGATATCCAGAATCATCTAATAATTTTTCTGCTTTAGCATCAATAAATCCTAGATTTTCTGCAACGATTGGTAAATCACCTAACTGTTCTTTAATTTTTTGGAATAATTCAATTCCTGGACCAGCTTCCCAAGTACCATTCACTGCATTTTCAGCATCTTTATCTATTTGCCAGAAATCAGAGAATCCTTTAAAGTGATCTATACGAAGTACATCATAGATTTTGAAACTCTCTTGCACTCGGTAAATCCACCATGAAAATCCTTGTTCTTTGTGTTTTTCCCAATCATAGATTGGATTACCCCAAAGTTGTCCAGTAGGACTGAAGTCATCTGCAGGACATCCAGCTACATAAAGTGGCTCATTGTTTTCATCAACTTTAAATAGTTCTGGCATAGTCCACATTTCAACACTATCAGCACTTACATAAATTGGCATATCTCCAATAATTTTAATTCCTTTTTCATTAGCATATTCTTTTAATGCTAACCATTGTTTAAAGAAGAAATATTGTGTTACTGTATAGTATCTTATGCTATCTTGAAGTTCTGTACGATATTTTTCACGTGCTGTTTCTTCACCTTTTTTAATATCTTCATCCCAGTGAATAAAGCTCTTATATCCAAAACTTTCTTTTATAGCCATATACTCAGCATAATCAGCTAACCAACTTGAATTCTCTGCTTCAAATTTTTCAATTTCAGCTAATACTTCACTATTTTTACTAGTATTAGCGACTGCTTTTTCTAAAATTGGTCTTCTTGCTTCGAATAATAATGCATAATCAACTTTTTCAGGGTTTTCTCCAAAGTTAACATTTGCATAATCACTTTCTTCAAGCAATCCATCTTCTTTTAATAATGAAAAATCAATTAAATTTAAGTTCCCTGCTACTGCTGAAAAACTTTGGTATGGTGAATCACCATAGCTAGTAGTTGTAAGTGGTAAAATTTGCCAATAAGTTTGTTTTGTTTCTTCTAAGAAATCAACAAAAGCATAAGCACTTTTACCAAATGTTCCTATACCAAATTTACCAGGTAATGATGTGATATGCATTAAAACACCACTTGAACGTTTTGTCATTCTATTTTCCTCCATTTTATTTTTAGCTTGTCTGTACAAAATAAGTTCTTATTAATCAACAATAATTATTATAATAAAACACTTACATTTTGTCAACACATTTATGTAATTCTTTTTATTTCATTATGTAACCTATACGTAAATGTTGAAAACACTGTGAAACTTTTATATATTTCTTGATTTTTAACCTCAGTACATTTATAATAATATAGATAAACTTTGAGAGGTTAATAGTAAATGAGTAAATACAAACAAGTCTACAGAGACTTAAAAGAAAAAATTGACACTCGAGTATATAAACGTAATACTGAATTACCGAGTGAAAATGAGCTAGTTAAGGAATACGGCTATTCTAAAGATACAATAAGAAAAGCCCTGTCTCTATTAGAAATTAATGGTTACATTCAAAAAATCAAAGGTAAGAACTCTTTAATCCTAGGGCATGGTAGGATTAAAAATAACTATCTAGGAAATATTAAAACTTCTTCTGAATTAAATATTGATGGAAAATATGAAATTAAAACTACCCTTCAGTCTCTTTATATTATTCAAGGAGATAAAAAAATTATGAATATTTTTGGAGCTAATGAAAACAATGATTTTTATAGAGTTAGCCGTAGCCGAATTATAAATGGCGAACGCCTTGAATATGAAGTGTCATATTTTGATCGTAAGCTTGTACCATTTATCAATAAAGAAATAGCTGAATCTTCTATCTACAAATATTTAGAAAAAGAATTAGGATTAAATATTACCCACTCTAGACGAGAGATTTCATTTAGATATGCAACCGAAGAAGAAAAACAACATATGGACTTAGGTGAATATAATATGGTGGCTGTTGTTGAAAGTATCACATATTTATCAAATGGAAATATACTACAATACGGAATACTTAGTTATAGACCTGACAAATTTACATTTGTAACTATGGCAAAAAGATAAAAACGATTCATAAATTACGATTTTATACAGATCAAATTTATAGAGTCGTTCTTTTTTACTTCTCAATTTATTAATCTTACTATTCAAATATTTTAAGTACGGTGACGGACAGTTTCATCTAACTTTAATTGTCATTTAGACAATTAAAGTGGATATTACACCTTGAAATTAAGCTTCAAATCTTAATTTCATCGATAGAACTTTTTAAAGTTCCATTTTCATCATTACAAAATATTTGAACAAAATTACTGATAACTAAAGATATTTATTTCATGTATTGATTAGTTTTTTTATTTTTCTTACTGTTTTGTAGTAGCTGAAGTAAAACACGGTTGTGTTTTACTGCGAGAAAATGAGACTACAGGCTCATTTTCTAACCGGAATATCCTTTTGAGATAGCAAAATATATGGAGGTGTCGCAAGCTACACTTAAAACAGTAAAAAGAAAAATATAAAAATTTCTAAGATATGGCATCCCTTCATATATTAAAAAAGCTGATAAAGGAATTCATCCTTCTATCAGCTTTTTATATTATTATTTTAATCTTTCTTCTAATTCTGCTTTCAAGTCTTCAAATCCTGGTTTTCCAAGAAGAGCAAACATATTTTTCTTATATGCTTCTACTCCTGGTTGGTCGAATGGATTCAATCCTTGCATATATCCAGAAATACCTACAGCTTTTTCGAAGAAGTATACTAAGTATCCAAAAGTAAACTCGCTCATATCAGGAAGTTCTACTACAAAGTTAGGTACTCCTCCATCTGTGTGAGCAAGAAGAGTTCCTTCAAATGCTTTAGTATTTACAAAGTCCATAGTTTTTCCAGCTAAATAGTTCAGTCCATCTAAGTTATTTTCAGCTTCTTTAAGTTCAATATCTTTATTTGGAGATTTAACTTTTAAGATAGTTTCAATTAGGATACGACGTCCCTCTTGAACATATTGCCCCATTGAGTGAAGATCAGTTGAGAAGCAAACACTTGATGGATATAATGCTTTTCCATCTTTACCTTCAGACTCACCGTAAAGCTGTTTCCACCATTCGTTGAAGTAAACCATCGATGGTTCGTAAGATACAAGAATTTCAATTAATTTACCTTTTTGTTGTAGTACGTTACGCATTACAGCATATTGGTAAGCAATGTTAGTACTTAAATCTGGTGAAGAAAGTTCATCTTGAGCTAATTTAGCTCCAGCCATCATTTTATCAATATCAATTCCACTTACAGCAATTGGAAGTAACCCTACCGCAGTAAGAACTGTGAAACGTCCACCGATATCATCAGGTACTACAAATGTTTCATATCCTTCATCATCAGCTAATGATTTTAATGCTCCACGAGCTTTATCAGTAGTAGCGAAAATTCTTTCTCTTGCTCCTTCTTTTCCATATTTTTCTTCAAGTAATTCTTTGAAGATACGGAATGCAATCGCAGGCTCAGTAGTTGTACCAGATTTAGAAATTACGTTTACAGAGAAGTCTTTTCCTGTAGTTTTTAAGTAATTTACTAATTCTTGAGTATAACTTGAAGAAATAGTATGACCTACAAAGAAGATTTGAGGAGTTTTTCTATCTTTTTCGTAGAAGTTATAGAAACTATCATTTAGCATTTCAATCGCTGCACGAGCTCCTAAGTAAGAACCACCTATTCCGATAACAACAAGTACATCAGAATTATCTTGAATTTTTTTACTAGCTTCTTTAATTCTAGCAAATTCTTCTTTATCATAGTTCGTTGGTAAATCAACCCATCCTAAGAAATCACTACCAATTCCAGTTTTATTGTGTAATTGATCGTGAGCAACTTTTACATAACCTTCCATATTTTTCACTTCTTGTTCGTTAAAGAAGTTTAGTGCTTTCGAATAATCAAATTTTAAGTGCATTTTTGTTCTCCTTATTTGTTTTCTCACCTTTTATTATAAATCATTGTTGGCTTATCGTCTATAATATAATCGTAAATTAATTCAGAAACTTTATCCGCATTGTGCCTAATCGTATTATTATCAACGATTCCAACGTCATTATTTTTTATTAATTTTATCCCCAACTCTTCAATTTTATCATGATCGATTTTGACCGGTTCTTGTTTTTCTTTGTGATATTTCGATAAAATACTATCATCAAATTCACGTGAATTAGCTATTACTAAGTCAAATATGTTCTCTTCAACATGTTTATTAATCGCAACGATATGATCTGAAACAGAATAATTATCTGTTTCCCCATGTTGAGTCATGACATTACAAACATATATTTTTTTTGCATTACTTTCTCTTATTTTTTCAGAGACTTTAGAGATTACAAGATTAGGAATTATAGAAGTATATAGACTTCCTGGTCCCATAATAATATAATCTGCCTCCTCTATTGCTTTAAGTACATCTTCATTAGGTTTAACTCTAGATGGTGTAATATAAACACTATCAATTACTCCTCCAGCTTCTGTAATTGAAGATTCACCTCTTATAATTTCTCCTGTTGATAATACCGCATTTAAAGTCGCAATATCATTAGTTGTTGGTAAAACAGTTCCACGTACATTAAGAATTCTACTCATTACTTTTACAGCTGTAGAAAAATCACCATGGATATCCGTCATAGCCGCTATCATTAAATTACCTACTGGATGTCCTTTAATTTCTCCACTATCAAAACGATATTGAAACATTTTTTCCAAATATGGCTCCACATCAGATAATGCAGCAATGACATTTCTTATATCTCCAGGAGAAGGAATATTCATATCACTTCTGATTTTTCCTGAACTTCCCCCATCGTCTGCTACCGTTACTACAGCTGTTATCTCTAGAGGATATTTCTTCAATCCTCTCAAAAGAACTGACAATCCAGTTCCCCCACCTATAGTAACTACTTTTACTTTAGCTCTCATCTTTTTACCTACCCTTATTAATATCTCTATGTTCCAAGTATACTCTATATCCTAATTTTGAAATATCTTCGTGCAACCTTCTTGCAATACTAACAGAACGGTGTTTCCCACCTGTACATCCTACCGCTATAGCAACCTTATCGCGACCTTCATATTGATATTTATCTACCATATATGTCATAAGGTTTAAATACTTGTCATAAAATTCTTGAGTCACTTCATCTTCAAAAACAAAGTCATAAACCTCACTGTCTTGACCTGTTTTTTCTCTTAGTTCCTTAACATAAAATGGATTTTTTAAAAAACGAACATCAACAATATTATCTGCATCTATTGGCACTCCATATTTATATCCAAAACTAGAGATTGTAATATGATAACTCTCTTTTTTCTCAATTCCAAAATCTTCTAATATTTTCTGTTTCAAATCTTTTACAGTTGTATTAGTAGTATCGTAGATATAATTTGCAATGCCTTTAATATCATTCATATCTTTTCTTTCCTGAGATATACCTTCAAGTAAGCTAAACTCAGACGATAATGGATGATTCTTTCTAGTTTCTTTATATCTATTAACCAATACTTGATCATCACTATCCAAAAATATTATTCTAACATCAAAATACTCGCTGTGTTGTATTTTTTTTAATAATTCTTTTAAATCGACAAAAATGTGTTTACTTCTTATATCAATACTTATTGCTGTTTTATCAATTTCTTTTTCTTCTATTATTCTTAAAAAATCCTCTACAACTAATCCAGGTAAATTATCCGTACAAAAGTACCCTTGGTTTTCAAAAATTTCTAATGCTGTATTTTTCCCTGCTCCACTTATTCCTGTAATTACAACTAATTTCTTCTTCATAGTTTCACATCCATCTTTATAATAATATACGTTTTATGGAATAATATATCCAGTTTAACAAAGAATAAATAAACTGCTCCATTCCTATATTGTACACCATTTCTATATTTTTGTGTAGTATTTTTAAACTTCTAAAAAAGAAACTACTGCAAGAAGCTATTCCTGCAGTAGTTTAAATACTAATTATCGAGTATTTCTATTCGTATTATTAGTGTTATTTGCACTATTATTGTTTCTTACTCCCGAAGTAGTAACATTTGTATTATTACTTCGTGATTGGTTATTATTCGAAGAGTTATTTTGATTACTGTTTGTATTATTATCGTCATCAGAATTATTATTACGATTATTATCGTCGTTTTTATTTTCACGTTCTTTTTCTTCTTGATTACGCCTATTCTGCTCTTCTATTTGACGACGTTCACTTTCTGTAATAACTTTAACTCCACCATTTATAGATCCGACGTTCCCTGGAACCGAGAATCCCTTAGCAGGATGTATTCGGACAATATTTTGCATATTAATTCGATACAATGCTTGCGTTCTTTGAGTATCAGCTTGAGTCATATACTTCGTCGGACCATCTATTGCGTCAAATCCCTGCCATACTGCCATCGTGTAATTACTAGTATATCCTACCGTCCAAGAATCTTTAGAATAGTTATTAATATCAAAACCATATTTTTGCGCTTCACCTTCCCCAAAGGTAGTCGTACCAGTTTTAACTGCCATATCAGCTCCACTAATACGAGCAAATGACGCTGTTCCGTTCACTACATTTCTAAGCATAGATGTCATAATATATGCGGTAGATTCTTTAATAACACGTTTTCTATCATCAGTACTGAAGCTTTTCACTTCAGTCCCCTCACTATCGTATACTTTCTTAATAGCTTTTGGTGTTGCATAATATCCTCCATTACTAAATGGAACATATGCTCCTGCCATTTGTAGTGGTGAAAAGCCATCCCCGCTTCCTCCAATTGGAGTTGTAATAGAATCATCTGTTATATTCATACCAACATTAGCTGCATATTGTTTTACCCTATTAAATCCAACTTCCTGATAAGTTTTAATAGCAGGTATATTATATGACCACACTAATGCATTATTAATCGTAATATTTCCATGGAATTGTCTATCCCAGTTTTGAATTTGTGAACCTTGAATCTTAGTATCATTAACCATATGGTCAGATCCCCAATTTAGATATTCAATTGCCGGTCCGTAGGCAAGAATTGGTTTAATTGATGAACCAGGCTGTAATTTAGCTTGAGTAGCAATATTGAATCCGTGGAACGTTTGTTTTTTACCACCATATAATGCAGCAATACCACTATTTTCATTGTTTAGTACTACCATCGCAACATTACTTGCTTGTTTTATGCCAGCATAGTTTGCATTGACACTCTCAGTTAAAGTGTCTTGAATTTTAGAATCAAAGTTTGTATAAATTTTAAGCCCTAAGTTTAAGACGTCACCTTCATAGTCTTTATATTCTTTACTATTTTTTAGTTCATTTACAATTTGATTCATATAAGAAGTATATTTTGAATCAAATTCACTTGATAATAATACACGTTCACTTTCATCACGCTGTATTATCCCTGATAAAACGTCAGTTTTTTGGGCAGTTTGTGAATCAGCTTCTGAAATTTTCCCATGATATTGCATTAAGTAAAGCACCGTATCACGACGAGCTTTAGCCGCTTCTGGATTATCATAAGGGTTATACGTATTAGGGTGTTGAGGCATACCTGCTAAAAGAGCCATTTGTGGAAGAGTAAGTTGATTTAATTCTTTTCCGTAATAATATTTAGCAGCTGTTTTAAGCCCATAAACTCCATCAGAATAATAGATTCTGTTTACATACATTGTAAATATTGACTCTTTATCATAGTTTTGTTCAAGCTTATATGCTAAATACGCTTCTTGAACTTTACGCTTAACGCTCTTATTGTCATCAAGGAAGGTTCTCTTGATTAACTGTTGAGAAATAGTTGATGCCCCTTGCGAACCAAAACCACTAGTTAAGTTCGATACAACAGCTCCTACTAAACGTCTAAAGTCAACCGCACCATGTTCAAAGAATCTATTATCCTCAGTTGCTAAAATAGCATCTTGCATTTTCTGCGGTATATCTGCCGTCTCTAGATTTTCACCAATCTGATTTCCCAGTTTTGCTACCTCATTATTATTCGCATCATAAACAATTGTTCTTGAATTATTATCTAAAATCTTCGAATCAAAAGCTGGTGCTTGGTATATCCAAAACACACATAATAAGAATAGTGATATAATAGCAACACTCGCTACATACAATCCATATCTTAAAATCTTCAACCACAATTTTTTATTACCTTTTTTAAAATTTGGACTACTTATTCTTTTTAGTCCCATCGGTCTTCTCGGACCTCCTGTACCATTACCGTTAGCACCCTGTTGAGAATTCCTTTGTTGTAATTGTGGTAATCCTTGTCTTTTATTTGTACCTTGAGGTCTTTGTGGGGAAGTAGGACGATTTTGCCCTTGTCGTCCTCTTCTCATAATTTCTTCATTTGTTAACGGCCTTCTTGGTTGCCCATTATTTGTTGGATTAGTATTTCCTCTAGATATATATCCACCTGGCATAACACTCTTTCTTTCTTGAGAGTGTCTATCTTTTCTTGATAACCGATTGTTATTATTTTCTGCCATAGCATATCCTCTCTTTATATATTTTTAAACTTTCTCTTTATTCATATTTATTTTACGCAATAAAATGTTACAATATACTACATTAATTTTAATGTATATTGAAAAAAAAATCAATTTACTTTGTAAATATTAACTATTATTTAACAAGATTGTAATATAAACAAAGATTTTAAAATTATACACTTACTAGTTAATATTAAACTAAAACAATTTACTATTATTCTTCAAATTTTATTATAATATAAAAAAAGAGTGACTCAAAAATCATGTTTTCTTATGAAATAAGATTTTGTTGAGTCACCCCTTTATTATATATCTAAAAAGCTTTTATAAAGCAAATTTAGATATCAATAAACCACTGCATCTATGAGGAATCATATACACTTTATTAAAATTTAGGACTTTTGGATCAGCCTCCCGTTATCGAAAAATCTATTTATTTGTTGCTGCTTCAACATTTTTTATAGCTGCTTTTGCTGCCGCAATTCTGGCAATAATTACCCTATATGGTGAACATGATACATATCCTAATCCTATTTTAGAACATAATAATATCGATTTTTCATCTCCACCATGTTCTCCACAAATTCCAAACTTAATACCCGGTTTCGTAGTTTTTGCTTTTTCAACTGCAAGTTTCATAAGTTCTAGTACTCCGCTATCATCAAGATGAACAAATGGATCTGATTCTAATATATTTTTTTTCTTATAAATATCAATGAATTTTTCAGCATCATCTCTAGAGTAACCGAATGTTAATTGAGTTAAGTCATTAGTACCGAAACTGAAGAAATCTGCATGTTCTGCAATCTTATCAGCAATCAGACAAGCTCGCGGAATTTCAATCATCGTTCCTACTTTGTATTTGAAATCTGCGTTATACAATTGAATTTCCTTTTCCACAAGTTCAACGATTTGTTCATGTAACACTGCAAGCTCTTTTTCTAATCCTACTAAAGGAATCATAATTTCAACATTTACATCAATACCTTCTTTACGAGCTCTAATAGCTGCTGAACTAATAGCTTTCGCCTGCATTAAGTAAATTTCTGGATATGTAATACCTAGTCGACAACCGCGATGTCCCATCATAGGATTGAATTCTGCAATACTAGCTATTTTCGTTTCTAATTGATTAACACTTACACCTATTTCCTCGGCAATAAGTTTAACCGTATTTTCATCTTTTGGTAAGAATTCATGAAGCGGTGGATCTAATAATCTTATATTTACAGATTTACCTTGAGCTTCTTTAAAAATCTTGTAGAAATCTTCACTTTGAATAGGTTGTAATCTGTCTAAAAATCTAATTCTTTCATTAGTGTCGCTTGCTAAAATCATTTTTCTAACCAGACTAATTCTATCTTCTTCAAAGAACATATGCTCTGTTCTACATAATCCTATTCCTTCAGCTCCAAACTCAAAAGCAACTTTAGCGTCAGTTTCATTATCTGCATTTGCTAGTACTTTAAGTTCTCTAATTCCATCAGCCCATCCTAAAAGTTTATTGAATCTGACACTAAATCTAGCATCAACTTTATCTACTTCACCAAGATACACTTTACCACTACTTCCATCAACTGAGATTATATCACCTTCATACAATGTTACTCCAGCAATTTTTAGCGTTTTTTCAGCATAATTTATAATCATGTTTTGGCAGCCGCAGACACAACATTTACCCATTCCTCTTGCTACTACAGCAGCATGTGACGTCATACCTCCACGTAAAGTTACAATAGCCTCCGAGCTAATCATACCTTCAATATCTTCTGGAGAAGTTTCTTCCCTTACTAAAATGACAGATTTTGTTTTTGCCGCTTCTACAGCTTCCTGTGCTGTGAAATAAATACCCCCAACCGCTGCTCCAGGCGATGCTGCTAAGCCTTGAGTTAATTGTTTGGCTTCTTTTAATGATTTTTCCTCAAATGCAGCATGAAGAAGTTTATTAATTTCCTCTGTTCCTACTCTTAGAATCGCCTCTTCTTTAGAAATTACACCTTTTTCTGCTAGTGATACCGCAACTTCAACTACTGCATTCGGTGTTCTTTTGGCGTTTCTTGTTTGAAGAATATATAATTTTCCATCTTCAATAGTAAACTCGATATCTTGCATATCTTTATAGTGTTGTTCTAATTTTTTAGAAATTCCAACAAATTCTTTATATAAATGTGGCATATCATCTTTTAAGATACTAATATTTTTAGGTGTTCTTATACCTGCTACAACATCTTCCCCTTGTGCATTAATTAGATATTCACCGAAAAGTTCATCCTCTCCAGTTACAGGATTTCTACTAAATGAAACTCCAGTACCACAATTATCTCCCATATTACCAAACACCATAGCTTGAATATTTACAGCAGTACCAAGTTTATCACTAATATTGTGCAATCTTCTATAAACTTTAGCACGATTATTATTCCATGATTTAAAAACAGCTTCAATAGCCAGCATAAGCTGCTCTTTTACACTCATAGGAAACTCTCGACCTACTTCTTTTTTATAAATTTCCTTAAACTCTTCTACAATATTGAATAAATCTTTCTCATTTAATTCACTATCTTGCTCGTAGCCATTAGTATTTTTAACTCTAGTTAAAACTTCCTCAAACTTATACTTCTCAACATCCATAACGACATCTGAGAACATTTGAATAAATCTTCTATAACTATCATAAGCAAAACGATAATTATTATTCTTCTTAGCCAATGCGATAGTTGTTTCATCGTTTAATCCAAGATTTAAAATTGTATCCATCATACCTGGCATAGAAAATACTGCATCACTACGAACAGACACTAATAAAGGATTATCTATACTTCCTAATTTTTTTCCACTGTTTTTTTCTAAAATCTCAAGTTGTTCATTTATTTGTTTTAGTATTTCAGGTTTAATTCTCTCCCCATTTTCATAATAACTATTACAACTTTCTGTAGTAATAGTGAAACCAGGTGGAACACTTATTCCTAAACCTCTCATTTCCGCAAGGTTTGCTCCTTTTCCACCTAATAAAGATTTCATATCTTTATTTCCTTCACTGAAATTATAAACATATTTTTTTGACATTTTAAAATCCCCCTATAAAATTTTATAACTCTATAAAATTTCGTTTTATATTATTTTGTTTAAACCTATAAACTTCTTTCTCTCATTATCCCAATAATTAATTCAGCAGTCTCCTCTACAGCTTTATTCTGAACATCTATTATTGGACATCCTAATCTTTCCATAATTTCTAATGCATATTCTAACTCTTCAAATATTTGCGCCTCATCTGTATAATCCGTTTCCCCGGCTACTCCTAAAGTTTTTAATCTTTCTCCCCTCAACTTATTAAGTTGTTCTACTGAATTTGTTAAACCAATAATTTTTCTTTTTACTTCATATAGTTGCTCTGGTAGTATTAATCCTTGTACAATAGGAACATTCATAACCTTAATATTTCTATTTGCTAAGTACAAACTTAAAGGAGTTTTAGAAGTTCTTGATACCCCTAGAATAATAATATCAGCCTCTTTAAGACCATTGATATCTTTACCGTCATCATACTTTACAGCAAACTCCAATGCATCAATTCTTTTAAAGTACTCTTCCCCCATCTTCCTATTTAAACCAGGATTACCTTCAGCTTTTACTCCTAATTTTTCTTCAAAAGTACTAAGCATTTCATTTAATAGATCTATAACTTTTATATTTTTTTCTAACCCTTTTTCTTTTACATAGCTTGCTAAAGCATCATCAACTAATGTTTGTACAATTACATCTCCCTCATTTATATTGGATATAATACAATCTATTTTTTCTTTTGTACAAACATTTGAGTTTTTAAGTACTTTATACTTCTTATTCTCATAAGAAAACTGCACAAGCGCTGCATCAACCACATCCTTTGCAGTATTCCCTATAGAATCTGAAATTATATGTACAGTTAACATATTACCCCTCCAATATCTCCAATAATAACTTAATTAATGTAGTTTTCGATATTTTTCCAACAATTACCTTCCCACCATTCTCCTCTCTTACGACAGGTAAGCAATCTATTTCATGTAAAATTAACTTTCTTAGTGCATCACTTACCAAATCATCTTCGTATATAAAAATTACATTCGGCACGCGAGTCATTGCAAGTACTATAGGGAGATTTTGCCCATCAGCATTTCTTGATAATTTCAGCATATCTTTTCTAGACGTAACACCCACAAGATGATTATTTTCATCAACTATAAAAATAGTTCCTACATCATAGATAAATAATTTCGATAATACATCCGAGAAATTCGCTGTACTTTTAGCAGTAATCGCTATCCCCATAACATCTTTTACCAATTTATTCTTTATTTCTTCACGTTGTTCTCCTGGTGAAAAGTTATAATTATAATAATATCCAACATTTGGCTTTGCTTCCAAAATCTCAAGCATTCCTAAGACTGCTAAGTCATTTCTTAGAGTAGATTTTCCTAATGATAATTTTTCTGCTATTTCATCACTTGTAATAGGTTCAAAATTCTTTACTATTTCAATTATAGCTTTATGTCTCTCTGTAAGTTTCATTTTTCCTCCTTCTTGTACTATATTTTTAATTATACAATATATTACACATTAATTCAACCATTACTATTAATTAATGTGTAATATTTGCGAGTTATGTAATATATTTTTCTAATAAAACATCCATTATACGTGAGATTAATTCTATTTATTAACAAATTATTAAAATAGAGTTACCCGGTGTCTATATTTATTTAAATTTAAATATTTATGTGTTATAATTAATCTAATAATAAATTGAGGGGAAAAATTGTATGTCAAAATTATCAAAACTATTTGCAATCGGTACAGGAATAGCCGTTGCTAACTATTATTCAAAAAATCCAAATAAAGTTGAAGAACACACTGAGTACGTTAAGAAAAAATCTAAAGATTACTATGGTTACACACGTTGCATGATTCGCTACACTAAGAAAAATGGTGTTGAAGAAGCGGCAATCTATCTTTACAACGACTTAATAAAAAATCTTAAAAAAGCTAAAGACGCTTTAGAAAATAAATACAATGATGCTGTTGATTATGGTAAAGAATTATCTACTAACGTAGCAGACATTAAAGGACATGTATCTAACGTAAAAGAATACACTGCAGAGGTTAAAGAAAATCTAGGTGATGCAAAAAAAATCGTTGAAGATCTTAAACCTTCTATTGAATCTTATGCAGAAAAAGCAAAAGAATCTTTTGAAAAAATTAAAGATCAAGTTGCCAACATCAAAAAAGACGTAGATGAATCACACGTTCAAGAAAAAGTTGAAGATTTTGCTAATAAATCATCTGAAACTTTGGAATCTGTTAAAGAACGAGTTGAAGAAGAAGTACTAAATAACACTCCTGAACAAAAAGAAGAAAAATAATATAACTAGGATTTAAGATGAATCTACTATCACTAAATACTCTTCCTAATACAGGCGAAGCAGTTAAAAATTATGGTGCATACATTGGTATAATCATAATAATCGCCGTAATTTTCTTCCTAATCTGGAGAAAAAAGAATAATAAAGATGATTAAAAGGGAGTGACTCAAAAATCGTGATTTCATAGAAATCGATTTTTGAGAGTCATCCCCACACAGTTTATTAGATATCTAAAAAGCTTTCATAAAGCGAATTTAGATATCAATAAACCACTGCGTCTATGAATTCTCATATACACTTTGTTAAAATTTAGGTCTTTTGAGTCGCTCTCTTTTTACATAAATTAAGATAGTGATTCGAAAATCATATCGATTTTCAAATCACTGTCTTCTTCTTTTATACTATTTTAAATTATCTAATGCAGCTATTCTCTCTTTAACACTATCATATTGTTCTTGATAAGTTGCTTGTTTTTCTTTTTCTTTAGCTACAACCGCCTCTGGAGCAGAACCGACAAATTTTTCATTAGAAAGTTTTTTATTTACTCTATCTAATTCTTGTTGTAATTTTTCTAATTCTTTTCCTAGACGTTCTTTTTCTTTATCTACATCGATTAAATCACTTAATGAAACATAGATTTCAGCACCTGGTAAGATACGGCTAATGTCAGTTTCGCTTGCTTCTACTTCGCGTTCGATAATAAGTTCGCTAGGACGAGCAAATTTTTCTAAATACGCACTACCGCTTAATAGTACTTCTTTTACGTTATCTTGTGAGTATTTAATTTTAATAGGAATCTCACGAGACATAGGAGCATTTACTTCACTACGAATATTACGTACTGCTGTAATTACATCTTGGATGAATTGCATATCTTCAGTTTCTTTTTCAAATACTAGACTTGCATCAACTTTAGCAAATTCACTAGTTACAATACTATCTCCTGTGTGAGGAATATGTTGCCAGATTTCTTCAGTTACGAATGGCATAAACGGATGTAACATTTTTAGAGAAGCATCAAGTACATATACTAAAATAGATTTAGTAGTTTTCTTAGCAGCTTCATCTTCACCATTTAATGAAATCTTAGCAATTTCAATATACCATGAACAGAATTCTTCCCATACGAAGTTGTAAAGAATACGGCTTGCTTCACCAAACTCATATTTTTCAAATAATCTTTCGAAGTCTTCAATAGTTTTAGCAAGTTTTGTTAAGATATATTTATCAGCTAATGTTTTTTCTCCAGTTAAATCAATATCACTATATTCAAAACCTTCAAGGTTCATAATTACGAAACGAGAAGCATTCCAAATTTTATTGATATAGTTCCAGCTTGCTTCAATTTTCTCAGTTGAATAACGTAAGTCTTGACCTGGTGTTGAGTTAGTAGCTAAGAAGTAACGTAAGCTATCAGCTCCGTATTGTTCGATTACTTCCATCGGATCTACACCATTACCAAGTGATTTACTCATCTTACGACCTTGTTCATCACGTACTAAACCGTGGATTAAACAATCTTCAAATGGACGAGTTCCTGTAAATTCTAATCCTTGGAATACCATACGAGCAACCCAGAAGAAGATGATGTCATATCCAGTAACTAGACAGCTATTTGGATAGTAACGTTTGAAATCTTCGCTTTCTAAATCTGGCCATCCTAATGTAGAGAATGGGAATAATGCTGAAGAGTACCAAGTATCAAGAACGTCTTCATCTTGAACATAGTTTTCAATATCTTTTGGTGGATTTACATCAACATAAACTTCACCAGTTTCTTTGTGATACCATGCTGGAATACGGTGTCCCCACCATAATTGACGAGAAATACACCAGTCTTGGATATTTTCCATCCAAGTATTTAAAGTATTTTCAAAACGAGGTGGATAGAAGTTAACTTTTCTATCTGCATCTTTTTGATTTTCTAAAACTTTATCAGCAAGAGGCTTCATGTCAACAAACCATTGTTTAGAAAGGTATGGTTCAACAACAGCACCACTACGCTCAGAGTGT
This sequence comes from uncultured Gemella sp., assembly GCF_963525165.1. Taxonomy (GTDB): domain Bacteria; phylum Bacillota; class Bacilli; order Staphylococcales; family Gemellaceae; genus Gemella. The sequence continues at coordinate 62,038 of NZ_CAURJN010000002.1, forward strand.
CCTACTGAGTGAAGGTGTTTTTCAATCTTGAAACATACTCCACTTTCTTGTAAATCAGCAATAAGAGCTTTACGACATTCAAAACGATCCATACCGTTATACTTATCAGCGTGTTCATTCATAACAGCACCTTCATCCATAACGATAATACGTTCTAAGTTATGACGTTCACCTACTTCAAAGTCATTTGGATCATGAGCAGGAGTAATTTTAACTACCCCACTTCCGAAATCTTTTTCTACATATTCATCTGCAATAACAGGAATCTCTTTGTTTGTTACTGGTAAAAGAACTGTTTTACCAATATATTTTTGATATCTTTCATCTTCAGGATGAACAGCAACCGCAGTATCTCCGAATAGAGTTTCAGGACGAGTAGTTGCTACTTCTAGATAGTCTCCACTTCCATCAGCTAAGAAATACTTAAGGTGATAGAATGCACCTTCTACATCTTTGTGAATTACTTCGATGTTAGATAATGCAGTTCTTTGAACTGGATCCCAGTTGATAATTTTCTCACCACGATAGATTGTACCATTGTTATAATGATCTACGAAAATTTTAGTTACTGCTTTGTTTAATCCTTCATCTAATGTAAATCTTTCTCTTGAATAGTCTAAACCTAATCCAAGTTTAGCCCATTGTGCACGAATATATCCAGCATATTCTTCTTTCCATTCCCATGCACGCTCTAAGAATTTTTCACGACCTAAGTCATAACGACTTAATCCTTCTTCACGCATTTTAGCTTCTACTTTAGCTTGTGTAGAAATACCAGCGTGGTCCATTCCTGGAAGATAAAGTACGTCAAATCCTTTAAGACGTTTGTAACGTGTTAACATATCTTGTAAAGTTGTATCCCAAGCATGCCCAATGTGTAATTTACCAGTTACGTTTGGTGGTGGAATTACGATTGTGTATGGATTCTTTTTACTTTTATTATCAGCTTTAAAAACTTCTTTTTCCAACCACCAGTTGTAGCGATTATTTTCTACTTCGGTCGGATTATATTTTGTAGACATTTCAGTCATGACTGTTCCTCCTAAATTTTTATTTTATTATTAATTATTTTTACTTTTACTAGTTATATTGATGATATTTTTTCTAGGTAAAAAAAATAACCTCCATCCTTACATAAGGACGAAAGTTTCCGTGGTACCACCTTTATTCTAATTATACAAATTAGCACTTAATAAGATTAACGCTCTAACCACGTTTAAAGCTACTTACTTTCACTCTAAATGCTCACCGTCTACTTCAAAGTCCTGCCTAGGAGAAATCTCTCAACCACTGATTTCTTTTCTGTATCCTACGGTACGCAAGAACTTCTACTTATCGGCTCATCGCATATATTTTATAATTAAAATATGTTTAATATAATAACACACTTTTTTTTATAATGCAAGTGAAATAAAAACTTTATTAGTATAGTGGGTATGAATCTATTAATTTCTACGTCACCTACTTTTTATATTTTTGACATCCTAAAGAAATAATAGTATAATATCTTTAGATTAGAGGAGGTGCTAATATGCCAAACATTAAATCAAGTACAGATTTACGTAATAATTACAATGAAATCTCTTCGTTTTGTCATGAGACAGGTGAACCAATCTTTATTACCAAAAATGGTCGTGGAGATCTTGCTGTTATGAGTATTGATTTATTCAATAAATTCATGGGAAGATACGAACTATATCAACTTTTAGAACAAAGTGAATCTGATTTTACAAACGGTCGTACCCTTACTTTTGATGATTCCATGAAAAGTTTGAGAGGGGAACTAGAAAATGGAACATTATAAAATACTTGTTTCTGAAACCTATCACAAAGATCTAAAAGATATAATCCATTATATTTATCACAATTTAGATGCACCACTTACTGCATCTGCCTTACTTGACGAGATAGAATCTACTGTTTCTACTCTATCTACCATACCTCTCCGCTATGGATTAGTTGATGATGCCTATCTACGCCGTAAAGAATTTAGAAAATGCCTTGTTAGGAATTACATTATTTTCTATAAAGTGAACAAAGAAAATAAAACTGTACTGATTCACCGAATTCTTCATGCAAGACAAAAATGGATTGATATACTATAAAAAACATTTCATATAAATACAAAAAAGTACTTCAATGACTAGAAATCTAATTCTATCATCGAAGTACTTTTTTAAATATTAATCTTCTTTTCTATTTTTCCATGCTGTGGCGTTATCTATTTTAATTGGTAAATTATCTAAATAGAACTCTGGATCTTTTCCTTGTTTATGTTGTTTTACATAGTCTTTTAATACTACATAAACTACACCAGAAAGACCGATAATCGCGATTAAGTTCAGTAAACTCATGATACCCATTGTTACATCGGCAAGTCCCCAAACTAAGTTTAAGTCCATGATACTTCCTACATATACGAAGATACATACGATAACACGATAAACATTCACAGCCCATTTTTTAGGAAGTAAGTATTGGATGTTTGTTTCTCCGTAGTAGTAATTACCAATTACAGAACTATATCCGAATAAGAAAATAGCTACGATTAAGAAAATTGTTCCAATGCTTCCTACTTGTGAAGTTAAGGCAGCTTGTGTAAGTTGAATCCCTTGTAACTTATCAGCACCATATTCAACACCAGGATATAGTAAGATTAAGAATGCTGTTGCTGTACATACTAAACATGTATCGAAGTAAACTCCTAGAGTTTGGATAAATCCTTGTTTAGCTGGGTGAGTACTATCAGCTGTTGCCGCTGCATTAGGAGTTGATCCTAAACCCGCTTCGTTAGTGAACATACCACGTTTAATCCCTAAAAGAATTGATGTCCCCATACCGATCACTCCACCACCTACTTGTTCAAGACCAAATGCTGATCTAACGATTTGAACAAGAACGCCAGGTAGTTTATCAATATTAATAACCATAATAACTAATACGATAAATAAATACGCCACTGCCATTACTGGTACTAACCATTGAGTAATTTTAACAACTTTTGTTACACCACCAAAGATTACGAAAATTGTAAGAATTAATAAAGCAATCCCTGCGATATGAGTATTTACATTATAAACTTGTAAAGCCTGTGCAATAGTATTAGTTTGAACCGAGTTAAATGCTATACCATAAGTTACTGAAATAACAATAGCGAACAGTACACCCATCCATTTTTGCCCAAGACCTTTTTCCATATAGTAAGCAGGTCCACCGCGATAAACACCTTTTTTATCACGAACTTTATACACTTGGGCTAATGTTGATTCTGCAAATGATGAAGCTCCTCCAAATAATGCCATTACCCACATCCAAAATACTGATCCAGGTCCACCCATTGCAATCGCAATAGCAACCCCTGCAATTGTCCCAGTACCTACTCGTGATGCAGCTGAGATTGTGAAGGCTTGGAAAGCCGAAACCCCTTTTTGTTCACCATCTTCACCTACTTTAGGCTTTTCAGTAATAAGTCTGAACATTTCTTTAATATAAGTAAATTGAACAAACTTCGTACTAAATGTAAAATAAATACCAGACACCATTACTAACCCAATTAGGAAATAAGTCCACATAAAGTCGTTAACGGTAGTTAATAATTCTAAAAATTTATCCATTAAGAGTCAACTCCTCATTTAATTTATTTTATTACGTCTATTATTATACTTTAAAAATATCATACTTAGGAATATACGTTAGAAAATCTAACACACTCTAATAGGTAATAAACAATTCTTCTCATATTTACAAAAAATACACCGAGAAATTTTAAAATCTCACATAAAAAATCTAGATGATTTAAACATCATATCTAAATCACCTAGATTCCCTAGTTTATACATATTCAATTCTATTTATTTCTTCATTATGATTCATTGAATAATCACTGAATCCATTATTCATATTAGGAACTACTAATCTTCTACCTCGAGCTTTTAAAATAGCATTTATTTCATAACTATTTAAAGTCCTATAATCTAACTTCTCCTGAAGTACATATTCTCCACTTCTAATTCTAGCTCTAATGTCTGTCGCAGCAACAAAATAGACAACCATAAAGACAATAGAGAATATTAACTGACCTACTGAAAAAATATTCGCTAAGGTAGTGTTCCCCTGGAAAATAAATGTACTAAACATAGATAAAACTGTTAATCCAGCTTGGATATACAATACTATTCTTCTATCTTTCGTATCAAATATTGGTAAATACGTAATAAATAACAGAATAAAATTAAACACTGAGATTATTAATCCACCAATTATTAACACAGCAAGACCTAAAATCAGTGTCGTTGCAAAATTTTCAAAAAATTTATCACCTGTAATTGGTAAGTTAATTAATGCCAATACGAATCCTCCTATGACTGCCATAGGAATCGCGAAAGTTATTATATAGGCAACTCCCCAATTTCTCTTCCAAACACGTCCTTTATATTCTTTATAAATTCTATAAGTATTATAAAATGGTATAAAAGCAAGTCCTGGACTAACCCCAAGTATATCAAACATAATTTTTGAAAATATAGCTGTAATAATATATCCAAAAAGTAATACAATAAACGACACAATTAAAACTATAACCCCTATTTGATTTATCATATGCTCATCAATATTATTAACCATAAATAATTCCTCCTCTTATTCTACATCATAAAATTCGTCTAACACATAAGTTGTTACGGGTTTAACATATAATTCATATTTAGCTACTAAATCAGCAATGACATCACCATCAATTAAAGTTATTGTTCTAGTCCCCTGGCGAGACGCTTCTATAGCAGCTTTTGAGAATCTTGATGTTGTGATAAATATACCAAATTCAGCATTATATTTATCCATTGCCCCTCTAAACTTATCTATTTCTGGAGAAGGCACATTCCCTTCCCATCTTTTAGCCTGAATAGCAACTCTAGCAGTTCGAAAATCATCACTTGTTATATATCCAAACCCATCTAATCCACCATCATTAGATACTTGAATACCTATCTTTTCATCCATTTCAACATTCATCATAGAAACAAGTTTTCTTGCGAACATCTCAAATTTTGCTGGACTGAATTTTTTTAATTTCTCAATTAGCTCGTCTCGCCATTGATCTTCTACAATTTCTTTCTCATCGAACGTAATTACCTCTTCAATATCAACGACTTCTTTTTTCTGTTTAATTTCTTTATTAATCTTTTTGTAAATAGCAGAAAAGTTTAAAACTTCAAGGTTAGCCTCTCGTCCTTTATCTGTAAGAGTGTATATTTTATTTTCTTTCTTTAAAAATTCCGCTCTTTCTAAATAATTCAAACTAAAATTAATAAAAAACTCAAAAGGTGAATACTCATTATTACTCTTTTCTGATATACGACGAAAATCAATATATTCTTCAGTTATAACTTCAGAATTCTTTCTAAAATACTCTACTATCGCTCTTTTTGTATCACTTCCCCCTTTCTTTCTAAGTGCAATAATTATTTCTTTAGAAATAACATTATCTTTCTGACTAGTTGTCATTTTAAATATATTCACAAATTCTCCCTCCTTTATTTCCTTCACCTTTATTATACTAAAAATCCTTATAAATTAATAGCAAAAAAAAGAATGAAATTGTCTGAAAATACAACCTCATCCTTTACAATTATTTATGATAACTTGCGCCTGTTATTATACGGTAAGCTCTATACACTTGTTCAAGTAAAACAACACGCATCATCTGGTGTGGAAACGTCATTCTACTAAACGATAATGCAAAATCACTACGTTTTTTCACACTATCAGAAAGACCATAACTCCCACCGATTACCAATGCTACATCACTCTTACCTGTAAGCATTAAATTATCAATTTTTGATGCAAATTCTTCACTTGATAAATTCTTACCTAAAATTTCCAAAGTAATAACATATTGATGGTCTTTAATTTTTGATAATATGTTATTCCCTTCTTTTTCCATCGCAAGAGCTATTTCTGAATCATTTTCTACCTTTACTTTTTCATCAGAAATTTCAATAGTATTTAACTTAATATATGCTCCAAGACGTTTTTCATATTCTTTTATAGCATCTCTATAAAATTTTTCCTTAACTTTACCTACACAAATCAAAGTTACTTTCATCAGAACCTCTTTCTATCTACACATCTTTACCAAGAACAAATTTCTCAATAGCATAAGCGAAACCATCTTCATCATTTGACTTAGAAATAAAATTCGCCGCTTCTTTTAAAGTAGGATTAGCATTATCAACTGCAACTCCCATACCAGCAAACTCAATCATGCTTAAATCATTAAGTCCATCACCTAATGCCATTACATTTTCATTTGTTAAACCAAGTTTTTTACATAATGAATCTAATGATACTCCTTTAGAAATACCCTTATCGTTAATCTCGATAAAGAACGGTTTAGACATAGCAACCTCATACTCATCACCTAATTCAAGCGCAAGTTTATCTTTCACTGTAACAGCTTCATCAGGATGTTTAAGAATTATTACCTTAGCTGCACCTTCCTTAATATCATCTTTCATATTTTTACTAATTACTAATTCCGCACTTACTAAACCAGACTCAATTCGTGCATATTCATTATCACGATTCGTAAGAACTTTCCCACCTTGGTAAGTAAGAATATCACAATCATTCTCTAAAGCAACATCTATTAAGAACTTAATTCTCTCAGGAGATAAAAACTTCTCATAGATCACTTCATTCGTTTTAAGATTAGCAATTCTAGCCCCATTAAATGAAAGTAAGTAGTTATCATAACTATCCAGTTGTAAATCTTCTACTATACTCATCATTCCAAAATCAGGTCTACCTGATGCTAAAATAACTTTAATATCTTGTTTCTTACACTCTTCAATTACTTCTCTATTTTTCTTAGAAATCTCACGATCACTATTTAATAATGTATCATCAATATCTGTAACAACTAATTTTATCATACAAAAGCTCCTTTAGTAGATTTCAAAAAATCTATAATCTTATCAATTTATATATTTCACTTCTTTACATTATATCAGATATCACTACTCTCTCATAGTGAAAAAGGGAAGATCATATCACTTTATTCATATTACACTTTTTAATTATGTTCAGATTATTTACTTCTACACATAAATAAACTTAATAAAAATATTTTAAAACAACAAAATGCTGTCCAAATTAAATCCCCTCTTTTTCTCCACATCCCGGACTTGACAAAAAAACATTAAAACAGGCTGTTCACTCATGCATTTTTTGCATTTGTTAACAGCCTTATGTGACATTATATTAAATTTAATTCTAGCTTTCTCACATATATCAAATCAAAGAGTATCTTAGGTTTAATATACATTACAGCATAAATCTTTCTAAAATTAAACCTACCTATGAACCAACCATTAAGAATATATTTTTTACCGTACTTTAACCTATCTTAAATTATTTCCAAAGTGATTTAAGTTTTTCAAAGCCTTTGGAAATAAATCCACTTGCTCCTTTTATCATTTTTTTAGCATGGTCACTTATATAGTCAATTGTTTTATTAATAATATTTTTTTCAATAATATTAAATTTATCCTGTGTATCTCTATTCCCCTGACTCAGATGTGCGTAAAATGATGTTAACTTATGGGGATAAATTGGATTTAGTTTATCTAGTGTTAAAGGGCTAGTATCCTTCAAATAAGCCAATCCCTTTTCAATTACTTTAGGGTGTTTTAAATTTCCAAATCCGTGTACTATTAATTTATTTGTATTGTCATAAACTACTCTATGTAACACCCTAACTTTACTAGTGTAATCCAAAATATTAAATCCAACATTTGTATCTGTTTCATAAGCTTTTATAGAAGCAGTATTAGCATCATATTTCTTTTTCAATTCTTCATATTTAACATAGTCACTTAATCCTGGGCCGTTAAAATTCACAACCCCTTTAACTAATTCACTAAAAGATTTACTAGCTTCAAGAAAACCGTAATATGATTCATATCCTCCTAGAGAATGACCTGTCACATATATATTTTCATAATTTTTATTACTTATTATAGATTTAATTTTTTTCATCTGTTCTTCTACAATACTTGGCACTTTAGATTTATTAAATAAAATTTTAATATCTTTAATTAATTCATCTACACCTTCATCAGTTCCTCTAAAAGCTATTATTAAGTTTTTACTAGCTTCATCTTCAAACAGCATAACATCCGAATAATATAACTTTTCCTTAATTTTTCTTCCAGATATCATACTACTATTATCATCTCTTTCATTTTCTATAATTACTTCTTTCTCATAATCATCTGTAAATCTCTCCATAAATTTCCATTTTTTAAAGAATTCTATGTCTTTTCCTGATTTTAAATCTAAAGAATATAAATTTTTACTACCAAATACCTCCCCTTTATCATCATTCTTTTCAGAGTTATAAATTTCCAATAATGATTTATTTCTATGTTTATCATTTTTAAAATCATAGTATACAATTTCTGATAGCAATAATAGATCTCTTTCCCCAACATTCCATTTATCTCGTGAATATTTTTCTCCAAAAGAATCAATTTTCCCACTATTTACTTCAAATGCATCATCATATCCATCTCCATCAGTATCTAGTGTGTTAGAAGCTACATCTTCTATAGCTACATTTGATTTTAACTCAAGATCTATATACCCATCTTTATCATCTGTAATTCCATCACCATCTGTATCTGCTTTTTCAGGATCACTAAGTACATATAAAAATGCTTTTCCATCTAAATGTTTTTCCGGTCTTACTTCATTACCATTAACTAGGTTGTCATTATCATAATCTTTGGCAAATAGACTTTCTATATATTCATCATTTAAATTATCTATTTTTTTATTAATTTCTTCTATATTAGCACTTTGTATATTATATTCTTTTAATATCTTTTCTCTAGCTGCTGCTATTTGTGTTTTAAAATACGGTGATTCTTTTCCAGTTGAGAGATGTAACTTTCCTTTTAAAATTTCTCTTGTATAGTAAGGAGAAATTCTATCTTTATTTACATCTAATTCCTTTTGCTTTATATCATTATCAAATTGATCAAAGATTTCAGGTAGTTCTTCTGATTTTTTAGCAAAATAAAACTTCCCACCAGTATCATTTGCTAATTTTGCTAATTTATTTTGATTTATTTTTCCTAAACCTATTGTAAAAATATTGATGTTATTTTTAATAGCCTCACTTATAACTTCATCATAAGAACTATAATCATCACCATCAGTCAATAAAAATATATATTTTTTATTATTTGATTCACTTTTCAGTAGTTCTATACTTTCTTTAATAGCATTGTAAATATCTGTTCCTCCACTTGAATCAATTTTATCAACATTGAGTAAAGCATCATCTATATTATTTGTCAATGATTTTTTTATATTAATAGTATCATCAAAATCTAGAATCGATACTCTATCATGATTTTTATCTAGCTGAGCAAGAAGTTTTTTTGTTAAACTTAAACGTAAATTTCCTTTATCATTCCAAACCATACTTCCAGAGCTGTCTATTGCAAAAACAATTGAACGCCCTTTATTTTTTGTATTAAGGGGACTAGTTATTTTTTCGTCTTCAACATCATTAATAACATAATCTGTAGCTAATTTATTTACTTCATCTTGCTTATTCTTATCAATTACAGTATATGCTCCAGATTCACTAATATTGGCATAAGCCATGTCACCTATAACCTGTGTTTCTATTGGTTTAAAAATCTGTGTTTTTTTATTATAATGATAAATGGTAGGTACACTATCAGAATCCAAACTATTAACATCGAATTTTAATCCTAATTTGGTATTTTTAAAATCTTTATCATAGTTAACATTAACTGCACTTCCTAAATATCCCGGAACTTCTTTATCCAACATATAACTATTGTTATTAGATAACTTAATATTTTTTATTTCTTTTTCATCTAAATTAGAAGATATATTTACTAGCTTTCCGTCACCTTTTAATGTTTCAAAACCAGGTTTTCTAGTTCCTATTCTCATTACGCCAGTAATCACAGGAACTTCTTTACTGATTATATTATCTATAACTTCTTCTTGATTTTCAAATTCTCTCTTACGTTTAAGATTTGCCTGAACATAATACATCATTACATTTTCAAATCTTCTTTCTCCTTCAAAAAGAGAATCATCAAAAATATTAGTAATATTAATTGTTGATAACTTATCTTTCTGAGTAGTTAGTAATCCAATATTATTTTTTATATTTTTAGTCGCTTCTTCCAATTTTGGATAGTCTTTAACATATTTTCTCTGTTTGCTTTCTACTATTTCTGTATAAACAGTTTCTTTTTTGGGTATTAGTTTCGTTTTTGGGGCACTTTGCGGACCATTATTTATTTCTGGTTTACTATTGTGTTTTTTTACACCTTTTGTTCCTACTTTAATTACTTTGTCTACTTCTTTTTGTTTAACTGTACTTGAAGTAATTTCTCTTTTCAGTTCTTCACCATTATTTAATAGTACCTTTTGAATAGTTGTTTTTTCTCCAACTGTTCCTTCTTTTATTACCTTCGTAGTACCATTTTCCATATTTTCATCTTCTTCATAAACTACCTTATACGGAACTGTTTCTGTTACTTTTATTATTCTCTCAACTACTTTAACTTTCTTTTTCACCTTAGTAGGCTTAACACCATCTGTCGTTAAAGAACTATTAGCTTTATTTGATGTATCAGTTGTAGTATCTTTTTGAGATTTAGTTGCATCTTGAATATTTTTAGGAGTTTCTACTGTATTATTTTTAATAGTAGTATTCTCCTCACTACTTTTACTAGCTTTTATATTAGTTTTCTCTTTAATATTACTCTTATCTGAATTACTCTTATCTATAGAAGCATTTACATTCGTTTGTGATTTTTCTTTTTCATTTTCTAATGATGTATTATTTACAACAGGAGCTTTAAAGTTAGGTTTTTTCTCAATAGAAGTATCTTTTTCTACAGAACTATTATTATTTTCATTATCACTAACTTCTATCTCTTCTTCTTTTGTTGTTTCTGATAGTACTTCTTCTACAACTACTGGGAGTGGTATATTATCATCACTATTTTTTACAACATCCGTTAAATTTTCTTTAACTTGGGGTTTATTCTCGATATCTTTTTCTCTTGGTTTTGTTATTACACTTCCTTCATCTGATTTATTATCTGTGCTTACTGTTCTAACTATACTTTTCTGAATATGGTATTCTTGTGTGTTTACAGAATTCGATGATACATCATCTGATGTAAGGTATCCTACATATTTATAACCATCAATAGATATTAGATTATCTTCAAATCTTGTATTGGCAGATGTTATATGATTATAACCCGCTAAAAGTTTATTCTCCAATGCAAACGTTGAACTAGGTAAAACTACACTTTGACCTAATACTCCAATTAATACTATACCTAATATTTTATTTCTATTTTTCTTAGATACAAGTACGACAGTTAATAAAGCTGTAGCAAAGCCAATACCTTTTAATGGAAGTGAAGTACTTCCTGTATCAGGTAACTTGTTTTTTTGTAAATACGACTCATTCTTATAAACTAAGTAGTATGTTTCACCATTCTTTAATTCTTCAGGTATACCTTGTTTAACTAAAGATTTTTCATAATCAGTTAACTCACTGTCAGCTACATAATTTATACTTACATTACTTCCTGATCCTTCACTAGCTAAAGCAGTTGTACCTCCAGCCAATAAAAAAGTACCTATCACAACTGGTGTTGCTCCTACAGCAAGCTTTCTAATAGAGTATTTTAATGTTTTATTAATACTTTTATAACTCATAAATTTTACCTTTCTTTAATATTATTAATATTGTATTAAAAATTATTATGTTACATTTGTGAATTATGTAAATAAAATAATTATCAATAACTATTATTTTACAAAATAAATACAATTTTTTCAAATAATAGCTAAAAATTTACATAAATAAACATCATAATAATATAGTAAAATTAAAGTTAATTTAATTACAAGCTTCTAAATTTCTAAATTTGATTTACTTTTGATAAAATTTTACATATATACTAAAAAACGCTTTGGATTACTCCTTAGCGTTTTACTATCCTCACATACTTTCTAACGATTACTAAACTTTTAAACGATTTATGTTTTCTATAAAGAATATTTAAATCCTATACTATACCCAAGATATTCCAACCTGTTTAATCCTATAACTAATTCCATTCAATCCCCTTAATAGCAAGCCTTTTATAGCGTTCAATTGTATTCTACTTTACGTTGTTATTTCTGTAACAACTAATTTTATCATACAAAAGCTCCTTTAGTAGATTTTAATAAATCTATAATCTTATCAATTTATATATTTCACTTCTTTACATTATATCAGATATTACTACTCTCTCATAGCGAAAAGGGAGTGACTAAAAAATCGCGATTTCGAAGAAATCGATTTTGTCGAGTCACCCCCGCACAGTTTATTAGATATCAATAAACCACTGCGTCTATGGATTTTCATATAAACCTTGTTAAAATTTAGGACTTTTGGGGCAGCCCTCTTCTTTTTCCTCATTAAATCACTCTAATATTAAGTTTTTTCTAAAATTAACATAAAAAATAAGACGGTAAATGTCAATATCAAATTAGACAGAAAATTTTTCAGTAAAAATCTTAGGGGCACAACCAAAAATTTCCCCTCCCATTTTTTGAAACAAATCAGCTTAATAGGCACGTAGAAAAAACAGACATCTTAGTCAAGGGTTTAAACAAAGTGTCCCTTGACTAATGGTGGAAGTTTTTTCTATACTTTGCCTATGCTGATTGTTTTATTATCGCTCTAACTTCCTTATTAAAGGCTTCATTTGCTGTTTGATAACCTAGTATTCTCCTAGGGGTATTATTTATTCTATCTACTATATTCTCGATGTATTGTCTATTATAATCATCTATAGACGTACCTTTTGGTATAAACTGTCTTATTAATTTATTAAAATTCTCATTCCCACCTCTTTCAAAGGCTGAATATGGGTGTGCAAAATACACATCTACTACATTCAAGAAGTATTCACCTAATGCTGAAAATTCAGCTCCATTATCCGCTGTTATAGACTTTATAATACCCGGTGGATATTTTTTCATTAATTTCTTTAATACATATGTCACAGATTCACTATCTTTGAAATCTATCAATACTATGATTTCTTTTCTTGTTTTTCTTTCTGTTAAGGTTAGTAAACATGTGCTTTCACCTTTTTTTCCATGTACTGTATCTATTTCAAAATGACCAAATTCTTCTCGATTATCAATATGTACTGGTCTTTCATCTATACTAATACCTAAGATCTTTTTATTCTCTTTTGGCATTGTTTTACATTTTTTTCGTCTTACTTTCTCTTTAAGATCTATATTTTTAACTTTAAGTCTACCTTCATCTATATAACGATAGAGCATATTTACGCAAACTACTTCTTCTTTTGTAAATATTCCCATAGCTAATGCTCGTCCTATCACTACATCTGGTGATAGTTTATCTTCTAAAATTAGTTTTTCTGCGTATTCTAAAAACTCTTTAACCTTCTCAGACTTAGATTTATTATGACTTTTCATTCGATTTGTTTCGTATACATATTGACCATATATTGGACTATATTCATCTTTGTACTTAACTTTATTGTTAACCTTTTATTTAGTTCTAACTGTACCTCTTTTGATTTCATTAAGCACTGTTTGAGGTGATTTTCGCCATAGTACGTTTTGACATGAAAGGTAATTTTTTCTTCTTGCATTTCTCAGCTTCTTTAATTAAGTTAGATAAAATTATTCGAATTGCGAGTGTTAGGTGTTTACTTTCTTTGTATTTTCTTGTAAAATTAGTTTTAGACATAGTAAAAATCTCCTTGGTATTTTGTGGTAAATTTATTATAGCAGATTTTTACTGTGTTTTTTATTTAATGGCTTTAGCCAGTTGAGGAGGCGAAGTCTCCGAAACAAAAAACCACCCGCTATGCGGGTGCGAGATAAAAGTTAAACAATTGAAAAATCATCCTTTCTTGATAAAATAAGAGTAGTTCAAGCTCTAAAATAAAGAAAGGATGATTTTAATTATGGCAAATAAACATAATAGTTTATCGCATACAAAGTGGTTATGTAAATACCATATTGTATTTACCCCTAAGTATAGACGAAAAATAGAATTTAATCAATACAAACGAGATATAGTAGATATAATAAAAAGGTTATGTAAGTACAAAGGAGTGGAAATAATAGAAGGACATATAATGCCAGACCATATACATTTGCTACTATCAATACCGCCAAAATACAGTGTTGCAAGTTTCATGGGATATTTGAAAGGAAAAAGTTCACTGATGATATTTGATATGCATTCAAACTTGAAATATAAGTATGGAAATAGAAAGTTTTGGGCAGAAGGATATTATGTAAGTACTGTAGGATTAAATGAAAGTACAATAAGAAAATATATCAGAGAACAAGAATCGCATGATATTGCAATAGATAGACTGACAACCAAAGAATATACAAATCCATTTGGAAATAAGAAAAAATAAATAATCCCGTTTAACGGGTAGCGGGCGTCAAAATACAATAGGGCTTGAACGAATGTGAAAGCCAGCGCCTTGAGGTGCGTGTTAGTAACAAAGGGTTATACCCGAAGAGAAAGGGGCTGACCCAAAAGTATAAAGAAAAACCAAGAAAAGATTGATAAAAATTCTTTTCTTGGCTTTTTGAATAATTTTTGATGGAAATTCTAAAAAATGAAAAATATTTCCCAATAAAATCAGCTAACCCTCCCTGTTCTATCAGGTGTTTTGCTAATTTTATTAAATTATGGGAAATAGCGTGCAGGGCAAATTCGACCCTCACATTTTCAATTCCTCGAAGGGAAAATCTTGTGAACGCCATGTTTTGTTTTAAATTACCGAAGAAACTTTCGATTTCTATCTTTCTTTTTGAGTATATATTTTTAGTTTCTTCGTTTTCTAAAAGTAAATATCTTTGTTTCTCTTTCAACTCTTCATACGTTGGATTATATAGTATTGTTCTATTACCTTTTGCTTTTGTACATAGGTGTTTTATTGGACAATCACTACAGTCTTCACATTTGTATTGTTTGAAATCTCTTTTATATCCGTATTTATCAGTTCTACTTATATATTTTTCAAAATCTACATATCTATTATTTGCGCATACGAAACTATCACTAAATACATCATATTTCCAGTTTGATGAGTTTTTTATGTCTTTTTTGTATTTATTCATCAGTTCTTTTCTCATCACATATTATATGGTATTAGTGCCTGATAATTATTTTCTTCGCAGTAAATATAATTTTCTTCACTTCCGTATCCTGCATCAGCTACTATTGTTTTTGGTTCTATTATTCCTTGTTCTTTAATATTTTCTATATGTGATTGTAATGTTCTTACATCTGTTGGATTTTGATGTATTGTAAAACCTAATACATATTGATTGTGTGTGCCTACTTGTATATTGTACCCTGCTTTTAATTGCCCATTTTTCATATGGTCTTCTTTCATTCTCATGAATGTTGCGTCTTTATCTGTTTTTGAATAACTATTTCTGTCTTTTAATATTTCTAGCTGATTTTCGTATTTTCGTAGCCTTGGCAGATAGTCTTCTTTTATTTTCTTTGTTATCTTATTTATTACTCGCTTTCTATTTTTGGGGATTTCTTGTATTTCTTGTTCTTCTTTTATCTCTTCTAATACTTCTACTATTTGCTCAACTTCTTTAGATCCTAGATTGTCTATATCTTGTAGTATTTCTCGTGATAACTCTTTTAATTCTGATAATCCTTTTACTGTTTCTTCTTGTTTTAATTCTTCTTCACTCAAGTTACTTGCTTCTTCTAGAAATTCTGTTATTTTTTCTGTTATTTTTTCTTTGTATCTTTGTGTTGATTTTTTCCATACAAATGTGTATTTATTCGCATTTGCTTCTATTTTTGTTCCATCTAGATAATATATACTAGGGTCTATAAGTTCTGCGTCTATCAATCTCAGTACTATCGCTTTAAATACTTCTTCTATTAATTCTTTTTTTTCTACTCGAAATCTATTTATTGTACGAAAATCTGGTGTTTGTCTTGCGGCTAACCATATCATTGGAAGGTTTTCCTTACATAGTTTTTCTATTTTTCTTCCGCTTATTACTTTATTTATATATGCGTAGATTATTATTTTTAACATCATTTTTGGATGATATGAACATCTGCCTCCACCTTTATATGATTATCTCAGTATTTTTTCATCTATTCCTTCTACTACTTGATTTATTAGTTTTGATATGTGATTTTCTTCTATCCAATCAGTTATATCCATTGGTATTTGTAGTTGATTCATGTTATAATTTTTATAGGTAACTTTGTTACTCATTTATATCATCTCCTTTGATTTTTTGGTTTTTGGTTATACTATTATTATATCATGGGGATGATTTTTTGTTTATTAATTTTAAAAAGAAGTACCGAGTTTTTTCTCGTTACTTCTTTTTTTACTGGTCTTTTGGGTCAGCCCCCATTATTTTTATTTTTTTAGTGTCTAATTTGATTATACAATCTTCCTAAAAAATAAGACCCAAAGCATTTCTACTCTGAGCCTTTTATTTACTTACAGTAAATCTAACTTGCTACCTTTTAT
This sequence comes from uncultured Gemella sp., assembly GCF_963525165.1. Taxonomy (GTDB): domain Bacteria; phylum Bacillota; class Bacilli; order Staphylococcales; family Gemellaceae; genus Gemella. The sequence goes on from NZ_CAURJN010000002.1 coordinate 78,687, forward strand.
GGCAGCTTTTTCCAGATTTTTTAACAACACTATTCCTAATATTAAAAATACAAAAGCTAACACTAACTCTCCTCTAATTAGATATATGTTGCTTATTACACTCTCCCCACCTATTAATTTTTGAGCTAAAAGTATAGATCGTGTTAGTGGTAAAGTATAGCAAAATTGCTCTACTAAATATGGGAAATTACTAACTGGAAAATTCGCTCCTGTAAATATTAAAAGTACTTTGTCTATAGTATTCGTTACTAGATGAATTTCTGTCGTCAATAATATTAAACACGAGATGAAAAATCCAAAACAAGTCGCTACAAATATTGCTAATATTAAAATAAAAACAAACTCCAATACTTTTTGTCCATTCCAAGCTAGTCCTAATAATAAACTAAGTACGCTAACTCCAAAAACTACCGATACAAAACTTAGTAACATAGTTGAGATTGCACTTGAAATTAATATTTCCGAAATACTCGTTTTAGTAGCTAACATTAGAGACAATGTTCCACTTGCCCTCTCCCTTGCTAACTGAAGACCAACTCTATAAATTGCCGTAAATGCACTAGTCACTATCGCATTACTTATAACCCATTTTTCAATATTTTCCGCACCATAAACATAATATCCTACTAATGAATAACACATCATTTGCATTAGTGGAATTAACAAATCTATAGTAAAGAAAGCACGCCAATCATTTAATACCGAAGACATTTTATATGAAAAACTAACTCTTCTAAAAAATCTATACACATTTTCCATATTAAAACACCTCCAAAGTCCCATTAATAACACATAGTTTCTTAATTTTTCTAAATGAAAATATACTAATAATAAAATAAATAATTATAATAATCACCAATATAAATGCTACTCTCAATAATTCTTCATTACTACCGCCTTGAACAGCTAATTTATAACCTTCCATCGCCCATGTTGGACTCAATAAGTATGAAATATATTGAATAAATTTTGGAAAGATCGAAATAGGAAAGACCATCCCAGTTAGCATTATTATCGGATAATCAATAACATTCATAAGAATACTTATTTTTCTAGATAAAGTAAATAATCCTGCCATCATAAAACCGACAGCTATCATAGATACTATCATTAAAATTGTTATTAATACAAAATAACTAAAACTTGCAAACTGGATAGATTTATTAAATAAAATTTTTACCGTCAACGTATTAAGTCCAAAACTAAATATTCCCCAAAGTGTGTTCCCTAAAATTTTTCCAAAAATGATATTTTCGAAACCTATCGGTGAGGTGAAAATCATTGGCATAGTTCCTAGCCATTTTTCTCTATCCATATCACTAGCTGATGAAAAACAAATACTTCCCCAAAAAGTAGTAATTCCCGCTCCTATAAAAGCATATAACATAAAATCTTCCACACTACGATTTTGATAAATCATCCCGAGTAAAATTCCACTTAATATCGGGCTAATAAAAATACAAAATCTAAACATTGGACGTGCTATTGATTGTTTCATCTGAACTTTGGCACTCATTAATATTGCTCTTAACATATTATGCATCCCCCAATAGTTCTATATAAATATCTTCTAACGTTATTTCTAAATTCTTTTTATTTTTCTCTTCTTGTTCGCGTTCTTTCTTTGCTTTTATTTCTTCTTTTCTTTCGTTAGAAACTAAATTTTGGAGACCTACTACATCATCTATAGCCAGTAACTTACCTTTTTTTATTATCGCAATTCTATCACAAAGTTCTTCTGCTTCTGGCATATAGTGAGTTGTTAGTAAAATAGTTACTCCTTCTTTAGACAGTTTTTTAATTAATTCTCTTAATTCTTTTGCTCCTACTGGATCTAATCCAATACTCGGTTCATCTAAAAATATTACTTTTGGATTATTTAACAATGCTCTTGCAATTTGAAGTCTTTGTTTCATTCCTTTTGAGAAAGTTTCTACCTTTTTATCTATAAACTCACTTAACCCCACTTGAGCTATTAATTTTTCAATTAACTCTTTTTGATCTTTAAAAGGAATTTTGTATAAATCTGCAAAATATGCCAAGTTATCTCTTGCACTAAGCCGCCAATAAAGGCTCCTTTCACCACTAAAAACAAAATTAATATATTCTCTAACTTTTTTAGCTTCCGAAAAAGTATCAAACCCAAACACTTTTGCTTTTCCTTCGCTTGGAGCAAGCATCGTAGTCAAAATTTTTATCGTTGTTGTTTTACCCGCACCATTAGGTCCAAGTAAACCAAAAATTTCTCCTTCTTTCACTGAAAAGTCTATTCCTTTTATAGCTTCAAATTCACCATTTTTCGAAGTCTTAAAACTTCTTTTTAGACCTTTTACATTTATTATATTATCCATCACTTTCTCCATTTCCTAAAATAATTCCGACCTAGACTTTTCAACAACTAATTATATTCAAATCCCTTAATAGAGAGACTTCAATAACGTTTATTTGTATTCTACTTTACGTTGTTATTTCTGTAACAACTAATTTTATCATACAAAACTCCTTTAGGAGATTTTAAAAAATCTATAATCTTATCAATTTATATATTTCACTTTTATACATTATATCAAATATCACTACTCTCTCATAGTGAAAAGGGAGTGACTCAAAAATCGTGATTTCGTAGAAATCGATTTTGTCGAGTCACCCCCGCAAAGTTTATTAGATATCTAAAAAGCTTTTATAAAGCGAATTTAGATATCAATAAACCACTGCGTCTATGAGTTCTCATATACACTTTGTTAAAATTTAGGACCTTTTGGTCAGCCACTTTTCAAATGAATTTCAATTCTTTTTTTATGAATTATTATTATTATTATTTGTTCCTCATTCTATTTCTTCTTTTAAATACTTATGAAATATTTGCTCCTTTTAACGTTTTTCGAATTTCAATAAAACAAATATTCCCAAGCCAAACAGTATTGTTAATATGTTCAAGGATACTCCAAGAACTTTTATATTGTCATAAACGAAAGGTATTAATAAAAACAAGACGCCAAATACTGAATAAAAACTAGTTATGATAGTGTGAATAGCTCCAAAATCTTCTCCTTCATAATCATCATAGAGCATTTTTTCAAAGAAGTTTCCGGAAACTCCTATTACAACGAAGGTGATAAAGAAAAACAATAATTTTAGATAACTATTATCTATTATAAATACTAATAAAAAGTTAGTTCCTGATATCAAATAATCCATATAAAAGAAATTTTTGGGAGGAACTTTTACAAAAGGTGCAACCATTGCTCCTACTAAGTCCGCACCACGCCATACAGAAAGAACTAAAGCTAACCATTTTACATCAATATTTATGCTAATAAGATAAAGCGGAAGCAGTTTTAAAAGCAAGTCAGTAGCACCACTAAGAAATGCTTCGATAACAATTATCTTTGACGCTGCGTTTCGTGAAAATAATGTCTTTATATTGCCGACTATACTAGCCTCGACCACATCTTCTGTTTCCTCAGTTTCTTCGGTAGTTTGAATATTTTTATTCAGGTTTAACTTTGTAAAGAAGTATACTCCCGCTAAAAAGATTGGAATACTTAGTTGCATAAGTGATAAATAAGTGATAAAACCAAGCAACAACGATGCAACGAAATTACTAAGTATATCTAATGAGTTTGATGTAAAATATTGAATATCAACTGATTTTTTAATCAGATTATTATCATTATCAAGAACTTCTGGTGTCACTTTTACATTTAATGAAGTAAGAACACAATTTACTAAATTGAATAAAAAGTTATAAATAAATATAAAAGCAATATGCGCTTTATTAACTAATGCAATTATTAAAAGACTGACTAAGATAATATGCATAATTTGGAAACAGAGAATCCAAAACTTTGTATTTTTTATCTTATTAAAGAAATAACTATATGAAAACGCGACTAGCGATGGAATCATTCCTATTAAAGCAAACGATGTCAAAGTACTTGCTTCTATATTATATACTTCTACCAAAGCAATCGTTACCGCAACCATATAAAAGCTATCTGCTATATTCAATACAGAACGCCCTAGAATTAGATTAATAAAATTCTTAGGAAATATATTTAGTAATTTCAAAATTATGCACCTCCCATGTGCGTAAGTTGATTTGAATTATATCTTTCATATTTCCCAAACCTGTAAGTTCTGAAAACACTTTATATGATATCATTCCAGAAGCCATAAATGAAATTGGAGTGATTATACTCGATGGTGCTTTTTTATCCAATATACTATCATCATTTATCATATTATCACCATAAAAGTCACTTAAGTTCATTGTTCTTTTTGGATTAATATATGCATAGTTTATTGTTGTTGACATACAAGAACCTGCTATAAATGACTTTTGCATTGAAACGATAAATCACTAAACAAGCAATCAATCTCTACAAACGGAGTATCAACACAACAAATTGCTATATCAAAATCATATTTTTAAAAAATATCTTCCAACTAATTTTTACTATTAATCTTGCAATTAACAGATATTACCATCCACCTACTCGGTATTCATATTGTTTTGATGGCTTATATTTTTTCAACCTAATTTATTTTATGAATATATATTAGCACTGATACATTATATAGTCAATTCTTTTTTTCTGAAAAAAGAGAACAAATATCTGAAAAATAACAAAAAATATATTCATAACTTATAATATAAATGAATAATTTGAAAATTAAGGATTTTAATGTTAGAGAAAACTAATAAAGTTTTTTTAATACAAGAATATTATATCTAATTATATATACTAATCCCTCTTTATTTTTGAGTATCTAATCTAATTATACAATCTCCCAGGACAATTGGATTTATCTTGAGTACCGATTTTAAAAAAATTCTCCACTCTTCCTATATCTATAGACAAAAGATTTTTATTAAAATGAACCCCCATCAATAAAAAAGACCTACCGTAGACTTGAAAATCTACGATAGGTTGCTGTTAAAGTCAAATTATTACGGAAAATAAATTCCAAAAAATTAAATTACGATGAAA
>NZ_CAURJN010000003.1:0-82971 GCF_963525165.1 uncultured Gemella sp.
GAGTCGCAACTACATTTGCTTTATCTACATAACGATTTTGGTCTGTTGGTTTATAACCTTCTATTGCTGTTGGCAATGTCTTACCTGGTGTTCCACTTTCAAATTTGTATGTTACACCGTATTTATTAGCTTCAAATTCCCATTTTCCTATAAACTCTACATCTGCTTTATTTACTGCTTTACTTTCTGCATCGTAGCTCTTGAATACCCATTTACCATCGTTTTCTGCATCTACGTACTCTGTTTTTGTCGGTTGAGTCGCACCTACATTCGCTTTATCTGCATAACGATTTTGGTCTGTTGGTTTATAGCCTTCTATCGCTTCTGGCAATGCTTTACCTTGTGTTCCACTTTCGAATCTGTATGTTACACCGTATTTGTTAGCTTCGAATTCCCATTTTCCTATAAACTCTACATCTGCCTTATTTACTGCTTTATTTTCAGCATCGTAGCTCTTGAATACCCATTTTCCATCGTTTTCTGTATCTACGTACTCTGTTTTTGTCGGTTGAGTTGCACCTACATTATCTTTGTCTACATAACGATTTGAGTCTGTTGGTTTGTAGCCTTCTATCGCTTCTGGCAATACTTTACCTTGTGTTCCGCTTTTGAATTTGTAGGTTACTCCATATTTATTCGCTGTAAACTCCCATGTTCCTACAAACTCTACATCTGCTTTATTTACTGCTTTAGTATCTGCATCATATTTTTTAAATACCCATTTCCCATCATTTTCTTCATCTACGTATTCTGTTTTTGTTGGTTGTGTTGGTGTTACATTAGCTTCATTTTCGTAAGTAGCTGTATCTTTTGGCTTGTAGTTTTCGATTACTGCTGGTAATGTTTTTCCTTCAGTTCCGCTTTGGAATTTATAAGATACATTATAAAATGTAACATAACCTAGTTCTAAAACGTTAGCTTCTACTTTGCCAATAGGTAAATCTGTAGCTGAATCCATGCTTAACCAACCACTACCGATTCTACCTGCATTTGGATGAGCATTTCCTTCAACTGTTCCTGTTACTTTTAAAACTGTTGTACCATTTGTGTCTGCTAACTCTTTGGCTTTTTCTTGATTAATACGAACAACCATCTGATTGATTTCTTCATCACTCTTATTAGAGAATAAAGCTTTAAGTTCTGTTGATGTAAGAGAGCGAAGTGTCATACTGCGCACAATTGTTTCAGCAATAGACTTACCTTCATCCGGTTTTACTACACTCTCAGCTATACGCTCATTACGTTCGTTTTCCGGACGATCACTATCCTTATCATTTAACGATCTAAGAATCATTCTAAATGTTATATTATGGTTACCTTTAGTTTCAACACCAAACATAACACTAGGATCTGTATTACTAACTAATGAATTAAAGCTATCTTTTGAATTTCCTAAATCTGTTCCATTTTTTGAATATACATGTAGAAGTTCTTTCGTTCCATCTTCCTTATGACCAATTGCATATAAGGGTCTCCATGAGTAACCATTAAACTCTGCATATAATTTTTCCGGAATAACTAAATCTTTGTCTAATTTTACATTTAAATCTACATATGTGTAAGTTTTTTCCACTTCATCTATTTCAAATTTATTACCTTTGTATGAATTAGATAAAACTGGACCAACATACCCAACCCAAGGATTTTTATAAACAAGCATTGCTGTAGTTTTATCCATTTCAAATTCGGATTTTAAAACTACTTCATTGACTTTTGTAGTATCGTTATTAGAAGGTTGATACTCATCAATTATTCTACGAGTGTTAGTTTTATCGTCATTCGTTTCTTTTTTTAACTTAGTATTTGGTAAAACATCCTCTGATTCTACATTAGTGTCAATTTTGACTTTGTTATCATTGATTTCAAACTTCCTCATTCCATTGATAATAGCAAATCCCATAGAAAATTTACTGGTAGGGAAAGGCTTATCCTGGTCATTCAAACTGGCATATACACCGTATAGTTTGGAATCAGCTTTCAATCCATCTGGAAAGGCAGTGGCTAAAGTGTCTTCTGGAGAGAACAATCTTGCTCCTTCTGCAATTTTTCCATCTATAGGTGGCTTATCAGACCAGCCAAGAAAAGTTTTTGCGATACCACGGAAAAGACCGGGATTAGGCAATGGATTCCCTAATTTATCTGTAGCATTCTTATATGTATTTTCAGTATCTTTTTTTTCGTTTGATTCCCTTGTCCATTGACCAATAAGGCTCACTTTACCATCATAATTTGCTGGTACTGTTGCTCTATCAAGCCCTCTAGGTTTCTCATTATTGTTGCTTGCTTCAGTATTTTCTGTTGATGCAGCTCTATCACTTCCTAATGTTGTTCCCGCTGCACCATTTTCATTTCTTACTTCCGCTGTACGAGGTACTCCTTGAAGAGAGTTCCCATTACTCTCAGTTGATACATCTGCATTACCCCCTGTTAAAGTTGAAGGACTTGTAGTTTCTGCGACTGGAGTAGTTATATTACTAGCTATCTCTTCTTTGTCACTTGCTAAAGCCACTCCTCCAGCAACAAAAAATGTAGAACCAACTAGCACAGATACTACACCTACTTTAAATTTTTTAATACTGAATGTATTATATTTTTCATACGGTGTATTTTTTTTAAAACTCATAATCATTCTCCTTTTAAAATCATCTTTCATATAAAATTATATACTATTTAATGTGACTAGTCAACGCACTATATAAAATAATTAGGCTTTTTTAGTTTATACAAAAAGAGACTATGTAGATGAAACGCCTCTAATAATACGATTAATTTACAGGGATTTACAGAATCAACATCACATATCATTATAAATATTCCGATACAAAAAATAAAAAATCCACTAAATTATTTTTTATAGAACTTATCTTCCGTTGCAATCTTAACAATTATTTGAACTCTAAATAAAAATAAGGATAACTTTCAAAATCAAAGTTTCAAACAACTCAATTTTAAAAGTTATCCTCTTGCAATACATTAGCAAAAGTTCCTATTAACTACTTATTTATTAAACTCTATAAGTTCGAATTTATTACCATCGTATTCAAGGATGCTAACTGAAGTATTTATAATAACTCCACGTCCTACCTCTTTAATACCTTTTTGAGTTAAAAAAGAACGAATTAATCCACCGTGACATACTGCTAATATTGTCTTATCTGGGTGTTCTTCATACTTTTCTTTAAAGAATGCCTCCACTCTATCAGCTGCATCAGAATCTAGTTCCATTCCTCTCGTTTCACCTGCCTTCATTCCTGCTCCATACTCGGCAAAAGAAACTCCTTCATACTCCCCGTATGACTTCTCTATTAATCTTTTATCTTTAATTACTTCTAATTTTTTATTATCTTCACTGTTTGAATTATCTAGCATATATCTAGCTGTATCGTATGCTCTACCTAAAACACTACTGTAAGCTATATCAATATCATAATCTTCAATTTTCTTGCCCGCTGCAATTCCTTGACGAATTCCCTCTTCATTTAGAGGAATATCGGTATGCCCTTGAACCATTTTATTTTTATTATAATCTGTTTCTCCATGTCGTGCTAAAATTATACGCATATATTCTTCTCCTTTATTAAAAATAAGGGGGCAACTTATAGAAATTGATTTTTACTAGTTCACAATCTCTAAGTCTCCCCTTGTTTTATCTATATATTAAATTTCTCTAATATGAACTCTTGTCCATCATAGTTTAAGATATTTAATCCAGTATTATCCACCAATGTAGTCGTATTTGGATATGCTCTTACTGCAGTTAAAAATATACGGATTAATGCACCATGACAAACAACTAAAATTGTTTCGTCTTTATGTTTTAAATATTGTTCACTGAAAAATGAATTAACTCTCTCATAAACGTCTTCATCTTTCTCTATCGACTCTAATCCTTGTTCAGATTCAAGTGCAAAAAAATACTCATCAAATGTACTACCTTCAAAATCTCCAAAGAATTTTTCGATTAAACGCTCATCGGTAGTTATTTCTTTAGAAATATTTTGACTATTATTAGAGTTATCAAGCATAAGTCTCGCAGTCTCTACTGCTCTTTTTAATGGGCTACTAAAAGCATAATCGATATTGTGATCACTTAGCTTTTCTCCCGCAGAAGTCGCTTGATTTCTACCAGTTTCATTTAATTCAATGTCACTATGACCCTGAATTAGTCTATTTTTATTATAATCTGTCTCACCATGTCTTACTAATAATATTTTCATGATTTTTACCTATTCAAAAATGAAATCCTCATCTTCAATTGATTCAATATTCATACTAACTACATATCCATCACCTTTAACACTAAAGAAGTCATGGTTCTTAGTATTTGTATTCATCGCATTTTCAATAATTGGATTAATTTCTTTATCTTCGAAGTATCCAGGATATCCTAAGTTAGCTAATGCACGGTTAGCATTATATTCTACATAGTCTTTTACTTCTTCATATAAACCAATTTCATCATATATATCTTTAGTATATTTTAACTCATTTTCGTATAAATCTAATAGTAGTTTATACATTTCTTTTTCAGCACGTTCTTGCTCTTCTTGAGTAAGAGTTTTGAATAGTTCTTGAGCATCAAATCCTGTAAAACTTCCGTGAATAGTTTCATCTAATAAAATTTTACGAATAACCTCTCCAGAAGTCGTTACCTTTCCTTGCCCAGCTAAATATAATGGATAGAAAAATCCACTATAAAAAATGTAACTTTCTAAGAATACTGACGCAACACGAGCCATATATAAATCATATTTAGGAACTTCTGGCTTGAACAGTTTCATGTAGTAGTCTTCAATTAATTTCGCTTTATATTGAAGTTCTGGATTACTAGGAACCCACTCATCTAATAAGTAGTCTGTTTCTTGTGAAGGAATTAATGATGTAAAAATAGTAGAATAACTTTTCGCGTGAATTTGCTCCATCATTCCCATAAAGCTATAAACAGCTTGTTTTCTCATATCTTCAGTATGTAAAGATACAAGTGGCATACCTTTATCACCTTGTTGAGTATCAAGTCCCGTTAGACCAGCTAATATTTTTTTATAAGCTTCACGTTCTTTATCGTTTAAATCTTCATTCCAACTTTTAATATCTTTTGACACTTTAAACTCAGTATCAACCCAAAATTGTGCAATATTTTGACGCCAATACATGAAAGTTAAGTCATCTTGTTTATTCCAGTTTACTGCTTTCATAATTAGTAATTTTTCCTCTCTTTTCTATATAGAACAAGAAGTACATTCTTCTACAGAAAGTAGTTTGTTTCTTGTGTAATATAATGATTTCAATCCTTTGTGATGTGCGTAAATATAATATCTTGCAAGTTCTCTTGTTGTAATATCAGAATTTACGAATAAAATCACAGAAATACCTTGGTCTACGTGTTCTTGAATTACTGACATTAAATCAATAAGTTTCATTTGATCTATAGTAAACGCTGATTTATAGTACCATTGAGTTTTTGGACTTAAGTATGGCATCGGATAGAATGTTTCAGCATTTCCATAACTTCTACGTTCAATTTTATCAACAATTGGTAATACACTTGATGTCGAGTTTTGAACATATGAGATACTTTGAGTCGGTGCAATAGCCATTCTATAAGCGTGATATAGACCATTTTCTTTTACCCTATTTTTTAGGCTCTTCCAGTCTTCTTTTGTAGGAACATAGATTCCTTCAAATAAATCTTTTACTTTATCAGTTACTGGTAGGTAGTCATTTTCAATATATTTAGTAAAATAACTTCCATTGTAATAATCCGATTTTTCAAAATCTTTAAATGTTTCTTTACGTTTTTTAGCAATTTGCATTGAACGTTCTAATGTATAATAGTTCATCATCATGAAGAAGACATTAGCAAAATCTTTTGCTTCTTCACTCTCATATGCAATCAGATTCTTCGCTAAATATCCATTAAGATTCATAGCTCCTAAACCTACAGAGTGAAACTCATCATTGGCTTTTACTACACCAGGCGCATTTTTAATCTTAGTAGAATTACTTACAAATGTTAATGAATCCATTCCTGAATAAATAGATTCTTTAATTTTTTTACTTTCCATTACATTTACGATATTTAATGAAGCTAAGTTACAAGAAATATCACGTTTAATAATATCCCCTTCACCGTAATCTTTAATTACTGAAGTTTCTTGTAATTGGAAAATCTCAGTACATAGATTACTCATCTTAACTTGTCCAATTTCACGAAGTGCGTGATTTTTGTTCGCATTATCTTTGAACATTAAGTATGGGTATCCTGATTGTAATTGAGTTTGAGCTATTAAGTTAAGCATATCACGAGCATCGAATTTACGTTTCATAATATTTTCATTCGCTACAAATTCATCATAGTACTTAGCAATATCGATGTCGTCTAACACTAAACCATATTCTTCATAGATTGAATGAGGTCCAAACATATAGAAGTCTTTGTTTTCACGAGCTAAATCGAAGAATAGTGATGGTACGATAATTCCTGTAGAAATCGTTGGAAGACGTAATTCTTCATCGGCATTAACCTTCTTAGTATCTAGGAATTCTAATACATCATAGTGGAAGATATTTAAGTATACAGCTCCTGCTCCTGGACGTTGTCCAAGTTGATCGGCATATGCAAAACCTTGTTCTAAAGATTTAGCAACAGGAATAATACCCTTAGCTACTCCTTTAATACCTTTAATACTTTCACCACGTGCACGTAGTTTTGATAAGTTAATCGCAACTCCTCCACCAATTTTTGAAAGTTGCTTAGCTGTTGAATCAATATAGTTAATAGAATTTAGTGAATCTCCTACTTCTAATAAGAAACATGATACTAACTCACCACGACGACTTCTTCCTGAATTTAGAAATGTTGGTGTAGCAGGTTGTAATCTTTGCTCAAGCATTGAAATCATAAGTTCTTTAGCTAAAGCAACATCGCCATCACCTAAGTACATAGCTACGATAAATACATGTTGATTAAAGTTTTCTAAATATTGTTTTTTATCATTAGTTTTTAATGCATAGTCCTTATAGAACTTACTAGCCGCCATATAACTCTTAAATTCAAACTTGAAATTTGCAGCTAATTCTAAACATTCTAAAATTTCATCTTCAATGTATTTATCAAAAATATTATAGTAGAAATTCTCCTCTACTAAATATCTAAGTCTCTTCATTTCAGAACTAAATTTTTTTGTACGAAAGTCTACTTCACGAAGAAATTCCTCAATAGCTTCCACGTCTTTTTCTAATTTGAAAAATCCATTATCGCCTCTTTTTGTTACTTCATTATTTAGTTCAATATGGTTAAATTTCTCCATTCTTTACACTCTCCAAATATATTTTTTTAAATTCACTTATATCTTTTTTATTGCCATGTAATTCGATTTTCATTAGTAGCGGAATGCTATACTTACTGCTAATAATTTCAGCAGCATTGGCAAATCTTTCACCCCAATTTTTATTCCCACTACCAACAACACCTTTTAAATGTTTATAGTTCTCTTTTAAAAACTTAGAGACTGCAACTGGTACTTCTCCAAAACCAAATGTCGGTGTTATTAAGATATAATCGAAATTAACATCGTAATCAATATCCTGTAAATAAATTACATCTTCTTCGGGAATTTCACACATGTCTACAAATCTTTTACAATTTCCAGTCAATGAATAAACAATAATCTTCATTATTTCCTCACACTCCCATAAAAATATTTCCAAGGATTATTTCCCGGAAATTTAAATGTTATATTTATTATACACCCTATTTTATGATTTTTCAATGATTATTTTTTGCAAAAAATTGCCAAAAAAAATTTTTCAAAATTTCTATACTTATTTAATATTCTTGATGTTTATTAATCAATATTTAGAAATATTAATAGTAAAAATATTATAGAAAAAAAAATACTTAAGAATTTTTTACTTGAAATTTTATAGAAAAGAACTTCAAACAAATAATTTTGTTTAAAGTTCTTTTCTATTACTAGTTTAATTTACTCTAGTTGATTTTCTTCTAGCAAATTCTGAAAAATGAAACTTGTCTACTCTATGACGACTTTCTGTATAATGTAAAAAATCAGTTCCTTCTGTATACACATCACTTCTTAATACTGCAATATGTTTATGACCATTCAAATCGATATATATCGAATCTTCTTCATTAATTGGTTCAATTTTAAAATCTTTATTTCCATATGAAATCTTTATTCCTAAATCATTCTCCAAATATTCATATAAAGATTCTTCTACACGATCAGTCGGTAACTCTCCAATTGCGCTCTTTCTTATATAATCTTTGTCTAAAATTATCGCTTCGCCATCGACAAATCTCTGACGAACTAAATAAATTAATTTCTCATCTTGTTTTACAAGTCCTAACCTAACTAGAAAATCCGGAGCATATACTTCTTCATTTACTAATACCTTAGTAGTTGTTTCAACATCTTGAAATTGTCTACGTTCTTTAAAACTTAAAAGACCTGTTACCGGTAATCTATATCTATGAACATCAAGAACAATAGACCCCTTACCTTGAATTTTATGGATATATCCATTTTCCAATAATAATAACAATGCCTTTCTTATAGTTTCCCTAGAAACATCATATTCTCTTGCAAGCTCATTTTCACTCGGCAAGAGTGAGTTAGACCTATATTGCCTATTTTCTATTTTTTCTCTTAACTCTAAATAGATCTTAAAAAACTTATTCATGATTTCCCCCAAAATAAATAACTATATACATATATTTTAACATAATTCACATAAATATTAAATATTTTTTACTCAAAAACTTTTATAATTCATTATTTTTTGTTAATTTCTGTAAATATGTAAACCAAATATAAAGGAAAAACTTTAACTACAACTCTCTTCATGTGATATAATATTAAACGGAGGTACTTTTATGAACAAATATTTGAGACAAATACTAATCATTATTCAAAATTTTTCACTATTTATTAGTTCAATACTCGGTATAATATTTTACAATTGTTTTAATCTAAATTTTTATAAGAATTTCTATCTAAGAGAAAATTTAGCCCCTAGTATTAATACTACAGATGATGAATTAATAGAAAATACAAATAATTTATTAGAATATCTTACTAACAAAGTCGAACTAAATACAACTTGGTTTTCTGAAAAAGATATCCTTCATATGAAAGATGTTAAAACATTATATAATGTAAGTTTCAATCTTATGATACTCTTTATTATTATATTTATTCTCTCTACTATTCTAATAGCATTAGTATATAAGAATTACACTATATTTTATATCACAAAAATATTTAATAAAACATTATTAGCTTTTATTCTTTTAATCATAGTATTAGCTGGTATAATTTCATACAATTTCAATTCATTTTGGATAAAATTCCATCAATTACTATTTTCTAATGATCTATGGTTATTAAGTCCTGATGAATCTAACCTTATAAAAATGGTTCCTGAAAACTTCTTTATAAGTCTAATTACAACGATAATTTTACATATACTGATTTTATTTGTATCTCTTTTTGTATTAAATAACATATTCAAGAAGAAATTTAAAATAATTTCCACTTAAGAAGTGCGTTTAAAATTTTATTTATAAAGATTATGTGATATAATAAATTTTAGTTTAAAATAAATAAAAATATGAAAGGATAAATTATGGCTCAGAATGATAAAAATGTTGTTACTGAAGATAAAGTAACATTTAGATTGTGCGATGATTGCCTTGGTGTTAATCTAAAAACTTTAATTCCTAAATTAAAAAAGAAAGCACCTAATGCTGAATTCATCATAGGATGTCAATCTTACTGCGGACCGGGAAGAACTCAAACCTTTACACTTGTTAATAGTAGAATTTGTATTGCTGATACTGAAGTCGAACTAATGCCTTTAGTTGATGAAAAACTTAGAGATCGCATGAGTGCAGAAGATGAAGAAAAATACAGAAAACGTCTTGAGCGTCGTCTTGAGCGTACTTTTTACTTTATTATTCCTGAAAATACTACTATTAAAGTAGGAGAAGAGGTAGATTTAGGTAAAGAAGGTATAATTGCTCGTAAAGCTGGGCAATCTTATCTTGATGATCTTATTATCGAAGGTGAAGTAGATAATACCAAGCCAGGTACTTATGAACTAGTGTATAAAGTAACAATAGATGATAAGGAACACAAGAGAAAAAGACTTATCACTGTAATTGATGAAAACGGATAATCGACATTCATAAAATTAAAAAAATTAAACCTATAGGAAAATACAAAGCTGTATAGTCTTATAGGTTTTTCTTTACTTTATTTTTAAAAATTAATACTGTTTTTATGAAAATAGCGTTTACTTTTTTTATAAATATGGTATAATATAAGTAAAGAAATAGAAATCGGAGGTTCTGATCATGGAAAACAAATATTCTAAAATTTTAGTCGCAGTGGACGGTTCTAAACAAGCTGAGTGGGCATTCACTAATGCTGTAGCTATAGCATTAAGAAATGAAGATGCGGAATTATACATCGCTTCTGTTATCGATGCGACAATCGCAACTTCTGGTCTATCAGATCCATATATTTTTAACTCATTCTATAAACGTACTAAAGAATTAGTTGATAGTTATGTGGATTCTGCTAAAGAAGCTGGCCTAACTAAAGTATTCGGTATCGTTGAACAAGGTATTCCTAAAATTGTTCTTAGTGAAGACATCGTTGATGAAAAAGGTATTGACCTTGTAGTTTGTGGATCTTCAGGATTAACAGGATTCAAACGTATGCTTATGGGATCAGTTTCTGAAGGTATCGTTAGATATGCTAAATCTGACGTAATAGTAATCAAACAAAGTTCTATCCCTCAAGATTTTGAAGCAAAAATTGCTAAAAAATTCCAAGAAGAACAAGAAAAATAAAATTAAGTATCTCTAATATATTTAGATTAATATTTATTAATTTAAATTCATTTAAAATTTTTCCTTTTTTTAAAAGAAGTGACTCATGTTTATCATGAATCGCTTCTTTCTTTTAATTACGCCAAAAATTTACAAATATAAAATGGGAGTGACTCAAAAATCGTGATTTCGTAGAAATCGATTTTGTCGAGTAACTCCCGCACAGTTTATTAGATATCTAAAAAGCTTTTATAAAGTGAATTTAGATATCAATAAACCACTGCGTCTATGAGTTTTCATATACACTTTGTTAAAATTTAGGACTTTTGGGTCAGCTCCCTTATTTTTAATATATCTTTTTCACTATTAAACTATCATAATTCAATGCAGCAAGTTGAACAGAATTCGGTCCAAAATACTTAGTATAATCATGAAGTTGTTGTTTGTCATCATAAACATAAACTCTATCACCTATTTGTTCTTCTTCGCCTATTTCAACAACTAAGTGACTCATCATAGTTGAGTAAATATTTCTATCTTTTCCATTAATTATACAAGTTTTTCCTTTTAATCTGTCTCGTAGTATTCCATCACCATAGCCAATATTTACAATTCCTACTCTTTTATCAACATCAGCTATATAAGAATTTGAATACCCTATACACTCACCTTTATTTAATTTTACTATACTAATTATTTTACCATAAACCGTAATTGGATTCTTAATAACTAAATTTTTTAGAGCAACTGGATTTTCCTTCACATCATAAGGCATAGCTCCATAAAGAATAATCCCTAATCTCTGGTGTGTTGTTTTCTCAAACACACCATCACGTAAAAATGAAGCACTATTTTGTAGATGAACTACTTCGAAATTGTAATTTTTCAATGCTTTATCAAGAACATTTAACACCAATTCTTTTTCTTTTTCATAGAAACCATCAAACTCATCCGCAAATGAAAAATGAGACCAAAATCCTTTTAATTTCAAATTATTTTCTTTGCAGAAAGCTATAATTTCTAATACTTCTTCTAGATTTTTTGCTCCAGCGCGTCTCATACTACCAGCGAATTCCAACTGTAACGTTAAATCTCTCAGTCTTTCTAGGTTTTCTTTTAAATAGTCAAGACTCGCTATATTTATCTCGATATTATACTCTCTTGCTAATGCAAAGTCGTAAGTTGGATTTAGAAGAAAGATATTAGCATCCTTTCCTAATATTTCCCTAATTACCTTGCACTCTTCTTCTTTTGTTGTAGCAAAATAATTAATTCCTACTTCTGAGTATAATTTTACACATTCTCTTAAACCTAAATTATACGCATTATTTTTAACTACGGCTATTATGTCTTGTGCTCGTTCTTTTAAATTAATAGCATTTTGTCGTATATTATTATAATTTAACTCAATTGTTGCCATAAAAGATCCTTTCTTAGATAAAAGGAAGTGACTCAAAAATCGTGATTTGGAGAAATCGATTTTGTTAAGTCACTCCTGCAAAGTTTATTAGATGTCTAAAAAGTTAACATAAAGCGAATTTAGATATCAATAAACCACTACATTTATGAGTTCTCATATAAACTTTTTAAAAGTTTTGAACTTTTGGGTTAACATCTATTTTATATTATAAAGTTACTTGTTATAGTGACTCAATATACCAAGGTAATATTGAACACCTACTTTTAATATTTTTTCGTCAAAGTTGAAAGTTGGTGTATGTAATCCTGAAACATAGTTTTTCTCTTCGTTTCTTAAACCTAAAAAGCTATAGTTTATAGGAGAAAGTCTACTGAAGAATGAAAAATCTTCCCCATATAGATAAGCTTCCTCCAACTCAATATAATCGATACTTTCTTTTTCTATGACTTCTCTAATTACTTGATAAGGAACTTCATCATTGATTACCGCAGGATATCCTTCAGCAAAATCAACTCGAATGCTTGCACCAGTAAGATGCTCAAGTCCTACACGCGTATTTTCAATCGCAGTTTTAATCGTCATTAAATCTTCCATACTGTATGTTCTAATCGTTCCCTCCAGATATGCATTCTCAGCAACGACATTCATCGCATCCCCACCGTACATTTTACCAATATGAATAATATTGGTATTACGAGCTTTTGTATGTAACGCATTAAGTTTTAGCATCTCTTGAAAAAACATTGTTGCCACATTAAGAGCATCAATTCCAGTATTTTTCAAACCAACATGCGCTGCACGACCTTTAATATATATTCTATATTCATTAGCACTAGCCATAATTTCTTTTGGTTTAGAAATAATATGACCTTCAGGATAATCTGGATTCATATGCAGGGCATAACTTGCTAAAATGTTATACGGTGAAAAATCGAAATCATTAATTAATAAATTTCCACCGCCGAAAGTTTCTTCAGCCGGTTGAAATACAAAAATACTATTCACCTTCGTATCATTATTTTTGTAATAATCAGCCGCTTCAATAACACTTCCTAAAAGCATAGTAGTATGTCCATCATGGCCACATGCATGCATTACCCCATCATTTTTTGATTTAAAATAAACATCATTTTCCTCTGAAATAGGAAGTGCGTCAATATCAGCTCTAAATAATATCGTATCTTTAGTATCTACACTTGCCTTGAAGATTACCACTAACCCTGTCTCAAGAGTTTCTTGATATTCTATACCATATTCTTTTAAGATACTAGCGATAAATTCTTTAGTTTTATGCTCTTCCAAAGATAACTCTGGATTTTGGTGCAGGTGCCTACGCCATGATGTTAAATTCTCTTCAATAATTACTTTCATCTTCTCTTCCTACTTTATTATAAGTTTCTCAATTCTGCAATAATGTCTACTTTTTCTTCTGCAACTTCACTACGTGTTTTAATTACTCGTGCAGGTACTCCCGCCACAACATCACCACTAGCTACATCTTTTGTTACTACACTTCCAGCTGCAACAACAGCATTGTCTCCAATTTGAACACCTTCTAAAACTACCGCATTAGCCCCGATAAGAACATTGTTACCTACACGTACTGGTGTAGCATTAGCTGGTTCAATAACTCCTGATAACACAGAGCCAGCGCCAACGTGAGAGTTCTCACCAACTTCTGCTCGTCCACCTAAAATAGCATTCATATCAATCATCGTGTTTTTACCGATTTTAGCCCCAATATTAATAACAGCACCCATCATGATAACCGCGTTATCTCCAATACTAACGTGTTCACGAATTGAACACCCTGGCTCGATACGAGCGTTAAACTGAGTTAAATCAATCATCGGTACACCACTATTACGGCGGTCATTTTCTACGCGATGATTTACTACCACAGCTTTGTTAGCTTCATAAAATTCCACCCAATCAGCGAAATCTGCAAAAATAATTTTTGAATTTCCTTCTCCATAAACCTCTAAAGTCTCTGGAAATTCTACATCAGCATTAAAATTAACGTAGACTTTTACCGGTGTTTTCTTTTCAGATGTTGCTATAAATTTAATAATCTCTTCTGTTGATTTCATTTCTTTCTCCTATTATCTATATGATTTTTTTCTATTTTATATCTAATTTTTACATATGTCAAACTAACTTTATTATAGTATTTTTTTAGGGAGTGACTCAAAAATCGCGATTTCGTAGAAATCGATTTTGTCGAGTCACCCCCGCACAGTTTATTAGATATCTAAAAAGCTTTTATAAAGCGAATTTAGATATCAATAAACCACTGCGTCTATGAGTTATCATATACACTTTGTTAAAATTTAGGACTTTTGGCGCAGCCCCGTGTTTATTAATATCTTTATAAACTTAGTGGAGAAAACTCAAAATATTATTTTCTCAAAATCACTTGAGTCGCTCCAAACTTTATTAGCTTACACTAATTTTATTATTCTCTTCTGACTTTATTATTTTATACCTAGCACATCTTTCATAGAATATAATCTAGGTTCTTCTACACTGTTAAGCCACTGTGCAGCTATAACAGAACCTTTTGCAAACATTTTTTTACTTAAAGCTGTATGTTTAATCTCGATTACCTCATCTTCACCAGCAAAAATCACTTCATGTTCACCTACTATAGTTCCACCACGAACCGCATGGATTCCAATTTCTTTTTCTTGACGTTTCATATCTCCGTGACGACCATAGACTCTATTGTAATCTTCTACGTCTTTAACCGCATCAACTAACATTTTTGCAGTTCCACTAGGAGCATCTACTTTTTTATTGTGATGTTTTTCAATAACTTCAATATCATATCCTAGTAACAATTCGCTAGCTTTTTTTACTAATTCTACTAAGACATTTACTCCAAGGCTATAATTTCCTGCGTAAACTACCCCTACTTGTGTAGCTAGGTCATCGATTAATTCTAATTCTTCTGTAGTATGACCAGTTGTCGCAATTACGACTTTTGTTGATGTACGTTTAGCATACTCCACTAGTTCACCAGTACCCGCATGATGAGAAAAATCAATAATTACATCAGCAATCTTCTCTAAACCTTCATATGAAGTATAAGTAGGAAACTTTTCCTCTAATAATTCACGTCCTACACCTGCAACAATTTCTAAATCAGTACTATCTTGAATATAATTTTTTAGAACTTGCCCCATAGTTCCATTATAACCACTTAATAAAACTCTCATTTTTACTCTCCTTGTAATGAATTAAGTCTTGCAATTTCTTGCTCTAATCTTGTCGCTAATGTTGGTGCAACATGTGTCATTGGTAGACGGTAGTGACAAGCTGCTTTTCCGATTAATTCTACACATTTTTTAACTGGCATTGGATTTGGCTCAGCGAATAACATGTGGATAAAGTCTAAATATTTAAGTTGAAGTCCGAAAGCTTTATCCACTTGTCTTTCTAAGGCGTATTTACACATTAAATGTGTTGCTTTTGGATAAACGTTAGCTAAAACAGAAATCGTTCCTTTACCTCCAGCTAAAATAATCGGTACATTGATGTCATCATTTCCTGAGTAAATATCAATGTTATCCCCTACTAAGTTTCGAACTGCTAAAGTATGAGCAATATCACCTACAGCATCTTTGTACGCTACGATATTTTTGTGTTGAGATAAGTGTAAAATAGTCTCAGGCGCCATAACTTGCCCAGTTCTTCCTGGTACATTATAAAGTACAATTGGTAAATCGACACTATTAGCGATTGCTTCGAAGTGCTCGATTAAACCTTGTTGGCTAGTTTTGATGTAGTAAGGAGTTACTACTAACAATGCATCCGGTCCTAATTTTTCAATCTCTTTACTTAATCTAATTGAGTGAGCTGTATCGTTAACTCCGCTACCTGCGATAACTGGTACACGTCCTGCAACTCTATCAATCGCGAATTTAATAACCGCTACTTGCTCATCATCAGGCATAGTTGAACTCTCACCTGTAGTTCCCGCTACGATAATCGCATCTGTACCTTCACTAATTTGGAATTCGATTAACTCTCCAAATGTTTTATAATCCACACTTCCATCCTCGAAAAATGGTGTTACTATTGCTACTCCGCTTCCTGTATAAATTGTCATAATCTTGTTCTCCTTGTATCTATGTTATTTTTGTATATTTTTAATAATGCTTTTTATTATTGTTTTAAAATTAAATATCTTGTCTAATTAAATCTTCTAAAGTTTCACCTTTCACTACTAGGCGACTAGTTCCATCTTTTACAAATACTACCGGTAATTTCGGTAATCTATTGTAATTACTACTCATACTGTAGTTATATGCCCCTGTCGATGATACTAATAGTAAATCACCTTGCTCAGCTTTAGGTAATTTTGCATCCATTACTAACATGTCTCCAGACTCACAACACTTACCAGCAACTGTATAAGTTGTATCTGCTTCTTCATTCATCTTGTTGGCTAACATAGCCTCATATTTTGCTTTATATAATGCATAGCGGGGGTTATCTGCCATACCACCATCAACAAACACATATTCACGACCTGCAAAAGTCTTCTTAACTCCACCAACACTGTATAATGTGCTACCAGCGTTACATGTTAAACTTCTACCGGGTTCAATAACTACCTTAGTTAAGTCTAATCCGAAATTATCACTCTCACGTTCAACTACTTCGATATACTCTCTTAAAAATTCAGCAAGTTCAAAAGGTCTATCCTCTTCAGTGTAATAAACCCCGAAACCTCCTCCTAGGTTAAGAACACTTATAGTTAAACCTAATCTTTCTTGAACTTTTTTCGTAAATTCCATTACTACTTTTACAGCTTCGAAAAATGAAGTTTTTTCAAAAATTTGTGATCCAATATGTGAATGGAATCCCACAAAATTAAGATTACTTTGGTTATTAATATCTGCGATTAAATCATAAATTGTTTCATCATATACTGAATAACCAAATTTCGAATCATCTTTTGCAGTTTTGATATATTCATGAGTATGAGCATCGATACCTGTATTAATTCTTAATAATACATCTACAGTATTTCCACTCTCTCTTACAATTTCATTAATCATTTCATATTCATAGTCATTATCTACAACGATAGTTCCTACACCAACTTCTAAAGCATATTGTAGTTCCTCACGAGTTTTATTATTTCCGTGGAAATAAGCTCGTCTCATATCATATCCAGCTTTATATGCTGTATGAATTTCACCAAGTGAAACCACATCTACACCTAAGCCTTCTCTACTCGCAATTCTTAATACCTCTAAACAACTAAAAGCTTTCGATGCGTAAAGAACTTCTGTATTGAACCTCGAACTTTTGAAATTATTAATAAAAGTTCTACATTGGTTCACTAACATATTCTCATCATAAACATAAAGTGGTGTTCCGTATTGAGCTTTTAACTCACTAACCCCAACACCAGAAATATTTAGTTCACCATTTTCCACCGTCATGCCATCAAATAATCTCATTACTTTCTCCTTCAAATAAGTTATAAAAAATAGACTACAAGAACAAAAGGTCCTTGTAGTCTAGCTTATAATTCTATCCTATTCCTCTTGCCCTTATTATAAAAAGCTCACCATGAAGAAAATGGGCATTTTCTAATGACAGTGCTATGCCTATTCGACATAACCCCAGTGAAATAAATCACTTCGGCGATGCTACCTTTTAAATTAGTCATCGCGGCCTCTTTTTATAATACTTACTCTATTTACGTTATAAAAATAATATCACGTTTAAAAATTATTGTCAATAGTTTTCAGAAAATTTTTATAATATCTTATTTTTAGATCATGTATATACACAATTAAAAATAGTTGTTATTCTCCTTTAAAACAACTATAATATACACATATTAAAAGAAGACACCTTACTACACTGCTTCTTATACAAAAAAATAAAGGAAGATAAAATATGATTGACTTTACAAAAAATGACGACTTAAATAAAATTATCAGTGATAATGACATAACGATTATTCAATACGGAACAGCTACTTGTATGCCATGTCACTCAATAAAAAACAGAATTACTATGTGGCTAGAAGATCATAAAGATATCACGGCATACTACATTTCATTAGAAGAAAATATGGAAATTGCCGCTCAACGAGGCATTCTTTCTGCACCAACTGTAGAAGTATATATCGAAGGAAGATTATCTATTCAAAAAAGTGGCTACTTCAGTCTAGATGAAATTCTAGAAAAAGTAAGTAGAATAAGTGAACAAATGAAATAGCAACATAAAAAAGAGATGTCGATCCCCCTCCAAAAAATAACAACGGGGGAGGAGGATAGACATCTCTTATTACTTTCATTATATTATAAAAATCTATAAAATTCAATGTAAAATATTATAAGGATATAGTAAAATTATTACTTATTAATTCCCAAAGTAAATTCCAGTTCAAATAAAAAACTGGAATTTAACCTGAAACTAATTTTTAAATGGAAAGGAATGACTCCAAAATCGTGATTTAGGAGTCACAAGATTTTGTCGAGTCACTACCGTAGCGGTTTATGAGTTTTTATATGATTTTTTAGAATTCTGAGGGCTTGAACCACTTTTTATCTTCTATTTACATAATCTTAAAAATGCAATTTTAATTCTAAATATTATAGGAATATCTTTTCTTACAAGATTTATAGTGTTATAATAAAAGTAGGCTACTTGCCCGGAAGGGAGGTGTTTATATGGTTGATATATTCATCCAAATCCTTGTTGGGCTATTTGTAGGAGTTATTCTCCTATTTATACCTAAATGATAAAAACAACAGGAAGAAGTAGCTCTATTTAGGTACGACGTGCATGTATCACTTCATGTATGAATATATATTAGCCTACTAAAGTGAGTACGCTAATACATATAAAAAAGCAACTGAAACTCCACTTCAGTTGCTTTTCGTGTTTATATGTGAATATATTCATCCAATTCACTTAATTACATTCTAACATATCTATTTTATTCTTGTCAATAAATTTGAAGGAAAGGATATAGTAGAATTATTACATTAATTCCCAAAGTAAATTCCAGTTAAAGTAAACATACTGAAATTTAATTTGAAACTAGTTTTTATCTGGAAATTAACCTTTTATAATTAACCGAATTTGACTAAGAATAGAATTCTGTCTAACTTTTTGAGTACAGTACCCTTTTACTACTTTATCTTATTATACTTACTCCACAACAAACCTACTCGCTAATTTATATACTTGTTTGATTTCCCTAGTTTCTAAATTCCAAGTTTTTAATTCTTCACTTATAAGTTCTGGAAATTTTCTACTTATATCCCTTAATGCGTTTCCTACTGATTTTCTTACATATTCACTAGTATCTTCTTTTAATGAGGCTATTCTTTTTATTGCTTCTTGTGGATTTTCTTTGAAATATGGTCTACTGGTCCATATCCTTAATCCTTCTGTAACAGCTCTTCTCGTATTCGGATTATCAGACCTTAGCCACTCATCAATTACAGAGATTGAATTTTCATAACCTTTATTTTTACAATATTCATCGAATGCTTTCGCAAGTACCTCTTGCACTCTCCAATTATCATCTTTAGATACTTCATCTCTCATAAAAGTTAGGATATCACTATCATCTGATAAATAACCGAAAAGAAACACACCGTACATTCTAACTTGATATACTTTTGATTCGTATGATAAGAAAGCCAACTTCTTAATATAAGCTCTATCGTTATTTTTATAATCAGCCAAGGCTCTCTTCTCTTCTTCCTTAAATCCGCTCTTTATTAAAGAAAATTCTTGTTCTAGGCTTTTAATATATTCGTTCAACTACTGTCACCACCTTATTATCATAAAAAAAGCATATAGAATGCTAGACATTCTATATGCTTAAGGATGATTTGCTAAAATTAGTTGTTAGCTTTTAAGAAATCAACAGTTTTTTGGATTACTAACTCACCACGTAAGTCTTCAACACTAATACGTTGTTTGATTCCTTCTTCAGTCATGTTGTACATAGTAGCAAGTTCTTTAACTTCTGCATCGATGTCCGCTTCTGTTACTTCAACTTTTTCTACTTCAGCGATTTCACCTAGTACAAATGAAGTTTTGATTTTGTTTTCAGCGTCTGATTTCATTTCTGCTTTAAGATCAGCTTCACCTTTTCCAGTGAATTGCTCATATAAGTCGAATGATAATCCTTGACGAGATAAGTTTCCAGTGAATTGTTCGAACATAGAGTTAACTTCTTGTTCTACTAATTTTTCTGGTACAGAAACTTTTGCGTTTTCTACAGCTGTAGAAATTACTTTATCAGAGTAAGATTTTTCTGCTAAGTTTTCTTTTTCTAATTTGATTTCTTCTTTTAATTTTTCTTTGTATTCAGCTACAGTTGAAGCTGCTTCTTTAGAAAATTCTTTAACGAATTCATCAGTTAACTCTGGTAAAACTTTTTCTTTTACATCGTGAACTGTAACTTCGAATCTAGCCGCTTTACCTGCAAGGTCAGCTACTTGGTAGTTTTCTGGGAATGTTACGTTAACTTCTGTGTCAACTGGTGCAACTTTTCCTTCTAATTGTTCTTCGAATCCAGGGATGAATGAACCTGAACCTAATTCTAATTCGTAACCTTTAGCTTCTCCACCTTCAAATGCTTCGTCTCCGATGAATCCTTTAAAGTCGATAACTACGATATCACCTTTTTTAGATTCTCCTTCTTTGATTTGCCATTCAGCTTGACGGCTTAATAAGCTATCTAATCTTTCTTCTACATCAGCATCAGTTACTTCTACTGAGTCTTTTTCTAATCCAAGGTTTTTATATTCACCTAATTCAACGTTTGGTTTAACAGTAACAACTGCTTCGAATTTAACACCTTCTTCTTTGCTGATTTCTTTAACATCGATATCAGGCATAGCTAATGGTGAAACTTCTAATTCATCGATAGCTTTTGTATAAGCTGCTGGTAATACGAAATCTACTGCATCTTGGAATAATGCTTCTTCACCGTACATTTTGTTGAATACGGCTCTTGGTAATTTACCTTTTCTGAATCCAGGTGCGTTAACACGTTTAACTGCACGTTTGAATGCTTGATCTAATCCTTTCGCAAATTCTTCTTTTGTTGCTGAAAAAGCGATAACTACTTTTCCATCTTCTTTATTTAAAATTTGTGACATTTATTTTTCCTCCAAAAATACTTTTAAGTATCATCAAAAATGTTAGTATAAAAAATACTAAAAACTCTTGATTAATTATATAGTAAATAGCGTAAAAAGTCAATCGTTACATACTCAAATTATTGTTTTTAAGAGTAAGTTAAATAGTTTCAAAAAATTATTTAACCCACTCTCATTTAATAATAAATTTCAAAAAAATTGTAATACTTCTATACTTTTTATCTACCGATTAGTTGTTTACTAAATTCTTTTATTAATTTATCATTTTCTCTGTAATTAGGATAGTATTTTCCTAACAATGTATAAAATCTCGGTGTGTGATTTGTTTCCAAAAAGTGAGTAAGTTCGTGAACAATAGTATGTTCCAAACACTCAACTGGATATTTTACAAGTTCATAGTTTATCCAGATTCTTTTCGCTTCGATATTACAGGTTCCCCAACGTGTTTTCATCTTTTTAATTCTAAGCTGTTCAGTATGAACATTCATAAGCTTTTCGTACTTACTAAGAAACTCCAAGCATTTATTATAAACAACCTTTCTAAGTTCCCTTGTTACTATTTGTTCTCTATCCTGATATTTATCTTTAACGTCTAGAATTAACTTATCATTAGAAATAGTTACCTTATTTTTATCTCCCAGTCTAACTTCTAAAGTTAATTCTTTCCCGAAAACATAATGTTTTTCACCTGTTACATAGTTTTTAACAGTATGACCATTCTTCAAGATATTTGTTCTTCTAAGTTTTATCTCATCTATATTTTCTTGAACAAGTTTTTTTATGATATAGTTAGGTGTTCTCGGAGGGGCACTCACTACTACATCAGCATTTTTTTCAACTTTTAAATAGATGTTTTTCATTTTTCTTCTGTATTTAATAGTGATGATTAAATCATCTACAGTTATTACTCTTTGCATGCTACCCCTCCTCTATATTTTATTATTTTAACTCACAACCTACCAATGCAGTACCGACTCTTATATGAGTCGCACCTTCTTCAATTGCAATTTTATAGTCGTTACTCATCCCCATAGATAAAAACTCACATGGTGCATATGCTAAATTCAACCCTTTTACTTCATCACGTAACTGTCTTAATCTTCTAAAGCAATTACGTAATATTTCTTCATCTTCAACAAAAGGTGCCATAGTCATAAGTCCGACAACTTTTATTTTTGAATATTCTCCCAATGCTTTAATAAAGTCAATAGCTTCTTCTGAAGTTAAACCATGTTTACTCTCCTCTCCAGAAACATTCACCTGCACGAAACATTTAATCTCTTTTTCTGCACGTTTTTCGATTTCTTTAGCTAAGCTATCTCTATCCAATGCGTGGAAATAATCAACCTCATTAATCACATCACGTACTTTTCTAGTTTGTAAACTTCCAATTAGATGCCAAGTCTTATTAGAATATTTACCCTTTCTTTCAACATAATTTTGCGAACGATTTTCAGCAAAATCAGTAATTCCAGCTTCTATTGCTTCTTCAACTCTAGTATCAGTAACATATTTAGTTACAGCTATTAATTTCACTTCATCAGAATTTCTTCCTACTTGCTTACAAGTTTCTGCTATTTCTCTTGTTATTATCTCAAAATTATCTCTAATGTTCATTTTCTCTCCTACTTATTTTCTTTAAATTCTTTCTAATTTTATTATAACATGATGCTTATTATTTTGTTATAAATTAAAAAAGTAATAAAAAAATTTCCGAAGAAACCGACTTTCTCCGGAAACTATAATTCACTTTTATATTTTTCTGAATTTCGTATTAATATTATTCTTATTCCTAGGAAGAAATATATTATACAACTAATAAATAATATACCTAAACTAAAGATTAATAGTAATATACTATACAATAAAAATAGAAATGCTACTATATTGTGATTTATTCCCTTTTTTAATATCACAAATAACAATAGTAAAAATAATAATATTAATAATGCAAAATATAACCATGCAAGTTGTCCCATCACTTGAAAGATAAAATGCATATCCTTCGTTGATACGTTGGCACTATCTTGAGTAAAGCGCGTTTGTTCACGAATCTGATCAACAATTTTAGTTCTTAAATACTCATTTCCTACATATTCTCGAAATAGGTTAATCATTCCTCCAACAAATCCGATATATACTATGTAAACTATACTAGAGATAAGTAATAATATTTTCTCTAATTTGTCAAAATGCATTAATTTCCACCTTTATCCTTGCACTTAGCGCAAGTACCATAAAATGATAAAGAGTTATCCTGAACTTCAAATGAATATTCTTTTCTCATGTATTCAATAAGTTTATTAAATATAGGATTTGATACTTTCTCTATATTATTACAGTTAGTACAAATTAAATGATGATGCAATTCATCATCTACAGATTGTCTTAAATGATATTTAGAAACACCATTGCTAAAAGAAATTTTTTCTAAGATTTTTAATTCATAGAAAATATCTAAAGTTCTATAAACTGTAGCAATACCGATATCTGGTGTTTTCTCTTTTAAAATAAAGTATAATTCCTCAGCACTAAGGTGCTGTTCATCGTTTTCTACTAAAATCTCAACGATTTTTTCCCTTTGAGGTGTTAGTTTATATGGTGATTGTTGAATTATTTTAATTATCTCATCATAAATATTCATATACTAATTTGCGCCTTTCCTATTTTTTAAGTAAGATAATGCAAGCATAGTCTTACTATCAGTTATAACATTATCATCTAAAAGTTTAAATGCTTCTTCAACTTTGTATTTTCGTAAATTAATGAATTCATCATCATCAGGATTTTGTTCTCCAGCATATTCTAAATTATCAACATAATATATAGTGATTAATTCTGAACTATAACCAAGAGCAACATGTACGTCACATAGTTTTTCTAATTTTTCTTCTTCAACCACATATCCTGTCTCTTCTTGCAATTCACGAATAGCTGCTAGTTTCTTATTGCTTTCTCCAGGCTCTAGCTTACCTGCAGGAATTTCTAAAGTTACAGCTTCGATAGCTTTTCTATACTGCTCAACCAGAATAACCTCATCATCTTTTGTCAAGGCTAATATTGCCACTGCCCCTCTATGATTTATCAGCTCACGTGTTGAAGTTTCTCCGTTTGGCAAAGTAACAGTATGTACTTCTAAATCAAGAACTTTACCTTCGAATATTTTCTCAACTTCAATAGTCTTTTCTTCTAAATCTATTTTCATAATTTCCTCCATATCTTTACAAAGTATATTCTTCTAAATCATGTGCAACCTTCACACTACATTTATCACATATCGACTCTACAGCGTCTTTTTCGATATTTCTATCATATCTTGCACTAATATGTGTTAAAAATAAATTTTCAACCTTACTATTTTCTATCATCTTCTCAACATCTAAAATGCTCAAATGATAATTTTTTTTCGCATGGTGTGCATCTTCTTTTAATAAATATGTGCACTCTGTAATAATGATATTACTATTTTTAACAAATTCATCCAATCCTTCAAAGTATCTTGTATCTGGTATAATCGAAATTTCTTTTCCAGGTTTATCTTCAGATAAAAATTCACTTGAATTATATACCTTTCCATTAAATTCGAAAGTATCTGATTCCTTTATTTCTCTATAAAAAGGCCCTGGCATAATTCCTAATTCTCTTAACTTATCTGCATCTAAGCTCCCTTTTTGTTTTTTAAATATAATTTTATATCCAAAACATTCAATATTATGAGCTAATGGATAGCTAAAAACAGTAACAGTTTTATTATCTATTATACACTGTTCACTAGAAATTTCAATATATTCCACGCTATAAGAAAGTGAACAATGTGTGAACATCATGTTCTTTTCTATAAAATCTTTAATCCCTACTGGACCATAGATAGTAACCTTTGAAGCATTCGTATCTAAAAGAAAACTTCTAGAAGATAAAAAACCAATTAACCCCAATACATGATCAGCATGAAGATGGCTAATAAAAATTTTAGTTATTTTTGTTGGTTTAATGTTTGTTTTCAAAATCTGATGTTGAGTCGCCTCTCCACAGTCAAACATCCAACACTCTTTTAGTTCTTGCATAAAATTAAATACAAAACTCTGTGTATTTCTAAATTTTGCTGGAAGCCCAGCTCCTGTTCCTAAAAATTGTACTTCCATCGTATTCCTCTACTTTAAAATTAATAATGGTGGCCTAAAAAGATATTCCATTTAAGCCACCTTATGTAAGTTATAGTTTTACTACAAAAACCTGTGCATCTTGTAAGCAAGTTATTACATGCTCTACCCCTGCTGGAATTTCTAATAGTTCAAATTTATTTACAGTCTCAACCTCTTCTTCAAAAGAAACTGTAATCTTTCCGCTAATATTCAATAATAAAATATTTTTATCATTGCTATATGAGTCTGTTTGATTCCCTACTTTTAGATTCATATGTACCACTTGATATTTATCATTTTCTAATACAATACCACCTAATAATGCGTTTTTATCTAATTTTACTTTTTTCATAATTTTATCTTCCTTTACGTTTATATAACCCGTCTTCTTCAATCATAATAAGTTTATTCTTGAATAATCTTCCAACAGCACGTTTGAAACTTCCCTTACTCATTCCAAACACTGCTTTAATTTCTTCTGGATCTGATTTATCTGTAAACTCACAATATCCGTTGTTTTCAATGTAATCCATAATAGCTTGACCATCAGCATCCATTCTTTCGTGAGCACGAGGTAAGAATGAACCATTAATTTCTCCGTTATCTTTAACACCAATAACACGCAAAGTAACTTTTTCTCCTAAACGTGGTTCTTTTTCACGTTCACTTTCATGAACAAATACTTTATAACCATCTTTTGTTAATAGAAATGTCCCAACGCGCATTAAACGGTATGGATAAGCTTCAATATCTTTATTCTTCATATTCTTAGTTGCTTTAGAATATAATGATGCTACGATAGTCTCTGTCGCCAAACGCGCAAATAATTGTCCACTAAAATCACGACGTAAAGTAATAAATAGTTCGTCACCCTCTTTAGGCCAAACACTTCGTAACTTTGGTAAATCTTCTCCTAAAAGTGGAATTTCACGAGAGAACCCAATATCAAGACCTACTCGGTCTTCCTCTACTTTTACTACTTTACTAAACGAATAATCCCCAACCGTAACTTCCGGAATATTCGGCGTTGCAAATAATTTTCCACTACGTGAAGGATATACGAACATTGAATACTCTTCTCCAATTTCGTAATCATCTAAACTTTCTACGTCAGATTCATTACAGCTAATTTCCTCTTCATTCGGTCCTTTAAAAACTAATGATGAACTTTTCTTCTCTACTAACTCTAAAAAATGGATTTCTCCAGTAATAAATTTTATATCTTCTCTTTCCATCAAGTACCTCTTTCTTTTATTTATTGTATAACTTCCTACAGCATTGTTACTACATTTCATCTCATAAAAAAGGGAGTGACTCAAAAATCACGATTTCGGAGAAATCGATTTTGTCGAGTCACCCCCGCACAGTTTATTAGATATCTAAAAAGCTTTTATAAAGCGAATTTTAGATATCAATAAACCACTACGTCTATGAGTTATAATATACACTTTTTTAAACTTTAGGGCTTTTGGGTCATCCCCTTAAATTAATCGGAAAAAGTAGTATCAGGGCGTACTTACTTAACCATATTTTTTATTTGTTTTAATTGATTTACTCTTATTTCCTTTGGAAGGAATCTTCTTATTTCATCTTCATTATACCCAACTTGTAATCTCTTATCATCGACAATGATAGGTCTTCTAAGCATTCCTGGATTATCTTGAATAACTTTATATAATTCTTGAATTGACATACTTTCAATATCCAAATTCAATTTTTGGAAAGTTTTCGATCTGAATGAGATTATATCTTCTGTTCCGTGCTCCGTGATAGACAAAATGTCTTTAATCTCATCTGTTGTCAGAGCTTCTGAAAAAATATTTCTTTCCACAAAGTCTATTCCATTTTCAATAAGCCAAGCTTTAGCTTTTCTACAAGAAGTACAACTTGGCGATGTAAACAATGTAACTACCACCAGCACTCACACTCCTTTATAAAAATAACATTAATATTTTTATAATTCTATATACTCCTATAATTATACTACATATATTATAGTTTTACAATATACTATTGAAAAAATATTTTAATTTGTCAACTAAAAACACTTATTTTACATAGTTTAATTCTTGACTATCCTTGTAGACGCAAGCTTTTTGTTTTACCCTTACATTTTTTATTTGATTAGTTAAAATAAATTATATAATAATACACTCAAAAAATATTTCTTTACATAGTCTTACTACCATATTATATTATAACCCATGTAATTAAAATATAAATTAAATAACAATGAACACTCCTCTTCTACAGTTTCCCATTATTGCTAAATTGACAAAGTATTTTATGTGTGTTATCATATACATATGCCAGCATGGCGGAATTGGCAGACGCACTGGACTCAAAATCCAGCGATGGCAACATCGTGCCGGTTCGACCCCGGCTGCTGGTATAGTATAAAAGACAAGGTTTTCGAACCTTGTCTTTTTTTATTATATCTATGTAGCCAAATTACTGATAACTAGTAACTCTTTAGGAATTTAAAAAATCGATAGCTTTTTGATATTTTTCTTTTCTTTCTATATCTTTTTCTGTAATATTTATTAACCTCGTAAGATCTGAATTATGACGCAAATCTGCTAATTTTACCACTCGAGCAAGTTTGTTTTCTTTTACAGAATTTAAATAAGTTTGGTAATCTTGTCCTTTTTTCTTTGTTATAACATCAACAGCTTCTAAAACTTCTTCAGAGAATCCATACTCACGTAAATCTTCTAAGGTCAATTCCGTATCTTCAATAACATCATGAAGATACGCTACCGCCTTTTCTTCATCAGAATTTACAAAACCAGCCACCTTTTCAGGATGTTTAATATAATCTTCTCCAGCTTTATCAATTTGTCCTAAATGAGCTTTCTTAGCTATTTCATAGGCTTTTTCACTTTGAGATTGTTTCATATTTTTATTATATACGTTCATATTTTATTAGTCAATCTTCACTGACAAGAATCTTCAAACAACCTTCGACTACACTTAACCTATTACTAAATCCTTTATTCACTATATACTCACTAGTTCTTCTCTCAGGCTATTTTGCTTTACAAGATAGCCTGTTTATGATACTATTATGTATAACAAGATAGCGGAACTAAAGCTGAAAATTATTTCTAAAATAGTTTTATCAAGAACATCTCTTACCTAGCTAATCACGACTAGATATTAAAAGAAAGAAGGAACAGAATGGAGATAAACACTTCCCAAATACTAAAAGGTACATTAGAAGCATGTATTTTACAGCTAATAAAAAATAAAGAAATGTACGGCTACGAAATAACTGAACAGCTTTCTAATTACGGGCTTGATATGGTTGCCCAAGGAACTATCTATCCTCTACTTTTAAAATTAGAAAAGGAACATATGGTCACTAGTTACTTAAAGGAGAGTAACTCTGGACCTCCTAGAAAATATTATTCAATTACCAAAAATGGTGAAGAGTATATAAACTCATTTAAAAATGTATGGGAAAATATAAGTACTACAATAACAAAAATTTTAGAAAATAAATAACGTCAACAGGGAGGAATTATTATGAACATCGCTGACTTAATAAAACAAAATAACAAACTTAGATCACAACTTAATGAAGATAATAAGAAATATTATGAAGAACTTTTAGTTGCTTGTCGGATGAAAAATACTACAAAAAAAGAATCAGAACTAGAAATTCAGCTACTTGAAATCTTGCAAGATTTAATACTATATCAAAAACATGGAAAAAACTTTACCGATGTTTTTGGGGATGACATAGATAAATTATCTTCATCAATACTTGTAGAACTTCCAAAGGAAAATAAAGGAAAACTATTAAGATTTTCTCTAGTTTATCTTTTAATATTAATTATTAGTTCTCTAGTACCTTCTGTATTCACTAGAACTATACAACCAATTATAACAATGTTCTCTATATTATTATTAGCTTTAGGATCATCAGTTTGCTTATATCTATTAATTTATAAAAAAACAGATAAAAATAAGTGGTTTATATATATTTCTTCGTTAATTATATTTGAGATTTCTTTTATTCTAATACCTATTCTAAATAAACTAAAGCTACTTCCAGAGTATCTTTCTCTAGAAGTAACAGTATCAACTAACTTCTTATACTTATTTGGAATCTTTAGTACACTTTCTTATATATACATTTTTTTAACTTTTAAAAAATACTATTCTAAAAAGATATAGTAACCTAGCTCGACTATTCTATTGGTCGAGCTAATTTTTATAAAAGTTCACCTTAGAGAAATAATTTTAATTTAAAAATAACATTTTTTCTCTTGAATAATTTTTTTAAACCTGTTATAATGGTAAAACATTATTTTAGGAGAGAAGCCATGAATAACTCAATTTTCGATAAATTAAAACATGCTGAACAGGGCGCTAAACTTAGTATTTTATCATATTTGTTACTTACAGTATTAAAACTTGGCGCTGGTATATTCTTTAAGTCTTCAGCTCTTGTTGCCGATGGTATTAACAATGCTACCGATGTGATTTCATCAGTTTGTGTTCTTATCGGTTTGAAGATTTCCAGAAAACCAGCAGATGAAGACCACCTTTATGGTCACTTTAGAGCCGAGCTTATATCTACATTAATAGCTTCATTTATTATGCTATACGCTGGAATTGAAGTAGTAATGTACGCAATTAAAAAAATTATCTCAGGAACGATTGAACAACCTAGCATACTGTCAGCAGTTGTAGCATTTATAGCTAGTATAATTATGCTTGGTGTATATTTCTATAATATTCGTCTTGCTAAAAAAATTGGTAGCAAGTCACTTAAAGCTGCCGCACTTGACAATCTAAGCGATGCATTTGTTTCTATCGGTACACTAATAGGGATTATTGCTACATATATCGGTATTCCAATAGCTGATTCAGTAGTCGCAATTATCGTAGGATTACTTATTATTTACACATCAGTTAGTATCTTCAAAGAATCTACACATGTTCTTACCGATGGTGTAGATACTGAAGTGATAGACAAGGTTAATGATATTGTAACTGACATCAACGGTATAACTTCTATAGTCGATACGAAAGGTAGAACTCATGGCTTATTATACTTTATCGATATTACGGTTACCGTTGATCCTTCTTTAAATGTTAAACAAAGTCACGATATTACGGTTAATATTGAAAAAGCACTCTCTAAAGAATTCTATTATTGTGAAACTTTAGTGCACTTAGAACCGCATGGTATTCCATGTCATACGTATTAAATTAATTTTGATGAAATTATACTCACTATAACACCTGTTATTTCAAGTATAATTTCATCTTTTTTATTGTTCGTACGTTTGACAAAAACTAATACTAAAAGTATAATTATTGTACATATAAAAGTATTTTTAGTCTTAATTGTTTTTTAATTAAATAGCTTAAAATAATACTTAAATAAAATTGGAGTTTTTAAATTTATGACACACGCAAAAGCAATATTCTTCGGTGAACATGCCGTCGTTTATGGATACAAAGGAATAACTATTCCCCTTCCACAGATGAACGTCGAAGTTACATTAGAAGATACAGAGACAATTCAACAACGTGATGAAATTTTAGATTTTATCGCGGATACATGTGGAATTGATAAAAAAACAAAAATTAATATAACTAGCACTATTCCAGTTGGACGTGGGCTAGGGTCTTCTGCTGCGCTAAGTATCGCTATTGCACGTGCCAAAAAACTCCCAAATGTACGAGAAATTGCAAATAAATGTGAAAAATTTATTCACGGTAATCCTAGTGGTATAGATGTTAATCAAGTACTTAGTGATACTCCCCTTTTATTTTCTAAAAAAGAAGGAGCTAGTGAATTAGATTTTGACTTGAATAGTTATTTACTAATTATCGATACAGGAGTTGTTGGAATTACTAAAGAAACTCTAAAGCATATAGCGGATAATTATGATAAATATGAAAATTATATTGCTGAATTAGGCGAAATTACCGATTTAGTAATTGAACCATTAAAAAATAAAGACATCGATCTTGTCGGACATTATATGTACAAAGCTCACGACTTATTACAAAAGCTTGGAGTAAGTCACGCTAGCAACGATGAGGTTGTGGAAATTTGTAAAAATAATAATGCAGTCGGTGCTAAACTAACTGGTGGTGGCGCTGGTGGATGTTGCATTAGTCTTAGCAAAACAAAAGAAAATGCATTAGAAATTCAAAATGCATTAAAAGAGAAAGGATATTCATCATGGATAGTTACAGTTTAGGTTATGCTAATATTGCCCTAGTAAAGTACTGGGGGAAAAAATCTAAAGATCCTGTCTTACCTTATAATCCTAATATTTCTTTAAGATTAGACAATCTTTTATCAAAAACAAAAATCGAGAAAAATGATAATAATATTGATGAATTTTATATCAATGACGAGAAACAAAGTCAAGAAGAAGTAGATAAAATGATTAAGTTCATCTCTAAATTCACACCAACAAATCGAGAAACCATAACTATTAGAAGTTATAATACCGTACCTACTGCTGCAGGGCTTTCTTCAAGTTCTAGTGGCACAATGGCTTTAGTTCTTGCTTGTAATGAATATTTTAAATTAAACAAAACTACTAAAGAATTAGTTGAAATAGCTAAAGAAGGATCTGGTTCTTCATGTCGAAGTTTCTATAAACTTGCTGCATGGCTTGAAGATGGAAGTGTTGAAGAATTAGAATGTTCTTTAGATTTTGGAATGATGGTTCTTGTAGTAAACGAGGATAGAAAGAAAATTTCTAGTCGTGTCGCTATGGAACGCTGCGTTCAAACATCAACAACTTTTGATGCTTGGGTTGAAAAAGCTAAAGGTGATTTCATATTAATGAAAGAAGCTTTAAAAGATGCTGATTTCGAAAAAATTGGAGAAATTACAGAAAGTAATGCTTTAGCTATGCATGGTACTACTTCTACATCTACTCCTAGCTTCTCATTCTTAACAGAAGAGAGTCATATAGCGATGGATATTGTAAAAGAACTACGTTCTAAAGGTTATAAATGTTACTTCACAATGGATGCTGGTCCGAATGTGAAAGTACTTTACTTAAGGGAAGACCAAAACAAATTATATGAGGAAATTTCAAAATTATGGAAGAAAAAAATCATTTTGTGCATGGAGTAGCTTACGGTAAACTCTATCTCGCTGGAGAATATGCGATTTTAGAGGATTACGCTTCTGCACTAATAACAAGTGTTCCTAAAAAAATTACAGTATTTGTAGAAAAAAGTGATAAAACTACTATCTTCGATACGATTAATAAGACTAAAGTTGGACTTTTAGAAGAAAATAACAACTTCACACTTGTTCAACAATTTATTCTATTTTTAACGGAATATACAAATTGTGATAAAAAATTTGCTCTTACTATTTATAATGAACTTCACAATGACGATAAAAAATACGGTTTAGGTTCTTCTGGTGCCGTACTTGTGGCTATAGCTCGCGCTATATTATCATTTGAAAATGTAGCTTATAACGATTTAACTATTTTTAAACTAGTCGCCCTATTCAATATCAAACACAATCTAAGTGGATCTATGGGAGACGTTGCTGCAAGCATTAATGACGGCATTACATATTACGAGAAATTCAACGCTGAATTCGTTAATAATATGATACATCAAGATAAGTCTGTTAAAGAAATAATAAACTCAGATTGGGATGGACTTCATATCGAAAAAGTTCATCCAAAAGCTGATTTAAGCATACTAGCACGTTGGACTGGTGAAGCTGTAGATACGAAAGAACACGTAAAACTGTGGAAAAAACATAAAGATAACTACAAAGAAGAATTTAGAGTTTTTGTTGAAACTTCTAATACGCTAGTAAAAACTTTAAAAGAGAATTTAGAAGAAACAGATGCTACGTCTGCTTTAAGCACTATACGAAAACTTAGAGAAAACCTACTTTATTTAGAAAGTTTCTCTAAGATACCAATGGAAACAAAAGCAATGAAAAACTATATTGAAAGTCATTCAGCTGGTAAGCAAAGTGGTTCAGGTAGTGGTGACATTGTATTAGGATTTGAGAAAAATAACGATAAGTATCAGCTACAACTGAACTTAGAAAAACTATAATATACTACGAAAGGATTAATTATGAGAAAAAAAGATCATATTAGATTAGCACTTGCTGATAAAACAAAAGTAACTAGCTTAGACTCATACGCAATTGATTACAACAGTATCCCCCTTTTCGGATTAGACGATGTTGATACTTCTACATCAGTTTGTGGTGACCGTTGGAAATTTCCATTCTTCATAAATGCCATTACTGCTGGCGGGGAAGATTGTAATAAGATTAATCAAGACTTTATGGAAGTTAGTGAAAAATGTGGAATTAAATTTTTCCCAGGATCATACTCTCCTGCTCTTAAGAGTAAAGAGGACGAAGAAGCTTATCCAAAAGGTTATTCAGTAAACCTAGGCTTAGATAAAGATCCAAAACTTGTTTTAAAAGCAATCGAAAAATCACAAGCAAAATACATTCAACTTCATACTAATCCTCTTCAAGAAATTGTTATGCCAGAAGGAGATCATAATTTCGAAAGTTGGTACGCTAACCTAAAAGAAGTCAGCTCTAAATCTCCTATTCCTGTAATCTTAAAGGAAACAGGTTTTGGTATGAACGAAGCTACTATTAAACTAGCCATCGACTTAAATATCCCCGCTGTAGACATCAGTGGAATGGGTGGAACAAACTTCGCGAGAATCGAAAATGGACGAAGAACTGATAAATCAACTTATCTAGAAGCAATTGGCTATACTACTGCAGAAAGCTTAGAAATCGCCTACTCTTATAAAGATAAAATTGATATTATCGCAAGTGGAGGTATTCGTAATCCTCTTGATGTTGTGAAATGTCTAGCTTTAGGTGCTAAAGCAGTTGGTGTTTCTAAAATATTTTTAGAAATTCTTGTAAATGAAGGAAAAGATGCCCTAATTCAAGAAATTGAAAAATGGAAAAAAGAAATTAAGTTCTTAATGATATTAATGAATGCTAGAACAATCGCTGAATTAGATAAGAAAATAAGAAAAGTAGAATTTTAAAAAAGAAGATTCCGTCCGTCTTGGATGGTATCTTCTTTTAATTTATACTGGAAGTAACCTCAAAAATCGCGATTTTGGATCAGCCACTACGATTTTTGAGTCACTCCCTCTTCTAATGCTGATAATCTTTTAATTGCTTTATTTAAATCATCTTCTAAACTATTAATTTTAGATTTATTCTTTTGATTTTCCGCAATTAAATACCAACATGAGATTAATAACATAACATTTAAACAAATTATTGCAAACATACTATTCTCCTAATGTTTATAATTAAAATTAGAATAACACAATTTCTCTTTTTTAACAAGAGATGCTCTATTCATTAATAATAGATATAAAAAAACCTCATCTTACGATGAGGTCATTATTTCTAAATAAATCTAAAAGAGGGAAAATTTTTAGATTTTATTAATAAATTGCGTGTTAATTACCAATTATTAATATTTACGTTTTCTAGCCGCTTCAGATTTTTTCTTACGACGAACGCTTGGTTTTTCATAAAACTCACGTTTACGAACTTCTTGGATAGTTCCGTTTTTAGAAACAGCACGTTTGAAACGACGTAGTGCATCTTCTAGTGATTCATTTTTACGAACTACAGTTTTTGACATTGGATTTCCCTCCCTCCGATACTACAAAATCTTAATTTAATACTTAATTAAATGTTTAAGATATAAAATAAATACAAACATTCAATCAATAAGACTGCTTTTAAGCAATCTACTTACATATTGTATTATATTCTTACGTTCTTGTCAACCTTTAATAGCAATTTATTAACATATTTCTGAAAAAACAATCTTTTCATTTATATTAATTAAACTATTTTTCAGATAACCAGTTTTTAAATTCTTCAATAAAATTAGCATATCCTTCTTTATTCTTATGACTTGGCACTTGAGCTAAGAACACTTGATTTGGCAACTTTGTTTGACCTTTTTTAGTTATAAGAATAATAGCTTTTTGTTGAGAAGCATTTTTGAACATCTCATCTGGTAATGTAATTACCGCATTTAGATTAATATCTTCTTCTAAAAATTTCTTGAAATTGTCTTCAAGCTCAAGAAATTTCTTAGGTACTACTAATACCCCTACACCATTATCATTTAAATAATTAGCCACTTGCTCAATGAATAGTAGCGCATTTAGGCTATATCCTTCTGCACTGCAAAGTTTATAGTTTAAACTGTTATCCTCATCCGCATAATAGCCAAAAGGCACATCACTGATAATTACATCTTGTTTCTTAATATTTAAAGGTTTAAGAGCATCTTGATTAACAATTTCAACATTAGTTTCTAATAAATTGAAAATATTTTGTTGTAATCTTGCGTAGTTATTATCAACATCAACAGAAGTTAACTCGTATTCACCTTTTGATAAAGCTGATAGGTTAATTAAGAAGTTTCCACTTCCACTAGCAAAATCAGCTACAGAAATCTTCTCATTATTGTATAAACACTCTAAAATATGAGATACATACATAGTTATAACTTCTGGTGTAATGTCATAACTAGGATTATTCAACTCTTTAAGAGCTTTTAATAGTAAAAATTGATAAGCTTTTTTAATATCCTCTTTAGAGAAATTATCGACAATATCAAAATAATCCTCATCATTCTCCAAAGTTAAGTAATTCACTAAAGAATCAAAATACAACCCTTCACCTTTGTTCTCTTCTACCTGTTTATCTATCTTAAAAAATAATTTTTCTAAATCTGACATGGTTCCTCCTATATATTATTTTTTAAACAAGTCAAATAAATATCCTTGTTTTAACATTTCTAAATTAAAAATATTATCTATATGTCCAAAAGCTTCAGATAGAGGATAACGTGCTGTATGCCAGCCTTGTCCATCAGTTACCCATGAAAAACTCACATCATCTTTAGCTGTTTGAATTAATTTACTTAGTTCTGTAAATTCTCCAGAGACAGATTTCAGTTTACTTCCACCTCCGCCATAGTAGTTAGTTTCAATAAGCCATACTTTATTTTTTTCTTTTGAAAATACTGCAATATCGAAACGACGTTCCGATTTATCTACAGGCACTTCAATTCCCCAAGAGCTTCTTATATAATTTGCTGTTGCTTGAGCCTTATAAACTAGATTTTGTTCAATACAAATTTTTTCTACATTACGCTCTAATATATTCTCCATTGTCGTACCACTACGATTTTTTCTCGCATTACTATCTAAACCAGCTTCCACTCCATAAACATAATCAACTAATGAACGATTCGCATCTTTTTGTAAAAATTCTAAAAGACCTGCATCTTTCATGAAATCTACATACTTTTCTAATTGACTATTATCAATATTTTTGAAATCTAGTTGGTAAAAATTCATAATATCATCTACATCAAAGAATAATATATCTAAAACTTTTTCTCTACTGGCTATTAAACTAGGAATGGCTTTCAAAAGTTGTGGTTGCTTCTGAAATAACCTTAAAGCCTCACTATAAATATCTTCTTTTCCTATTAAATAATTTAAAGTGTGTAACTCCAATTCGAATGCTTTTGTTTCTCTTCTTACCTTATCCCAATTCACATAATACTCTGGTGTTCTATTAGTAACTGATAATGTAGAAAAGAAATAATCTAATTTATCATCAACTTGACTTGACAAATACTCATTAAACCTCATTTTATTCCTCCACAATTAATATAATCCAAAAAAGTTCATATCATATTTTTCTATCATAATTTTTATCCCATCTCCTCTTAACATCTCAAAATAGTCTCTATACGAATCTCCTTTAAAAAAATCATTTCCAACAAATACAAAACTTACAGAGAATGGTTTATCTGATTTATCTAATAATCTTTGATATAGTCGTCTTTTATTACCAAAGCCTAATAACTTCTCATCTACGCTCCCACTCGTTTCTTGCCACTTTTTCTCTATTATATAAACCGTATTATTTTCGAAATTAATAAATACTTCGTCAGGTTCCCATTGTTTTGAATTTGTATTTTCAATATTTAAATCTTCTAAAAAATCATAAAATCTATTCTTTGGCATAATTTTGCCCATTGGTTCTTTTTCTCCAATTCTATAGACTTCAAATCCTTTAGTAGTCTTTTTATCCTTAAAATCAATCTCTTTTAATTCATAATTTGG
This sequence comes from uncultured Gemella sp., assembly GCF_963525165.1. GTDB lineage: Bacteria > Bacillota > Bacilli > Staphylococcales > Gemellaceae > Gemella. The sequence continues at coordinate 37,750 of NZ_CAURJN010000003.1, forward strand.
AAGTGTGTCTACTAATTCTGAAAATTCGATATTTCTCTCGAATTTAAGACCATTTAGAGTAGTATTAGCTCCACCTCCACTTTTATTTGGTTTTCTTTTCATTATTTACTACCTCCAATCTTCTTTTTGCAATATCTAGATACTCTTCTTTAAAATCTATCCCTACAAATTTACGTCCTAATCTCTTTGCTACAACTCCTGTTGTTCCACTTCCCACAAAAGGATCTAAGATGTAATCTCCCTTTTCTGTACTAGCTAAAATAATTCTTTCTAGTAAGTACTCAGGTTTTTGAGTAGGATGTTTCCCCGCCCATTTTTCACTGATTTTTGTCAAAGGACCTGTCCAAACATCTTTCATTTGCTTTCCATTATTAATTTCCTTCATCAAATCATAATTATAGTAATGCCTAGCGTATTTATCAGCTTTTCTTGCCCATAATATAGTCTCCGTAGAATGCGTAAAGTATCTACAAGATAAGTTTGGTGCTGGATTAGTTTTTTGCCATGTTATATTATTTAATATTTTAAATCCTTCTTGCTCTAGAGCCATACCCACTGAGTAAATATTGTGTAACGTCCCCGAAATCCAAATTGTTCCATTTGGTTTTAAAACTCTTTTAGCTTTTCTTATCCATTCTCGATTAAAGTTATGCTTTTCTTCAAAAGATGAGATTTTATCCCAATCACCTTTATTAACAGAAACTACTTTCCCTCCGGAATTGGAAAATCCATCGTTACTTAAAAAATATGGTGGATCAGCAAAAATCATATCTATACTTTCACTTTTAATTTTTTCAATAACTTCAAATGTATCACCTAAAGCAAGTGTACAATTATCTTTTTTATAATAAATATCCATAATTATCCCTCCCTTAATAATTTGTAATTATGACTTCCTTTACTACTCCTCTACTACTAGATTTCCCTCCATTGGTTCTAGTTACATCGACATAATGTATGTTAAATTCATTGTATAGTTCAATTGTTAGCTCACTTGAAGAGTTTGACACCATAGCCTTTACACCTTTTTCTGTTAATTTTCTAACTGTATCTCGTAAGCGTACTTGATCCTCATAAGAAAATCCTTCATGAGTATACGATGTAAATGAACTAGTTTCATTTAAAGGAATATACGGTGGATCAAAATAGACAAAATCTCCTTCTTTTACTGTATTTAAACTATCTTCAAAATCTCCACTTATAATTTTTATTTCATTTGAATTTAAATAATCACTAATACTGTTGATTAATTCTTCATCTACAATCTTAGGATTAGAATAATTCCCATATGGAACATTAAATTGATTTTTTGAATTGACTCTGTATAATCCATTAAAATTAACTCTCAACATATACATTATTCGAGCTGCTCGCTCTATATCTGATAAATTACTAAAAGTATCTAATCTATCAAATCCTCTTACCTCTAAATAATACTCTTTACTATTTCTTTCTTTATGCTTCCTTAGAACCTCAATTAATTCCTTAGGATTATTTTTTATTTGAATATAACAATTAATTAACTCTTCATTAAAATCGTTAATAGTCGCATTTTTAGGAGCTAACTCAAAAAATAGAGCTCCCCCTCCTATAAAAGGTTCATAATAATTATTGTAATCTACTGGTAATAATTCTTTTAGTTTAGGAAGTAACTTTCGTTTCCCCCCTGTCCATTTTGTAAATGGTTGTAATTTCTCTAATTTATCATTCATAATTTAATTATATCACATCTTCCTATCTTATATAAATCCACAAGTTAAATTCTAATATTTTACTATTATAACCTAATATTACAAAAGAGTGAATATTTTATAATTAAAACATTTATAATTTTTATAAAGCTTAATCTCTAATAAAATTCTCGAGCGATTTTTTATAATCTCGAGCGATTCTAGTGTGTTTTTCATAAGATTTTATTTTGTTCCCTTATACAGCAAACAGCTTAATATCAGCTTTTTCTACCTAAATACTTTAAAAAATTCTCGTGCAATTTTTTATAATCTCGTGCGATTCTCGTGTGTTTTCTTTAGATTTTTATTTAATTTCTCTTATAAAAATATTATCCCCCCTACTATATAAATCAAAAATACAAGTGAAAAAGATTTACATAATTAAACACTTTATGTTTAATTACATAAATCTTTATTTAAAATTATTAGTACTTTACAAAGTATCTAAGTAGATACTTAAAATCCCCCTACTTAAACTTCTTTATAAATCTTTTTTGAACTTTATCACAGGTATAACCAATATGTTCATAGAAATTATGCGCATCTTCACGTTTCATGGCAGAATTTAACCTAATAAAGCTAATATTATTGTCTACGGCATAGTTTTCTAACTTACTCATAAGTTTCTTACCTATTCCCTTACCTTGAAAATCAGGATTAACAGCAAGTCCTAGAATATTTAAACCAAGATCACTATAAAAACTTTCATACATTTGAGCATGAACAAATCCTATAATCTTTCTTGTGTTTTCATCTTCATAACCGATAATAATATGCTGTTTCTTATCATTAGTTAGTTTCTCTATTTGTCTTTTCACGTTTTCAACACCTACATCGTAACCTAATGCTGCTTTACAAATTTCTGTAACTTCTTGTGCATCTTCTATATTTATTTCTCTAAACATATACTCACCTTCTGATTTTATCAAGTATTATTTAATGTGCAACTTACTGCAACTTAAATTCTAATCTACTTCGCAACTTCTATTAATGCTTGTTTAACTAAGTCGAACTCTCTAGTACGAAGAGTTCTCATATCAAAGATAAGCTCGTTATCTTTAATACGTGTAATAATTGGAATTTCTACTTCTAATAAGTGACGTTCAATATCTGTCGCACTTAGCCTTGGGTGCTCTAATTTAACTACAACACTATCTAAGTAACTTGCTGGATAGCTTCCTCCACCGACTTCTGCTTTATCTTCAGCTATTGTAATCTTGAAGTCTAAGTCACTAAGTCTTGTTTTAAATACATCAGCTTTACCGAATAGACGCTCTTTAGATATTGAAATCATATGTAATGTAGGAATGTGTTCCAATGCTTCTTTTTCATCTAGATATAATTTCAATGTAGCTTCCAGAGCTGCTAAAGTCATCTTATCTACACGTAATGCACGAGTAAGTTGGTTCTTCTTCATTTGTTCGATATATTCTTTTTTACCAACGATAATACCTGCCTGTGGTCCTCCAAGAAGTTTATCTCCACTAAATGTTACTATATCAATACCACTATCCAGAACCTCTTTTACAGTTGGTTCATAAGGTAAGCCAAATCTAGAGAAATCAACAAACTGACCGCTTCCTAAATCATTTATAGAAACTAGTTCATTTTCACGAGCAAGATAAGATATTTCTTCATTTGATACTTCTTTAGTGAATCCTACAATCTTATAGTTACTAGTATGAACTTTTAGTAATGCTCCTGTGTTGTCAGTAATTGCGTTCTCGTAGTCTTTTAAGTGTGTTTTATTAGTAGTCCCTACTTCGACAGGAGTACCACCACTTAATTTAATAATCTCAGGAATTCTAAATGCTCCACCGATTTCTACCAGTTCCCCGCGTGAAACTACTATTTCTTTATCTTTAACTAGAGTATTTAATGTTAATAATACCGCCGCTGCGTTGTTGTTAACTACAAGTACATCTTCTGCACCTGTTAATTTTTTGATAATATCAATAAGATGAACATAACGACTACCGCGTTTTTTATTATCAATATCAAACTCAAGATTAGAATAGTTAAAAGCTACACTTTCAATGTTTTCTTTAATCTTCTGACTTAGTAAACTACGTCCTAAATTTGTATGTAAAATTGTTCCAGTTGCATTAATAACTCGTCGTAAAGAATTCTTATCTTCACTTTTCACTATTTGTGTAACTACTTCTACGATTTTCTCTAAACTTGGAACTTCATGTAGTTCTTCGTTTAATATTTCTTGTTTAATTCCATCAATATAGTTTTTTATTGCTGATTTTACAGCCACTTCACTATACTCTTGAATTAATGATTTCACTTCATCTAATAATAAGATCTTATTTATTGCAGGAATTTGTGATAATAATTGTTTTGACATAATAATTCTCCTAAATTTCTTTTGCTAATGTTTTTATAGCGTTAATAGCGTAGTCTACTTCCTCATCTGTATTCATACTTGAGAATGAGAACCTTACTATCCCTTGTTCTTTTGTTCCCAATACTTCATGCATTAAAGGCGCACAATGTGCTCCAGGTCTAACCGCAATATCGTATTCCTCAGCAAGAACATCTGCAACATCTGAAGCTGATATTCCTTTGAAGTTTAATGCTACTACCGCAGTACGATCTTTTGTGAAATCTCCATAAAACTCTAAGCACTCTAAGTCTTTTAATTCATTATAGAATCTATTCGCAAAGTCGATTTGTTTTTTATAAAGATTTTTAATTCCATGCTTATTTATATATTTTATTCCCTCATGTAAACCTAAGATTCCAGAAGTATTCAAAGTACCCGCTTCTAAACGTAGTGGATATTCCCCAGGGTGCTTCTCATCGAATGTTCTAACACCACTTCCACCAACTTTAAATCTCTTAATCTCTGGTTCTTTAAGCCTCACACATAGACCACCGATTCCTTGTGGGCCATATAAACTTTTATGACCTGTAAAACATAATACATCTATTCCCAACTCATCCATATTAATAGGTACTACTCCTGCTGTTTGCGAAGCATCTACAACTGAAATAATATTATGTCTTTTACAAATATCCGCAACTTTTTCTAAATCTACTATGCTTCCTGTTACGTTTGAACTATGTGTGATAGCAATCATCTTCGTATTAGGTTTAATAGCTTTTTCTAGTTCATCATAATTGATTAATCCTGTTTTACCAGCTTTAACAATAGTATATTCACACCCTATTGTTTCATGTGCTAAATATATCGGTCTTAAAACTGAATTATGCTCCATAGAAGTCGTAATAACATGATCTTCTTTTTCTAATAACCCTAAAATCGCAATATTTAAACTTTCTGTAGAATTACTAGTAAAGACAACCCTATCTTCTTCCTTCATACCGAAAAATTTTGCAACGTCACTTCTCGCTTCAAAAACTTCACGGAATGCATTATTTGCTTCATAATAACTACCTCTTGAAGCATTAGCATACTTTGCCGATGACAATACCTCATAGACTTTATCAGCTACTTCTTTTGGTTTTTTTAGTGATGTTGCACCGTAATCAAAATAATAACTCATATTACTTACCCTGTCTAAGTCATAAACAACCTAGCTCCCTTCAATATTTATTTCTTAACTAAAACTCTATAATTTTCTAAGCGTCTAGTTATGCCAATTTTATCCATATACTCTAAAATGGCCATAGAGTACTTTCTACTAGAACCTGTCATATCTCTAAACTCTGCTAGTCCTATTTGATCATTAGTTTTAAAATGATCTTCTACTTTTTGGACAGCATCTTTAAATACTTTTTCATGTAAAACTAAATCAGCATCTAATCTTACTACCGTATTATCTATAAGAGATTCTAACAACTCAACTTTTGGTTTTTCACCGTTTGTTAGTTCTTTAACACTTGGAGGTGTGAATCCACCATCTAATAATGCTTTTTCTATTCTTTCTTTTTCTGCCAGTTGTTTCTTATCATAATTAACTACGAAATCTTTTTCCGCAACTAAATTACCTTCTAAGCGAATTTCGTTATTTAGTATGAATAAGTCTAACAACTCCAACATTTCTTTTTGGGAAATTTTAAACTTAGAAAGTACTTCAATCTTAGGAATACCCACTTTTAATTTATATCTATTGTGATAGTCACTTAATAATTTCTTCAGTTTTTCTAACACTTCATCATATTTTTTCTTATGAATATAACCTAACTTTGTTTCATAGATTGTAGCGTTTTCTACTAATTGTGTTAATGACTCCTCTACCTCTTCTTTAGGAAGTTGAAGTTCTTTTAAAATATTCTCTTTAGAATTTAAGTAGTCAGTATGCGATAATAAATAATTATCAATTAAATCAGTTGTATTACCTTCAAGCTGAACTTTCAGTTTTTCTAAGATTTCTTCGTTAAATCTACTGTGTTTTTTAGGATTAGCATCTAATATTACCCCTCCACCTATTGTAATCATAGGTGAGTATGTACGGATAATGAATTTGTCATAGTTTTTAACAGCAATTTCTTCTTCAAGTCTAAGTTGTGCAAAACTACTTTCTCCAGCTTTTAATATGTCTGTTCCAAGCGGTACAACACGTGCCATTACTTCCTCAGTACCGATATAAACACGTACTCTATCCCATAATTCAAGATTTGCTCTCTCATCATTTATTAGTTTTATTTCAGTATCAAGCATGTATGTTTTTGTTAATGAACCTGCAGTGGCTAATGTATCACCACGTTTTACATCATCAAACTTAATATTCGCTAAGTTTATAGCTGTTCTTTGACCTGCATAGGCAGTTTCTACATCTTTTGAGTGAACTTGAATATTCCTAACTTTTGCTTTTACTTCTTTTGGATAAATTACTAATTCATCCCCTACATTTATAACACCTTCTGTAAGAGTCCCTGTTACAACTGTTCCAAATCCTTTTACTTGGAATGAACGGTCGATGTTAATTCTAGCATTTTTCTCAACATTTTTAGCTACGATATCTTCTGTTTTCTTATCTATTGTAGCTAATAATGTATCAAGTCCTTTTTTACTAATTGAATCAACTTCAATTATTGGAGAATTTTCAAGAACTGTGCCTGAGATAAATTCTTGGATATCTTCTTTTACTAATTCTCTATATTCTTCTTCAACTAAATCTATTTTCGTCATTACGATAATATAATTTTCTATCCCTAATAACGTTAAAATATCAATATGTTCTTTAGTTTGTGGCATGATTCCTTCTCTAGAATCAACTAGTAGTAAAACTAAGTTTATACCACTAACTCCTGCAAGCATATTTTTAATAAATCTCTCATGGCCGGGAACATCAACAACTCCACATCTTTTTCCACTCGGTAGATCAAAATATGCAAACCCAAGGTTAATAGACATCCCCCTGTCTTTTTCTTCTTGAGTAGTATCTGTCTCGATTCCGCTCAGAGCCTTGATCAACGTAGTCTTACCGTGATCGATGTGCCCTGCCGTACCAATAATTACATTGTTATTCATATATTTCACCTTTACACTATATTAAGAATAGAGATTATTTAAGAAAATTAAATTAAACATTTTAAACTTTCTCTATGTTAATCTCTATTCAAAATTTTATTTAATTTTATAATCTTCTAATTCTTTTATTGCTCTTTTGATTCCAATTTTTTTAGAATAGTATAGACCACGATATTCAATATTTTCTTCTTGTAACATTCTTACAATGTTATCAAAATTGTCCCATGCTGTTTTTAGCATAAAACCGCATCCTACACTTATTGATGGATGCGTAGGGATTAAGGATGCTGCAAGTTTTCTTTCTAAACAAATATTATCAGCCTTTATTGAATCATGCGTACTATTAAAAACAATTAAACCTTCTTCCACGCTATTTCCTCCTATGGTTGAATTACTTTGTTCGCTTTTCTCATATCTTCTACGATAAAGTACATGTTTGTTGGATTACCAACTGCTAAGTCAATCTTATGATAGTCAATACATGCTCCACAACAAACTATTTCTACACCAGCATCTTCTAGTGTTTTTAATTCCTCAATTACATGACTACGAGTTTTGTCTACTAAAACTCCTCCACCATTGTAGAAAATGATTTTTTTAGGTAGTACTTCTTGTTCCCCTAAAGCATATAGATAAGCTTTTATTAATCTTTTACCTAGTTCTTCACTACCATGTCCCATTTGATTTTTATTAATTACAACGATATAGCTGTCATCCTTAACAACTGGTACAGCTTCTAATTGTGGTGCTTCTTCTTTAGTAATTTCTACTTTAAAGCCACCTTCAATATCAGAAACTTTAAATTCATAATTATTTTTATCAGCAAATTTTCTAAGACTTTCAACACTGTCTTCAGTTTTTACTAATAACGTGACTTTTGTTTCTTTTTCTAATACACGTATAGCTTGAGTTACAGGTACAACACATGTATCACATAATGTATCAACAACTACACCTTCAGTAACCTCTCCTTTAGAGATTGTAACGATGTATTTATCTTTTGCTTCCTCTTTTACCGCAAAGTTATATCCTAATTGAGTTGCCATTTTTTCTAAATTTTGTGTAGCAATAACGTTATCTACAATTGTTTCGACTACATCATTATCCACTAATAATTTTTTTGTTTGAATAACTGGCATTGGACAAGCTAAACCTTGTGCGTCTAGAATTTCTTTTTTCATACTTATATTCTCCTTTTATAACAGTTCTATTTAACGATAACTGCTTTTTCTTGTTTTTCTATAACTTTTCCTACGATAGCACTCTTAATTTCAAGAGTATTAAGTTTTTCTAATAATTCATGTGCTTCACTCTCTGGTAAGCTTATTAATAACCCACCCGAAGTTTGTGGATCATACATAATTTCTTCTAATGCAAAGTCTTTAAGCTGATATTCTACATTTGGCTCAACAAACGTTCTGTTTAATTGTCCTCCTGCTGTAATAACAAATTCATTGGCACATTTATATGCTTCTTCAATATACGGAATGTCTTTTGTATATACTTCTGCAGAATGTTTACCATCTAACATCTCTACAAGATGTCCTAGGAAACCAAATCCTGTGATATCTGTACAACTATTTACGTTGAAATCTTTCATCATTTGAGCAGAGTATTTATTAAGTGTTGTCATTTGTTTAACGCTTTGAGCAAATGCTTCTTCTGAACACTCTTTAACCATATGAGCTGTATTAATAATACTTACTCCTAAAGGTTTTGTTACTATTAGTAAATCCCCTACTTTACAATTGTTATTTTGTAATATTTTATCAGGATGAACAATTCCTGTTACTGATAAACCATATTTTGGTGTAGCATCATGAATAGAGTGCCCTCCAGCAAGCACTCCCCCTGCTTCATGAACTTTCTCGGCTCCACCTTTTAATATTTGATGTAATATTTCTAAGTCCATATTTTCAGGAAAAGCAACGATGTTTAACGCTGAAATAACTTCTCCACCCATTGCATACACATCACTAAGCGCATTAGTAGCTGCAATTTGACCATATAAATATGGATCATTAATCATTGTCGTAAAGAAATCTAAAGTTTGAATAATCGCCTTATCTTCAGATATTTTATAAACGGCTGCATCATCTGAAGATTCATATCCTACTATTAAATTTTTATCTTCTTTTTTAGGAAGGTCTCTTAATATATCTGATAAGGCCCCCGGCCCTATTTTCGAGTTTCACCCTCCGCATACTATCATGTTCATTTTTTTCTCTGTCATATTTACCTCCAATTATACTATTACCTACCTATAATTATACTACTTCAGAACATTTTTTAAAAGCATTATTTAGTTTTTTAATGTAAAAATAGACAACTAACTTAGAATCAATTTCATCTGTTAGTTGTCTATAATTTTTTATATTTTATTTTACAAAACTTACGTGTACGTGATCATAGTGATTAGCATTTACACCACCACGATCAGGCATTAAATTTTTCTTATTAATCTAAGGCTATATACATTCTATCTATTACACTATAATAATAACACTCTACACAACCTTACATTAGGCTAGACAAATAGTAAACTTACGGAAAAAACAGCTAACCAAGATTACTTAATTAGCTGTTTTATTCTATTTATTTTACTGGATTTCCATTTAAATAAACTGTAGTAGTACCGTCTAAATATTTCCCTGCTTTTGGTGAAGTTCCGTTGAACACTCCATTTGAACTTTGATGTTGTACTAAATACACTTGACCATTTTTTATAGTTACTCCTACTCCTACATCTTTAGCAGTTGCATCTAATAATGTATTTCTGTGTCCATATGGATAAGTTGGGACTACATTCCCGATTTCTTTAAATAAAATATCAAATAAATGTTGTGCCACTTGTTCCGGTGTTCCATAATCTCCTGATATAGCGACATTTGCTAGAATTGAACCATTATATCCCGCTGCTCTTGCTGCATCTGTTTCATATCGTATAGTTCCATTTGGTCCATGGATGTTACCATCTATTGCACGAGTTGGAACATCCGCACTTCTTCTTTGTGAAGAAGTGTTTAATGCTGCATTCGGTATCAAAGCTGGTAATCCATTAATACTTCTTAATTGTGCAACTTTTGCTAAAAATGCTTGTTTTATTTGTTCTTCTCTAGTTCCTGCTACAGGTGGAGCTGGTATTTCTACTTTTTTAGGATCAACTTTTGCTACGTCCTTAGGTGCTTCTGTTTTTGGTGTATTTGTCATCACCGTGTTTACCGGAGTTACTGGTACCGTTGCCACAGGTGTATTAGCCACTAAATTCGTCGGGGTAGCCGATGGTTTTGTACCTTCAGGTGTATTTGGTTTCACTGTTGATGGTTCAGTAGTTTTTGGTGTCTCAGCCGGTTTTGTTGTTTTCTCTACAGGAGCAGCTGGCGCTGGTGTTCCTACTGTAGGAGCTGTTTTCTTAGTTAAATCGGCTATGCTTGGTACATCAGTAGGTGTTTCTGTTTTTTCTTCTCTGATTCTATTTTTTGATTCATTATTTGTTTTTTGTTGAGCTTTCACCTCATCTGTTGCAATTTCATAACGAACAGTAATTTTGAACGTGTGCCCACTTACCTTATTTACTGTAGTAAATGACTCTGCCTTAACAGTTGCTGTGTGAGGTAATTTTCTAGTAGGAACTTGTGTATTTAAATCTAATTCTACTACAACCTCTTCACCTGCTTTAATGATATCTCTTTTAATTAAAAATTCAGCTTTATTTTCAGTTGTAATACGAACTACTACATTAGCTACCTCTTTATCTGCCACTAACTTAGCGTAAAAGTGTCCATCTTTTTCAAATACATTTGCTTTAACATTCTTTACATTCACATCTACTGCTGCAGGTTGAACATCAACAGCCTTAGTTGGAAGAGCTGTTACCCCTGACAACAACACAAGACCTGTTAACACTTTACTAGTCACTTTCAATCCTTGTTTCTTCATTTGATATCTTTCTCCTTATTAATACTCTTTAACAATTATTTCTCTTATATTATAATTCATCTTCTTATTCATAATCAATAGATTTTCCATTTTGTAATACAAAATACATTTTGTAACAATTTAGAAATATTAAAAATTCCTCAATTACTTTATTTTTATTGTTTACTTAAAATTCTTACTTAAAACTAAAAACATTTTAAACACTTAATATTGTTATTAAATCAACTTTCTCTAGTTTTAGTTCTTAAATATATTTTAAAACTAAATTTAAAGTATATTTAAGGTTCGACCAGTATAATTATCACATAACTAGTAAATAGTTATAAACTTCATAAACTTTCCTTTTCTATAAGAGACCGAGACAAATGTGCTCGGTTTTTTTTGACTTAAACTAAAAAGATGAACAGATATAGTCTCAACCTATACCCGCTCATCTTTTATTCTTTATAAATGTCTTCCTCTAATATTGGGCTTTGTTTTACCGATAAACTATTTTCATCTATTACTACTATGTTTAACTTTCCTCCATACACACAACCACCATCTATATTAATTCTATTATTTTTCTCTTCAAAAAATGGTTCCTGTTTTATCGGACTATGTCCATGGAATACTTTTTTATGATATTTAGCTGTGCTACTCAAAAATGGTTCTCTTATCCAAATCATATCTCTATGTTTTTGATTCCAGAAATTTTTATTGAAATCTACTCCGGCATGAATAAAATAATATTCTGGACTCTCATATCTTGTAGGGAGATTTTTTATCCATTTTCTTAAAAACTTATACTCTTGTGCAAATTTTCTAAAATATATGCCTCTAGTTTTTTCGGTTGCTTCCGGGTAAAATGATTGTAATGTCGTTAAGCCACTATTCCTAAAATAATGATCCTGCCTTACTGACAAATCACCTCCATATATCGCTTCTTTTATTGCTAAATTAAACATATCTTCATGATTTCCTAATAGTACAACATGATTAGAATTTTCTTTTTGTAAATTATAAAAAAATTCCCAAACTAACTTAGTATTTTTTCCTCTATCACACATGTCTCCTAAACAAATTAGTTTGTCAGAATACCTGTCAAAATCTACCTCATCCAATAATTTTTTCATTGTATAAAAACTTCCATGTATATCAGAAATTACAATTGTTCTCATAAAAACACCTACTTTATTTATCTCTTGTTTCTATAATAATGCAAAATTACAGCATTGTAAATAGCAATCTTCCAACTATACTAATCTCTTTTTCTAATATTCTAATATTATTTATTATTTTTTTCGGTTATCGTTTTTAATTAAACTTTTCACATGATATAATGTTAGTAAATTATCCAGAAAGGAGTAGCATATGGAAAATAACTTACTTTGTTTTAAAAGCACATCTAAGCTTACTGCCCTCTCTTTACCAAAAATTTATAAAGAGGGATTTTTCGCGGATGATGGTGTTTGGACAAAATTAACAATCATAAAAGGTAAAATGAAATTTGCTTTTCTTAATTTAGAAAATGAAATTATTAGACAATATTCACTCAATCCAAAAAGTGAGGTTGAACTTATTAAACCTCTTAGTGTTTTCAAAATCACACCTAACTCTACAGATTTACAATTAAAATTAGACTTTTATTGTTCGCGTGAAGACTATTTCTATAATAAATATAATTTTAATTCCCCTCATCTAGAGGTTGTTAAAGCAACGAAATTTATAGAACCCTGTAAAACATTAGATCTTGGCGCTGGAAAAGGGAGAAATTCGCTATATCTTTCATCATTAAACTTTAATGTTACAGCAATAGATTACAATGCTGAGTTTTTACATGAATTAACGGATATTTCTATTAAAGAACAACTAGATATAAATGTAATTAATCATGATATTGCAAAAGCCAATATTAAGGGAAGTTATGACTTTATTTTCTCTACTGATGTCTTTATGTATCTGAATCCAACAAGAATACAGAGTATTATAACTAACATTAAACAACAAACACACCTTAACGGCTACAACCTTATCGTAAGCGCATTAAATGCAACAAAACACGGTCGTCCTCTAATGCCACTTCCTTTCACTTTTATTGAAGGGGAACTTAAGGAGTATTATAAAGATTGGAAAATCATCAGTTACTCTGAGAATATTACAGCCTCTCCTTATCCATATGCTATGGTACTTGCTCAAAAAGTATCATAATAAACCTAAACAGGACTAACCCAGAAGACCTAAATTTTAACAAGGTTTATAAACTCATAGACGCAGTGGTTTATTGATATCTAAATTCACTTTATAAAAGCTTTTTAGATATCTAATAAACTGTGCGGGGGTAACTTGACAAAATCTTATTTCTTCGAAATCATGATTTTTGAGTCACTCCCGCTTTCTTCTATTCAATATTTTCTCTAATATCTTTTTGATACCAAACTACATCATACCAACGATTAAATTTATAACCTACTTTTTCAAAGTGAGCTACTTTTCTAAATCCTCTTTTTTCATGAAAAGAAATACTTCCTTCGTCTGGATAGGCAATGCATGATGTCAATCTACATATACCTCTATCATAAAGTTGTTTTTCAAGTTCAGAATACAACTTCTCTCCAACACCTTTACCACGTGCTTTTTCATCTAGATAGATTGTAATCTCAGCCGTCCATTTGTATGCATCTTTTGGGTAAAACTCACTAGCATACGCATATCCTAGTATGTCCTGCCCTTCTGTTGCTACTAAAAACGGATAGCTTTGAATAGATTTCGAAATTTTCTCTTCAAATTCATGTACACTCGGTACTGTACAATCAAAGGTAATTGCTGTATGCTCTACATATGGTCTATAAATATTTACCAACTTCTCAGCATCTTCTAGTTCAACCGTTCTTACATTTATCATGATTTTCTCCTTAAATATTTCCCTTTACAAACTCAATAATTGCTTTAGTAGCTAATACCACTATTCCTATTATTATTTTTTAAAATTCATTTATTCTTCTTTATTTATACCCATCTAAAATTTCTCTTAATTTATGTCTAAAAGAATGCCTTCTCTTATATTTATCATCAAGATAATCTACCAAAGCAATACCATCTTCTAAGCCAAAAAGATTTTTATATTTAACAATATATTTACAAATATTCCTATAATGACTCCTGTCTGCTACTGGTTCTGACATCTCAAATATATAATCCATATACATATTTTTAGCTTCTTCCAAATACACATTTTTAATAATACTAGCATATTCCGAAATTTCATTAGGATATTCTCGTAGATAACTTAGCATCTCTCCTGCATCACACTCTCTAACAATTATCCCACACCATATTTCTTTTTTCTTCTTAGATTTTTTTAGTAATTTTTGATAATATTTATCAAAATCATCTTTATGAATGTTCTTTAATTCATCATAATAAGAAAATTCACCCAATAATACTAATCTTTCTAGTGTTTTCTTTTGGTCTGCATTATTATCTAATTTTTTGAAAATTTGAAGCCTATATTCTAACCATTTTTTCCTATATTTACCATTTTCTGACCATGGTTTTGTTGCTTCTAAAATATTCTCGATATTATTATTTCTTTCAAGTTTACTAATATAAATATCTCTAATGCTCTCATACCTTAAAAGTGTTTTTAAAGATTGCACCAATCCTTTTTCATCATTAGTTTTTTTATAAATCTTATAGATTAACTCTGCTGTTCTATTATTTATACTCTCATCATAATACAATTCACTTATGAAATTTAATTTTGATAAAAGTACTTGCTTAGCTCCAGGTAAACCACAAAACTGAACCAACATTTCTATATCTACTGCTATTTCATATCTATTACTAACTTTTACATTTAATTTATTAATCCTATTAAATATCTCTTGTCTAGAGGTAATAGATAAATTCTCTACACTAGCTAACTTTTCTTTAAAATAATCTATAACTATTTCCCAAACCTCATGATAAGAAGTAGTTTCAGTCAGTTTATTTAACTTATCTATCCCTTCTAGAAGTTTTATTGATATTTTTAGACATTCAAAATTATTTAATAATCCATCTACATCATTTAAAGTTTCTGAAATTCTATCTTTTAATTCATCTGTATCTACATAGTCATCATCATACTCTTCCCAATAATTACGACCATAACTATATCCATTTTCATAATCTTCTATCCCCTGTTCTTCTAGTTCTTCATATTCTAAAAATAACTTATCTATTTTTTCATTATAGTTTGTTAATACTTCTCTTTCATCTAATTGTAGCGCCTCTTTACGCTCTATTTCTTTTAAAAATCTTTCCCTAACTGCGCCGTTCTCCTCAACAATTTCTAATAAAATATCCAACAACTTCTCTTTAGAATAAGTTTCTAACAGCTCCCTTATCTTTCTGACATGTTCCTCTTTGTTTTTCTCAATATTTTCTAAATTTTCTTTGTAGTTTTCCACCAAGCTTTTAGTCTCTTGTTCAAAAACTATATCACGATAAATTTTTTCAGCTAAACACTCTACTGTCTCTCTTATCTTATAATATGCTGCAACTTCATGCTTACAGGTGAAAGTGATATCATACGGACAATTACAACGAGAATTTTTTATATTATTATCCTCATCTACCTGTACTATTACTTGATAATTTTCTGTTCCACTTACGTCAAAAATAAATTCATCAGCATTCCGACTACAACACTCTATCTTATCATCTCTATAATACAGATATCCTCTATCTAGTATTACTTGCGATACAGTTTTTTCAAAATCGCTTATATTCATCCTCTTTTACCCCTTTCTATTAAAATTTTCAATTTACATTTTACTCCTCATAAAACTATAAGTATCTTTTTGGAATAGCTTTATAATTTTACACTAGATCTTCTTTTTTAATTTTATCTAATAAAGCCGTACATCCTTTAGTTACATCATTGAATGTTGTTTTGAAATCTCCTGTATACCACGGATCATCGATAATTCTATCTTCTCCAGCATACTCTAATAATTTCTTAACCTCTCCTGTTTTTCTACCTGCAATAAATTTTTTAATATTTTCTATATTGCTGTCATCCATTCCTACGATATAATCTGCATCTAAATCATTATCGTTTAGAATACGAGAATACATTCCTTCTACCCCGATACCAACTTTAGCAAGTTCTTTTCTAGTTCCACTGTGAACTGGATTACCGTGTTCCCAACTACTTGTTGCAGCTGAATCAATTAGGATTTTTTCACTTAAACCTTCTTTTTCTACCATATCTCTAAATATTGCTTCTGCCATAGGTGAACGACAGATATTTCCTAAACAAACGAATAACACTTTTACCATTTTTCCAATACCTCACTTATATTTATTATCCATCTTATTATAACACAAAGAGATTAATTCAACACAATAAAGACAAGGGGGTGACCCAAAAGACCTAAATTTTAACAACGTGTATATAAGAACTCATAGACGCAGTGGTTTATTAGATATCTAAAATCGCTTTAGAAAAGCTTTTTAGATATCTAATAAACTGTGCAGGGGTGACTCGACAAAATCTTGTTTCTACGAAATCACGATTTTTGAGTCACTCCCATTGTTTTATTTTTATATTTTACATGATATAATGAAGTTAAACTTAACCGTTAGTAAGGAGATTAATATGACAAAAAACTTAGTATGCTATAAACGATTACCACTTTGGACAGCCGAAACACTTCCTAAACCATTTAGGCAAAAACACAATACTAGAAAAGACGTCTGGGCAAAATTAACTATTCTTAAAGGAAAACTCCAATTTACAGAATTAACTGAAGATAATGAAGTTGTGAAGGAGCATATATTTACACCTGAGAGTAATATTCCATTCGCGGAACCACAAGCATGGCACCGTGTTGCACCGTTATCTGATGATTTAGAATGTTTCTTGGAGTTTTACTGCGAACCAAAAAACTATTTCAAAAACAAATACGATATTAATCCTGCTCACTCTGAAGTAGTAGAAGCCATGGAGATTATTAAACCTTGTAAAACATTGGACTTAGGATCTGGTCAGGGGCGTAATGCTTTATTCCTTTCTAAACTTGGTTTTGAAGTCACTGCAGTAGATAATAATATTCCCGCTTTAGAATTTTTAATGGAAACATCAAAAATTGAAAATTTAGATATTAAAATAGGAAGCTATGATATAAATACAGCAGCTCTTAGAAATACTTATGATTTCATCTTTTCAACAGTAGTTTTAATGTTTATCGAAGAACAATCTATACCTAATGTTATTAAAAATATGCAAGACCAAACTAATATAGGTGGCTATAATCTAATAGTTGCAGCAATGTCTACTGATGATGCTCCTTGTCCTCTACCTTTCCCTTTCACTTTCAAAGAAAATGAACTTAAAGAATATTACAAAGACTGGGAATTTATTAAATATAATGAGGATTTTGGACAACTTCATAAGACTGATGCTAATGGTAATAGGTTTAAACTACGTTTTGCTACTATGCTAGCTAAAAAAATTAAATAAATTTTTTCTGTAAGCTACTTTTTTGACACCGTTATCAACACATGTTATAATTTTAACAAATCATTAAAACATTTGGGGTGCTTTTTGCTGAGAATATACCCATAGAACCTGATGTTGTTAGTACAACCGTAGGAAAATGTTTATTTTTAATCAAGTCTATTTTAAAGTATATATATAATTTAAAAATACCTCTTGTTGTTTTAATGAATACAAATAACAGGAGGTTTTTCTTATGAAAAAATGGTCTACAAAGGACATAATTATTATAGCCTTAATAGGTTTCTTATTCGGAGGGATATTCCTTGCAACAAGCTTGGTTTACGTTCCGTTAAAAGCTGCTCTTGGAGCAGTGGGGTACGCACCTTTTGCTAACTCAATTTTATTTGGATTATGGGTAATGGCTGGTCCAGTTGCTGCAGTACTTATTCAAAAACCAGGTAGTGCTACACTTGGAGAAGTTCTAGGAGCATTAGCTGAAATGCTATATGGTTCATACTTTGGTGCTGCTGTGCTAGTTTCAGGATTAGTACAAGGAGTAGGTTCTGAGGTTGGTTTCTTAGCTACAAGATACAAACGCTACGACACATTTTCACTATTCCTTTCTGCAGTGGGTATTACGCTATTTAGCTTCGCTTATAAATATTTCCAAGCTGGATACGAAGCATTTTCCGTAGGTATGATTCTAGCGATTCTAATAGTACGTTTTATCTCTGTATTCTTCTTTGGAGTTATCTGTGTTAAACTAATCTTGAATATAGTAAATAAAGTACAAAACAGCGGTAGTAAATAATGAATATCATAGAAATCGATAACTTTTCTTTGAAAATTAAAGATAAAGTCTTATTTGATAATGTTAGTTTAAAAATAAAAGAACATAGTTGGTTAGTTTTAACTGGAAATATTGGTAGTGGTAAGTCTACCCTGCTTCGTACTATTTGTAAATTAAATAAAGAACATTATGAAGGAGTAATTACTTACAAAGGGAAAAACATTGTTGATATTCCTATGCAAGAACACCTTAAAAATATTGGCTATGTCATGCAACATGCGATTAATCAATTTATTATGCCTACCTTAGAAGAAGAAATAATATTTGCATTAGAAAACCTATGTCTAGAACCACAGGTTATTAACGAAAAACTGGATTATGCTTTATCTATTACAAATACTCGTGAAATTTCTACAAAACATATCCATACATTGTCTGGAGGAGAACGTCAACGAGCTGCTTTTGCAGTAGCATTAGCAATGGGAAGCGAAGTTTTAATTTTAGATGAACCTTTTGCAAATGTCGATAAGAAGACTCGTAATTCACTACTAACTCTTCTGAAAGATTTAAATAACCATGGTGTGACTATAATCGTGTGCGATCATGAGCATCATCTATACTTGAACTATGCAGATACCTTTACTTATCTTTCTGATGGGAATTTAAAGTTAGTAACAAATCCAACTTCTAAAAATTCTAATGTGAAGTTATGTAACAATACTCAATCTGAACAAATCTTAAGACTAGAAAACATTTCTATACAACAAGGAAAAAAAGAATTATTAAATGTTGACGATTTTCATATATTTAAAGGAATTACGACTTTAACGGGAGATAATGGAACAGGAAAAACAACATTATTACACGCTATTTCACAATTAAAAAAATACGATGGAAATATATTCTTTAATGAGACAAAAGTAAAGAAATCAAGAAGGTTGTATAAAAAAATAAGTACTTGTTTACAAGATGCCTTTCAACAGTTTATTAGCTTAATGCCTCGTGAAGAGATTTCAATGCAAAAAGATATTTGGGAGCACGCTCCATTATGGCAAGAGAGACTTTTAAAAGAATTTGATTTAGAAAAAGAACTCGATAAAAGCCTCTATTATTATAGCGGTGGCCAACGAAAACTTATTCAACTTATGTGTTTACTGAGCCAGAAAACCGAGTTGCTACTATTAGATGAACCTTTTACCCATCTTGATGAAAGAGCATGCTCATTTATAATGGATTGGATTGAAGAAAATAAAAGACTTTCTGGACAATCATTTATTATTGTAAGTCATAGACTGGAACCACTAAATAATAAGAGTGATTATCATATTGAAATTTCAGAGAATACGCTACATTATGTAAAGGAGAATTATTATTATGCAGAAGAAAATAATTAGTCCTACTCTAGCATTAATAGTATTATTATTAACTATTTGGATTTCGTTTAGTAAATTATTAGTTTTAAATTTTATGATTATTGGTGTAACAATTCTCTATTTTTGTCTATCAAGATACTGGAAAAAGCTACTGTATTTCATACTAGTACCACTATTACCAGCATTGGGTTCTGCTTGGGCTATTATTGTTCATAGTTCTAATTATAAATTTGCTCTATTAATTTTTTCTAGGACATATAGTTTTGCAGCTTTAGGATTAATCACCGCAACATATATTTCACTTGTAGAACTACTAAAATACTTTGAACAACATGGGTTATCTTCAAATATAGTATACGGACTCTTAGTAGTTATTCAAGCTTTACCAAGAATACAATATGAAACACAAATGATTACAAAATCTAGTCGTCTTCGAGGGGTTTTCTTACCATTTTGGTCACCATATTACTATGCTAAAGCTATATTCATCGCGTTAACTTGGCAACCTCAAATTTCTGAGGCGATGACAGTTCATGCCTATGAAGACTTCAAAGCTCGAACACAGTATAATAAATACTCTGTTGATAAAAATAAAAGTATAATTATTTTAGTACTCTTCCTATTTATATCAATTTCTTTATTAATCATAAATAAATAAAATGATGCCATCATGGATAAAATCCATGATGGCATTACTATATTCAAAAAATAAAAAAAACTGGCGGGAATGTGTGGGAATCGAACCCACCCAAGAGGCTCTTAACCCCTCATACTAGTTTTGAAGACTAGAGAGCACACCAGAACTCATCCACTCCCATGTATGTTTATATTATACAATAAATATAATGAAAAATCAAGACTATATGTTAACGTATCCAAAGCACTTTTCTTTCATGTGATAATTTAGCTTTTATCTAACTTTCCAAAAGAAACAATAAGAAACAATTAAATTATTAACCACTTGCTTCCTATTTTTTACCACTTACCTAAAAGCTATTAATTTTTAAACTGAAATAATATATAATATAACTATAAACATTTAGAAAGGAGACAATATGAAAATTAATATCGAACTAGATTCAAATCTTAAAGAAATTGAACTAGTTATTAAGACCCCAGACTTAAATAGTGATGTCATCTTAATTAAAGAATTAGTTGAAAAAGCTATAGTTAATTCACAAAAAATAGTTTTCTATAAAGGTGATTCTGAATATTTCATTCCTCTAGAATCTATTTTATTTTTTGAAACTGACGATAATAAAGTCTATGCTCACACTACAGATGAATTTTTCGAGGTTAAATTCAAATTATACGAATTAGAGCAACTTATTCCTTTTTACTATTGTCGAATTTCTAAGAGTTCAATAATAAATACAAAAGCAATTTATTCACTAGAAAAATCTTTTTCTGGTTCAAGTACCGCTTCTTTTTCTAATTCAAAGAAGCAAGTCCATATTTCAAGACATTACTACAAAATATTAAAAGATAAATTAAAAGAAATGAGGTAAAAATAAATGAGAAGAAGTTTTATTGGATTATTTTTTATAATCCTTGCAGTAACTACTCTACTTGATGGATTTAATATTTTCCCAACCGGATCAATCTTTCTGGCTATATGTACTGTTGTACTAGGATTTTTCGCTATTCGAGGTTTAATAGATTTTGATTCATTTGGAACTATCTTTCCTCTAGCATTATTATTCTATGTGTACAATAAAAATTATCACTTTGCTGATATATCAGGTGGAAAAATATTCTTTATCGCTGTTTTCCTTAGCTTAGGTATTTCTATGTTTGTCCCTAGAAAATATAAATATAGAGAATTTAAAAGTTTTTACAAAGGAAAAAAACATCAAAAGATAAAAAATGGTGATGATTTTTCTGATGTAACATTCGGAGAAAATGTTCAGTATATAGACATAACTAAATCTGATTCATTCTCTGCTTCTACAACATTCGGAACTACTACTATCTACTTTGAGAAATTAGATACTTATCCTATTAAAAACTTTGACCTTAATGTTTCGATTTCTTTCGGAAATCTAAAAGTGTATGTTCCAAAAGAATGGGCAATCGAAAACAATACAAATAACTTCTTAGGAAAAGTTCAAAAAAACTCTCATAGCATCGGTAAAGATGTTAAAATTATCCTAAATGGTTCGGTAACATTTGGAGAAGTTGAAATAATTCATATATAAAAAATAACTCTCAAGACATTAAAGCTCTTGAGAGTTTTCTTTATTATTTTCTTCTTTCTTTTGCTGTTCTCTTTTTTCTACTAACTTAGATAAATAGATTGAACCTACAGTTAATAAAATTACTAATAATGATGCGATTAAAAATTCTTTACTGAAGATATTTGTACTAGTAGCTCCGAAGTTTAAGAATACTACTGTTCCAGGGATAATACCAAGTACACTCGCTATCATATATTTTGATAAACTGATATTAGTTAGACCATATCCGTAGTTTATCATATTATACGGTACTAAAGGTATTAGTCTCAGTATTACTAAACTCATCATTAGTTTTTCATCACTAACATTAAAAATTCTATCGTGTTGCTTAGGTGTCATTTTTTTCTTAAGGTAGTTTTTCACCCATTCACGACCGAAACGACGTGATATTACAAACATAATATAGCAATTCAATGAAGCTCCAACGAAGGTTAGTAAACTTCCTTCTACAAAACCAAATGCTACTCCTCCAGCAACAGCAAGTATCGGAACCGGAAAGAAAAATACCGGTAAGAACATAAACATTAATACATAAATTATCGGTGCTAAGACACCAAAACTTTGAATAAACTCAGTCATTACTCTCCTCCTATTTAAAGTATGCTGATACTTTCTCTAAAAACTCTAATTCAGTATATGAAGCGATTTTCTTAAATGTAGTATCATCCATCAGCATTTTATCATTTTCACTATACTGTCTAAATGCCATACTACACCAAGTAACTCCTCTTAGACAATTAAATATTAAATACCTCTCAAATCTCTTTCTATCAAAATTTCTATAATTACCATATTCTTCTAAAAACTCATTAATTTCATTTTCTGATAAAATAATATCAGTTTTCCAAAATGTCGTTGTCGGTGCTAGAAAATGGGCTAAATCTTGTTCACATTCACCTATTAATGCCTTCTCCCAATCAATAACATAGCTGTCTTCTTTTCCTTCACCTATTAAGAAATTTCCTGAATTTAGTTCAGTATTTATAATACATGGATTAGCAATACTATACTTTTCAGGTATAAGTGTCAGACACTTTTCTAAGAATCTATTAATATAAGAACTAACTTTCTCATCAGCTTTATCCCAAGCTAAATACTCACCTGCCATCTGTTTACATTCATCAAACATAAGTTGGAATGGGTTGGCTGCATTGATTAATTTATTGTCTCCATATGGTGTATTATGAACCTTACTTAATAAATAAGCTGCAATATACATATCTGTTTTGTAATTAAGTGGTCTTCCTTTTAAGAATTCCATTGTTAAATATTTATACGGTAATAAATTCGTCTCTGTTACTAAATCATAAGGTTTTGGTGTAACTCTACTGTCTTTCAACAATTGCAGCGTTTCGTATTCATATTCTATTTGATTTTCAAGATTCATCTGGCTCTTCATATTTATTCTGAGAACCTTTTTCAAATCTCCTTCCTCAAAGGTAAAATTAATATTATATTCTCCAGCACCTAACAACTTAATATTATTATAACCTGTCTCTGCTAATAAAAGGTCTTCTTTAGTATCGATGTCTAAGCCAGCTTCTCCTAAATAATAACTTAACTTCTGCTCATCACAAACAGTAAGTAAATTCTCTAAAACGCTATTATCTCCATAACTTGGAAGATTAAAAACTTCTTTAATAGCTTTTTTCATACCTATTAAAAAATAACCACCATCAACACTTGGATTTATAACAACATCATACTCATCTAATTTTTCAAATGCAGCATGAATCATATTTTCTTTAAGATTATAGATGTCTGAGCCTAATAAAATCACCTTGTCACTAGACTGTAACTCCTCATCAATTGCGTTATACATTTTATCACCAAGTGTTTCACCTACTTGATAAGAAAATTCTCTATTTTCTAGAATATCCACCATCACACTATCATCAATACTTTGACCATCATGATAGACTGCTATCTCTTCTCCACACTCTTTTAAAACATTATAGTTTTTTTTCATTAATTTCTTTTGAATTTCTACAGCAGTATCCGGAGATACAAAGTCATATAACCTTGTTTTTGTTGTACCTACCTTCGGCACTCTTGTAAAAAATATTATTCTGTTTTTCATCTCTGAAATTTTCCTTTTATATAAAAAATATTTAAGGGAGTGACTCAAAAATCGTGATTTCCAATAAACAAGATTTTGTCGAGTAGCTTCCCACGATAGTTAATTAAATATCTAAACAGCTTTTATAAAGTAAATTTAGATATCAATAAATCCCTACTCTATGAGTTCTCATATGAACTTTGTTAATTTTTAGGACTTTTGGGTAATCACCTATACAAAAAAGGGAAACTCAACTACAAAATTTCTAATTGAAATTACTATTTTGAGTCACCCTTTTACTTTATATATTAATGTTTGTGTCCAGCATGATCATCTTTCTTTTCTGCAGAATGATCATGTCCTTTGTGCTCATCATGTCCTTAATGTTTCTCTGCACCTTTTACTGCGTCACTTGGATCTTTACAGCAATCTGCAATTTCAAATTTATAACTGTGTTCTTTAGTTCCATCAATTGCATTACATACATTTTTGTATCCTAAATCAATAAGTTTTTGAGCAACTACTGAAGAACTATTTCCTGTAGAACTATATACATATATTGGTAATGCTTTATTTTCCGGTAAAATTGATTTTAAATCATCTAATTTTTTAACATCGATATTTTTTGCTCCAGCTGCGTGACCTTTTTCAAAATCAGCTTTATCTCTTACATCTAAGAGCACATTGTTTGCAGCTGTGTCTAATAATGCATCTTGGAATTTACTGCTACTTAATGATGAATATTTTACAAGATCATAGTTATAATCTTTTACATTTTGAGCTCCAGATACATCTTTAAACCCTTGTTTTGTAAGTTTATCTATAGCATCCTTTGTCTTATCTGATTTATCACTATAAACTACTACTTTCTTCTCTCTCCAAGTACGAATTTCTTCAATACTCTTATCTATTTTTGATAATGGAATATTAATGGCGTGCTTAAGGTGACCTTCTTTATAAGCCGCTTCATCTCTAATATCTATAACAAGATAGTTTTCTTTTTCCTTATCATCTTTTTGAATTTTGTTTAACTCCTCACCTTTTAATTCTTTTGCAGATGAAGTAGTTGAACATCCTACTAAAGTTAATGATAACACTGCTGACATACTTACAGCTAAAAATTTATTATATTTCATTTATTTTTCTTCCTCTCCTTATTTAATAAAAGACAAGGTGGGACCCTAAATTTCTCATATATTTACATAGAACCCTGTCCTTTATTAGTATAACTTAAAAATAGTTTTTTTTCTAATAAATTATATTTTATTTTACTCATTTTTTATAATATTTTCTTAAAATTTGTATTCGTGTTCTTTAGCACCATCAAAAGCATTATATACATTTGTATATCCTAGTTCTACTGCTTTTTGGGCAGCTTTAGATGAACGATTACCGCTATAGCAGTAAGTGTAAACTGGTGCATTTTTATCAGTTGGTAATAATACTGCTAAGTCTTTATCAATATTCTTAACGTCGATATTTTTAGCTCCAGCTACGTGCCCTTTTTCATAGTCTTTTGCTTCACGAACATCGATAAATGTCCCCTCTTTTTTATCAATTGCTGCTTGGAATTCATGAGCAAGTAAAGTAGTAAATTTAACTATATCATAATCTTTATAGTCTTTAACACCTTGAGCATTAGAAACTTTTTTGAAGCCCGCTCTTACAAGTTTATCAGCAGCTTCTTTACTTTTCTTACCAGTATTACATATTGTTACCACTTCTTTATCTTTCCATGCACTTAAATGCTCCGCATGTTTTTCAATATCTGCCAATGGGATATTAATAGCGTGTTTTACATGCCCTTCTTTATATTCATTAGCATCCCTTACATCGATAACAAGATATTTTTCTTTTTCTTTGTCATCTTTTTCTATTTTATTCAGTTCCTCCCCTTTAAGCTCTTTTACTGCAACTGTTCCATTACTGCTGGTCGAAGTACTATTTGAAGCTGAAGAACACCCTGCTAATGATAAAGATAATACAGCAGCCATACTGACAACTAATAATTTATTCTTTTTCATAAATTTATCTCCTTTGTAATAGTTTTCATATGTAATAGTTTTCATAAATAGTATAACAAATTCAATAAATTCAATCAATAGCACTTCCCAATATACCGAATAATTATTTTACTTTTTACATTGTATTTTGATTTACATAAAAATATAATAAAGACCATAATTCACTAGTAATTATAGCCTTTATTATGCACCTTATTTTTTTTATACTTTCGTTATATTCAGAAAAATAATAATATTTTTTACAGTTTATCAGCTTCTAAATCTATAAAAAACTGGATAATATTTTTAACTTTATAACCAGTATAATTTTCTAACTCATCATCAAAATGCCATTTTCTTTCTACTAAACAAGTTTTCATTCCTAGTTTATTTGCTGGATTTATATCATAATGTAGAGAATCACCAATCATCATAGTTTCACTAGCCTCTATATTTTCCTTCTCTAAAACATTAATAAATGCTTCTACTTTGGGTTTACTAATATAGGTTTCATCCGAAATATACAATTCGAACAAATTTTCCAAACCTAACTTAGCTAATTTTTCCCTCTGTTCACAAGATTTCCCATTTGTTAATAATATCATTTTATATTTTTTTGAAAATCGACTTAACCATAAATTTACTTCTTCGTTAGGTTTAATTGATTCCAAGATAAATTCAAATTGTTTTTCATAATAGAATTTACAATCTTCTTCTGTAAGAATAATTCCAAATTTCTCTAAGGTTAGCTTTAATCGTTTATTTCTGATTTCTTTTAGCTTCATATTTCCCTTTAAAACCTCATCAACCAGTATATTGTTGATAGCTTTGTAGTGTTTGAAAAACTCTTCATAACTTGCAATTTTGTCGTATTTTAAATATTCATATACCAGTTTGTTAGATTTTTTCCAAATAGTACTAAAATCATATAAAGTATTATCTAAATCAAAAATTAAGTTTTTTATCGTAGACATCAATTCCACCTCCCTTATTAAAATTCACGTTAACTATTTATATACATTCTCAACATTATTATAACATAATAATAAAAAATAAAGGAGCTCATTTCTAAAATTATAATTTTAAATTGAATAGCTCCTTTATTTTTCTATTAAACATTTAATTATTCGGGTCGTATAATTTGAAAGTAAGGGAGTGACTCAAAAATCGCAATTTCGTAGAAATTGATTTTGTCGAGTCACCCCTGCACAGTTTATTAGATATCTAAAAAACTTTTATAAAGCGTATTTGGATATCAATAAACCACTGCGTCTATAAGTTATAATATATACTTTTTTAAAATCTAGAACCTTTGGTTTGAGTCAATCACTTACTTTTTTTATTTTAAATCTTAGTTTGCTCAGATTCTAGATACTTTACAGCTGGTCTCGCTTCATAAACAATTGTCCCTTCTGGAATACTATGTTTAACAACTGCATTAGCACCTATTTTAGAATTTTTACCGATTGTAATATTTCCTAAAACTTTTGCACCAGCACCTATCATAACATTGTCACCTATCGTGGGATGCCTTTTAATTGGATCTAATGTTGTTCCACCTAACGTTGTTCCATGATACATAGTGACATTATCTCCTACTACTGCTGTTTCACCTATAACTACCCCCATACCATGATCTATAAATAGTCCTTTTCCTATCTTTGCTCCAGGATGTATTTCAATACCAGTCTTACGACGCGCTCTTTTTGACAATAAACGAGCAGTTGTGTGCCAACCCTTTTTATATAACTTATGAGCAAAAAAATGATAGTTAAGAGCCTTTATATGTGGATACGTAAGATATACCATGAGTTTCGACTCAGCTGCAGGATCATCTTTCAAAACTCGATTCAAATTATAATTTAAATTTTCAAAATAACCCATTACACTTCTACGTGTGTAACATCCTCGAAATCAAGTACTGATAAATACTTATCCACCCCATCCGGTAAGATTGTTACAATATTTTTACCTGGATATTTCTCAGCAGCCTTTTTAGCTCCAACTATCGCAGCTCCTGAAGAAATACCTATACCTATACCTGTTGAACGTAAGAAGTTTTTAGTCTCTTCGATTGCTTCTTCACTAGTTACAGTATATACTTCATCCATATACTCTTTTCGGAAGTTTTCTGGAATAAATCCTGTTCCAATACCTTGAATTTTATGTGCTCCTCCACGTCCTTCACTTATAGCTGGTGATTCAGCTGGTTCTACAGCAACAGCTACTACTTCTGGTTTGTTTTCTTTTAGATATTTTGCAACTCCTGTAAATGTCCCTCCAGTTCCAACACCAGCAACAAAGACATCGATATTTGGCACTTGTTCTAAAATTTCACGCCCAGTAGTTTTGTGATGGTATGATGGATTAGCTGGATTGTCAAATTGACTTAAAGAAATTGCATTGCTATATTTTCCTCGAATTTCTGCAGCTTTTTCGATTGAACCTTTAATACCTAATTCTTTAGGAGTTAAAATTAGTTGTGCTCCGTAAGCTTTGATAATATTACGTCTTTCAATACTCATACTCTCAGGCATAATTATAACAGCTTTTAAACCTAATACTGAAGCTAAAATAGCCACAGCTATACCAGTATTTCCACTAGTTGGCTCTACTATAATAGTATCTTTATTAATAGCACCTTGTGACATAGCTTCTTCTAACATACCTAGTACAGCTCTATCTTTAACACTTCCTCCTAAGTTGTATTTTTCTAGTTTCACAAAAATGTTTGTGTTATCTAATTGATATACGGGTGTGTTCCCTACGAATTTTAATGATGTTGAAATCATAAAATCCCTCCTCTTCTGACTTATTAAAATAACTTTATTATTTGATTTTGATTATATCATATTTTCTTACTGAAAATAAAGTAATTAAACTAATGTTTTTTTAACGTTTACATAGATTTAATAAGGTTTTATATTTAAAAATATGAGAATACTAATATTAAAATTTATAAAATTCAAATCTCCTAAATGCTTTTATGGATAAATTTTTATATAAATTACTACAATATTCCTTAAAATAATCATTAAATAATATTTTAAAAAAAACATAACAAGTAAAAAATTACTCATTATGTTTAATTACACTAATCATATCTTCTGGTAAATCTGCTCTTACATTCACTACTTCATCTGTGATAGGATGAATAAATTTCAAATTCATACAATGGAGAGCTTGTCTAGATATATTACTTACATCCCCTCCATATATCTCATCTCCAAGCAATGGGTATCCTCTATACTTCATATGTACCCTTATCTGGTGCGTTCTGCCTGTGTAAAGTTTTAGTTTAACAACACTGATATTTTTGTCTGAAATATACTCTTCTAGCCAATATTCAGTCTTAGCAAATTCTCCACCTTCACCTACTTCACGCTCTATAATGCTAGAACTTACTCGTCGGATAGGGGCTTCTATTATCTCATTATCCGCTACTTTTCCATTTACCAAAGCAGTATAATACTTATGTATCTGAAGATTACTAAACAATGCATGAACATGTCTATGTTTGGCAATCAACACCAATCCCGAAGTATTCTTATCTAGACGTGTTACTATATGTGGAATTGTATTACTATTTTTCTTTTTAAAATAGTAATTTACTCTTTCAAGAAGTGATTCATCCTCAAGGTTTCTAGACGGTATTGAAGGTAAATTAATCTCTTTATTTACAATTAAAAAATAAGAATCCTCGTAAACAATATCAATAGGCTTATCTATAAATCTAACAAATTCACTAAAATTTTCGCTCGGTAAAGTAATTTCTACAATATCATTTTTTTTCAGAAGATATCTAACATTCTCTTCTCTACCGTTTACTTTTATGCTTCCATCACTATCAAACTTTATTCTTGTTAAAGTTTTTCTAGAAATATTATTCGCTAACAGAAACTCCCTTAAAACTTGTTCTTCTCGAATTGTATATTTTAAAATAATATTAGTCATTTTTTATAAATGATCTCTTCACTCGTTGCCAAAAGCTATCTTCATTATAACGAATAAAAGAAACCTTTTTATCCTTTGCTAAAGTTATTTTTATTTTGGCTACACTATCATAATTATAATGCATGTGATCTACTGTAATACGATGATTTTCCGGTCTCATAGGTTTAATCATAAGCTCATCATTTTGAGATAAGATTAATGGATTCCCTAGTGTTCTATAAACAAGATTATTTAAAGCTGCAATTTCTGTTACCTGATACAATGGTAATTGCGGATGAATTACAGCACCACCTAAGCTCTTATTATAAGCTGTAGAACCTGTCGGCGTACTTATACATAAACCATCCCCTCTAAAACTTTCAAAGTGAACACCATTAATATAAACTTTCGCCGCATAAGTTACTCCTGTATGATTGTTTACAGTCACTTCATTTAAAGAATAATAATCAGAAACCAAATCTCCATTAGAGCAATATGCTTTTACTCTTAACAATGGATATTCTTCAATCTTTGGAGTTAACGCTAACATATCAAAGAATATTTTTTCATAGTTTTGTGCAGAATAATCTGTATAAAACCCTAAATGCCCTGTATGAATTGATAAAAATTTTACCGTATCTAACTTATCCATATATTTATTAAAAGTACGAAGTACAGTCCCATCTCCACCAATCGCAAAAACATAATCAGGATTTTCCTTATCTTCTATCATTTTACTCGATAATAGAAAGTCCTTCAGTTGTAATCCTATTTTTTCTGAAATCTCGTCATGTCTTACTTCTACACTAAATTTTCCTTGTAACATTTTGATCTTCACCCATTATTTTTTCATAATTTTCTAACCACACATCTGCAAAATCTGGTGCAAGCGCTCCTTGATTTTTATCAATCCATTCTTGAAGTTTATTCACGTTATATTTCAAAATTTTATCTATTTTTTCTCCATATTTATAGCGAACTTTATTCTGATTATATTCGTCTTCATCAAGTAAGAAATACTTTCCATCAGGATATTTCTTTATATCTAAATCATAATCTATGTATTTCACTCCATCTACATCATATGCAAATGGACTACTTAAATTAGAATAATAATGTACCCCATCTTCCCTAAACATACAAATTATGTTAAACCAGCATTCATTATGAAAATATACTAAAGCTACTTCTTTAGTGACCCAGGTTCTTCCATCATTTTCTGTGACAAGTGTTCTATTGTTAGCTAAAATTAGAACTTGTTCATCCGCTTCTAGCACAACATTTTTATGCCAAATTCTATGTATTGAACCATCATGTTTATATGCTATTATTTTTACTACATCGCCCTTTTTAGGTCTTTCTCCTCTGTACATAGTTCCTCCTTTCATACTCTTTTTTAATGTCTTTTTAATTATAACATATTTAATATATTTCATTCTACTCTAATAACAATTTTTTTATAAATTTCTTTACCCATTTTCTATAAATAATATTAAAAAAGCAACTTCAAAATTTTTCTTAGACTCAATTTTGAAATTGCTTTTTATATTTATATTCTATTCGTAATCTATTACTCCAAGAGCAATCTTAGCATAACGTGACATTCTATCTTTTGTCCAAGCCGGTTCCCATACTATGTTGACGTCTACTGATTCTATCTCATCAACACCTAACATCGCTGTCTCAACTTGTTCGATGATAATCGGTGCTAGAGGGCATCCCATTGATGTTAGCGTCATATCAACGATTGCATGCTTATTATCGTCACTCATCTTAACATCATACACTAATCCTAAATTCATAATATCGATACCAAGTTCAGGGTCTATTACATTTTCTAATGCTTCTATCACTCTATCTTTTAATGTTTCCATTTCTTTACCTCTTTACTTTAACTCTCCAATAAATTTAACCTTATTTATTTGGATTTTCTATAATTACAGCTCCCTGTTCTGTTCCTTTAATACATAATTTGCACATGTTTAAAAATAAACCATGCTCTACTACTCCAACTATACTTTCTAGTTTTTCTTTTACAGCTTTAATATCAAATCCGTAACCTAAGTGTAAATCTACAATATAATTATTGTTGTCAGTTATAAGAGTAGCTCCATCTTTTAATCTTAACACTGGTTTTAGTCCCACTTCTTCCATTTTTCTTATAGTATGACTATAACCAAATGGCAATATCTCTACAGGTAGGTTGAAGTTACCAAGTTTTTCTACATCTTTACTCTCATCATAGATCCAGATTACTTCACGAGCAATATCAGAAACTATTTTTTCTCTAAATAACGCTGCTCCTCCACCTTTTATCGCATTAAAGTCTTTATCGATTTCATCTACACCATCGACAGCAAGATCAATATGATCAATCTCTTCTAGTTCTTTGATTGTAAGACCAAGACTTTTAGCTAATTCCACAGTTTGAATAGAAGTTGATACCATTTCAACATTCAAACCTTCTTTTACTTTATCAGCTAGCGCATGAACAAAATAGAATACAGTCGAACCTGTCCCTAAACCAACGATCATACCATCTTTTACATATTCTACAGCCTTTTTACCAACAACTTCTTTTAGATTCATTTCGGTTCCCCTCTTTATGTATATGTTACTTTTAAATTATTTATATTCTACTAATAGATATTTCTTCTTACCACGTCTAAGTACTGTAAATCCATCTTCTAATCTGTCTTTAGCATCTACAACATATTCTAAGTCTGTAATTTTATCCCCGTTCACATAAACAGCTCCATTATTTACATCTTCACGAGCTTGACGTTTTGATTGAACTAAATTACTTTCAACTAGGAAATCTACGATATTGTATTCTTTTTTCTCTAATTCAGATTTTGGCATTCCTTTAACAGCTGCTTTTAATTCATCGTGAGTTAACTCTTTAATGTTTCCTGAGAATAATGCTTTTGTAATGTTTAATGCACTTTCTAATGCTTTTTCACCGTGAACAATTTTCACCATTTCTTCTGCTAATGCTTTTTGAGCAAGGCGTAAGTGTGGTTCTTTTTCTGAGCTTTCTCTTAACGCTTCAATTTGATCTTTTTCTAAGAATGTGAATTTCTTAAGAGCTGGTACTACTTCTGTATCCGCAGTGTTGAACCAGAATTGGTAGAATTCATAAGGTGTCGTTTGTTCTGGATCTAACCATACTGCTCCACCTGTAGATTTACCAAATTTAGTTCCATCAGATTTAAGCATTAATGGAATAGTAAATCCATATGCTTCAACATCTCCACGAAGTTTTCTCATGATTTCTAGACCAGTAGTAATGTTACCCCATTGGTCTGAACCACCAATTTGTAATTTAACATTGTGGTATTCATTTAAGTATGCATAGTCAATACCTTGTAGTATAGTATAACTGAATTCTGTAAATGATAATCCGTTATCTAGACGGCTTGAAATTGAATCCTTCGCTAGTAAATAGTTGATGTTTACTAATTTTCCATAGTCACGTAAAAATTCGATCATAGAAAGTTTTCCTAACCAGTCACGGTTATTTACGAATTTGATATTGTCATCTCCACGGAAAATATTACGAAGTTGTGCTTCAAGACGACGAGCATTATCTTCAATTACTTCAAGGCTTTGTAATTGACGTTCTTCACTTCTTCCTGATGGGTCTCCGATAATACCAGTTCCTCCACCTACTAAAATAACAGGTTTATGCCCATGCTGTTGAAATCTTTTTAATGTTAAAAATGGTAGTAAGTGTCCAATATGTAGTGAGTTACCAGTTGGGTCTGTACCGCAGTAAATTGACACACTTTCTTTTTCTAATAATTCTTTTATTCCTTCTTCATCTGTTTGTTGATAAACTAAATCTCTATATTTTAAATCTTCTAATAATTTACTCATTAAAATTCCTCCATATCAATTTTTATACACTTACCTCAATTATATCATATTTTTATTTTTTGTTTTATATTTTTCTTATATTTTAAAAACAAACTAATAAATTCTTAGGGAAATTTCTATAGAAAAAACTAGAATCTATCATTAAAAATAAACAACTCCCCTAACCTAACTTCTAATTAAAAATATATCCTTAAGTTATCCTTCAGCTATTTACAAAGCTAAGATTTAGTTTGCAAATTAACTATATATCCTCCACACCCCTAGCATATAATTTAGTTTTTCCTGTAAAATTATGGTATAATAAAGGTTATAGTATGCAATCTAAGGAGATTTCAATGAAAAACAAGAAGATACTAACTTCTATAACGCAATCCCTCCTTCTTTCAACTGGACTTCTACTTAGTCTAAGTGCGGGGCTTGCTATTGGTTATGTGGGTGGCTTAGTTAAAGATCAACCTGTCTTAACTCAAAAAGAAATGAAAGATCAAATTAATAATATTAGTAAAAACAGTGAGGTCTACTTCGGAAGTGGGGAAAAATTAGGGACTATTAATTCCGAACTAATTAGGAAAACTGTCTCTTATGAAGAATTAGGAGATAATGTTAAAAATGCGATAATCGCTAGTGAAGATTCAAACTTTTATTCAAACAGTGGTGTTGATATCTTCGCCGTTATACGCGCCTCTCTTAGTGAAGTAACAGGAGCAAAAACAACAGGTGGTAGTACTATAACTCAGCAATTAGTAAAAAACCAGCTTCTTGATAATTCAAGATCTTATGAAAGAAAGGCAAAAGAAATATTACTAGCACTTCGTGTAGATAGTCATTTTTCTAAAAATGAAATCCTTGAAAATTACCTAAATGTTGCTCCATTCGGGAAAAATAGTTTAGGGCAAAACATCAGTGGAATCGAAACTGCAGCACAGGGAGTTTTTGGTGTTCACTCTAAAGATTTAAACATAGCTCAAGCTGCATATCTTGTAGGTTTTGTCCAATCGCCATACAAATACACACCATTTGACTCAGCTGGAAATATCAGATCAAATGAGGAACTTCAAGCTGGATTTGAACGACAACAATATGTATTAGAGCGTATGCTTTCAAATGATTTTATAACTAAAGCACAACTCGAAGAAGCTAAAAATTTCGATATTAAAGGTGCATTCACAAAACAAAAATATTCTGAATACACAGATTATCCTTTTATTCGTGACGAAGTTACTAGTTCAGTTGCAGAAATATTAGCCGAGCAAACCGCTTCTAAAAATCATAAAGAAGAAGCATTCAAAAACAATGCAGAATATAGAAATGATTTAATTGAAAAAAGCAGAATTAAATTCATAACTGGTGGGTATAAAGTAAAAACTACACTTGATAAAAAGCTTTATGATACACTACAAGAAACGAAAAAACAATTTGCTTCTTATCCAACATATACACATGCTGGTGTTGTTTATCCACTAGAAATTGGTGCATCTGTCATAGAAAATAGTACTGGTAAGGTTCTGGCATTTATCGGTGGTATGGACTACAAAAAACAACAACTAAACCATGCAACACGAACTCGTCGTTCTCCAGGTTCTACGATAAAACCACTATTAGTTTACGGACCAGCTATAGACAAAGGATATATTACACCTAATTCAACAGTTTTAGATAAAAGGTTTAATCACTACGGATGGCGACCTGAAAACTACGATATGTCAGAACATGGTTACCTACCTGCTAGACAAGCTTTAGCTAGATCACTCAACTTACCAACTATAAGACTTTACTCTGCTTTTTCTAACGAAGACCCTGTTTCTAATTATTTAGAAAAAATGAATATCGAGGGAATTACAGAAGCAGATAAAACTAATTTAGCTACTGCTATCGGTGGTATGACATATGGTTTATCCGTTACAGAAAATACTAGTGCTTTCTCTACTTTCGCTAATAAAGGAGAACATAAGAAGGCACATATTATTGAACAAATTGAAAATAATGACGGAGAAGTAATTTATAAGGCAGATTTTTCTCCAGTTAAAATATATGAAGAATCTACAAGTTACCTAATCGTCGATATGCTTGGAGATGTAATCAATAAGAGTTACGGGATTTCTCACGATATGCCCAGCAAACTTAAATTCAACTCTAAAAACTTATTTGTAAAAACAGGTACTTCTGAGTATTATAAAGATTTATGGGTTGTCGGTGGCTCTACAAAAATAACTGTTGGTCTATGGAATGGATATGATAGCCCAGCAAAAGTACCAAGTTACGACTACGCTCAAAGAAGCTGGATTGCTGTTATGAACGCAATTTATTCATATAACAAAAATCTAATTTCTCCAGACACTGCATTTAATAGACCTAAATCAGTTGTTGACTCAAGCATCAACGGTTATAACAATGCAAAAGGTGGAACAAAAGATATAATTCCAAATGGCTTTAAAGAATTATCTAAAGAAAAAACATTAGCCAAACTAGGTTATAACATTGATAAAAATATTTCATTTAATGATCCTTCAAAAATCATTATTAAAGAAAAAGATAATAAAGATAAGGATAAAGAACGAGATAAAAAAGAAGAGCGAGAAGAGCGTACAGTGACTATTACTGAAACTTCACCTCCTCCAATCTTAAAACCAACTGTTATCACAGAAGAAGATGAGGAATAAAAAGAAGGGATTGGCTAAAACGGTCAATCCCTTCTTATAATTTAATATTCTTACAGATTTTAAATCACATTGTCTCCATAAAATGCAACTTATATAATTTATATTTTAATATGCTAACTTAATTTTTATGATTTCAATTTAACCAACTCATCATATAAAGCCGGCAAATCATGGGCTTTTGCTATTTCAGACCATCCCTCTACATCATCTAATGCTTTAGCATGGGTTAAAGTGTATATCGCTCTTGTTAATGTGTAGAATTCCTGTAATGGTTTTAGTAAATTTTTAAGATTCGATTTACTTGTATCCCCCATAACTTTTTTATAAAGTGATGTTGCATCCTTGCTACCTTTACTTTTAATAACATCGTCAGGTATAATTCCTGAGTATGCTAAATACAATATATAATTATAAATCGCCTTAAACGTTCTATATGAATCAGCTACTTTGCTCCCACCATTATTTTGTTCTTCATTTTTTAATCTAAGATTACTTATTTGCTTTTGTATTGGAGTCTTTATTCTCTCTACAAGTAACCCTATGAATTCATCTGCAACTTTCTTTTGATTCTCAACTACATTATTTGGTGTAATATTTTTCTGCAGTAGTCTATTATAAAAATCACCAAAAATCTTATCTAATTCGTATGTGTCTTCTTCAGTTAGATACTCTTCAGGCTTAACAAATTTTTTTATAATTGGTGGAAACTCAATTGTTTTTCCTACATTAAATGTTCCTACTGTCATATTTAATGATTGAACAAAATCATTTTTTCTTACAAAATTATAAATATGATGAGCACTTTTGGCATAATAATTAGAAGTAAATTCTTGGAGTTTATTAGTCTCCTCTAAATCTTTTTCTAAAAAATACTCTTGTAACTTTTTGTTGAATTTTTTATCATATTTTCTTAATTGTTTTAACTGTGGCAATGCTGTATTGAATGTATAAACTCGCTGATATATTTTCTTAAGTAACTCTACGGTGATAGCTAAATGACCACCAAGAGAATGTCCAGCTGCAACTTTATAGCACACATCAAAGTCTAGAATCTTTCTTTTTAAAAATCTATTAAATAAACATGCTGAGTCTATCTGACTAGTATTTTCTCCTGAAACTATTCCTGTATAATTGTAAAACCAATCACTAATATCTTCACTCTCACTACCTCTGTAAATAACAAGAAGTTCTTTAAGTTCTGGTATATAGATTGCTGTAGCTTGAAATCCATTTTTCGTAATCTTTGGAATTGATATTCCACTATTGTAAACTTCAATCTCTTCAAATATTTTTCCAGTTACATCTTTTATAATTCTTTTTATTTTATATTCTATAGTGCTCTGTTTTTTGCTTCCTTTTATCAAATACTCATACTCTGCTAATTTTGCTACAAGTAATGGATTATGAAAAAACCTTAACATCAATATATCACTCCTTTTATAAAATCAATTATAACATATTTTATAAATAATATAAAAATTCTATATCTTCCCAATTAATGAGAAAATATAGAATTCTATTTTTATTATACGTTGAATCTAAATAACATGATGTCGCCGTCTTTTACTTCGTATTCTTTACCTTCAAGACGAACACGACCAGCTTCTTTAGCTTTTGGCATACTTCCGTATTCAACTAAGTCATCATAACTTACAGTTTCAGCACGGATAAATCCACGTTCGAAGTCAGAGTGGATAATTCCAGCACATTCAGGAGCTAACATACCTTTTTTGAATGTCCATGCACGTACTTCTTGCACACCTGCTGTGAAGTATGTTGCTAATCCTAATAGACTGTAACTTGCTTTGATTAATTTATCTAATCCACTTTCATCAATTCCTAACTCTTCAAGGAACATTGCTTTTTCTTCATCTTCTAACGAAGCCATTTCTTCTTCGATTTTTGCACAAACTACGATTACTTGGCTTCCTTCACTTGCAGCAAATTCACGTACACTAGCTACGTGTTTGTTAGAATCAACGTCTAGTAAATCATCTTCACTTACGTTAGCAACATAAAGCATAGGTTTCATTGTTAATAAATGTAATCCTTTTGCGATTTTTTGCTCTTCTTTATCTAATTCTAAAAGTCTAGCTGGTTTTTCTTCTTTAAGAATATCACGCACTTTAGAAAGCACAGAAAATTCTGCAACTGCATCTTTATCTTTTTGTTTAGCTTGTTTTTCAACACGTCCGATACGTTTTTCAACGCTTTCTAAGTCTGCTAGGATTAACTCTAAGTTAATAACTTCGATATCGTATAATGGATCTACTCCACCAGCAACGTGGGTAATGTTTTCATCTTCAAAACACCTAACAACTTGACAAATTGCATCTACTTCACGAATGTGACTTAAGAATTTATTTCCTAGTCCTTCTCCTTTAGATGCACCTTTTACGATACCAGCAATGTCTGTAAATTCAAATGATGTTGGTACTGTTTTTTTAGGTTCTACTAACTCTGTTAATTTATTTAATCTGTGGTCTGGTACTTCTACAATTCCTACGTTTGGATCAATTGTTGCGAAAGGATAGTTCGCTGCTAATGCTCCTGCTTTTGTAATTGCGTTAAAAAGTGTACTTTTCCCTACGTTTGGTAATCCTACTATTCCGGCTGTTAATGCCATAGTATCAATCACTCCTTTTCTTCATTAATTTCTTATATTACTTAGGTCTTGCCTACTCAACTTAACTATTATAACATAAAACGCAAAACTTATCATTTAATATTATGCCATTTGAAAAATATTTTGTTAATAATAATTAATTTTATTTATTAGTATCATTAAAGATACTTACTATCATAAAAGTACGTACTTTACAAAATGTATTTTGGTATGTAAAATATATTACGAGAGTTGATTCAAAATTCCTAAATTTTAAATTTTAAAAAAGTGTATATGTTAACTCACAGACGCAGTGGTTTATTGATATCTAAATTCGCTTTATAAAAGCTTTTTAGATATCTAGTAAACCACTGCGGAAAGTGGCTCGACAAAATCTTGTTTCTTAAGAAATCACGATTTTTGAGTCACTCCCATGAAAAAAATTTTTAAAAGGATGGTAATTAACTATGAAAAAATACAATTCAAATATAAAACTTGGAACTGCAACACTTAATGTTGTAAACTTTGAAAGACAGCTTAAATTCTACACAGAAGCTATGGGTATGACTGTAATTTCTAAAAATGAAAATGAAGCTACTTTAGGTACTTCTGATAATACTCCGCTTCTTCACATAAAAAAAGTCGATGGTCCTCTAGCACGTTCTTACGGACTATATCACATAGCCTATCTAGTTCCAGATGAACAAAGTCTAGCAAATATACTGCGTCGCTTTATAGATTCTAATATACCTTTAGATGGTGGCTCTGATCACGGTTATAGTAATGCCCTTTACCTAAGTGATATAGAAGGCAATGGAATAGAAGTATATTATGATAAAGACGAATCTACTTGGGACATAAAAGAAGATGGAAGAATTATAGGAGTAACTAAGCCTATCGATGCTCCTCATCTACTTGATATTTCTGAAACTGTAGTGCCTTATACTTTACCTGTAGGAACTATTATTGGGCACATTCATCTAAGTGTTCAAAACTCTACCGTTTCTTCTAACTTCTATCAAGAAGTACTAGGATTTAGTGATAAATTCACCGTGGCTAGCGCTAGTTGGATTGCTTACGGCAATTACCACCACCATCTGGCTATTAATCAATGGGAAGGTCCTAATCTAAATCTTAGACAAAAAGGTACACCAGGTTTAGATCATTTTGAAATTCTATTTATTTATGATGTTGCTTACAATAAAGTTGTAGAAAATATAAAAAATAACAACGCTAAAATCATCTCTGAATATGACGATAAAATCATCATTAATGATCCTAATGGAATTGAAATTCATTTAATAAAAGAAGTATAATATCTAAAAATCTTTACGTGAGTGATTCATCAAAATCGATTTCTCTGAAATCACAATTTTCAAGTCACTCTCTTTTAGTTTTTATTCGCTTATTTCCCTAGCTTTATGATATAATAAGAATATTATTTTATCAGAAGGAGGAACTATGCAAGATTTTATAGCACAATTTGGTAGCTTTGCACCTATAGTATTTTTAATACTAGCATCTATATTACCAATATTTTTATTCCCACCAGGGATATTCTCAGCAATTGGTGGTTATTTATTTGGTTTTACTCATGGTTTTATCCTTTCGATAATTTCTGCGTTAATATATACTAGTGCGATGTTTTTTATTGCAAGATACTTCGCCAGTGATTATGTAGAAAAATACTTAGCGAAAAAACTATCGAAAAAACAATATGATACAATTTTCGGTATTAGTGAAAATAAACTAACAATATTTTTAATAATCTACAGATTAATCCCAATTCTTCCAAATAGTGTTATTTGTTACTCATATGGTTTAACTAGAATATCATTTAAAAAATATTTTATCGGTAATCTTATTGGACTGATCCCTGGAAAAATGATTTGGTTACACTTCGGAACTACTCTAAATAATATTGGGAGTATGGAATTTATATATGGAATAATTATTATTTTGGCTTTTGCCTTTATTAGTTCCACAGTAGCAAAAAGGTTTAATAAGTAAGTATAAAAGCTAGTGATACTATTTAAAGATTCACTAGCTTTTTTTTATGAATTTTTCTCTACTATTTTTTTAATTTTTTTGTTAAACTCACGTCTTGGCATCATAATATTATTATCACACTTTAAGCATTTTATCTTTATATCTGCCCCCATACGTGTAATTTGCCATCTATTTGTGCCACAAGGGTGTTGTTTTTTCATTTCAACTATGTCATTTAATTCATATTCCATAATCCAACCTCCTATTTTTCTTCATTTGATGTTAATAATGATTCAAACTCTTTATAGAAATCACGTCGTAATCTAGTTTCAATTTCATTTTTCTTTCCTACTTTAGCTTTTCCAATAACATGTATCGTAACAATATTATCTGCAATTTTTTCTATATAATCGATGTGTAATTTATCATTTTTATATAATAAATCATGATATTCTTTACTATTGTTAGCATTACCTATTACTTTATTAACTCTCTCTTCAATTTTCTCAATAGACTCATCAATCTTAATTGGTAGTTCTACTAATGCTAAGTTATACATTAAAGAATAGTTTACTACTTGATTAATAGTCCCATTAGGAATGAAGTATACTTCACCATCTTTAGAACGAATTTTCGTAGAGCGTAATCCAAGTGACATTACATAACCTCCAGCAATAAAGGCTGCTTGATTATAAATTTTAACATTATCCCCTACATCAAATTGTCCTTCAAGAATGATAAAAAATCCAGATATAATATCTTTAACTAAACTCTGTGCACCAAAACCAATAGCTACCGATGCTATACCTGCACTGGCCACAATACTCGTAGTATTAACTCCTAAGATTGATAAAACTTGAAAAAATGCAATAAAGTAGATTGCATAACGAACTGCACTTTTAACAAGTTTGTGTAACGTTTCTGATCTTTTCTCATTAAACTTTATATTAAATTTCTTATTGGCATTATCACTCGTTGTCATCACATAATCAATAATTTTATTAAAAATACGAACTAGAATTGATGCAATAATAAAAATTCCAATTATAAGTAATAGTTTTTCTAAAACTGCAATAAATAAATCAGTGTTACTTAATGAAGTTTTGACTTTTTCAATACTGTTCATAATTATTCTTCCTTGAATAATGAAATAATACGTTCAAATTCATCATTATCTTTGAACTCAATTTCAATCTTACCTTTTTTATTACGACCTTGTTTAATCGTTACAGAAGTTCCAAGACGCTTTTTAAGAATATTTTCCTGCTCTTCTATAAAAATATCCTTAGCCTTCGTTTTCTTGACCTCTTTCGGTTTCAGTAACTTCGCTACATATTCTTCTAATTCACGAACAGACATTTTTCTTTCAACTACTAAAGCACAAACCTCTTCCATAGCTTTTTTAGTTTTTAATGCAAGTAACGTCCTTGCA
Source organism: uncultured Gemella sp. (assembly GCF_963525165.1). GTDB lineage: Bacteria > Bacillota > Bacilli > Staphylococcales > Gemellaceae > Gemella. The sequence continues at coordinate 80,294 of NZ_CAURJN010000003.1, forward strand.
TGCGCAGCGCTTATCAACCCTTGCTCTAGTTTGATTTTAATTTCTGTAGGCAATTTTAATAAACGTAAGCTATTAGCAATATACGGTCTACTTTTACCAAGTTTATTAGCTAATTCTTCTTGAGTTAAAGACATTTTATCCATCAAGTTTTTATAACTTTCCGATTCCTCTAAAGCTGACAAATCTTCACGTTGTAGGTTTTCTAATACAGCAAAGACCATCATTTCTTCATCTGTCATCTCTTTAATAATAGCTGGAATTTCTTTTCTACCTAGCAGTTCAAACGCTCTATAACGACGCTCACCTGCTATAATGTAATACCCTTTTACAGCTTTTTTTACAATAATAGGTTGCAATAAACCATTTTTTTCAATAGATTCTTTTAATTCGTTTAATTTTTCTTCATTAAAATAAGTACGTGGTTGATATGGATTCTTTTTAATCTCATCAAGTGCAATTTCCACTATTTTATCATTATCAGTAACTAATTCAATATTTTCAGTAGCGAAAATAGCATCAAGTCCACGTCCTAAACCTTTACCTAGTTTCTTAGCCACGTTCAATCACCTCTTTAGCTAATGATAAGTATTGTTTTGCACCATTAGAATTTTTCGCATATTCAATAATTGGTTCACCAAAACTTGGGGCTTCACTTAAACGCACAGTTCTTGCAATAACTGTTTCAAATGCTTTATCTTTGAAATGCTCTCTTACTTGTTCTGCTACTTGGTTAGATATATTTGTTCTGCTATCAGTCATAGTAAGTAATACCCCAAAAATATCCAATTTAGAATTAAGATGTTTTCTTACTATATTGAATGTATTCATAAGCTGACTAAGCCCTTCTAAGGCATAATATTCCGTCTGTACGGGGATAATTACTCCATCAGCTGCAGTCAATGAATTTAATGTAATAAGCCCTAAAGATGGAGGGCAATCAATTACTACATAATCATACTCCTCTTTAATTTCAGATATTGCATTTTTCATGCGTTGCTCACGGCTAATTGCTGAGACAAGCTCAACTTCTGCCCCCGCCAATGCAATACTAGAAGGCACAATATCCAGATTTTCATAAGCTGTTTTAATAATTACATCATTAATATTAACTTCATCTACAAGAATATTATAAATTGATTGGCTTATAGCTGCCTTATCTACACCAACACCACTAGTTGCATTAGCCTGTGGATCAGTATCAATTAATAGTACTTTCTTTTTAAGATGAGCTAACGAAGCTGCTAAATTTATCGAAGTAGTTGTTTTTCCTACTCCACCTTTTTGATTACATATCGCTAATATTTTCATCATTTACCTCTTTTTTGGCAAAGCGCGGTACAGTAACTTTAATAACCACACTTTCCATAGTTTCTTCTTCTTCTTTGTTTAAATTTATATTATATTTCTCTTCCAGTTTAGCTATCTCTTTTATAAGCTTAGCTATAATTTTTTGTCCATCATAATTTACAGTTGGATTAAATACTTTAGTGTCTTTTTTAATTTTTAAATATGTATCAATTTTTTCTTCAGTTTGAGATACATTAAGATTTTGTGATAAAATTTGAATCAATAATTTTTCTTGAGCAGAAGGATCTAACTTAACCATAGCACGACCATGACGTTCAGTAATCTTCTTAGTATTTATTGAATCAATAACCTTTTTACTTAATTTTAATAATCGTAATTTATTAGCTACAGTCGCTTGAGTTTTCCCTAAAGACTTAGCAAGCTCATCTTGAGTAAGTTTATTAATTCTAAGTAACTCTTGATATGCATGGGCCTCTTCTATTGGTGTCAATTCTTCTCTTTGAATATTTTCGATTAATGCAAGTGTCGCCATCTGTTCGTCAGTTAATTCCTTAACGATAGCCTTAGTTTTAGCATATTGTAAATACTTAATAGCTCTTAAACGTCTTTCCCCAGCAATAAGTTCATAGAAACCATTTCCCATGTCTCGAACAGTAATAGATTGAAGTAATCCATTTTGTTTAATTGATTCAGCTAGTTCCTTTATCTTTTCTTCAGTAAATTCTCTTCTTGGTTGATATTTATTAGGTACAATCTTCTCAACTAATATCTCTCTAAGTACATCATCATCAGAAATACCTACTTTTTCTGCTCTCTGTGTTAAATCATATAGCTTACTAAATGGTTTTACACTCTCTGTCATATTTTACCTCCTATAACTTTATATACACTAATACAATATCATACTTTAAAATAATTGTCAAAAATATTTCCCAATATATACTACCTTGTAAGGCTATTTAAATAGAACTATAAAGGAATATTTCCGAAATAAACTAGATATTCTGTTAAAAACAATAAAAAAAAGTGTAACCATAAATGATTACACCTTGTACAGGGACGGCAGGAATCGAACCCACACCAAAGGTTTTGGAGACCTTTGTTCTACCGTTAAACTACGTCCCTAAGAATGGTGGGAAGAAGTGGATTCGAACCACTGAACCCGAAGGAGCGGATTTACAGTCCGCCGCGTTTAGCCTCTTCGCTATCTTCCCAAAAATATAAAAAAATGCCGGCCAGAGGACTTGAACCCCCGACCTACTGATTACAAGTCAGTTGCTCTACCAACTGAGCTAGGCCGGCAACATGGTGCCTCGAGACAGAGTCGAACTGCCGACACATGGAGCTTCAATCCATTGCTCTACCAACTG
>NZ_CAURJN010000004.1:0-69950 GCF_963525165.1 uncultured Gemella sp.
CTTAATGACGAATTTCTTCCGTTTATGTTAAAACATGGAATAGTAAAAGAAAAATTCTCTACACTTCTTACGGATTCTGTTCGTAGTGAAGTCTTAGAAGCATTCGGATATAAATCTGATATAGTTGAGTTTATATCTGCTGAGAACACACCTAAAAATCAGCTTATCCGAGCTTATAAAACAACAAATACTATCGATAAAGATAAATTGTCCAATATAGAAAAATTCACTTCATCTTTAAATGTTAAGATGTTCTTACTAGATGAAGTAAAAAAACTAATATAAAGAAAAAAGCACTAGCTCTTACTTGAGAGCTAATGCTTTTTGTTATTCTAAAAATTATAGTTCACTAAAGTCGTAAACTTTACCTTTTTGTCTATTTGGTAATACGGCTGCAACTACTAAGCAAACTAATGCTGGTACTAACCATTCTAAACTTTGCGCTGCTAGTGGAAGTTTTGCGATTAAGCCACTTAAAGCAGCAACTTTGAATGTACTTCCTACTACAGAAAGGATAGATATTAGTGTAACTACTGCCATTGTTAATTGCATTCCTAATTTTGATAATGCAACGTATTTATTAACAATAACGATTAATACTAATGCAATTGTGATTGGGTATAAGAATAATAGCATTGGTACTGAGAATTGGATAACACTTTGTAATCCAACGTTTGCGATAGCAAATCCTACAACTGTGAATAATGTAGCATACATTTTGTATGAAAGTTGTGGGAATTTTTTGTTAAAGAATTCTGAAGTTGCCACGATTAATCCTACTGTTGTAGTGAAACATGTAAGAATTACCATGATTCCTAAGAACATACTTCCGAAGTTACCGAATAATTGACGAGCTGATTCAGATAGTACATATGCACCTTTATTAACTTTAGGGTTAGCAAGTACATCTGCAGGTACTGCAAATTTATTACCTAATAATCCTAATCCAACGTATAAGATACTGAATCCAATACCTGTTGCAATACCAGCAATCCATACACTAGATAAGAATTCTTTTTTATCTTTAAATCCTAATTGTTTTAAAGCACTCATCGCAATGATACAAAATGCTACTGAAGCAAGTGCATCAAGTGTGTTATATCCTTCGATAAATCCTGTACCAAATGCCAAACCACTAGTTGCATAAGTTTTAGCAGCTTCTCCTGTTGAGTTGAATTTAGATACTCCTAGGATTACTAAAATTACGATTAATAAAGCAAAAATAGGTGTTAAAATTTTACCTACACTATTTAAAATTTTAGTTGGGTTAACCGCTAATAAGAACGCACATACAAAATAAATAATTGTAAAAATTAATAACCATGGTAAACTACTTCCAGCTACAACTGGTGCTACTCCAATATCAAATGCAGTTGCTGCAGTTCTTGGAATCGCAAAAAGTGGTCCAATTGATAAATAAAGTAAAACTAAGTACGCTGTTGAGAATAATGGTGAAATTTTTTCATCCATCTCTGCCCCATAACCATTTGGATTAAGTGCCCCAACAATAAGTGTAACAATTGCTATACCTACTCCAGAAACTACAAATCCTAAAATTGCTGGCCAAAAGTTTCCACCAGCACTTACCCCTAGTGCTGGTGGAAAGATTAAGTTTCCAGCACCAAAAAAGATACCAAATAATAACAATCCGGTTAATAAACCTTTTTTCATATATAATATTTCCTTTCATTTTTTTGTAATACACTTATAATACTACAACTTAAAAAAAAAGGCAAACGCTTTTAAAAAACTAATATAAATTATTTAACTTTAATTAGAATTGACAGAAAATATGGTATATATGTAAAAAAATCGGGAGTGACTCAAAAATCGCGATTTCAGAGAAATCGATTTTATCGAATCACTCCCACACAGTTTATTAGATATCTAAAAAGCTTTTATAAAGCGAATTTAGATATCAATAAGCCACTGCATCTATGAGTTTTCATATGAATTCTGTTAAATATTAGGACTTTTGGTTCAGCCCCAACTTCTACTTTTATAAGATTTCTAGTTAATTATACATGTAACCATAACAACTGAATTACAAATAATATTGCGAATAAATACATAAGTGGATGAATATCTTTCCATTGTTTTTTAGATAATTTTAATACTACGTAGAAGATAAATCCAAATGCAATACCATCATTAATTGAACCTGTAAGTGGAATACCTACAATTGTCACGAATGCTGGGAAAGCTTCTGTAATATCAGACCAATCAATCTTAGCAATACTTTCCATCATAAATGACCCAATGATGATTAATGCTGGTGATGTAATCGCTGGTACTGAAGCTAAGCTACTTGCAAGTGGGAATAAGAAAATCGAAATTACAACTAAGATACTTGTTGTTAAAGCTGTAAGACCTGTACGTCCTCCGTTAGCAACTCCAGCAGAAGATTCAATATAAGCTGATGTTGGAGTAGTTCCGAATAAAGATCCTGCTAGTGAAGCAAATGAGTCAGCTAATAAAGCTTCTTTTGCTTTTTCCATTTTTCCATTTTTAATTAATCCTGCTTGACTAGTTACCGCAACCATTGTACCCGTAGTATCAAATAATGTTACCATTAAGAATGTGAATACTATACCGTATAATCCTAATTGTAAGGCATTAATACTTTCACTAACTGGATTATATAGCAAGCTTAAATCCATGTGAGGAATACCAAAGACTTTTTCTACTTTTAACATTCCTGTAAAGTATGAAACGATAGCAACTACTGCCATCCCAATGAAAATAGCTCCTTTTACTTCTAAAGCTAATAGAACAAGGATAATAAATATACCTAAGATTGTCATATAAGCTACAGGATTTTTCAAATCTCCCAATGAAAGAATTGTGTGTGGATTTGCTACAATAAGAGCAGAGTTTTTAAGCCCTAAGAATGCGATAAATAATCCAATTGCTGCTGAAATACCATATCTTAAATTATTAGGAATTGAATCAATTAAACTTTCACGGAATTTTGTTGCTGATAAAATTACAAAAATAACAGCTCCTAAAAAACACGTTGCTAATAAAGTTTTATAGTTATAACCTGATGTAGCAGCTAATGTAGCGAAATATGAGTTTATCCCCATACCAGGTGCAACTACTATCGGATAGTTTGCTGCCAATGCCATAATTAAAGTACCGACTAAAATCGCGATAATCGTTGCTGTAAATACTCTATCTAATGGAATACCTGCTGCTGATAATACAGCTGGATTTACCACTAAGATATAACTCATAGAGAAAAATGTAATTAAACCAGAAACAACCTCAGTTCTTGCATCTGTATTATTTTCTCTTAATTTAAAAAGACGTTCTAACATATATAGAAATGCTCCTTAGTTTTTTATTAATGCTTAAGCACATAAATAATAATATACGTTTCATCTCTAAAAGTCAAGAGCTTTTATTTTTAAAGTTCACATTTGACATGAAAATTCTATCTATTATATCAGTTTCCGATAAAATATATCTTCTCATTTTAAAAAATGCGAGAGTTTACATAAATAAATATTCGTTATAAACGAACTTTAACTTTATTTGCACCCGTGAAAATTCGACTAAAATAAATAAAAAATTCTTTAAACACTATACTACCTAAAGTTTAGATTTAGTATAATGGGGTTAACCCAAAAGTCCTAAAATTTAACAAAGTATATATGAGAACTCATAGACGCAGTGGTTTATTGATATCTAAATTAGCTTTATAAAAGCTTTTTAGATATCTAATAAACTGTGCGGGGGTGACTCGACAAAATCGATTTCTTTGAAATCACGATTTTTGAGTCACTCCCTTATTCTTTATCCTCTGGAATAACTCCCATTAATTTTAATAATTTATCCCATTCAAAAACATCTGCAAAGCATATAATGCTAAAAATAGATAAACCATCTTTGTAATTGGAAAATCATAATAATCTAAAAAGAAAAATCTTAAAAAAATCACAAATAATAGTGAAACAGAAGCTATCTTAAAATGCTTTTCACCTGATACTTTTACATTAAAAAATATCATAACTATAGGAATTAAACTCAAACTTACAAAACATTCTACTATATTCATGATATATCCTCCATATAAATACAACCCTCTTACTACTATAATTTCTACTTATATTATATCATATAGTTAACACAATATAAAGCGTTTTCAATATAGTTTTACATAGTAAAAATTCTATATTATATAAAAAATATCACTAAGAAATATTCTATATTTCTTAGTGATATGATAGGTTCTATATTATAATATTTTCGAGAAGAATTCTTTCGTTCTTTCTTCTTTTGGATTATCAAATATTTCTGATGGAGTTCCTTGTTCTAAAACTATTCCACCATCCATGAATATTACTTTATCAGCAACTTCTTTTGCGAAATTCATTTCGTGAGTAACTATTAGCATAGTTAATCCTTCTTCTGAAAGTTCTTTGATTACATCTAGTACTTCTTTTACCATCTCTGGATCAAGAGCACTTGTCGGTTCATCGAATAATAACACTTCTGGTGAATTAGCTAAGGCACGTGCGATTGCAACACGTTGTTTTTGTCCGCCTGAAAGACTATTCGGATAAACATCTTTTTTATCTTCTAGTCCTACACGTTTTAGCAACTCAACTGCTTTTTTCTCTATATTTTCAGCAGTATCCTCTCCAAATGTTTTGGGAGCAAGTGTAATATTTTCTAATACACTCATATTTGGGAATAGGTTAAAGTTTTGGAATACCATTCCAACTTTTTTTCTATATTTATTGATATTTTGTTTAGTAATGTCTTCACCGTTGTATAAAATTTGTCCACTAGTAGGAGTTTCTAATAAGTTCACACAACGTAACGCTGTGCTCTTTCCACTACCACTTGAACCTAGAATTACGATTTTCTCCCCTTTTTCGACGCTGATGTTTACACCTTTTAATACTTCTAATTTCCCGAATTTCTTATGTAAATCTTTTATTTCTAATAACAATTTCTTCACCTACTTCGTTAATTTTTTCTCTAAACGTTTTACCAATAGTGATAATATTGATGTAATGATAAAATATATTGCAGCGGCAACTAAATATGGTCCAAAAGTTTGGTATGTTGCATTTTTTACTGTGTTTGCTGTAAACATGATATCTGCTACTCCTACAAAGTAAACTATTGAAGATTCTTTTACTAATGAAATAAACTCATTCCCTAAGGCTGGTAAGCTATTTTTTAAAGCTTGTGGTAAAATGATTAATTTCATAGTTTGGAAATAACTTAATCCTAAAGAACGTCCTGCTTCCATTTGACCGTTATCAATGGCTAATATTCCTGAACGGAATATTTCACTAACATACGCCCCCGAGTTAATTGAAAGAGCAATTATCGCTGACATAAATGGTGTGAATGAAATTCCAATTTCAGGTAATGCAAAGTAAATTATCATAATTTGCACTAGTATTGGAGTATTTCTAATTACTTCTACATATATTCCTGCTATTATATTAAATACCTTAAAAGTACTAATTTTTGCTAAACATATTACAATTCCAAGTATTAATCCTACTAGTAAAGCTATAAGTGAAACTTTTAAAGTTGTTACCGTAGCTTCTAAATACGTCGTGTAATAATTTGGAAGAAAATCAAACATTCTATTTTATACCTCTCTTCTATTCGCTTTGTGCAGCAACTTTAGCATATTTATCAAGCTCTTTTTCAAATTCTTTTTGTGCTTGAATTTCTTTAATTACTGCGTTTACTTGTTCTAATAATTCTTTGTTACTATTATCTTTTCCTTTTTTGAAAGCAATTGCCATACCTGTTGCTTCTGGATCGTTATCTGCAGTAAATGTACTAATTTTAATATCAGTGTATTTGTTCATTGCAATTTTTGCAACGTCGTCCGGAATTAATACTGCATCAATTTTTTTGTTTTTAAGATCTTGTAATAAGCTTGGTACATCAGTTAAAGCTTGGATATTTTTCTCATCCATTTTTAGTTGTTCTTTAGCATAAGTCTCATATGTTGAACCTTTTTGAACACCGATTTTTTTGTTTTTAAGATCAGCTACTGATTTAATTTCTTGGCTATCTTTATTTACTACGAAAATTCCTTTACTTGTGTAGTAAACATCTGAGAAATCAACTGCTTTTTTTCTTTCCTCAGTTGGATTAACTCCAGAGATTACCATATCAACCTTGTTAGCATTTAATGCCGCAATTAATGAATCAAATGCCATTTCTTGAATTTCTACTTGAACCCCTAATTTTTTAGCAACTTGTTCTGCTAGGTAAATATCAGCACCAACAACTTTTTTATTACCGTTTTCTGTTGTTAAAAACTCATACGGAGGATAGTCTGGAGAAACTCCTAATACTATTTTGTTCTTATCCTTAATTTCTTGTGATTTTGTTTTTGTGCTGCTGCTTGAGCATGCTGTTAATGTAACTACTGTAATAATTGATGTAATGAATAATAATAATTTTTTCATTGTTTTGTCTCCTTTTTTCTTTATTATATTATAGAAAAGAACAAATTATAAATAAAAAATCTCTTTGTAACTAGTTATCCTAGCTACAAAGAGACGAATTTTCGCGGTGCCACTCTTTTTGATATACTAAAACTAAGAAAGATACAGTCCATGGTCTGTAGAACGGCACGAGATAAATAAAAAAGTCTTTTTATAATTTCCTAAGAAACTATAAAAAGACGAAATCAATTCCGCGTTGCCACTTTTCTTGGTATTTAGCATACCCACTCAATCTCTTTAAGGCAGAGTTACCAATTATTTTATAATTGCCTAAAAAGTGCGTTCATCTAGAAAAATTACTAACCTCACACCAACGTTAGCTCGCTAAAAATTTTTTACCAAATTACTATTCTTTTCTAAGGTTTTTGTTTTATTGTTACTTATTTTACACCTTTAATATTTTCTTGTCAAGTAAAAAATTATTATTTTTTACTTTTTTTCATTTGACTCATTTAATTTTTATGTATTATAAAAATGGGGCTGACCCAAAAGTCCTAAAATGTAACAAAGTTCAGATGAGAACTCATAGACGCAGTGGTTTATTGATATCTAAATTCGCTTTATAAAAGCTTTTTAGATATCTAATAAACTGTGCGGGGGTGACTCGACAAAATCGATTTCTCCGAAATCACGATTTTTGAGTCACTCCCATTGAGCTCTTTCCTTTTCTCTAAATATTATTTGTTTAATAGATTATACAATGTTTTAACATGTACTCCTGTAGCACCTTTTGGAAGGTATTTTTCGGCTTTTGATAGGTATGCAGTTCCAGCTATATCTAAGTGTACCCATGGAACATCATTTGCTACGAAGTTTTCGATAAATAATCCAGCAGTAATAGTTCCACCAAGTCTTCCACCTGTATTTTTTACATCTGCAATAGTAGATTTATTTAATTCTCTGAAGCTATCATCAGCTGGCAATTGCCATACCCTTTCTCCAGCATCTTTCGCAGCTTTACTTAGTTCGTTATAGAATTCTTGGTTGTTCGTCACAGCTCCTGTATAGAATTCTGCTAATGCTACTAAGCATGCTCCTGTTAATGTAGCTAAGTCTATTACTTTGCTAACTTTTAATTTTTCAGTAGCGTAGTATACTGAATCTGCTAAAGTAATACGCCCTTCTGCATCTGTATTTAATACTTCTACAGTTTTTCCTGAAAGTGTTGAAACTACATCACCTGGTTTGTAAGAACCGCCAGCTATCATATTTTCACATGCACCGACAACCGCGATTACATTAGTTTTTAATTTTCTAGTCGCAACTAGTTTCATTGTTCCAATTACAGTTCCTGCACCACCCATATCACAGTGCATTATATCCATGCTATTAGCAGTCGGTTTAATTGAGTAACCTCCAGAATCGTATGTTACACCTTTACCTACTAATCCAATTACTTCGCTTTCTTCTGGGCTATTTAAGTATTTCATAACGATAAATCTTGGTTTTCTATCTGAACCACGTCCTACAGCTAATAAACCTTTTAATCCTAGCTCTTCACATTGTTTTTCATCATATACTTCTACTTCAACGCCTAATGCTGACAATTCCTTACTAGCAATATTAGCAAGTGTTTCTGGATATAAGTACTCTGCTCTTTCATTTACTAAATCACGTGAGAAGAATACTCCATTCATAATATCACGAGCTTCATTCACTACTTCTTCTAAATTATCTAACTTCTCTTCTGTTGATAAGTTAATCGTAATTTCTGGGAATTCTTCTCTATCTGATTTATACTTATCAAATTTATAAGTCGCATGTAATGCACCTTCCACTGCCGCATTTACAAATTTTTCTGTTGAAACATTATCCACCTTAGGTAAAGTTACATACACTTCTAATTCTTTATTTTTTTCTAGTGCTTTCACCAACTTAAAGAATACTTCTCGTACTTTATCTTCTACTAACTCTTCTTTTTTTCCGAATCCTAAAAGTATTTCTTTTTCTCCATCAAAAGGAAGATTAGTATACACTTCTTTAATTTTTCCAGAAAATAATTCTTTTTCTTTTGTATATTCTAATAACTTACTATCGTATACTTCATCTTCAAATATTGGTGTTACTTTTACACCTGCTTGTTTATTTGTAAAAAATTTCATTTTTTTCACCTCGTACTGTGTACGTCCTTTCTTATCTTATATTTTCTAAAATTTGTTTGGCTACTTCTTTGGCTTCCAATACTGTATTTTCAAGAGTTGTACCTTTTTTCGACTTCCCTATTATAAACACATTTGGGTATTCTTTTTTCATATATTCGTTAAATTTATTTATGTTTTTATTGTAATTTTTACAACAAAATCTGTAGTTATCTTTAACCTTACTAACGTAGTACTTGCCAACTTTACCAACTACACCATGAACTTTAATTAATTCTTTTTCAATTATTTCTATTATTTCAGAATCACTTTTATCCATTAATTCGCTAACCGCTTCTTCTCTATTAATATAAGCCCTCACGATTTGTATTCCACTCATTTTAATATCTATCCATTTATTACTTACATACTCTAACTTTGTCACATATTCACTATCATCTTTTGGAAAAATTATTTCTCCAATTTCACGATTAATATGTAATTCATCTCGTTTATAAACAAGAGTGACAACTATATTAGAAACATAATTCATATCTGAATAAAATTCAGTAATTTTTTCATCACCATTAAACCACGGTAAAAAATTTTTCTGGTTTAATGTCAGTATTACATAATCATAATAATATATACTACCATTTGAATAAACTAAATACTTATCACCTTTTTTTTCTATTTTTTCAACCTTACGATTCAATTCTAAAAATACTTTATCTGAAAAATTTGACTCTAGTGTTTCTATAAATGATTTTAACGTGAATTTTAATCTATATTCCGAGCCAACGGTAATATTATCTATGACATTTTTATCATACATTTCTTCTAATATTTTATTAATATCTTCTTTTTGAATCGTTAAAAATGAAAGTTCAGGCATCAAACTAACCATACTTTGATTAGAAATATCACATGCATAATAACTAGTCAATAAAGGTTCAATAAGTTTATCATAAATTTTTTCGTTGATTACAGCTTTAAAAAACTCCTCAACCGTCAATTCTTTTATATCTTCATCTTCTAACGTATTATACATATTGTATATTATTGATAATTTTTCTTTAAAAGTAAATAAGTCTGACAGTAATAATTCTTTTTTATCTAATGGCACCCCATAAAGCATCTTTTCCGGCAAATATTTAATCCCTTCTTTTGTAAAAAATACTTTTTTAGTTACACCACTTTTAATTAAATATCTGTGAAGCCCTAACTCGATCATTAAATAAAATAGTACACCTTGTTCACTAATTGAATTATGCCAACCATTATCATAAATTTCTTGACCATATTGAAATTTTCCAAATCTATCATTCGAAAATTCTAAATCTCTTTCAATTAGATCAATATTAAATTTTCTTGAGTTTATTCCTGAGAATTTATCTAGAAAATAAGCACAGCTTACTCCTGATAAGTCTCCTCCTATTATCGCTATATTTTTCATGATAATACCTTCTATTTTACTTTTTCAATAAATATTTTAGCTATAATATTAGCTAACACTACTGATACAATAATTATTACTATCGTCATGACTTCAAAATTACTAAATAAGATAGCAAAAATTGCGAGCATAATAGTAGTAGTTAACATAACAACCATTAATAATTTTTTGAAACTACCTATTTTGATACTTTCATCAACTGGTAATATACTATGCCAAATATTATTACTCATCTGTTTATACAGAGGGACAAGTTGAATAATTGTTAAGTAACTATAAGATATAATAGCTACTGCACTTACGTACGGATTTTTAAAACTAAAAATTATTAATCCAGCTAATAACATAAGTCTTAAAGCTAGAAATACCGTATTTTCCTGTCTTAAAAAGACTCTATAATAATAATATTTAAAGCTATTTTCTTTAGTGAAATTGTCTTTAGTTAATTTAGGTAAAATCGCATCAAAATATTTTCTTCTAGCTACTTTTACTCCACTTAACGGAACATCTACAAACATATTCACGAATTTCAAGTAACTTTCCATACGATGTTTGTCATATTCAGCCGCTTCAGTCCATTTTACAACGAACTTTTCTTTATCGTCAGCGTTTCTTACATTTCCGGCATTCTTAAGAATATAATATATACTATACGATAACGCAATTATTCCAACTAAATCAGTAACTAGTATATAAGTATTAACTATAAAGACTGAAATAATTTGTATAAAACCCACAATAAATTGTAGAATTTTAACCCAAATAAGTTCTTTATAGTGAATAATTTGAAAGTATTTCAATAAATTATTTAATAAAATAACCATAATCAATAAACAAATAGCAATTCGATCAACAGTACCTATAATACTCGTAATAGGCTTAACTGCAAAATAAAAGATGACAAACGCTATAATGTGCACTACCGATATATTAATAACGTTTTTTCTACCAACGTTTTTATAATACTTCTCTAATGGTAATAAAAACACTGCATCTGCTTCTTTTATATACGTTTTAATCTTTGTACTTATCAAATAGTAACTAAATGCTAATGATGCGGCAATAAATACTGAATATAATTCAAATTGGCTAGCTACAGCAATCCATTTAGAATAATTAATCAATGCTGCTCCTAACACAATAATAAGAAACATAATTAGGTGCGAATTAAAAATGTACTTACTATAGGTTAGTTTTAGCTCCTGCTCTTTCTTGCGTCTATTGGCAAAAATATTCTCTATATTACTCATTACTATCTCGCACCGTTAATGATAGATAAATTTCATCTAAAGACGCACCTGCCATATTAAATTCAGCCCTTAGTTGTTCCAAATTCCCATTCGCTAGAATTTTCCCTTCATGAATAATAACGAAATTATCACAATACTTTTCTGCTGTAGCTAGTATGTGTGTAGACATTAATAAACTAGCTCCATTATCTCTTCTCTCACACATTAAATTAATTAAGTCATTGATTGCAATTGGATCAAGTCCTAAAAATGGCTCATCAATTATATATAAATTTGGTTCTACTAAAAAGGCACAGATAATCATTACTTTTTGTTTCATACCTTTTGAAAAATGTACTGGGAAAAATTTCTTCTTATCACTTAGTTTAAACAGTTCTAGTAATTTATCCGCTCTTTCCCACGTATCTTCCATATTTAATCCATAAGCCATTGCTGTTAGATTTATATGTTCTTCTAGTGTTAATTCTTCGTATAAAACAGGCGATTCTGGAATATAACTTATACTCTTTCTATATTTTTCATTATCACGAGTAATTGTAATGCCATTAACTTTTATCTCACCTTCCATAGGTCTAAGTAATCCCAATATATGTTTAATTGTAGTGCTTTTACCAGCTCCATTAAGACCAATTAGCGCTGTTATACTACCTTTAGGTATTTGTATATTGATGTTATCTATAATCTTTCTTCGATTATATCCACCACCAAGATTACTAATTTCTAATACATTAGTCATTGTGCTTATCTCCTCTTTTTAACTTTTCTAATATTTCATCAATTTGTTGAAATGTGTCTTCTTTTCTATAACTATTATTTATGACAAAATCACCTAATGATGCTTTTTCCTGTGGACTCATTTGACTTTCTATACGCTTAAGAGCCTCTTCTTTTGATAAAGAATTTCGCGTCATTAATCTTTCTAATTGTACACCTTCATCTACATATATAACTGCTACTTTTTCTACCAAGTCTACAAAATTGGCTTCATATAATAATGCTATATCTAAAAAGACCAGATCCTCATCTTTATGTTCTTCTTGTAATTTTAAAATTAATTCTTTAATTTTAGGATGAATAATACTATTTAAAATTTTTAAATTATCATCATTACCAAAAACTAACTTACCTAATTTTTCTCGATTTATTTCATTGTTTTCTAAAATCTCATCACCGAATTTTTCAGCTAGTTTTCTTTTTATATCATTGCTAGTAAGTGCAACATGTCCAAGTTTATCAGCATCAATAATGGTATACCCCTTAGCTATCAAATATTCTGATACAGTACTTTTTCCACACGCTATACTTCCTGTAATTCCAATATTCAAATTATCATCTCCATTAAATTACTTAAATACAATTTTATCATAAACTGCAAGCATTTACCATAGTTTAAAAACTATTAAATATTATAAATATACATATGGGCTTCATTACAGTTTTAGTACAAAAAAAAGGGAGTGACTCAAAAATCATGATTTCGTAGAAATCGATTTTGTCGAGTCACCCCCGCACAGTTTATTAGATGTTTAAAAAGCTTTTATAAAGCGAATTTAGATATCAATAAACTACTACGTCTATGAGTTATCATATACACTTTGTTAAAATTTAGGACTTTTGGATCAACCCCATCTTTTTCAAATACTAATTATCCTTTATATGGATGTATATCCATTTCTTCTAGTTTAACAAATTTTTTCTTTGTTATTATTTTAAATACAATATACATTACTACACCAACAGCCGGACAAACTAAGTTATATGACATTTTAACAAATCCACCTGTTGCATAATCAGCTACTAATTGTAGTAATATTATTGTTGCAAAAGAAATAAGTGCGATATATGATCCTACAATACCTGTTTTCGATGTGTAGGGAAGAACATCTTCAGCTTTTTTCCCTTGTTTCACAATTGCTTTTCTTAAGCGAATTTGAGATATTAAAGATATCATCCAAATTATCATTACTATAATTCCTACCATAGATAGTAACATATAGTAGCCACTTGGGTTTAATCTTTCGAAAATAAAACATAATACCATAAATACTGCTGAAAAAGTTAGAGCAAATACCGGTATTGAATTAGTATTTAATTTTTTAAATACTTTAGGCCCATAATTGTGTGAACTTAATGAAAATAGCTGTCTACTAGAAACATACATACCTGAGTTAGCTGCTGATAATACAGAAGTTAAAATTACAGCATTCATAATAACGGCAGCAATTTCTAAACCAATGTTTTGGAATACGATTGTAAACGGTGATGCTGTTACATTATTAGTATCTAATAGTCTTGGGTCATTCGCCGAAACTATTGAAGATATAATTAACATTGTAGCTATATAAAATATTAAAATTCTCCAGAATACTTGTTTAACTGCCTTAGGCATTGTTTCCTTAGGATTTGGAGACTCACCTGCTGTAACAGCTACTACTTCTGTACCACCAAATGAGAATGCTGCAGTAGAAAGAACACCAAATAATCCTAACACACCAGCACTACTTGTTTTTTCTCCATTTTGAATAAAAGTATTAATTCCAGCTTCACTATTTCCAGTGGCTCCAAAGATAATTGCAACTCCTACAATTAAAAATGCAACAACTGTCATTACTTTTATAATTGTTATCCAGTATTCGACTTCACCAAATACTTTAACACTCACTAAGTTTAATAAATACAATAATACTAAAAATACAATACAAATAGAAAACGTTGAAAATTGTCTGAAGAATTCCCAGTAATGTAATATTTTCGATAATGTTATTATGTCTACACTTGCTACTAATATCCACAGTATCCAGAACAACCACCCTACTCCAAATCCAACACCTGGATCTATAAATCTAGTTGCATATGCTCCGAATGACCCTGAAACTGGATAAAATGTTGCTAGTTCTCCTATAGAAGCCATTAAAAAGTAAATAATAACTCCAATTAATGCATAAGTTAAAACTGCTCCGTAAGAACCTGCTTTACTAACTACCGCTCCACTTGCCATAAATAATCCGGTACCTATACATCCACCTATAGCTATCATACTAATATGACGAGCTTGCAGTTTTCTTTCCATCTTTGAATCTGCCATTTTTTTCATCCTTTCATTATTTTATTATATAAATATAGATTATACAAGATTTAATAGTATTTGTAAATAAATTTTCAGACTTTTTTTAATAATTTTTTCACTTTTTATTTTTATAATTTAATTGTGCCTTTTTGAAAATGATATCACCTATCAACTAAAAAAATTTATTTTTATATTTTAAAATATAATATATTTATTAAAATGCTTATAAATATATCATTTCACATTAGTTAATTATAAAATATTTATTATATATTTTATATAAATTTATTTTTTAAGCACACTTTTAAACACTGTACAGAAAGCATTTACAGACTTGTTCTTTGTGGTATAATTTTTGTATAAAAATATATTAGATATATTAATGTTAGGAGGCATTATTATGACAACATTTTATTACGAAGCTAGGGAATTTGCAAAAAAATACATAGATCCTATTGCAAAAGAAATAGATGAAAAAGAAAGATTTCCTGAGGAAGTATTTAAAGAATTAGGAAAAGCTGGATATTTCAAACTTATGATTCCTACAGAACTTGGTGGCCTTGGAAAAGGTATGCAAGAACATGCCGATGCATGTCGCGCTTTCGCTAAATCAAGTGCTACAGTAGGTCTATGTTATATGATGCATAATGTTGCACTAAACTGTGTTCTCTCTTATGCCGACGATAATCTAAAATCAAAAATCTGTAGAGACATTGTTGAAAATGAAAAATTCATGGCACTAGCATATAGTGAATTAGGTACAGGTACTCACTTCTATATCTCAGACGTTAAAACTCAATTCAAAGACAACTCTGTGATTTTCAATGGACTAAAAAGCATGGTAACTTCTGCTGAATTTGCATCTTACTATCTAGTTCTAACACCATCAGATGTTGAAGGTGGTATCGACAACTGGGTATTCCCTCTAGGTAGCGAAGGTCTAGAATTCAAACCTTCTACTTGGCATGGTCTAGGAATGAGAGGAAATGTATCTTGTCAAATGGCAATTAACGATGTTGAATTAGATAGAGAACTACGTATTGGTAAAGCTGGATCAGGAGTTGATCAAGTATTCACCATTGTTGCTACATACTTCATCACTGGACTGGCTGCTGTCTACAGTGGTCTTTGCGAAGCAATACTAGAAGAAGCTGTTGCACATACTACTAATAGAAAATATCCTGATGGAAAATCTCTAAGCGAAATTGAAACAGTACAAATTCATCTTGCTAAAATCTATAACCAAACTAATGCAGCAGTTCTTGGAACTAATGAAGCTGTACGTAGTTTCTTAAATAATGATGCTGATATGCTAGCTAAAATCTTATCGGCTAGAATCTTTGCTAGTGAAGCTGCTATTGAATTAGCCCGTCTTGGTATGCGTGTTGGTGGTGGTAAAGCATATAACCGTATTGGAAATATGGAACGCTATTTAAGAGATGCATTCGCAAGTCATATTATGGCACCTAGTGTTGATGTTCTTACTATCTGGTTAGGTAAAGCCATCACAGGTCAACAATTACCATAGAATAGTTTTCTGAAATAACTCATATAAGAAGAACCCTAAAGTCCTAAATTTTCTAAGGTTTATATGAGAACTCATAAGCTTTGTAGGGGGGCTCGACAAAATCGATTTCATAGAAATAATGATTTTTGAGTTTCCTCCTATTTTTAAAATATAATTAAGAAGAGGTATATTATTATGACAAAATTAAAAGTTGGAGCTGTTATTTATGACCCTAAGGTTACTGTAATTTGGGGAATTATTGCAAAATTTTTTGAAGATGAAAACTTCCCTATCGAACCAGTTTATTACAAAGATTACAAAGGTCAAGTTGACGGTTTATTAGCTAAAGAAATTGGTGTAGCTTGGAATTCTCCTTTAGCATGGTTAGATACTCACCTACGCACTAACGGAACTGCGTTAAATGGTTCTATGCGTGATACAGACCGCGATCGTAGTTCATATTTAGTAGTAAAAACTAATAGTAACATTAACTCTATTCAAGACTTAAGAAACAAAACAATTGGATTTGGTGCAATTGATTCACCACAAGCTAGATTAATTCCAATTAATCACCTTCACAAAAACGGTTTAGAATTTGGAAAAGATTATACTGAAAAACGTTTTGATATTGGTGTCGGGCTTCATGGTGACCATGTTGGCGGAGAACTTGATTCAGCAATTGCTTTAAAAAATGATGAAGTAGCTGCTACGTGGATGTTAGATTTAAACTATAATGCTTGGATTGCAGATGGAACTCTAGATAAAAACCAGGTGAAAATCTTATCGAAAACTGATTTCTTTGATCACTGTATCTTCTCAGGACATCCAGAATTAGATGTAGCTCGTTTTGAAAAATTTATAGAAGTATTACATAAAATGGATTACAACAATCCAGATCATAAAGAAATGATGGATATGGAAGGCTTAAAAGAATGGATCTCAGGTCGTACTTCTGGATTTAAGCAACTTACTGAAGCCAATGAATATCTAGATTTTTTTAAAGAGTTTCATGGTGAATAATTATGAATAATTCATCTTTCTTAGTTTCTCTTCTTGGCAGTATGCCTCGAAGTAAGAAACTTCTTACTGCAAAGCGAAAATTAAATAAGGGCAATCTTGATATAGATACGTATCAAACAATTTTGGATGAAGAGACAAAACTTGTTGTCGATCTTCAAGTACATAACAATATAGATATTATTACAAGTGGTGAACTAAATAGAGATAATTATGTCTCATTTATTGCTGAACGTTTAGACGGTGTTACAATGATGAGTATGGCTGATATGTTTGATTATATTGAGGACAAACAAGGTTTTGAACAAATACTAGAAATATTAGACGTTCCTGCAATTAGTATAAAAAATGCAATTTGTACAGGGAAAGTAAAATATAATAAACCTCTGGTAGCTGATGAAATGATTGAACTAAAAAAATTAACCGATAAGAAAATTAAAGCAACATTACCAGGTCCTTATTTAATAACTAGGTCCATGTGGTTACCTGCTCTATCAAAACAATATTACGATAGCAAAGATTCTCTAGGAGAAGACATAATTAAAGTATTAAAAGAAGAAATTGATTCATTAGCAAAAATAGGCATAGATGTTATTCAATTTGATGAACCTGTATTAACCGAAGTGGTATTTTCTGAAGGTAAGACAAGATCTTTTATGTGTGCCGCATTATCTGAGAAAAAAGATCCTACAGAAGAATTAAAATTTGCTACTAAATTAATTAAATCTGTAATAGATTATGCCAAAGAAAAAGAAATATTAGTTTCTCTTCATGTTTGTCGTGGTAATTGGAGTCGTGATGAAAGTATTCTCCTTACCGGACCATATACTCCTCTACTTCCATTATTCGAAGAAACTCTTCCTAATATACTTACATTAGAGTTTTCTACTCCTCGCGCTGGAGAAATATCATCATTATTTAATAGTGGTTTAATTAGAGAAAATTGTATTCTAGGATTAGGTGTTATGAATCCAAGAACTGATGAAATTGAACCGCTAGAAGATATCCTAAATCGTGTAGAAGAGGTAATGCAATATATTCCTAAAGAAAGAATTTGGTTAAATCCTGACTGTGGTTTTGCTACATTTGCTAATAGACCCGTAAGTACAATAGATATAATCGATAAAAAATTAGCACGTCTTAATGAAGCTAAAAACACATTGAGGAATTTGTATGACTAATTTATACGAATCAAATAATTATGACCTTAGTTTTAGAGGGATTTTATCGAATAATGATTTTAAATTATATACTAACAATGATAGTATAACTATCTCTAGTGATATCAGTTTTGATATAAACGCTGATTATAAAAGTAGTATTAACTATTTTTCTGCTTCAATATTAGGAGGAATAGCTCATACCATAATAAAAGAAAGTAAACATTCTGATATAGAAATTGAAGAACTTGAAGGAAAAATTCATCTAGTATTAAAAAATCCTCTAACTCTTTTAAATGTTAAAGGATATGATGAAGAACCAAAAATTGAAAATTGTTCAATTACATATTATCTATATGCTGATATAGAAGAAGAACAGCTTATTGAATTTTGTAATAAAGCACTTCGAAAATCGTTTATATACAACACTTTAAAAAATGTAATCAACTTCGATATAAAATTCATCTTGATAGATTAAAACAACGTCATTCAAAAATTTTGAATGACGTTGTTTTAAATCTCAATAAACCACTGTGTCTATGAGCTTTTATATGAACTTTGTTAATTTTAGAACTTTTTGGGCAGCATCCATTTTCTTTAAAATTATTTTACTTTTTTTATATTCCAAATATCTTTAGCGTACTCTTCTACCGATCTATCTGCTGAGAAGATTCCAGCATTAGCTGTATTAACTAAACTCATTTGTCCCCATTTTTCTTTATCTTGATACGTTTGAGCTACTTTTTCTTGAGCTGCAACATAACTTTCAAAGTCCGCTAGACACATGTAATTATCTTGAGTTAGTAGATAATCAACAATAAAATTGAAGTTCATTCCACCTACAGTCATAGTTCTGATGAAATCTAATGTTTCTTTAATCTTCACTGAATTATTGTAGTATTCCCATGGTTTATATCCCTGTGCATTTAGTGCATCTACTTCTGGTGTTTCTAAACCGAAAATAAAGATATTTTCATCTCCTACCGCTTCATGGATTTCCACATTGGCTCCGTCAAGTGTCCCTAATGTTAACGCACCGTTCAGCATTAGTTTCATATTACCTGTACCACTTGCTTCCTTCCCTGCTTGTGAAATTTGTTCACTGATATCAGCAGCTGGAATAATTTTTTCCGCAAGAGTAACTTTGTAATCTGGTAAGAATACAACTTTGATGTATTCACGAACTAATTCATCACATTCAATCATTTGAGAGATTGAGTGGATAAATTTGATGATGTTTTTAGCCATTTGATATCCTGATGAAGCTTTTGCTGCAAAGATAAATGTTCTTGGTACTGGACGTAATCCATTGTATTTAATTTCTCTATATAAGTATACAATGTGCAATGCATTAAGTAATTGGCGTTTATATTCGTGAAGTCTCTTAACTTGAACATCAAAAATAGAGTCTGGATTTACAGTTATACCTGTAGTATTTTGAATGTATGTAGCAAGTTGTTCTTTTTTAACTTTTTTAATTTCTTGAAGTTTAGCAACAACTTTCTTATCATTTTTGTAGTCATTTAATTTACTAATCTTAGATAAATCTTTAACAAAATCATCACCAATTAGATCTTTTAGATAAGATGCTAACTCAGGGTTTGCTTGCCCTAACCATCTGCGGTGAGCTATACCATTCGTAACATTACCAAATTTTGTTGGATATAATTCGTTAAATGCTCTAAACGTAGAATCTACAAGAATATCACTATGTAATTTTGACACACCATTAACGTTATGACTTCCTACAATAGATAAGTTGGCCATTCTGATTTGATTATCATATATAATTGCTGTTTCTGCTAATGTATAATGTTTACCTTGATCGATTACCCACTGACAGAATCGTTTGTTAATTTCTTCAATAATTGAATAAATACGTGGTAATAACGGCTTGAATAAATCTACAGACCATTTTTCCAAAGCTTCTGCCATAATTGTATGGTTTGTGTAGGCAAATGTCTTATTTGTAATTTCCCAAGCTTTGTCCCAAGAATATCCGTATTCATCAAGTAATAATCTCATTAATTCCGGAACTCCCATGGCAGGGTGAGTGTCGTTAATGTGTAACGCTACATGCTCACTTAAATTTTCTAATGTTCCAAATTCATTGTAGTGATTTTTTACTAGTTGTTGTAAAGATGCACTAATAAAGAAGTATTGTTGTTTTATACGTAATTCTTTACCTTCATTTGTGCTATCTGCTGGATATAATAATTTAGAAATTGAAGAAGCAATTGCCTCTGCTTCAGAAGATTTTGAATATTCCCCACGTTCAAATAATTTCATATTAAATCCAGTTTTAGCTTTAGCTTCCCATAAGCGTAAAGTATTTACTGTTTTTGTTTTATATCCAGAGATTAATAAATCATAAGGTTCTGCTTGAATTGAAGTATAGTCTACATGCTCAACTTTAAATCCTTTGTCAGTAATTTTTTCTTCAACTCGACCGTAGAATTTAACCTCAATTTCTTCATCATTTCTATATACTAAACCATATTTTCCTAAATCTAGCCAATAGTCAGGGAATTCTTGTTGCCAACCATTATTGATAACTTGTTTAAAAATTCCATATTCGTATAAAATTGAGAATCCAGTTACTGGGTAATCACTACTAGTTAAGGCATCTAGATAACATGAAGCAAGTCTTCCAAGTCCTCCATTTCCTAAACCTGGATCTGGCTCAATATCATAGATTTCATCTAGATTAAAATTGTTTTTTTCTAAATATTCTTTAGTTTCCTTTTCAATTCCTAGATTAAATAGGTTATTTCTTAAAGTTCTACCTACAAGAAACTCCATTGACATGTAATATGCACGTTTTTGCTTAGTTTTTTTCAATTCTTGTTCATAAGCAAATTTTTTCTCAGATAATTTTTCTCTTACAGTACTCATTAACGCTTCATAAACTTGACGTTTACTTGCTGCAGTTATAGTAATACCAAATTGTCTTTTTAAATACTTCTCTATTCTTTGTTCAAATTCTTGATTTTTCATTATTTTCTCCTATAATCTAGTTTATTAGACTATTTCATTGTACATATTAATATATTGTAAAGCTGATTTTTTCCAACTTACATCTTGTTTAATCGCATTAGTCATTATTTTGTTCCAAATATGACGTTCTTGGTAATAGCAGTATGTCGCTCTGTAAACAGCATCTAGCATATCATATGCATCGAAACTTTCAAATGTAAATCCTGTTCCAGACTTACCGTCAAATGGTTCTACCGTATCTCTTAAGCCACCTACTCTGTGAACAATCGGCACTGTAGCATATCTCATTGAAATTAATTGAGATAAACCACAAGGTTCAGTTTTAGAAGGCATTAAGAACATATCACACGAACTATATACTTTTGAAGATACTTCTGATGAGAACATAATTAAACTTCTAACTTTGTCATGGCGACGGTATTCTAATGAACGTAGTGCATCTTCATAATGTCTATCCCCTGTTCCTAAAATTACCAACTGTGCACCAGTTTTTAAAATTTCATCAGCAACATGTAAAACTAAATCAATACCTTTTTGATGAGTTAATCTAGTTACCATTCCAATCATAGGAATATTTTCATTTACTTCCAAAGCTAATTCTTCTTGGAACTTCAACTTATTTTCTACTTTATTTTTTAATGTTTTAGCATCAAAGTTTTTGAAGATTTGTTTATCAGTTTTCGAATTAAATTTATCAATATCTAATCCATTAATAATACCATGAAGTTTCCCTTGTTCTACTCTTAAAATATCATCTAAACCATATGAAAAATATGGATCTAATATCTCATGTGCATAAGTTTCACTTACAGTATTTATCCTATCGGCTAATTGGATAGCTCCTTTTAATAGATTTAAATCTCCTTTGTAGATTAATGCATCAAAATACTTATTATCTAATCCAAACAAATTACCCATTTCATAAGGATTGAACTTACCTTGGAATTCAATATTATGAATAGAAACTACACTTTTAATATTTTGATAGAAGCCTTCTCCTCTTGCTTTAAAATCATCTAAATAAATAATAGATAATGCTGCATGCCAATCATTAGCGTTTATTACATCTGGTTTATAGTCAATATGAGGTAATATTTCTAATGCAGCCTTTGAGAAGAATGCGAAACGCTCTCCATCATCTTCTTGACCGTATACACTATCTCTATTGAAATATTGTTCATTATCAATGAAGTAATATGTTACTCCGTTTACTACAGTCTCAAAGATTCCACAGTAAACTGTTCTCCATCCTAAATTAATAAAAATATGTTGTCTGTATTTTAAATCGTACTTATCTCTGTCTATTGAAGAATACAACGGCAGTACAACCCTTGCTTCTACATTTTCATCTTGAAGGGCTTTTGGCAATGAACCTATAACATCACCTAGACCCCCAACCTTAACAAACGGTGCCGCTTCAGCTGCCACGAATAAAATTTTCATTATATTTCTCCTTATTCGTAATTTACTTTCATACTAAAAGGGTTAGTTTTAGATGTAGTCTATCTGTATATTATACTCTTTTTTCTTTTGAAAATCGAAAGTTTTACAAATCTCTCCCACATGTTAATCTAACCCTTTTTTTATTATTCTACTATTTTACCTTTTTCAACGATAACTTGGCAGTTTTCTGTTCCTTTTAATTCAACTTTTTCTGAAACTACTGCATATTTATCTAAAATCACACAATCTAAGTATGCTGATTTTTTAATCACACAATTAGGAAGTACTATTGAGTTTTTAATTACTGCCCCTTCTTCAACTACAACATCTCTAAACAGGATACTATTTTCTACAATTCCGTTAATTTCACAACCATCACCTAGTATAGAATTCTTAACTATTGCTCCGTCTCCATATGTAGTTGGCACACTATCTGCTACTCTTGTTAGAATATCAGTTCCTGATAAGAACAATTCATTTAACTTTTCTGGATTTAATAAGTCTCTATTGAAATTGTAGTATTCTTGTACGCTATTAATTGTTCTGTTGTAATTCTTAATTTCATATCCATAAACATTTAAACGATGGAAATTCTTAGTAATAAAGTCTAATAGAAGGTCTTGCCATCCCAACGTCGTCCCTTTTTTAACTAATTCTTTAAACATTTGTTTAGACATTATATAGATTTTAACCTGTGTCGAGCACACTTGATCATATCCATCATAATGATATAAACTGTCATAAACTCTATTTTTGTCATCAAAAATTATTTGCGATTCACGTTGTTGAGGTTTTCTATAAGTATAAGCTAACGTTATATCTGCATTTGTTGATTTATGGTAATTTACCATATCTCTAAAATCAATATTCCCTACAATGTTCCCATCAGCTAAAATACAATATTCTTCTAACAATGTATCTGCATATTTAGAAGCATCCCCTAATGCCTCAATCTTGTTTTGAGCTACACGGTTTGAATGATGGTTTGACATTGGTGTAATAAACTTAAGCCCACTATTTTTTCTATTTAAATCCCAGTCTTTTCCCCAACTAAGGTGATCCATTAATGATTTATAGTGATAATTTGTTACTACTGCAATATTTGATACTTCAGCTTTTACTAAAGAAGATAACATGAAATCAATCATTCTATACCTTGATGCAACAGCTAAAGATGCTAGTGTTCTATTTCTTACTAATCCTTGCAAATCATCATTACGATAGTTATCTGCAAATAATACACAAAACGCATTTACCATATTATTTTCCCTCTACTTTCCTATTGTCATTTACAACTTCATCCCTACCGATTACCGTTATTTGTTCTTTTCCTAAAACTATTTCTCTGTGACCAACTTCTACATTTTCTTTTATTACTGCTCCTTCAGCAATAATTGAATTATAGACTTTAGCACCTTTTTCTATTAGTACATCTTTCATTATTATACTTCCTACAACTTCTGCCCCTTCTTCAATTCTAACACCTGAAGAAATAATTGATTCAGAAACCGTACCATAAACTGAAGTACCATCAGAAATCATAGAATTTTTTACATTTGCACTATGTCCTAAGTATTGTGGCATAGCACCTTCATGACGATAGTAAATTCTCCATAATCTATCATCAATATTGAAGTTCTCTTTATTTTTAATAAGATCCATATTAGCTTCCCATAAGCTTTCTATTGTACCTACATCTTTCCAATATCCATAAAATGGATATGCATAAATATTTTTACCTTCATTTAGCATCATCGGGATAATATTTTTACCAAAATCTTTCTCACTGTCAGGATTTTCTTCATCACGAATTAGGTATTCTCTAAGTTCTTTCCAACTAAAGATATAAATACCCATTGATGCTTTTGTTGATATTGGATTTTCTGGTTTTTCTAAAAACTCTGTAACTTTTAAATCTGTATTTGTATTTAAAATACCAAAACGACTAGCTTCTTCAAGAGGAACGTTAATATGTGCTATTGTTAAGTCAGCACCTTTTTGTTTGTGGAAATCTAACATTTCTTTGTAATTCATTTTGTAAATGTGATCTCCAGATAAGATAAGTACGTATTCTGGATTATATTGCTCTATGTATTTAATATTTTGATAAATAGCATTTGCTGTTCCTTTGTACCATTCTCCCGTTTTACCAGCAGTATATGGTGGTAAAATAGATAAACCTCCATCCATTCTATCTAAATCCCATGGTTGACCATTACCCATGTATGAGTTAAGCTCAAGTGGCATAAACTGCGTTAATACCCCAACTGTTGAAATTCCAGAGTTTGCACAGTTTGATAATGGAAAATCGATAATTCTATATTTTCCACCAAAAGGTACGGCTGGTTTAGCCATATCTTTAGTTAATACTTGAAGCCTCGTACCTTGTCCTCCTGCTAGTAGCATAGCTACTACTTCTTTTTTTCGTGCCATAAATTTGACCCCCTTCTTCTAAAACTTATTATTTCTTTTCTATATACATCGTTGTATAAGGTGGTATGTTTGTACTCAAAGCATATTTAAATTCATTTTTCTCTTTATTTATAGTTTTTAAATTTCTATTTGAAATTGCTAATCCATCGTATTTTTTAGCATCTGAGTTCAATACTATTTTATAGCTTCCCCAAGTATTTACTCCTATTTCATAATTTTTCAGCACTTGATTAGAAAAATTACTTACTACTAAGACTTCTTTACCAGATCTATCTTTACGAGAAAAAGCAAAAACATTGTTGTTATTATCATCTACTACATGCCATTTAAAGCCGTCCCAATCACTATCGTTTTCCCATAATGCAGGTGTAGATTTATAGTATTTGTTAAGCTCTTTAACATATCTATGTGTAAATACATGTTTAGGATAAAGCATTAATAACCAATCTAACTCTCTTTCTTCATCCCATTCAATAAATTGAGCAATATCAATTCCCATAAATGTTAGTTTTTTCCCAGGATGTGCATACATATATCCTAAGAACGCCTTAAAATTACCAAACTTATCTTCGTAAGGAACAGGACTTTTATTTAATAGAGATTTTTTTCCGTGTACTACTTCATCATGTGAAATTGGTAAGATGAAATTTTCTGAAAATGCATAGTGCATTGAAAAGGTAAATTTGTTATGTACTCCTTTTCTGAAAAAAGGATCTGTTTCTAAATAATCAAGACTGTCATTCATCCAACCCATATTCCATTTAAAGTCAAAACCTAATCCACCATGTTCTACTGCAGCAGTTACCTTCGGATAACTTGTAGACTCTTCTGCTATCATAGATACACCTGGATAATTTTCTTTTATATATAAATTAAGATTTTTTATAAAGTCAATTGCTTCAAGATTCTCAAAGCCACCATAAATATTTCTTGCAGATTTATCCTCATCACGACAATAATTTAAGAATATCATAGAGCTCACTGCATCTACTCTAATACCATCAATATGATAATCTTCTATCCAAGAAATAGCACTTGATGTTAAAAATGACCTTACTTCATTTCTACCATAATCAAAGACTCTAGTCCCCCATCCTTCATGTTCCATTTTTCTAGAATCTGAATACTCATAACAATATGTTCCATCAAATTCATACAATCCATGTGCATCTTTTGTAAAATGTCCAGGTACCCAATCCAAAATTACTCCAATATTATTTTGGTGACAACAATCAACAAAATACATAAAATCTTCAGGTGTCCCATATCTAGATGTTGGTGAAAAATACCCCGTTGCTTGATATCCCCATGATTTATCGTACGGATATTCTGTTACTGGTAACAACTCAATATGAGTGTAGTTCATATCTTTAACATACCTTACTAATGTATCAGCAAGCTCTCTATAACCCATCTCTTTACCATCTTCATGATGTTTCCATGAACCTAAATGAACTTCATATATGTTCATTGGTCGGTGATGAGGAACTACTCTATTTTTCATCCATTTACCATCTTTCCAATCGTAATTTGGTAAAGAGTAAACTTTTGAAGCTGTTAATGGTCTAGTCTCAGCATGTTTTGCATAAGGATCTGCTTTCCATAATTCAGTTCCACTTTTAGTAACTATTACGTATTTATATGCATCATATTGTTTAATACCATAAAGCTCAACTTCATATATACCTTTATCATTAATTAATTTCATTTCATGAGCTTTCGGATGCCAAGAACAAAACTCTCCTGTTACAAAGACTTTTTTAGCATTCGGAGCCCACACTCTAAATGTACACTTATCTCCATCTAAAAACGAACCTAAGAATTTATAGCTATGGTAATTAGTTCCTTCATGGAATAAATATTCTGCCATACTGTTGTTCACTAAATAACCCCCTTTTTTCGCAAAAAAGTAAGCGTTTGCTTGATTGCGTAGAACTTTTTATTCAATAAAGAAATAACGAAAAAAATATTTTATTTTATTACTATTTATTCCTTTAATTTTTATACCTATAGTATAACACAAAGAGCCCTTGATGTAAATGTTTTCTTTAGTGTTTTGCAGCAAATAATTATACCCCTTACATTACTTTTATATTAATTAATTTCTGTTTTTTTATACTAATAATATTTACTTTTAAAAACTTTTATATTAAAATAAAATTGATTGTTTTTGTAAAACAGATTAAAAATGAAAACTTTGTATTCCGGAGATGAAAATATGATTAAATTTAATCCAATAAATAATAAATATCCCCAGGGGGCTATAAAAAATAATGATGATTTTAACTTTGAAGTTCTTATTAAAAATGATTTTTATTTTAATGACTTAAAAATAATTATTAAAAATGAATTTACAGGAGAAGTTATTTCTAAAAGTTTAGAGTTTAAAGAGAAACTCGATTCTGACTATACAAAATATGTTGTTTCTTTTGAAGCTCTTGCCACTGGTCTTTATTTTTATCATTTTGAAGTTCACTTTGACAGTTTCTATGTTTATTTAAAAAACGATAGACTTAATGCTAAGTTAGTTAATAACAAGGATGAATTACCTGATTGGCAATTGACAGTTTACGATAAAAACTTCACTACACCAGATTGGTATAAAGGTTCAATTATGTATCAAATTTTCCCAGATAGATTTAAATGCAGCGAAAAATTTACAGCAAAAGTCGCAAAGAATGAAAATGTGAGAATTAAACATAAAAATTGGAATAGTGTTCCTCATTCATCTATTACTCACGAAAATTATGGAGCTAAAGACTTTTTAATGGGGAATCTTCTTGGTATTGAAGAGGAAAAAGAATATTTCAAAAAATTAAATATAGAGAGTATCTATCTTAATCCAATCGTTGAAAGTCCAGAAAATCATCGTTATTCAACTTCAGATTATTTTAGCGTTGATCCATATTTTGGAACTAATGAACAATTTGAAAAATTTTGTAAAAACTTTAAAGATGATAATATTAGAATCATACTAGATGGTGTATTTAGTCATACCGGTTCAGATAGTATTTATTTTAATAGGTATAATAATTATGACAGCATCGGAGCTTATAATTCGCAAAATTCACCATATTATTCTTGGTTTAATTTCATAAATTTCCCTAACGAATACCATTCGTGGTGGGGATTTGATAACTTACCAACAGTAATCAAAGAAAATAAAAAGTACAGCGATTTTATTAATAATAAGGATAGCGGTGTTGTCAACTTTTGGCAAAAACTTGGAATTGCTGGATGGAGACTCGATGTTGCTGATGAGTTTCCGGATGAATTTTTAGATAGAATTCGTGAAAGTGCGAAATACTATGACAAAGATGCTCTAATCATCGGTGAAGTTTGGGAAGACGCAACAAATAAGATTTCATACAATACTCGTCGACGTTATTTCTTAGGTGCTCAACTTGATAGCGTAATGAATTATCCTTGGAAGAACGCAATTATTAATTTCGTAAAAAATAAAAATGCAGAAGACTTTACTCTTGAAATTTTAAAACTAGTAGAAAATTATCCGCGCCCCGCTCTTGATGCAGTAATGAACTTATTAGGAAGTCATGATACCGAACGAGTATTAACTATACTAGCATTTGATAATCCTGAAGATGTTCCTGTCCGTGAAAGACCAACATATACATTGTCTAATGAACAATATGCTAAAGCTAAAGAACTACTTAAGTATGCTAGTTTTATTCAATTTACTCTACCTGGTGTTCCTTGTATTTATTATGGCGATGAAATTGGAATGTACGGATTTAGAGATCCTTATAATCGTTTAGGATTTACACATAATGATAAGGATGAAGACTTATTAAATCACTATATTGAACTATCGAACTTTAGAAATGAAAATAAAGATGATTTTATTACAAACTTCGAGTTTATTTATACAAACAACAAGTGTGTTGCATATAGACGAAATAATGTTCTTTGTATTATAAACCTTGATTCTAAAGCACATTTCATTGAAAATTACTCTGGTGAAAAACTATTTGGAAATAATGAAGTTTATTCAACGCCTTTCGGAACAGTTGTTCCACCTAAGTGTTATGTCGCTATAAAAATCAGATAATTTAAAACACACAATTCTTAAAAATAAAGATTGTGTGTTTATTTATACGATTGAAATTCATATCTAATTATACAGTTATTAGGCATTAAATTTCTAAAGAAAGAGAGAGTGACTCAAAAATCGCGATTTCTTAAGAAACAAGATTTTTTAGAGTCACCTCCGCATAGTTTATTAGATGTCTAAAAAGCTTTTATAAAGCGAATTTAGATATCAACAAACCTCTACGTCTATGAGTTACCATATACACTTTTTTTAAATTTAGGGCTTTTGGGGCAGTCTCTCAATTTTCTATTATCCAGAGTTTCTAAGTCCTGTAGCTACTCCATTAATCGTTATGTGAATAGTGTTAATTTGTGATTCAGGTAATTTACCTTCTCTTGAGCGTTTAATTAACTCTAATTGAATTAAGTTTAATGTATTAAAGTACTGTAACCTATTTTCTAAACTTCGAGTTAAATAAGTATTATCTTCTAGGAACTCTTTATGTTCTGAAATTTCTAAAACAACTTGTTTTGTTAAATTCCATTCTCTTAAAATTTCTTCATATACCTTTTTAGTCTCTTCTTCTTTACACAAGTTAGCATATTCTTTAGCTATGTCCATATCTGATTTTGCCATAACCATATCTACATTTGAAAGTAAAGAGGTAAAGAATGGCCAGCCTTTATACATTTTACGAAGTTTTTCAATATTTTCTTTATCTTTGTTTATAAAGTTTGAAAATGCTGTTCCTACTCCATACCAACCAGGAAGCATAATTCTACTTTGTGACCATGAAAATACCCATGGTATTGCTCTTAAACCACCAATATCAGTAATTTTTTTACGTGATGCTGGACGTGAACCAATGTTTAAACTTGAAATTTCTTTAATTGGTGTCGCTTCAAAGAAATAATTGTAGAAGTTAGGATTTTCAAATACTAATTCTCGATATTTATTGTAACTATCTTCCACTATTTCATCCATTATACCTTGAATTTCTGGTATATATCTAATATCAGTATTCACTTTATCAGCATTCATTCTTTGAATTACAGCTGAAAATAGTGCTTCTAAGTTATAGTATGCCGCGTCACTATTTCCATATTTTGCTGCGATAATTTCACCTTGTTCTGTAAGACGAATTCTATCTTGGACACTTCCTAAAGGTTGCGAAATAATCGCATCATAACTTGGTCCACCACCACGACCAACAGTACCACCTCTACCGTGGAAGAATATAACTTTGATATTATGTTTTTCTCCTAACGATGATAGTTCTTGTTGTGCTTTATAAAGTGACCATCCAGATGATAGATATCCCCCATCTTTGTTACTATCTGAATATCCTAACATAATCTCTTGATAACTTCTATTGTCACTTACCCATTTTTTCACGATATCAAGGCTTAAATATTTGTCCATTACTTCATATGAATTTTTTAAATCTTCGATTGTTTCGAATAATGGTACAAGTTGTAATCTTGCAAAGTCACTTCCTACTAAACCAACTTCTTTCAGCATAATTGCAAGTTCTAATAAGTCAGAGACACTTGTTGTGTGTGAAATAATATTTTGTTTAATAACATTATCACCAAGTTTGTCCTTTAATTTTCTAGCAGTTCTAAAGATTGCTAATTCTTTTCTTAATTCTTCTGATTGTTTATTTTCATCATTTATACTTAATGGACGTGGATCTTCTTTTAATTGTTTTAACAGCAGTTCACATTTTTCTTCTTCACTTAATGAGCTGTAATCTTTTTCAATATTTGCACTACTTAATAATTCAGCCACTGATGCTTCATAGACACTTGAATCTTGACGCATGTCAATACTTGCTAAATAGAATCCAAAGATTTTAACCACATTAAATAATTCTTCAAACTCACCTGTGATTAAGATTTCACCTTTATTTTCTAACAATGATTTTTCTATAATCGTTAAATCTGCGATAAATTCATCTGCTGTAAGATATTTATCTCCAATTTCTTTATCTTGTAATAAATACTCTCTAGTATTTTCAAGTTTCTCTTTAATATGTGATATCGCTCTTCTGTATAATTCTTTTTCTCTATACTCAGAAGTATCACTTGAACGATTTGCTAATTCTTCTAGTTCTTTACTTCCTTTAGTAACATGAGATGACATTGAGAATGTTCTATATAAACTATTTAGTTTTTCAATATAATAAGCTGTAATAAGCTCGCATTGTTTCGTAGCTGAGAGATTCAATGTTTCAGCAGTTACAAATGGATTTCCATCACGGTCTCCACCAATCCACATTCCCATTGTTATAGGAGTTTCATTTTTTAATTCTATATTATTTTCTTCTAATAATAATTTATACTCTGTCATCAATTTTGCAATTGCTTTAATAAATGATAAGTTATAATACTCTAATACGTTTGTGATTTCGTTAGCTACTTTTAATTTCTTTTCTCGAATAATATCACTTTGTGTTAATATTTCAATATGTTTTTGGATTGCATTTTTCCATTTTCTTTCATTTATTAAACCATTTTTCACATCACGATGCTTTCTTAATAAACTATGAAGTTTTTCTGTTAAATCAAGAACTGTTTTACGTTGAACTTGTGTTGGGTGAGCTGTAAGTACCGGTACTACATTGATATTTTCTAAGATATTTTTATCTTTAATATTTTTAATAGACTCAGACAATTTCCCTACATATGATTCACCTATATTATTTTTATAGTTAACTTCATAAGCCAAGTCAACATCTTCTGCTATATTAATTAATAATGGTAAAATTGAAAAGAAATTTGCAACAATTTCCATTTCTTCTTGCGTTAAATCTTTTATAATAAGATTTAATTTGTCGTAATTTTTTTTATCAGCTAATGCTTTTAATTCTACAATTTTTTCAAATGTTTCTTCAGAAATCATTTTTTTTGTTGCCTTTAACAACATTTCTGTAAGAATTTGAATCTCTTCTTGTATAATATTTTCATTTACATTGCTTTCTAATCTTGTGTTTTGCATTTAGTTACTCCTTGATAAGATTTTTACTAATAAAGTATATTTATCAGTTTTAACTATATATTCCATTATAAAACTTTTTCCTCAATAAAACAATGAATTTTGAGAGTTTTTTTTATATTCTTAATTTTTTTACTAACTTTTTTTGAATATCGATTCATTGTTCATATTTCACTGCCATATAGTAGTTAAATTATTTTATTATTATTAAACCTTTAGTTTATTATAATTTTCACATCACTATACTTTGAAAATATGATAAATTACTTTATAATTTTCAAAAAAAGAGGAAACTGTATAAATAACCTTTTTCACTATTTATACAATTTACCTCTATTTATATATTTTATTCTTCTTCGTAGACTTCTTCTTTCGCTGCTAAAGTTACAGTCGCTACTTTTTGATCGTCAACAAGGTTAATTACTTTAACTCCAGTCGCTGTTCTTCCTAATGTACTAATTGTAGAAACATCTATTCTAATAATAATTCCTTGATCAGTCATTATCATTAAATCTTCATTTCCTGCAATTGATTTAACCGCTACAATCTTACCTGTTTTCTTCGTAACTTTTGCTACTTTAACACCTTTTCCTCCACGGTTAATTACATTAAATTCCGTAGATTTAGAAATCTTACCAATACCATTTTCTGTTACTGTTAAAATTTTCTTAGATTCATCAACTACTTCCATACCTACTACATAGTCATCTGGAGAAAGTGTGATACCTTTAACACCTCGACTTACACGTCCCATTGTACGAAC
Source organism: uncultured Gemella sp. (assembly GCF_963525165.1). GTDB lineage: Bacteria > Bacillota > Bacilli > Staphylococcales > Gemellaceae > Gemella. The sequence continues at coordinate 32,711 of NZ_CAURJN010000004.1, forward strand.
TTTTTCAGCATTAATTCTAATTGCTTGTCCATTCGCTGTAACTATCATAATATCTTGATCATCTGTAATTCTTTGAACATCGATTAATGAATCGTCGTCATCAAGTTTAAGAGCAATCTTACCTTTCTTAAGAATACTTGCGTAATCTCCTAATTTAGATTTCTTAATGATACCGTACTTAGTTGAGAAGATTAAGTTTGTATCTTCTTCTTGTAAATCAGAGATTGCAATAATAGAGTTTACTTTTTCTTCTTTTTCAATTTCTAATAAGTTAATAATCGGTATACCTTTAGATTGACGGCTCATTTGGTTAATTTCATAACCTTTAAGAGTATAAACTTTACCCTTATCTGTAAAGAATAAGATATGATCGTGAGTTGAACAGCTTAGCATGTAAGCTACATTATCCTCATCATTTGTAGTCATTCCGTTTACTCCACGTCCACCACGCCCTTGTGATTTATAAGTACTTGCAGCAAGACGTTTGATGTATTGGTTGTGAGATAGAGTAATTATAATTTGTTCTTGTTCAATTAAATCTTCATTTTCAATTTGATCTACTTGCCCTTCGATAATTACGCTACGACGTTTGTCTCCAAATTTTTCCTTAACTTCTAATAACTCATCTTTAACGATTTGAATTACTCTCTCAGGTTTTGCTAGTATATCTTCTAAGTCAGCAATAAGTTCCATAAGCTTACTATATTCTTCTTCAATCTTATCACGTTCTAAACCTGTAAGTCGTTGTAATCGCATATCTAAGATCGCTTGAGCTTGAATTTCTGTTAATCCAAATTGATCGATTAATCCAACTTTCGCTTCTTCAGCAGTTTGAGAACCACGAATTAAGCTAATAATTCTATCGATATTATCTAAAGCAATTCTTAAACCTTCTAATATGTGGGCACGAGCTTGTGCTTTTTTCAGGTCGAACTTAGTTCTTCTTACTACTACTTCTTTTTGATGCTCTAAGTAGTGGTAAAGTACTTCTTTAAGATTTAATAACTTGGGTACTCCATTTACAAGAGCAATCATGTTAACACCAAATGAACTTTGTAATGGTGTTAATTTGTATAGATTGTTTAAAATTACGTTACTATTAACATCTCGACGTAATTCAATTACAATTCTGATACCTTTTAAGTTACTTTCATCACGAAGGTCTGTAACACCTTCAATTTTCTTATCACGAGCTAATTCAGCAATTTTTTCAACTAATTTTGCTTTGTTTACTTGATAAGGAATTTCTGTAATAACGATTCTTTCCTTACCATTTTTCATTTGTTCGATTTCAGTTTTACCACGCATAATTACAGAACCACGTCCTGTTGTATATGCTTTAACTATCCCACTACGTCCTAATAAGAATGATCCTGTTGGAAAGTCAGGTCCTTTAATTTTAGACATTAATTCAGCAATTGTTATTTCAGAGTTATCAGCTAATGCGATTACCCCATCGATAACCTCACCTAAGTTATGTGGTGGAATATTAGTCGCCATACCAACCGCAATACCACTACTTCCGTTAACTAATAAGTTTGGAATTCTTGCTGGTAATACTTTTGGTTCTTGTTTCGTTCCATCGTAGTTATCTTGTATATCAACAGTATCTTTGTTAATATCACGTAGTAACTCAGAAGCTATTTTACTCATTCTAGCTTCAGTATAACGCATCGCAGCAGCACCATCTCCGTCAATAGAACCGAAGTTCCCTTGACCATCTACTAAAGGATATCTACTATTAAAATCTTGTGCTAAACGTACAATTGTTCCATATGTCGCAGAGTCACCATGTGGGTGATACTTCGCCATTACTTCCCCTACAACGAAGGCACTTTTTTTGTAAGGTTTGTCATATGTTAACCCTAAATCATTAAAAGCATAAAGTATTCTTCTATGAACTGGTTTTAACCCATCACGTACGTCCGGTAATGCACGTGATACAATAACACTCATTGAATAATCTAAAAATGAATTTTCAATTTCAGTCGTTATGTTTCTTAAGGTAATATTATTTTTATTATCTTCCATGTTCTATCCTTTCTTTCTAAATGTCTAAGTTTATAACATTTAGCGCATTATCTTCGATAAATTTACGTCTTGGTTCTACTTTTTCACCCATTAATGTATCAAAAGCAGCATCTGCTCTTTGAGCATCATCAACACTTACTTGATACATTAAACGGTGGTCTGGATCCATTGTTGTATCCCATAGTTCTTCTGCGTTCATCTCTCCAAGACCTTTGTATCGTTGAACAGTATACTTTTTATCTTCAGCATGTTCTTCAATATTTTGTTTAAGTTCTTCTTCTGTATGACAGTAGAATTCTTTCTTACCTACTTTTAATCCATATAAAGGTGGTCTTGCGATATAAACATATCCAGCATCGATTAATTCTCTCATATATCTGAAGAAGAATGTTAATAATAATGTTCTAATATGACTTCCATCGACATCGGCATCGGTCATAATAACGATTTTGTGATAACGAAGTTTATCGATGTTTAATGTTTCACCAATACCCATACCAATAGCTGTAATTAACGAACGAACTTCATCATTAGCTAGTACTTTATCGATTCTTACTTTCTCTACGTTCAGAATTTTACCTTTAAGCGGTAAAATAGCTTGGAATTTACTATTACGTCCAAGTTTTGCACTTCCTCCCGCAGAGTCCCCTTCGACTAGGAATAATTCACACTCAGCTGCATCTTTACTTGAACAGTCTGCAAGTTTACCTGGTAGGTTTGTAAATTCTAAAGCATTTTTACGACGTGTAGATTCACGAGCTTTCTTCGCTGCGATTCTCGCACGTGATGCTTGAAGTCCCTTTTCAACGATTATTTTCGCTGTTTTTGGGTTTTCTAATAAGAATCTATCTAATTCTTCAGAGAATAGTTTGTTAGTAATAGTACTCATTTCTGAGTTACCTAATTTAGTTTTTGTTTGCCCTTCAAACTGTGGGTTTGGATGCTTAATAGAGATAATCGCAACAAGCCCTTCACGAACATCATCCCCTGTTAAAGATTCTTTATCTTTAATAAGTTTATTCTTTTTACCATAAGCATTAATTATTCTTGTAAGTGCAGTTTTAAATCCACTTTCGTGAGTCCCACCCTCATGAGTATTAATATTATTAGCATAACTTAAGACATTATTTGAATATCCTGTGTTATATTGCATTGAGATTTCTACTTCTTTACCATCCATCTCACCGTGAACATAGATAGCTTCATGTAGTGCATCTTTATTCTCGTTTAACATTTCTACATATTCTAATAATCCACCTTCATAACAGAAAGTTTCTTCTTTTTCTTGTCCTTCTCTTTCATCTTTAAGAATAATTGTTATTCCTTTGTTTAAGAAAGCAAGTTCTCTAATACGTGTTCTTAAAATATCGTATTCATATACTGTCGTTTCTTGGAAAATTTCTGGATCTGCTTTAAAACGAATAGTTGTTCCCGTTCTATCAGTATCTCCTACTACAGTAATCTCTTGAACAACATCACCACGTTCAAATTTCATACTGTATATTTTACCATCACGATGAACAGATGCTTCTAAGTTAGTTGATAAAGCATTAACTACACTGGCTCCAACTCCGTGAAGACCACCAGATACTTTATATCCGCCGCCTCCAAATTTACCACCTGCGTGTAGTACTGTAAGGATAACTTCAAGTGCAGGTTTTCCTGTTTGTTCTTGAATATCTACTGGGATACCACGCCCATTATCCTCTACTCTTATCCAATTTCCTTTTTCAATTGCTACTGTTATTGTATTACAGTATCCAGCTAAGGCTTCATCTATTGAGTTATCTACAATCTCCCATACTAGGTGATGTAGCCCTTTACTAGATGTAGAACCGATATACATACCTGGTCTTACCCTAACAGCTTCTAATCCTTCAAGGACCTGAATCTGATCGGCATTATATTCTTGTGTTTTTTTATTTTCTACCATGATTTTTCCTTTCATTTTAGTAAATTTAATAAATAAATTTTCTAGATTATTTCACTAATATTTCCGCTTTCTATTTTGAAAACTTTAGCTTTTTTCAATAAATCTTCTTTAATATCTGATATTGAAGGTGTCGTAATGAATGTTTGTACATTTTCATTAATTGCATCTAATAATTTAAGTTGTCTATTTTTATCTAACTCACTAAGTACATCATCCAAAAGTAGGACAGGATAAGTCCCCGTCTTATCTTTTAAATAATTAATTTCAGCGAGTTTGAGTGATAATACTATGCTTCTTTGTTGCCCTTGTGAGGCAAACATTTTAGCATCAAGGTCATTTATATAAAATTCTAAATCATCATGCTGTGGGCCTATTTTTGTACTTCCACGCATAATATCATCAAAAGATTTTCTCATAATAATATTCGTCAAATTTTCTTCGGTAAAAGCCTCATCCTCTGTATCTTTAATATTCAATGCCTCTAGAACAGAACTTTTATATCGTATTTTTAAAGTTTCTTGTCCATTTGAAATATTTAACATATTTTCATATGTTAACTTAGAAATATCTTGAACAAACGATACTCTTTCTTTCGTAATATACAATGCTACTTTAGCAAGTTGTGAGGTAAGAGTTTCTAGGTATGTTAAAGCCATTTCATCTTTTGGATTTTTCCTCATATCTTTTAAATACGAATTACGTTGTTTCAAAAGATGTTGATACATTAGGTTATATTTATGATAAATACGTGAAAATTGATAAAATTCTCTATTTATAAACTCACGACGTAGAGCTGGAGATCCTTTAACTATTTGCAAGTCCTCAGGAGAAAATAAAACAACATTAAGCTCCCCAACAAAATCAGTTAACTTAGTTTTCTTAACACCTGCTATCTTAGCGCTTTTACCTTTATTATTAATACCTAACATAATATCAAGATTCTTATTATTTTTACTAACTACACACGACATCGCCGTGGCAGTTTCTCCAAACATAATACACTCACTATCACTTTTTGTTCTGTAGCTTTTCCCAAGTGCTAAACAAAAAATAGACTCTATAATATTAGTTTTTCCATTCGCGTTGTTTCCTACTAAAACATTAAGCGAGGGATGTGCATCTATATTCGTAGATAAATAATTTCGAAAGTACAATAATTTTAAACTTTTAATTTTCATTAATTATTATAAATTCATTTCCTTCTAATTTTATTACATCATTTGAATATAATTTTTTCCCTCGTCTGTTCTCTAACTCTCCATTAAGCTCGACTTCTACATCTTGTAAAAAGTATTTAGCTTCTCCACCTGAACCTATAAATCCTTCTAATTTTAAGAATTGAGCTAATGTAATATACTCACTATTAATAAAAACTTCTTTCATTTCACACCTCCTATGATATTTAAAAATGAAACTTTATGTATATAAATATATTTTATACATTACAATTATATCAAATTTCTTGATTTTTTTCAACAATACACCATTTATTTACACTATTTAAATTAAAAATATCTATTTATACCAGCTATTTTTAAAGATTAGTACACATTTAAGTTCACATAAAAAATACTCCTCAAACTCCTAAAATGTATTTAATATATTCTTCTCAATATTATAAAAAAAAATAGCATTTTAATATAAAATGGAACTGACCCAAAAGTCCTAAAATTTAACAAAGTTCATATGAGAACTCATAGACGCAATGGTTTATCAATGTCTAAATTCTCTTTATAAAAGTTTTTTAGATATCTAATGACCAACTGCTGAAAGTTATTCAACAAAATCTTGTTTCTCCGAAATCACGATTTTTGAGTCACCTCCTACAATGTAATCGTTTTTCTTTGAACTTTTAACTCTATATTATATAATTAAAATGAAAAGACAATATATATTTCAGAAACAAAGGAGGGTATTCTTATGTATAGTTTAGAAAAATTAGAAAAAATATTAAATGAAAAGATTCTCGCTATAGAAGAAACAAGCTATGGAATCACCAATAAGAATTACATTATTACAACGAACAATAATAAATATTTCTACAGAACTTCTAAAGATTCTACAAATATTGTAAATAAAAATAACGAAAGAGAAGCTATTAGTCTTCTAGCTAATGAAGATTACTTTCTTAAACCAATATTCTTCAATAATGATAATCTAATTACAGAATTTCAACCTAATCCAAAAACATTTATTTCACAAAGAAAATTATCAAGTATCATAAGAATAGGCAAACTTCTTAATAATTTTCATTCAAAAAAATTTCAGGCTAAGCATATATTTGATCCTGTTAAACAATTTCATGATTATTATAACAAAATAGATGAAAAAAATAATATTTTTGATCAATACTTGTACATTATAGATGACTTCAGAAAGTTCTATGAACCTGACAGATTATGCCACAATGACTTAGTTGAAGGTAATTTCTTATTTTCAAGAGATAAATTATATTTAATAGATTTTGAATACGCAGGATATAATGATTATTACTTCGATATAGCGAGTTTCATATCAGAAAATGATTTAAACTACGAGGAAACAATTACCTTCTTAAAAGCGTATTTTAGTAATAAAGAATGCAATTATAAGAAACTAGATGTATTTTTACAGTTTTGTGATTTATTATGGTATACATGGGCAATTTTATTATATGAAAAAAGACGTGAACAAGTATATGATGAAATTGCTCAAAAAAAGTTCCATAGATTAAATAATCCTAGAAAAATAGTCTATTAATGAATAAAACACCTTAAGGTGCCTATTATGACTCTCTAAGGTGTTTTTTATTATAAAAAAGATTACTTACAAAATTATGTAAGTAATCTATCAATTCTCTTTAATTATTTAGCTAAAGCTGCTTTAGCTTGTTCACAAATGCTTGCAAATCCAGCTGCGTCGTGGATAGCGATTTCTGATAACATTTTTCTGTTAATATCGATTCCAGCAACTTTAAGTCCGTTCATTAGACGGCTGTAAGATAAACCATTTAATCTTGCAGCTGCATTAATACGAACGATCCATAATCTTCTGAAGTTACGTTTTGTTTGACGACGGTCTCTGAAAGCATACATTCCTGATTTCATTACTTGTTGCTTAGCAACTTTGAATAATGTATGTTTTGAACCAAAATATCCTTTAGCTAGTTTTAAAACTTTTTTACGGCGACGACGAGTCACAGTTCCACCTTTAACACGTGGCATATCTAATTCCTCCTTATGTATAACTTAAATAAGTATTTACGCTATAATTAATCTTCTTTAATATTATTTAACTAATAAAGTTCTAATACGTTTGTAATCACCACGAGATACTAATGAAGCTTTACGTAAGTGACGTTTTTGTTTAGTAGTTTTTCTTGAAAACCAGTGAGAAGTATAAGCACGGCTACGTTTTAATTTACCGCTAGCTGTTTTTTTCACACGTTTTGCTAAACCACGGTGAGATTTCATTTTTGGCATTATCAAATTCCTCCTATATTAAACCTTTATTTCTCTTTTTTTGGTGCTAGAACTAAGAACATACTGCGACCTTCCATTTTAGGTTTTTGTTCGACAGTAGCTATATCGCTAGCTTCGTTAGAAAAGTTTTCTAAAACTTTCTGTCCAATTTCTTTGTGGGTGATTGCTCTCCCTTTAAAACGAATAGAAACTTTAACTTTGTCTTCTTTTGCTAAGAATTTACGTGCATTTTTCAACTTAGTTTCAAAATCGTGCTTTTCAATTGTTGGAGATAATCTTATCTCTTTTGTTGTTACGATTTTTTGTTTCTTACGTGCTTCTTTTTCTTTCTTTTGTTGTTCAAATTTGAACTTACCATAGTTCATAATTTTCGCAACTGGTGTTTTAGCATTTGGAGCTACTAGAACAACATCTAAGTTCATACGCTCTGCAATTTGCATCGCTTCTGCCTTAGTTTTAACTCCTAATTGTTCTCCATTTTGACTAATTAAAAGAAACTCTTTCGCTTTAATACCTTCATTTACTTGTGCAGTATCTTTACTAATGATCAGCACCTCCTATTTATAAATTTCATTAAATACTAAAAGCATTAAAAAAAACTGAGTGCAAAACACCCAGCATAAAATTCTACATTTCATCTACATAAACCTGAACAATCAAAATTGGCAGGTGAGAAACGGGTGCTTCTACTTTTGTATTCAACATTATCTATTTTACATACTTTTTATAGATTTGTCAATAGGAATATAATATTTTTTTATATTCCTATTGACTTTTCTATGTTTCAGATTAAATAGAACCTAATTCTTCATGTAATTCTTCTTCAATTGGTCTACTTAATTCATTGTCCATTTCTTTTTCAAGTTCATTTTCTACTTTAATATCAACATCATTATATCTTGGCATTCCTGTTCCTGCTGGAATTAGCTTACCAATAATAACGTTTTCTTTAAGTCCCATAAGTCTGTCAACTTTTCCTTTAACAGCTGCGTCTGTAAGAACACGTGTTGTTTCTTGGAATGAAGCTGCAGATAGGAAACTTTCAGTTTCTAATGAAGCTTTAGTGATACCTAGAATTACTGGCTTAGCTGTAGCCATGTTCCCACGTACCGCAAGGATTTTTTTGTTTTCATCTGTGAATTTATGAATATCAACTAATGAACCTGGAAGTAAGTCAGTGTCACCAGCATTGATTACACGTACTTTTCTTAACATTTGACGCACCATAACCTCTACGTGTTTATCACTGATTTCTACCCCTTGCATACGGTAAACTTTTTGTACCTCAGTTAATAAGTAACTTTGTACTGCTTCTAAACCTGCAATTGATAGTAATTCTTTTGGTTCAATAGAACCTTCTGTTAAAGCTTGACCACGTTTAACTTTATCGTCTTCTTTAACTAACATACGGCTTGCACCATAGTCTTGATATTCTCTTTCTTCACCAATTTCACTTAATACATAAATTCTACGTACGTGATTATTATCAATTTCAACTTTTGTAACTGTTCCATCTACTTCTGAGATTAATGCCTTACCTTTTGGATTACGTGCTTCAAATAACTCTTGAATACGAGGTAAACCTTGAGTAATATCGGCACCGGCAACCCCACCTGTGTGGAACGTACGCATTGTAAGCTGTGTACCAGGTTCTCCGATAGATTGAGCGGCAATTGTACCAACTGCTTCTCCAACTTCTACTTTTTCACCTGTTGCTAAGTTTTTACCATAACATTTCTCACAAACTCCGTGACGAGAGTTACATGTAAATGCTGATCTGATTACAACACTTTCGATCCCAGCTGCTTCAATTTCTTTAGCTGTATCTAGAGTGATTAATTGACCATCTTCAACGATAACTTCTCCTGTCTCTGGGTGAATAACAGTTTCTTTACTGTATCTACCTTCAAGACGTTCTTGTAGACTTTCAATTTCATCTGTTCCATTTTTCAGTGCGGCTACTCTTAATCCACGAGATGTACCGCAGTCGTTCTCACGAACGATAACATCTTGTGCAACGTCTACAAGACGACGAGTTAAGTATCCTGAGTCGGCTGTCTTAAGCGCAGTATCGGCAAGACCTTTACGAGCACCGTGAGAAGAGATGAAGAACTCTAATACTGTTAATCCTTCTTTAAATGATGAACGTACAGGCATTTCCATGATACGTCCTGATGGAGACGCCATCAGACCACGCATTCCGGCTAACTGTGTAAAGTTAGACGCGTTACCACGGGCTCCAGAGTCACTCATCATGTAAATTGGGTTTGTAGCTGGAAGAGAGTCCATAAGTTGATCTTGGATGATATCTTTTGCTTTTGCCCATTGAGCGATAACATTTTGATATCTTTCTTCTTCAGTTAATAGACCACGTCTGTATAATGTTGTGATTTTATCAACATTAGCTTGTGAGTCTGCTAAAATTTCATACTTATTAGGTAGGACGAATACGTCACTTACCCCTACTGTAATACCAGCTCTTGAAGAGTATTTAAATCCTAAATCTTTCATTCTGTCTAACATCATAGATGTTTCAGTAATGTGGAATCTGTTAAAGATTTCAGAAATAATTTTTGACAAGAATCCTTTTTTGAATGGTGTTACAGCTTCTTTTTCAGCTATATAAGCTTTTAATCCACCTTCTGATAAATCAGATGTTGATACGAAATATTTGTCAGGAGTCGCTGTCTCTAAATTGTCCTTAGTAGGCTCATTTAGATATGGGAATCCTTCTGGTAATATGTCGTTAAAGATTACTTTACCGATTGTAGTAACAAGTAATTTTTTGTTTTGCTCTTCTGTGAACGTTGGGTTTTCAAATGATTTAGCCGCGATACCAACACGTGTGTGAAGGTGAATATATCCATTTTGGTATGCTATTCTTGCTTCATCGGCATCTTTGAAAATCATACCTTCCCCTACTGCTCCTGGTCTTTCAAGTGTTAGGTAATAGTTACCTAATACCATATCCTGAGATGGAGTAACTACTGGTTTACCATCTTTAGGGTTAAGGATGTTTTGTGCAGCTAGCATAAGCATACGTGCTTCTGCTTGTGCTTCTTTTGATAAAGGTACGTGAACGGCCATTTGGTCACCATCGAAGTCGGCGTTAAACGCTGTTGTTACAAGAGGGTGAAGACGAATTGCACGTCCTTCAACTAAGATTGGTTCGAATGCTTGGATACCTAGTCTGTGAAGAGTCGGGGCACGGTTAAGTAATACCGGGTGCTCACGAATAATATCTTCTAAGATATCCCACACATGATCTTCCATTCTTTCGATTTGGTTTTTAGCATTTTTAATGTTATTAGCTAACTCACGTTTAACTAATTCACGCATTACGAATGGTTTGAATAATTCAAGTGCCATTTCTTTAGGTAATCCACATTGGTACATTTTTAAGTTTGGACCAACTACGATTACTGAACGTCCAGAGTAGTCAACACGTTTACCTAATAAGTTTTGACGGAAACGACCATGTTTACCTTTTAACATATTAGATAATGATTTTAATGTTCTGTTACCAGGACCTGTTACAGGACGACCACGACGTCCGTTATCGATTAATGCATCAACAGCTTCTTGTAACATACGTTTTTCGTTTTGTACAATTAGCCCTGGAGCTTTAAGTTCGATAAGTTTTTTCAGACGGTTGTTACGGTTAATTACACGTCTGTATAAATCGTTTAAGTCACTTGTTGCAAAACGTCCACCATCTAATTGAACCATAGGTCTTAATTCAGGTGGGATAACTGGTAATACAGTCATAATCATCCATTCTGGTTTATTTCCAGAGTGCTTAAACGCTTCGAATACTTCAACACGTTTGATGATTTTTACAACTTTTTGACCTGATTTATAGTTGCTTTCACTTAATTCTTTAAGTTCGTTTTTAAGGTCTTTAAGTTCTTTTTCGATATCTAACTCAGCTAATAGATCGCGAATAGCTTCAGCTCCCATTTTAGCTACGAAAGAGTTTGCTCCAAATGTGCTACGTGCTTCACGTACTTCACGTTCTGAAACGATTTGTTTTTTCATGAAGTCAGTTTCACCTGGATCAATAACAATATAAGAAGCAAAGTAAATTACTTCTTCTAATTGTCTTGGACTAAGGTCAAGTAAAAGTCCCATTCTACTTGGAATACCTTTAAAATACCAAATGTGGCTAACTGGGGCAGCTAATTCTAAGTGCCCCATTCTTTCACGACGCACTTTAGCTAAAGTTACGTCAACTCCACATTTATCACATTTAATGTTTTTATATCTAACTCGTTTGTACTTTCCACAAGCACATTCCCAGTCTTTTGTTGGACCAAAGATTCTTTCACAGAATAGTCCATCATTTTCTGGTTTTAAAGTTCTATAGTTAATAGTTTCAGGTTTTTTAACCTCTCCATAAGACCAACTTCTTATTTTTTCAGGAGAAGCTAAACTAATTTTCATATATGCAAAATTATTTACGTCTATCAAGGAGCATACCTCCTTTATTTTTTTGTATAAAAGCCTTGAATAGTTCTTTGTGATTAATTGTAAAATTTATATTATTCTTCATCTGTATCATCTTCTACGTCTTCATACTCATCAGTATCTGACATTAAAAGACTTGCTAATGCTTGATATCCTGAAGTTTCTTCTTCGCTATCTTCCTCATCTTTAACATTTTCATATTCATCTGTATCAGATAAAATCAAGTTAGCTAAACTTTGATATCCTTCTTCAGCATTTTCTTCTGAAGCTGCAGCTTTTTCTGTTGCTTCTTCTGAATTTTCTTCATCGTGATCATGGTTATGTGCATCATGGAAATCGATTGTATCTCCTAAATCGATATCACCCATGTCTACTTCGTTATCCTCATTGTCCATTACTCTGAAGTCCATACCTAGTGCTTGAAGTTCTTTCATAAGTACTCGGAATGATTCAGGAACTCCTGGACGTGGAATGTTTTCACCTTTAACGATAGCTTCGTATGTTTTAACACGACCATTAGTATCATCTGATTTGTACGTTAATATTTCTTGAAGAGTATATGCAGCACCGTAAGCTTCAAGTGCCCATACCTCCATCTCACCAAATCTTTGTCCACCAAATTGAGCTTTACCTCCAAGTGGTTGTTGAGTTACTAATGAATATGGTCCAATTGAACGAGCGTGAAGTTTATCATCAACCATGTGTGCAAGTTTAATCATGTACATTACCCCTACAGATACACGGCTATCGAATGGTTCACCTGTACGTCCATCATAAAGAACTGTCTTAGCATCTTTAGCCATTCCAGCTTCCGCAACTGTAGACCAAACATCTTCATCAGTAGCCCCATCGAATACTGGTGTAGCCACGTGGATTCCTAATTGTTTAGCAGCCATACCTAAGTGTAGCTCTAATACTTGTCCAATATTCATACGAGATGGAACCCCAAGTGGGTTTAACATTACGTCAACTGGTGTACCATCTGGTAGGTAAGGCATATCTTCTTCTGGTAAGATATTTGAGATAACCCCTTTGTTACCGTGACGACCGGCCATTTTATCCCCTACACGGATTTTACGTTTTTGAACGATAAATACACGTACAAGTTCATTAACACCGTTAGGTAATTCAGCACCATCTTCACGTTTAAAGATTTTAACATCAGCAACTACTCCATCAGCACCGTGAGGTACACGTAATGAAGTATCACGTACTTCTTTAGATTTAGCTCCAAAGATAGCATATAATAATTTTTCTTCTGGAGTTTGTTCAGTTAATCCTTTCGGTGTAACTTTACCTACTAAGATATCTCCGTCTTTAACTTCAGCACCAATTCTGATAATTCCTCGTGCATCTAAGTTTCTAAGTGCATTTTCACCTACGTTAGGAATTTCACGAGTAATTTCTTCTGGCCCAAGTTTAGTATCACGAGCATCTGTTTCATATTCTTCTACGTGAATAGAAGTATAAACATCATCTTTTACAAGACGTTCACTCATAATAACAGCATCCTCATAGTTATAACCATCCCAGTTTACGAATGCTACTACAAGGTTTTTACCTAAAGCTAATTCTCCTTTATCCATAGATGGTCCATCTGCAAGGATATCTTTGGGTTCTACTCTATCACCAACTTTAACGATTGGTTTTTGGTTGTAAGCTGTAGAGTGGTTAGAACGTACGAATTTATGAATTACGTAAGTGTCTAAGTCACCTTTAATTTCTTTACCTTCTAGAGTTTCAATACGGCGTACTTTAATTTTTGCTCCATCTACGTATTCAACGATACCTGGGTATTTAGCGATAACCGCAGCTCCTGAGTCACGTGCTGCTAGGTGCTCCATACCTGTACCAACGAATGGTGCTTCAGTAATCATTAATGGTACTGCTTGACGTTGCATATTCGCTCCCATTAGGGCACGGTTAGAGTCGTCATTCTCTAAGAACGGAATACATGCAGTGGCAGCAGATACTACCTGTTTAGGCGATACATCCATGAAGTTCATCATTTCACGAGGTTTAACTGTGTTATCTCCTCTGAAACGACATACTACTTCTTCATCTACGAAGTAACCTTTTTCATCAACATTAGCAGTTGATTGTGCCACTACGTATTTATCTTCTTGATCAGCTGTTAAATATTGTACGTTTTCAGTCACGTATGGACGACCTTCTCCATCAAATTCAACTTTTCTATATGGAGTCATAATGAATCCAAATTCATTTATACGAGCAAATGATGAAAGTGAGTTGATAAGACCGATGTTTGGTCCCTCTGGTGTTTCAATCGGACACATACGACCATAGTGTGAGTAGTGAACGTCACGTACTTCCATCCCAGCACGTTCTCTTGTTAAACCACCAGGTCCAAGTGCAGATAAACGACGTTTGTGAGTAAGCTCACTTAATGGGTTTACTTGGTCCATGAATTGTGAAAGTTGAGAACTTCCAAAGAATTCTTTGATAATTGCTGTAACTGGTCTTACATTAATTAATTGTTGTGGAGTAATTTCATTTGTATCTTGAATACTCATACGTTCACGTACAACACGTTCCATACGAGAAATACCTACACGAATTTGATTTTGTAATAATTCACCGATACAACGTAGACGACGGTTACCAAGGTGGTCAATATCATCTACACGTCCGATCAATTCAAATTCAAATCCATCGTTATTTCTACGAGTTCTAATTAATAAAAGATAGTAGTTGATACTTGCTATAATATCAGCAATTGTTAATGTTAAAACATCTTTATTAGGTGCTCCATTACCAATTACGTGTAATATTTGATCATCAGTTAATTCATCGATATCGAAGTCGTTACCTACTTTAACTTGGTTTACAATCTTGAATAGTTGTAATTTTAGGCTATCACTTCCATCAAGACTTTCATTCATATCGAATTCAACTACGTTAGCTGTAGTTCCTAATTCTTCATAAATTCCATCAATGATTTCACGTGTTAATTTAGTACCTTTTTCTACTAAAATTTCTCCTGTTTCTGTATCAACGATTGGTTCAACTAGAATTTGATTTTCTAGACGTTCACCAACGTGAAGTTTGTTATTTAATTTATAACGTCCTACTTTAGCAAGGTCATATCTTCTTGGATCGAAGAATCTACCGTGTAAAGTTGCTTTTGCAGTTTCTACGTTAGCTGGTTCTCCAGGACGTAATTTATCATAAATTACTTTTAACGCAGTTCCTGTGTCTAGGTTTTCATCTTTTTCTAATGTGTTTAATAGCTCTGTATCTTCTCCGAATAATTTAATAATTGATTCGTCAGATTCAAAACCTAACGCTCTAATAAGCGTTGTTAAAGGAATTTTTCTAGTTCTGTCAATACGAGCGTAAACTAATCCTTTAATATCTTTTTCAAATTCCAACCAAGCTCCTCTGTTAGGAATAACAGTTGTTTTATAGGCATTTGGAATATTTTTTACTTTAAGTTTGTCATCTTCCGTAAAATATACAGAAGGCGAACGTACTAATTGAGATACAATTACACGTTCTGCACCATTAATGATAAACGTTCCAGTTTCAGTCATCAACGGTAATTCACCCATAAATACTTCTTGTTCTTTAATTTCGTCACGTTCTTTATTAATTAAACGTACGCGCACTCTTAAAGGTGCTGAATATGTAGCGTCACGTTCTTTAGATTCATCAACATCATATTTAGGAGTTCCTAATTTATAGTCAATAAATTCTAAACTTAATTTATCATTATTACCTTCTATTGGTGATACATCTTTAAAAACATCTTTTAGACCAGTTTCTAAAAATTTATCATAAGATAATGTTTGAATTTCAATTAAGTCCGGTAAATCAATTACCTCTGATATTCTAGCATAGCTACGTCTTTGTCTGTGCTTACCAAATTTAACTTTTTGCAACTGTGTCACCTCTCAGCTTTTCTCTTAAAAACTAAAAAGAAAATATATACATTTTCTCTTACTTACTTATGTAATTTTGGTAATTCTATCTAAAAGAAAATAGAATTACTTGCAATATATCATTTTATCATAGTCATAGCAAGTTGTCAATTATTTTACGGCTTTCAGGATATAGTAACCCTTATTTTTCGTAACTACTTCTACCATTGAAAAAGTATCTTCTAATAATTTTTTACAACTAGCCATTCCTTGTTTTTTTTGTATAACCACCCAAAGCTCACCTTGAACATTTAGATACTCATAACTATCTGTCATTATTTTGTGTACAATTTTTTTCCCTGCTCTTATAGGCGGGTTCGTTAAAACTATATCAAAGTTCCCTTCAACATTGTCAAAGGAACTACTTTCTAGTACTTCTACTTCATTTTCTATTTTGTTAAGTTCAATATTTTTTCTAGATAATTCTAATACTCTATTGTTTACATCTACCATAGTAAATTTAAATGTCGGGTATTTTTTCGCTAGGAATATAGATATAACTCCATAGCCGCATCCAATATCCGCAACCTTAGCATTTTCTTTAACTGTAGTGAAACTTTCTAACATTGTTTTAGTCCCGAAATCTACACTCTCTTTAGAAAATACTCCATTATCTGTATAAAATTTCAAATTCTCATTCGCTATTGTTGAGTTGATAATTTTTTCGCGACTTTCCGTCGTCGGATTATTTGTATAATAATGTTCCATAATAAAGACACCTCTTAAAATGAAAGAAAATAGTATATCCCATAGCTAGACACTTGAGATATACTATTTTTGTTATTATCATCGTATCAAATATTCTCAAATAGAATATTATTGTTTATTTACATCTATCTTTTTATCTACTTAGAATAGAAATTATTTAACTTCTACAGTTGCTCCAACTTCTTCTAATTTAGCTTTGATTTCTTCAGCTTCTTCTTTAGAAACTCCTTCTTTAAGTGTTGCTGGCGCTCCATCAACTTTTTCTTTAGCTTCTTTTAGTCCGTCTCCAGTGATTTCACGAACAACTTTGATTACTTTAATTTTTGAGTCTCCAGCGTTAGCTAAAACTACGTCAAATTCAGTTTTTTCTTCAGCAGCTCCAGCAGCAGCTCCACCAACTACAGCTACAGGTGCAGCAGCAGTTACTCCGAATTCTTCTTCAATTGCTTTTACTAAGTCGTTTAATTCTAAAACTGACATTTCTTTGATAGCGTCTAAAATTTGTTCTTTAGTCATTATAAATTTCCTCCGATTTTTAAATTATATGTTTTTAATATTTTTTTATTTATTAAGCTTCTTGTTCAGCTTTTTGGTCTGCAACAGCTTTAACAGCTAAAGCAGTATTGCGCATTGGCGCTGTTAATACAGATAGTAACATTGAAAGTAATCCTTCGCGACTTGGTAATGTAGCGATAGCTTTAATTTCAGCTTGATCTGCAACTTTTCCTTCTATAACACCAGCTTTTAGTTCTAAGTTTTCGTGTTCTTTAGCGAAATCGTTTAAAACTCTAGCAGGAGCTACAGCATCGTCTGTTGAGAAAGCAAAAGCATTTGGTCCAGTTAGAACTTCGTCTAATCCTTCAATTCCTGCTTGCTCCATCGCACGACGAACTAATGAGTTTTTATAAACTTTAAAAGTTAAACCTTCGTTACGCATGTTGTTACGTAATTCTGTTACTTCCGCAACGTTTAATCCACGGTAGTCAGCAATAACAACTGAAGAACTTGCTTTAATTTCTTCTGCGATTTGATTTACTAACTCTTGTTTTCTCTCAATAGCTTTTGACATTGAACTTCCTCCTAAGTAGATTTATCAATTTCAGTACCATTAAAAAACCTTCTTGCATGCGAGAACATACAAAAAGGCACATAAGTTTCTTTTCGAATTTTGTCCTCGGTAGGCTAATTAAGGATTTCTCCCCCTACTGTCTACGGTACATTTTCAACTGACTTAATTATTCTAATATATATAATTTCATTTGTCAATAGTTTTTTAAAAAATATTTTAAAAAGAATTCTAAACTAGATATTCCTTCTATAAATTACCTATTTAATCTACTATTACAATATACTTCTATAGCTTTAGAGGTATATTCAGCTACCCCTTCTCCAAATTTATCTATATTATTCTTAAATTCTAGATTTTGAGAATATCCCTTTCCTATATACGAAAATACCTCTACACTGCAATCAAATGCATACTTATTCATATAGTTATATAATTCTTCAACTTTCGATTGAACTTCTTTTTCTTCTATATTTATTTCATTTTTTCTATATTCTGCCATCGAACGGAAAACACTGTTAAATTTCTCTGTTACTATATTCTCCTTACCACTCTGTCTTTTCTTAGATTCTTCTATTGTTTCTTTACCATACTTTTCTATAGCTTGGTCTTCATACTTATTTAAGTCTTCTTTTTTAAATCCATTAAATTTTTCTTCTATAGTCATTGTTTCTTCTCCTTTATATGTTTTTATTGTTTTTTCTATATTATAAAGAATTATTTCAAACTTCTCTTTTTCTTTTAAAATTAATTCACGTTGCTGTTCAAGTATTGTTAAACTATCAATATCTCCATCAAGTAATTCTTTTATATCATTTAACTTGAATTTTAGAAATCTATAAAATAGAATCTTTTGAAGTTTATCTAAATTTTCATCTGAATAATCTCTATACCCATTATTTAACTTTTCTGGAATTAATAATCCTATTTCATCATAATATTGCAGTGTTCTTACACTTACTCCTGTGAGTTTTGCGACTTCATTTATCCTCATATTAATTCCTCTATACCTTATAATATTTCACTAGTGATAAATTTATTATATACTATCACACTACGTTAGAGTCAATACTAAAATAAAAAAATCGCTAAGGAAATTTCTTAACGATTTTTTATAAATATTATTCAAATACTTTTTTAAGATCAATAGCTTTATTTAAGGCTTCTGTAATAACAATACCGATTACCATTACAACAATTTGTGATAATAAAAGCAATCCATAAATTGCTGTAAATGCTTCAAATTCGAATGGTACTCTTGCAGAGTTTTCACCACTAAAAATAGCAATTTCATATGCAATAATTGGCATACAAACAACTAAATAGATAATAATATTAACGATGTGTCTGGCGATTCTATTTTTCACAAATTTGAATACAAGAACACTGATAGCTAACGCTAAACCTGTTCCTAATGTTCCAAAAAACACATCTACTATACCAAGTGGACTAAAAATATTTGCTATTGCAACACCTAAAGTTATAGGGAACCAATATTTTTTACTAAATACCACTAATTGAGATAGCGACTCACTAATACGTAATTGAATAGCACCGTATGAAAATGGCGCGATAGCAACTGTTAAAACAACATAAATAGCTGCTATTAATGCTTGAATAGTTAATACTTTAACTGTATTATTTCTCATTTATATCTCCTTATCTTGTTCAAGAGAAAAGAAAGAAGTACTGATTTGAGAAACCAGTACTTCAGGTTTTTTTATAGATGGATCTCTCAAACATCTTTTATTATAATAAAGTCAGAAGACAAATAACCTTACCTATGTAAAATTAAATATCAACGTCATATATACTAACACATATTATAGCTATTAGTCAACAAAAATCTAAAAAAAATATAAAAAATAAAGTATTACCAAAAAAATTCTAAAAATACCTTGCATTTACAATTTTAATATGATAAAATGAGGTAGTTGTATTTAACAACACTTAATTCATTGTAATTAAGAATATTAATTAATATTTCTTAGTAATAAAAATAAGGACCAGGAGGTGAATCGAATGCCAAACATTAAATCATCAGTATTAAGCGTAAGAAAAGATGCTAAAACTAATGCTGCTAACACAGCTAAAAAATCTGAAATGCGTACAGCTATTAAAAAAGCTAAAGTAGCTAAATCTGAAGGTGCTGCTAACGCTGCAGAGTTAGTAAACCTTGCTTACAAAAAAATTGATAAAGCTGCTAAAACTAACTTAATCCACAAAAACGCAGCTGCTAGATATAAATCAAACCTAGCTAAATAATCTTATTAACTACTCAGGCTTCTGAGTAGTTTTTTTATTACAATATAAAAAGGGAAAGGGAGCAACTCAAAAATCACAATTTCTAAAAAATTGATTTTATCGAGTTCCCCAAAAAAGGTTCTTAGATGGGAGTGACTCAAAAATCGTGATTTTGGAGAAATCGATTTTATCGAGTCAGCCTCGCACAGTTTATTAGATATCTAAAAAGATTTTCTAAAGCGAATTTAGATATCAATAAACCACTGCGTCTATGAGTTTTCTTATAAACTTTTTTTAAATCTAGGACTTTGGGACTAGCCTCTTCTTATTAATTCTAATTATTACAATTTTTAATTATTCTATTAATAGCCTCTTTAACATTTTCTGGGCTTGTCGCTAGATTTATCCTAATATATTTGTTATAACCTTTACCAAACCAATGACCAAAATCAATTGCTAGACCACATTCATCTTGTATAAATTGTTTTGTTGTTTTTCCATCTAGTACTCTTTCTAAACTCACTAAAACTAAATATGTTCCTTCTAGCGGATAAACCTTAATATCTGGAACCTTTTCTTCAAGAGTGTCATGTAGTAAATTATAATTATATAATATCGTTTCTTTCAATCCTTCAAGCCATTCATGACCTTCTCTATAACCAGCTTCTAATGCAATTTGCCCTAGCAAGCTAGGTTCCGCTTCTAAGTTCTCTTTTTTATACGCATCAAAAACTTTTCTGACAGCATCATCAGGGATTAATATAGTTGCATGAACTAATGATGCAAGGTTGAATGTTTTTGAACCTGAATTCGCGACAATAAGACGATGATTATATTTTCCATCTTCCAGTGCTAATGCAGAAATTTGCTTATGATTATTATATGTAAAATCTTGGTGAATCTCGTCAGATAATACTAGAACATCATATTTTTCACAAATTTCAAACACTCGTTTTTGTTCTTCTAATGTCCATACTCTACCTACTGGATTATGAGGTGAACAATGAATATATAATTTTACATTGTTATCACGAATTTCTTGCTCAAATGTAGCAAAATCTATTTTAAACTTACCGTTTTCCTCAAGTAATGGCGATTCAACTAGATTTCTACCACTATTTCTAATAGAATTAGCAAATGGATAATATACAGGTGGCATAATTATAACTGAATCATCTTTTTTCGTGTATGCATGAATCACCCATAAAATTGCTTGAACAATACCAGGAGCAAATCTTATCCATTGTTTTTCTACATTGATATCATATTTTTGTTTGTGCCATTTTTTGTATTGATCATAATAACTTTCAGGCAACTTAGTATAACCGAAAACTCCATGGTTTACACGTTCAATTAATGCTTCTCTTATACTATCTGGTGTTTTAAATTCCATATCCGCTACCCACATAGCAAGTAGATCTTTATCTCCAAATCTCTCCTCTAAAGCATCCCATTTTAAACTATTTGTATTTCTTCTTTCTATATAATACTTATTTACAAATTCTTCTACTCTACTCATTATATTTGTCCTCTATACCTCTAAAGCTTGTGTAAAATCTTCTAATAAATCTTCAATATCTTCAATCCCCACAGAAATTCTTAATAAATCTGGTGTAAGACCATAAGAAAGACGTAACTCTTCTGGAATGTCAAAGTGCGTTTGAGTTGTAGGGTAAGTAACTAATGTTTCTACTCCTCCTAAACTTTCTGCAAATATTGCAACTTTTAACGAACGTAAAAACTTATCAATCTTAGAAGCATCGTGAAGTTTAAAACTTAACATAGCTCCCCTTTTCGGATATAGAACTTCTTTAACATTTGGATTTTTTTCCAACTCTTCTGCTAATTTCATTGCGTTTTTTTCTTGTTGATTAAATCTTAATGGTAAAGTTTTTAAACTTCTAATGAATAACCAACTATCAAACGCTGATAATACAGCTCCTGTTGTATTAGAAATCCATGCTAATCTTTCTCCAATTTCTTCATTATTTGTAATTACAGCTCCAGCTAAAATATCGTTGTGTCCTGTTAAATATTTTGTAGCCGAATGGATAACAATATCAGCACCAATAGTTAATGGTTTCTGTCTTAATGGTGTTAATAAAGTATTATCTACTATTAATAACGCATTTTTTTCTTTAGCGATTTTCGCAACTTTTTCAATATCAACTTCTTGCATTAATGGATTAGTTGGTGTTTCTATAAACACAGCCTTAGTGTTATCTGTAATTTTATCTTTAAGACCCTCTTCATCTGTAAAATAGATAAACTTCTGTGCACCTTTACGTTCAAGTTCATCAAAATATCTAAAACTTCCACCGTATAAATCTCTAGAAACAAGAAATTCACTATTTAATTCAAATAATTCAAAAACTAATTGAATTGCACTCATACCTGAACTCGTTGCTATCGCACGACATCCTTCTTCAAGTTCACATAATCCTTCTTCTAAAATTGTACGAGTAGGATTTTTTGTTCTTGTGTAATCATAACCTGTACTCTCCCCTAGTCCAGGATGAGCATATGCTGTAGATAAATAAATCGGTGTTACAATCGCACCAGTTACTTTGTCTTTTCTATTTCCTAATTGAGCTAATTTAGTTTCAATTTTCTTCATTAAACAATACCTCATTTTATTAATTTCTTTTCAACGTAACTATTATAACATTATATTTACATATAATAAACAGATTTGTCTGAATTTTTTGTTTTTTAAGAACTATTTCAAGAGAATGCACTAAAATTCATTGAATTAACGAAAAAATGATTGTTTGAATCTTCTTCAAACAATCATTTTTTTATTAATATTTCTTTTTAAAAAGCATAACACCAGCAACATTTTTCCAGAAAATTATTAGCACATACAATCATCCTTGAATAAAGGGAAAACCAGTATTAACATTATTGATAAATTCACCAGCTAGATAAAACACACTATTTATAGCAAATAGAAACACCTGGTCATATTAAACACTCTTCATCCACTAATTCTTATACTTAATAATTTTTCTTCTTTTATAATAATGAGCAAAATCACATAAACACAGTATTTTATTTTAGCTCCTCAATTAGTTTATTAATAAAAAGATCTAATATCAAATATTTATCCATATATGAAGATTTCAATAACTTATCATAATCAGCAGCTAAAATTAGTGTCTTCATAATTTTGTCCACACTATAATTTCTAATCCCTTGTGCCGCTAGTTGTACTCTATATGGATGAACTCCTAATTCTCTAGCTATATCTTTTTGTGAATAGTGTTCATTTAGCAGAACCTTTACTTTATAATACATTCTTAACTGTCCGCTAATAAGCGATAACAAGAAAATAGGTTCTTCTTTTTTTAACACTAAAGAATTGTAGACTACCCTTAATTTCGAATAATTTTTCCCAAATAACTCGTTAGTTAAACTGAACACATCGTATTCTAAACTTCTTGTCGCTAGTAATTCGATATCTTCTTTAGTAATTACCTTCTTCTCGTCACAATAAAGAAGTAGTTTTTCTAATTCTTTTTTTATATTAGCAAAATCTAATCGTGTATAATTCACAAGAAATTCTGCATCATCTATTGAAATTTTCAAATTAGCATCAGCAACAGTTTTCACTATATAGCTAGATATTTCCTTTTCATTAAAATTAGAAAACTCCTTAACTTCTCCCACTTCTTTAATTTTCTTTATAAGTTTTTTTCTACTATCAATCTTTTCAGAAATCTTTAAAATCAATACGACTTCTTCACTAATATTATCCAAATAACTTATTAATATATCCACATTGTGTTCTACTTTAATCTTCTTAGGTTTAGCAAGTAGAAAATTACAGTTTTCTGCAACTACTACTTTTTCATTCCCAAATAAACCACTACTTCTACATTCATACACTAAAGACTCCAATGTATTTTCATGCATATTTATTTTTATATAGTTAAACTCATCAAGTTCTTTCAAATACTTTTTTGCTATATTTTTTTCATAATCATTAATGGCTTCAAAATTTTCACCATATATTACATAGACATTTTTCATTAATTATCTACCTCAACTTCAAATTCAGAATTCTTATTTGTTATTTTTACTTTTTTATTATAATAATAAATAGAACTCTTTCCAAATTTCATCTCTGTATTCTCTTTAAGGACAATATAATCTATTTTTTTATACTGTGCCATATTTTTTACTTCTGATAATTTATTTTCTAAACTATCTATTACAATAACTTTTCCTACTACATCTCTTGCTAGAAGATCTATAGAGTAACCACTTTTATTCTTTTTCTCAGAAGTCAAAAGCAAATACTCAAATTTATTTTTTCCTTCATAATCCAAAAGCAAATCGTACTGATTTATTATATCATAATCCTTGTCTTTTTTTCTGTAATCTGTATAAAAATTTTGAATATTATTGGATGTATTTATCAATAGATTATTCTTATTTTCTCTAATATATAAAACACTCTGTTTTCCTATATTTATATCTTCGATATATTCTTTAGGCATATATGTAGCTCCTAAACAAATTAGAATTATCCCCAGAACTCCATAAATAGCATTCATATATTTAAATTTATTCAAGTTTATCAATATAGTTAAAACAACAATAAATATAGCAATTATAAAAAATATGTTTAATCTACCTATGCGAATAGGTTGAACAATTAAAAACAGATCCTGAATTTTATCGAATATGTTGAAAGTAATATTTAATATTGGTCTACAAATAATATTAAACACCTGGGCATTTATTAGGAATACAAGATAGCTAAAAATTACTAATGGAAAAATCACAATACTAAAAATTGGTACTAAGATAATATTACTAAATACAGAAATATAAGTTATAGTATAAAAATTATACAATAAAATAGGAAGACTACCTAGGGTAGAAATTATACTAATTCTAAGCGCATCATAAATTTTATTTCTAGAATTTTTTATATAAGTTCCAGACATCAATAGACAGAATGTAATTAAAAATGATAATTGAAAACCTATATTAAAAGCATAAAATGGATTATACATTAATAAAATTAAAAAAGTAAAAAGTAAACTTCCTAGTTTATCTATATTTTTCCTTCTTAACAGGATATAAAATACAATCATAAAACCTGCCCTGAGAACTGATGCACTAGCTCCGCTAAGCAACATATACAATGGAATTATAATTAAGATAATTTTCTCTATATAATCAACACTTATCCTAAATTTCAACAAAATAAAATAAATTAGAGAAATGAGTACACCTATATGTAATCCTGAGATTGCTAATAAATGACTTGTTCCTAAATTTTTAAAAGAATTTATGTCATCTTTTAATAAATATCCTTTATCTCCGAAAATTAAAGCCTGAAAATAACCACTTTTATCAAAGGTTAGTTCTTTATTAATTTTCAAACTCAATTTATTCCTAAAAGTTAAGAATTTATAGTATATGGAATCTATATTTTTAACCTCATGAACTTCATTAATAGTTAACCTTTTAAAGATCCCTCTATTCTCATTATATTTTTTATAATCAAATGAATAAAAATTAGTCTTTTCTGAAATATCTTCTATATTAGCATTTACTAATAGTTTTCCACCCCAAAATTTTTCTTTGAAAAATTTCTTTTCATCTTCACTTTTTACAATATAACTTACTAATACCTTCTCATCCGAAAGATAACCAATAGAAGATACATAGGCTCCATTAACATCAAATCTATCATAAACTACTAGTTCTAAATTTCTATTTTCAACATTACCTAAATGAGTAATGTTATTCTTTTGTTCATATGCTCCCCGAATAAAAAATACTAAGAAGACTATTACACAAATAATAGTTTTCCTAGCATTAAGATTTTTATTTTTCCAAGTTATCAGTAGAAAAATAACAATACATAGCATAGATATTATTACATTAAAGTTTAACAATATCGCCCCTAACGCTAGTAAAGAAAGTTGTAAGTAAATCATTACTTTTTATTTAGTAACCTTTCTACTACATTATTTACATCGTAATCTACTTTTCTTACGACAACACCTGATTTTTCTAATAACTCTCGAGCATATTCATTATTTCTATAATCATTTGCATAGCAAATTTCTTTTATCCCTGCTTGAATTATAGATTTTGTACAATTCAAACAAGGGAAATGTGTAACATAAATTGTTGCACCTTCAGTTCCAACACCAAACTTAGAACATTGTAATATTGCATTTATCTCAGCGTGAATTGTTCTTACACAATGCCCTTCTACTACTTTACAACCAACATCTATACAATGTTCATCACCTTTAATTGAGCCATTATAACCACCTGAAACTATTCGTTTGTCTTTAACTATCGTCGCTCCAACAGATAATCTGCTGCAAGTCGATCTAAGTGAAAGTAGGTGACTTTGAGCCATAAAGTACTCATCCCAACTAATTCTCTGCATAACTATACCTCTATTTTATCTTTAATTTTCTCAAAAGTAGATTTTCCTATACCTCGTACTTTTGTAATATCTTCTTTCTTTTTAAAATCCCCATTTTTTTCTCTATGTGCAATTATTGCCTCAGCTTTTGTTTTTCCAACTCCTGAAATTTTCATAAGTTGTTCTTTACTTGCTGTATTTATATTAATCACATCCCCACTAGATGAACCAGTGCTGTCACCATCAGTCATTTGTTTCGGTTTTTCACCATGTTTAAGGACATAAATAACCATCTGATCTTTTACCTTTTGACTCAAGTTCAAAGTAGAAGTATCAGCATCATCCAAAAGTCCACCAGCTTCTTCTATTAAATCTTTCACCCTTTTATCTTTTGTAGTCTCGAAAACACCAGGATGTTTTACCGAACCTTTGACATCAACAAAAATCTTTTCATCGTGTTTTTCTTCAGTTTTTTCATCCTTATTTATCGACTCACTACTGGTATTAGAAAAACTAACATCACTATAATCTTCTGTCTTACTTTGATTAAAATAAAACAAACCACCAATTATTACAACAAGACTACAAAGAAACGCCAAAACAATAGATTTAACATTTTGTCTAAAAAATAATACGACATCTTCCTTCTTAATATTCATATTTCTCCCCCCTACTACTAATATTATATCACTAAATTTATTATATTAGTACTGAAAACCTAATATAATACATTATTTATAATTCATGTATTTTATGTTATACTGATAAAAAATCACAAAATTCAATCAAATAATTAATTTTTTTAAACAAGGAGAAACATTATGGCTAACGAAATGAATTTATTAAACTGGACATTTTTCAGAGAAGTTCCTATCCCTCAAGATATAGTGAACTTATTAATAAATGGAGAACAACCTGTCGCAGCTTTCGCAACAATAAGAGATGTTGCTGTGTTTACTGACAAAAGGCTTATAGTAAAAGATGCACAAGGAATTACAGGGAAAAAAGTAGAAATCTATTCACTACCGTACTCTTCAATACTAATGTGGTCAACTGAAAATGCGGGTAAAATCTTTGACTTGAATGCTGAAGTAGAACTTTGGACTAAGGTTGATAAAATAAAAATTAATCTAAAAAAAGATATAGATATTCGTAGATTTGATACATTACTAGCTCAATATATACTATAGCCTCATTACTAAGAATAAAAGAACTAAAAATCCTAAAAATTAGAGTTTTCCTCTAACCTTTAGGATTTTATTTTATATTACAGTTGAAGTTTTTTTCCATCTTTATATACTTCGTCGATAATTGCCCCACCTAGACAAACATCTCCATCATAGAAAACAACCGCTTGTCCTGGAGTAACAGCACGTACTGGTTCTTTATAGACAACTTTTACTTTGTTATCTTCTAATACTTCTACTTCTACCTCAGTATCTGGTTGACGATATCTGAATTTTGCAGTACATGTGAATTTATTAGGTTGTAGATTTTTCGTTGTAAATGATAGTGAACTAGCTAGTAAACTATCTGAATAAAGTTTTTCATTGTGGAATCCTTGGCAAACGTACAGTATATTATTTTCAAGGTCCTTACCACATGCAAACCATGCTTCACCTTCTGTATCTTTAGTTCCACCAATACCTAGTCCGTGACGTTGACCGATTGTATAATGCATTAAACCAATGTGTTCTCCACGAATATTACCATCTAAATCAACCATCTTACCACCTTGAGCTGGTAAGTATTGAGATAAGAATTCTCTAAAGTTTTTCTCACCGATGAAACAAATACCAGTTGAGTCTTTTTTCTTCGCTGTCGCAAGACCCGCTTCTTCTGCAATCTTACGAACATCTTTTTTCTCTAGTTCTCCCACTGGGAATAAGATGTTTTTGATTTGATGTTGTTTTAATTGAGATAAGAAGTAAGTTTGATCTTTATTATTATCAACACCACGTAACATTAAACGTTCTCCATCAACATCTTTAACTCGTGCGTAGTGGCCTGTTGCTACATAATCCGCACCTAAATCTTCAGCATATTCTAAGAAAACTTTAAATTTAATTTCTTTATTACACATAATATCTGGATTAGGTGTACGACCTTTTTTGTATTCATCTAAAAAGTAAGTAAATACTTTATCCCAGTATTCTTTTTCAAAGTTTATAGAATAATAAGGAATATCTAATTGTTCGCATACTTTAATTACATCTTCATAATCTTTTTCTGCTAGGCAAACTCCTCTGTCATCTTTTTCTTCCCAGTTTTTCATGAAAACACCTATAACATCATAACCTTGTTGTTTTAATAAATATGCTGTTACAGATGAATCAACTCCACCACTCATTCCAACTACTACTTTTTTGTTGTTATTCATTCTTAGTTCCTTTCTTTAATTCTTTTCTCTAAAGTTACAATCTTCTCTACAACTTCATCAATTAATTCTTTGCTTGTATCGAAACCAACGCTAATTCTTACAGAGTGTGCTGCACGTTCAATATTATACATTTCTGTTATTATACGACTTCCTTTAATATTTCCCGAACTACAAGCAGACCCACCAGAAATATAAATATCACGAGCATCTAGATATGTAATCAGTCGCTGTGCTTCTACATTTTTAAAATAAATATTTAATATATTCGGCAATGAATTTTCTATAGAACCATTTACTTCAAATTCAACTCCATTTTTCTCAAGTTCAGAAATAAAGTAATGTTTCATTTCCCTAAGAGCTGGAATTGAATCTAATGTCTCTGATAAACAGTCATTAAGAACTAGTATCCCTAGTAAGTCAGTCGTTCCAGAACGAAGACCGTTTTCCTGACCTCCACCTAATAATAATGGCTCAGCATCTCCATCTTTAGCATATAAAAATCCAAAATTATTAAGTGAACCAATTTTATGTGCTGAAGCTGAAGCAAAATCCAAACCTAATTCTTTCACATCAATTTCAACTTTACCTAAAGCTTGAACAATATCACTATGCAATAGTATATTTTTATCCGCAATAAGTTCTGAAACCTCTTTTATAGGATTTAATACTCCAGTCTCATTATTAGCTAGCATTATTGAAATCAACACCGTCTTAGAATTAATTTTTTCTTTCAATTCATCAAGAGATATAACTCCACTTTCATCTACTGATAATTCATGAACCTTAAATCCAAATCTTTCAAGTCTCTTAGCACTAGCTCTAACAGATGGATGTTCTATAGATGAAATTATTATTTCTCCTGTTTCAAATCTTTTTAATACATGATTAAAAACTGTATTATTACTTTCAGTACCACCTGAATTAAAAATTATTTCATTACTATTAGCATTTAAAGTTTTAGCTATTTTCTCGCGTCCTTCTCGAACTAGCCTATTATTTTTCTTTCCTAGGGTATGGCCACTACTTGGATTAGCATAGACTTCTTTTAGTATATTCATATTTTTTTCTATGATATCAAAATGTTTTCTTGATGTTGCTGCGTAATCTAAATAAATATTCGCCATATCATCGCCTCCTAATATTAATCATATTATATTTTAACACAAATAATAGTCAAATAAAATCAAAACCACTTTCTACTATATAAATTTATTAGGTATAAAAATTATTAATCCCTTTCTTATCGTTATAGAAAGGGATTTATATTAATTTTATTTAGTTTTTTCTCTTAGTTTACTTATGACTATTATTAATATTGCTAATACTCCTGAAACATATAACAATATACTTTGTTCCTCTAAGATAAGAGTATTAATCACTCGTGGTTGAGTATATACTAAATAACAAAACGTCATTGGATAAAATAGAAGTTTTACAGATCTTCCAGCACTAACTTTCTTTAACACTCTAACACTGCTTACAATCATAACAGTTACCAGGATATACATCCAATCAATTGGTAGTTTCTCGAAAAAGTAATCTGGAATGATGCAAATAAAACTCATGAAAGCTATTATTTTAAAAATTATTGTATATACTTTATACATAAATTCCACAGAATTTTTTAATTTGAATAAACCATTAACAATAATTAAAATTAAAATATAACTACCTATAGTAAGTTTAATTTCATTACTAATACTATAGTCAAATCCCTGTTTAATAAATGTAGAAATATTCATATATACGTACATTATTATTATCGGAATATACGTCCAAACATACGCTAGGAATTTACTATTTTCAAAATATGGTACTTCCCATTCCCATATGTACTGTCTATCAATTATTTCAAGAATAAGCGCATTTAAAAATGTTCCTGCTAGTAAATTAAAAAGAACATCTTCAAAATTTCCACGTGCTAATACTAACATTATAAAATTAACAATTACAAAGAATCCGGCTCCCAAGAAACCTGCAAAATATATCACTAACCATGCTGGTGTATTTTTAGAAGCACTCTGTTCGTATTTATTAAGATATTCTGTATTTTCTACTACCAAATAATTATATATATTTGAAATATTTGAATTATCTTGTTTATTTTTCAATATACCTGCTAACAGCGACCTTACAGGGAAAAATTTAATTTTTGTAAAATCAATAGTACATATTTCTGTCCAAAAATCATCATTCATTTCTGAATCCTTAGAAACTATTTTTGACAGTTCTCTCACACTTTTTAAATCATTAACATTTTCTTTCAACTTATTTACTAAAAATAAAGCTTGGCTACGACTTTCTTCTAGTTTTTTTTCACTAATATTATTCACTCTTCAACTCTCCTATTTCTTAATAGTTATTTAAATATAATAATTTCCAACATCTTCTAACATCTTTAACCCTAACTCCTCAAACTCTTTATCTTCAACACGTTTGGTATAGTTTAATATTCCTAATGCCGAGATAAAAATCATGCAGTACTCTAGTTCCTCAGAAAGAACTTCCTCACTCGAATGTTCATAATAATGTTTTAAAAATAGCTCTTTTTTAAATTTATCATTATCTAAATCTTGATAAAAATACTTAATAAAATCTAAATAATAACTAGCATATTTTACTCTTTCAAAATCTATTAATACTACATCATCAGCTTTTCTCATAATGTTTCTAAAACCAAAATCTCCATGAATTAAAACTAGTGTTTTTTCATACTCTTCATCTAATTTACTAATATTTTTTAGAAACTTAGAATGAAGCTCACTTATTTCAGTATATTCTTTTCTATCAGCTAATCTATATACATTTTTTTCTAGAACTTTTTCCAATGAAATTTCTTTTTCGTTTTCTATTTCAAGCCAACTTTCTCTATGAAAATCAGATATTAACTCTGCTATTTTTATTATATCTTCAGCATTTACATTTTCTT
Source organism: uncultured Gemella sp. (assembly GCF_963525165.1). Lineage (GTDB taxonomy): Bacteria > Bacillota > Bacilli > Staphylococcales > Gemellaceae > Gemella. The sequence continues at coordinate 64,271 of NZ_CAURJN010000004.1, forward strand.
TATTTAGAGGAGTATAGTCTTCATATTTCAATACAAGTGCAGAATACTCAGGTAAATCTAATATTAGATTAATTTTATCCCTTAATACTTTATATTCTAGTTCATATTTTAATGGATCTTTAAAAATTTTAACGAATACTCTTTCTCCTAATTTTTTAGAAAATCCTATGAAATGCTTATTTTCAGAAATATGATTTATTTGTTGTAAATTAGTATCTAATAATTCATCAAGTTGTTTTTTCATAATTACATCAAACGATTTATAAAAAGGGAGTAACTCAGAAATCATGATTTTGAAAATTAATTTTGTCGAGTTAGCCCCCTTCTAATCCCTATCCTCTAACTTCTTCTAAATCTAATGTTGACTTAGCATTTAGCGTTAATGGATTAGCAAATATATTATTTTTATAATAATAGTATCCTACAGCTCCCATCATTGCGGCGTTATCACTACAATAACTCATTTTTGGAATTAGAACTTCTACTCCTAATTGTTGTTCTAATTCTAATATTTGCTTACGAAGCTCACTATTACCCGCAACTCCACCTGCCAAAATCAACTGCTTAACACCTAAATTCACAATAGCTTTCTTAGTTTTTGCGATTAAAACTTCTACTACCGCTGTTTGGAAGCTGCATGCTAAATCTTCAGGTACAATTTCTTCTCCTCGTTGTTTTGCATTATGTACAAAGTTAATCACTGCTGACTTCATACCTGAAAAACTAAAGTTATAATCATCACTATCAATCATCGCACGAGGGAATTTGTACTTATCTTCACCTAACTTAGCTAGTTTGTCTACTTTAGGTCCACCAGGATACTCAAGATTTAACTGTCTAGCAACTTTGTCATAGGCTTCACCTACAGCATCATCATGAGTAGAACCGATTATTTCAAAATCAAGTTCATCTTTTAAATATACAAGTTCAGTGTGTCCTCCACTAACTACAAGTGCTAGTGATGGGTATACTATATCATTATCAATATTACTAGCATAAATATGTCCTGCAATATGATGTGCTCCTATTAAAGGTTTATCTAAAGCATAACTTAATGTTTTCGCCACATTAACACCAACTAGTAATGAACCGATTAATCCCGGTCCTTGTGTCACACAAATTGCATCTATTTCATTTAATGTTGTTTTTGCTTCTTCTAGAGCTTCTTCAACAATTTGCATTACTACTTCTATATGTTGTCTACTCGCAATTTCAGGTACTACCCCTCCAAATTGCTTGTGTGTTTCAATCTGACTACTTACTATATTCGATAGTACTTCTTTTCCATTTTTAACTACAGCTACACTAGTTTCATCACAACTTGTTTCTATAGCTAAAATAGTTACATTTTCTAAATTTTTATATTCTTTCATTACTAAAATCCCTTACCATTACAAAAGCATTTTCTCCATTGTTTTTGTAATAATTTTTTCTCATATCAACTGTTGTGAATCCAGATTTTTCATAAACAGTTATCGCAGGCATGTTACTTACACGAACTTCAACGATAGCTTTTTTTACACCTTTTAGTTTTAAAAGTTGCATTACATAAGTGAAGAAAATTTGCCCTAATTTCTTATTTTGATGAGGTTTATCAATAACAATTTTATTAACTTGATATTCATCAGCAACAAGCCAACCACCGCAGAATCCAATGATTTCACCGTCATTAAATAATCCGTAATACTCTGAGTTCTCATGTTCCAACTCAGACTTGAACATTTCTTTTGTCCATGCATCTTCAAAATTATCTACATCTATTCTTGATAATACATCTAAATCATTTACATCAACTTTATTTATTTTTATCATTTTCAAGTTCCCTTTCTGCTTCAGTTTTTCTTAAGTATTGTGGTTTCATATTATAACAATCCACTTCTTCTAATGAATCATAAATTTTTAAAACATTAGCTGCACGAACCATATCATTATTTTTTGAACCTTCTAAAAGAAAATCATTTAACTTGTCTATATCTTTACTAATATAGACAAATTCATCACTTTGAGATGATAAAAAGTTATTAATTTCTTCAAGAGAGTAGTATCCTTCTTCCAGTACCTCTACTAATTTTCCTTCTTCATTTTTATAAACTGCACCAAAAACATTTCCTCGACGTGCATCGATAAATGGAACTAATAATTTGTTACTATCAAATTCTAACAAAGCTTGTAACTTTAAAGAGGATACTTTCTTCAAATTAATCTTCAGTGTGTATGCTAAAGTTTTACAGACAGCTGCGACTACACGAATTGCTGTATATGATCCTGGTCCTTCACTTGATATAATTTCAGTTAAATCCGTTTTTTTCTTATCTGCTTCTTTTAAACAATTTTCTATTTCTTCTAAAATAACCGCGGACAAGTTATTCCTACATACAAAGTTTTTTTCGGCTAGAATATTTTTTTCTTCAAAACATGCAATTGAACATACTCCGTTCGAAGCTTCTACAATTAAACTTACCAATTTTCGCGTATCCTTTCTTCTATTTTCTCATATTCACCATTAGAAATAATTTCAACTTCTCTATGGTCCTCTACTAATCGAATATTGAAAATTAATCTTTCTTTCGGTAAAAAGTCTTCAATAAACTCTCCCCACTCAATAACACTAACATTATCTTCAAAGAAAATATCTTCAAATCCTAAATCTTCATCGCTATCTTCTAAACGATAAGCATCAATATGATATAATTTTCCATTAGGATATTTATATTCTTTCATTATATTAAAAGTTGGTGAATTGACTACACTTTTTACTCCTAAATATTCTGCTAAATATTTCGTAAATGTTGTTTTACCTGCGGCTAAATCACCATTTAACAAAAGTACTAATCTATCTTCTATACCTTCACTAACTATTTTTGCTAATCGTTTAGTATCTTCTAAATTATTTATAACTATTTTTAACATTGTTAAACCTTCTGAATTTTAAATTTATTTACCAACTACTATAATACCATATTTACCAGTATATTCCAATAACCAAAGGTATAATTAATAGTAATAGTCATACTCATGAAATAGAAATTAATAATCTTTCATTGACTTAATCATTTGCTTAGTAATTAGACCTAATAAAATCATAAAATAACGCCAAAATATTACTATCTCAGCGTTATTACTACTCATTTAATCCGTCGTTAAATCAAATCTTATTTTACTACTCTTACTCTTGAAGTTCTTTCAATTGGTGCAGCTTCTTGTAGTTTTTCACCAAATGGCATTTGAGCACGTAGTACTAAGTTAGCTGGAATATTCCATTCAGCAGCAACTTTTTCATCAATTACTGGATTATAGTGTTGAATGTTAGCTCCAACTCCAGCCTCTGCTAATGCATTCCAAACCACAAATGATGCAATTCCAGTTGATTGTTCTGACCAAATTGGGAAGTTTTCAGCATATGCTGGGAATTGTTCTTGAAGACCTTTTACTACATCGTGATCTTCGAAGAATAAAATTGTTCCATATGCTGCAGCAAAACTATCGATTTTACCTTTTGTAGCTGCTTTAGCTTCTTCATTTGGTAGGAATTTTTCTAATTCTCCAAAAGTAATATCCCATAATTTTTGGTGATTTTCACCTAGTAAAACTACTGCATGTGCAGTTTGTGAGTTAAAAGCACTTGGTGAGTATTTAACTGCATTATCAATAATTTCTAATGCTTCTTGTTCTGAAATTGGTAAATTTTTACCTAATGCATAAACACTTCTTCTGTTTTGATATAAATTTTTTGCTTCTGTCATTATTATGTCCTCCATTTTTTAGCTATTGCCAAACTTTATTATTTGTTTTATAATTGTTATATATATAATTATAATATTTACCAAAATTTTATCAAGTACGTTTTTTTACAATATTAAGTATCTTTTAAGATAGAATTGTATAATACCAACGAAATTTAAAGGAGATTTTTTATGGAACAACAAGAACCTTTTGGGAAATGTCCCTTTTTCACAACTCAAAAAATATTATCTGGAAAATGGACAATATTAATTCTTCATCTACTTGAAGATAAAAGTGTTAGATTTAATGAGTTACAAAGATCGCTAGGGACAATTACCCAAGCCACATTAACAAAACAATTAAAACAATTAGAACAAGATGGATTAATAAATCGTAAGGTTTATGCTCAAATACCACCGAAAGTTGAGTACAGCTTAACGGATATTGGAAAAAAATTCCAATCAGTGCTTAATGAATTAGAAATTTGGGGAAATGACTATATAGAATATTTAAAAGAAAATAAAGAAGCAGTATAAAGTTATGGATAAACTAAATGAAATTAAATCAAAACTTCACTTACTTTCAGATGAACAATTAGATATAATACATAGACTTATTTCAACTTGGAAGATTGAAGACAATAAAATTCAAACAGATGAAAATCTTGTCAAAAAAATATATGAAAGTACAATATCACCTATAGAAAATCCACTAAAGAATTATTCAAAAGAGGAACTCTTAGAAGAATACGGTGTGTTATTTTATAATCCTCAAGAAACAACTAACGAGAATTTTGGAGAAGTTTCAATAGAGTATAATTATGATGATGATCATACAATTCCAAGTTATAGTGAACAGATAGAAGTTAATAAAATTTTTAATGTCACGGATAATACTACCTATTTTGAAACAATTAATTCAAACAAATCTACTTTTGAGAACCCCTCAAACACCAACACCTCTAATATTAAACTCGATGATTTTGATCCACTATTTCCAGATACAGATTTCGATTCTTTAACAGGACTAAATAAAAGTAAATATGATGATTTAGACTTTTCAGCATTAATATCGAAGAAACCTAAATAAACATAAAACAGACTCTAAACTTTTTTATATTGTTTTAGAATATGTTTTTTATTTCCTCAATTTTACTTTCCTTGATATTCTCATTACTAATCCCAATATATACTAAAAGGGTTGTATACTAAATCCGGGGCATGGAAAAATTCCATCCCCGGATTTCAATTTTTATATACAAAAAGACAAATATCCAATATAATTAAGGTGTACAAAAATAATTAACTAAGAAAGGATATTTGTCATGTCTAATTTTATCACAAATTTACTATTAATAAAAGACCAAAATATAACTATGGAGGATAAACTTGATTTAATTAATGTGGATGGTCAAGATACATTCATATTTCATGGGACTTTATCATACAATCCAAAGTGTTGTCCGAACTGTGGTTGTAAGAAAGAAGGAAATAATATAGTTAAAAATGGATTCACAGATCCATTAAAAGTAACTCTATTAAAGATGTCAGAATGCCCTACATACCTTAGATTAAAGAAACAACGCTTTAAATGTAGAGAATGTAATTCTAAGTTTTGTGCTGAAACATCATTTGTACAAAAGCACTGCAGTATATCTAAAAATCTTATATTCCATATAATGAAGAATCTATCTAAAACATTATCTTTTAAAGATATAGCTGAATTAAGTAATGTATCAGTATCTACAGTAGTAAGAGTAATGAAATCATGTAGAGAAGCAGTAGAAGTTAAGACTCATTCAAGTTTACCAGAGCACCTATGTTTTGATGAGATAAAATCAACTAAAGATAGTAAAAATGGAATGAGTTTCGTATTCTTAGATGCTAAAACACATGACTTTATAGATATTGTAGATGGTAGAACACAACATATATTAAAACAATACTTTATGAGATAT
>NZ_CAURJN010000005.1:0-68612 GCF_963525165.1 uncultured Gemella sp.
TTTAAATCGTTTACTTCGTTGAAATAATTGATTTTGTCTTTCTTCAAGACTTTTACAAGTTTATCATTTCTTTTATATTTTGTCAAGAAGTTTTCTATAATTTCTTAACATTCAATATTTTGAAATGTTTGATTGTTCGCCTTCTTCTTGAGAAGACTTTTACTATTTTATCATCTGTTTTAAAGCTTGTCAATAGTTTTTATATTTTTTCAAAAACTATTTTACATAGTTTATTTTGATGAAATTATCTTTACAAGACAGTAATCATTTTAGCATTTCTATTATCTTTTGTCAAGCTTTTTCTTAACATTAGTTATTTAGAAACTCTTTATTGTTCGTCTTCTCTATCAAAAGACTTTTATTATTCTATCATCACTTTCATATTATGTCAACAAAATTTTTAATTTATTTTCATTTTATTTTTCCACACCATCTAATACGCTAATTAAACCTTTATATAAGTAAGAAAGAGAGAATAGTTCCCTATCCTCTCCTTCTATTATTTCTACTATATATTGTAAAAATCAAACACAGTAACTGGTAAGTTTCTCTTATGTTCTGATCTTAAATAATGTCCTTCTATTATTTCTTTTACATTATTAGGAACTTCTTTTCCTTCTAAGTAATCATCTATATCATTATAAGTTACTCCAAGTGCAACTTCATCTTCTAAAGCAGGACGATCTTCTTCTAAATCTGCAGTTGGTTGTTTCAGATATAAGTGTTCTGGACAATCTAACATTTTTAATAATGCTTTCCCTTGTCTTTTATTTAATCTATATAGAGGTACTATATCTGCTCCACCGTCTCCATGTTTTGTAAAGAATCCAGTGATAGCTTCTGCTGCATGGTCAGTACCAACTACTATACCTTTATTCATAGTAGCAATAGAATACTGAGCTTTCATTCTTTCTCGTGCTTTCTCATTACCTTTCGCAAAATCAGTAATTTCCACACCTGCTACTTTTAAAGAATTTACACTAGCGTCTACTGCGTCTTTTATATTAACAGTAAATACTTTGTCCGGATTAATAAATTTTAATGCGTCGTTACAGTCATCTTCATCAAATTGTTGTCCATACGGTAGTCTAACGGCGATAAAATTATACTCTTCACCTGTCTCTTCCCTTAATTCAGTAATCGCCATTTGACATAGTTTACCGCAAAGCGTAGAATCTTGCCCACCTGATATACCTAATACTAAACTCTTTATGAAGTTGTTTTTCTTTATATAATCTTTTAGAAAATTGATTGTTAATCTTACTTCCTCTTCTACATTAATTTCAGGTTTACATCTTAATTTTTTTATTACTTCCTGTTGTAATGTCATATTATCACCTAATTATCTTGATTTTTTTGTTACTCTTTCCAATATTTCTTTTCTATTTTCCCAACACTTAGTACTTAAGTCTACTGGATAGAATTCTGGATTTAGTAAACGAAGATACTCACTCCATAATAATTCTTTATTTTGTTGGAAGTACTTAGCACTTTCTTGTACTGTTGGAACTTCATATACTTGCTTACCATTAACAAAAATATCTTCATGGATATCTATTGCTTTAAAGTTCTCCACTTCCTTAGCTAAATATGTATGAGTCGGATGGAAAAGTTTTATACTCTGTTCTGCATTCACATTTTCATTCTCCAATGCAATGTAATCCCCTGCTGCCATACCTGTGTCTGTATTTATTATTCTATAAACTCTTTTTACACCTGGAACAGTTAATTTTGCAGGATTTTCCGAGACTTTTAGCCTGTCAATCATCTCACCTTTATCATTTTCTAAACATGCAAGTTTATAAACAGCACCTAATGCAGGATTATCAAAAGCAGTTATAAGCTTTGTACCTACACCCCACGCATCAATACATGCACCCTCTTGTTTTAAGTGAGTAATTGTATCTTCATCTAAATCATTTGAAGCTACTATTTTCGCATTAGGATAACCCGCTTCATCTAACATTTTTCTTGCTTCTTTTGATAGATATGCTATATCTCCTGAATCCAATCTAATACCATGGAAATTAATCTCATCTTTTAATTCATCCGCTACTTTAATAGCAGTAGGAATTCCAGAGCGCAATGTATCATAAGTATCAACTAAGAAATAACAATCTTTATGCGCAGCTGCATATTTCTTAAATGCAACTTCTTCATCTTCATAAGCCTGAACAAATGAGTGAGCATGCGTTCCGCTACATGGAATGTTAAACAATTTTGCAGCTTTTACGTTACTAGTAGCATCAAATCCACCGATAATAGAAGCTCGCGTTCCCCATATTGCCGCATCAAATTCATGAGCACGACGAGTACCAAATTCCATACAAACTTCATCTGGACATAAGTGCTTGATTCTAGCAGCCTTCGTAGCTATTAATATTTGATAGTTAACAATATTCAAAATAGCCGTTTCCATTATTTGCGCTTGAATAAGTGGAGCTTCAATTCTCAAGAGTGGCTCATTAGCAAAAATAATTTCTCCCTCTTTTACAGAACGAATATTACCTGTAAATTTCATAGCACTTAGATATTCTAAAAAGTCTTCTTCATATCCTAATTCACGTAAAAATTCTATATCAGAGTTTGAAAATTTAAATGAATTTACATAATCTATAATTTTGGCTAGTCCAGCGAATACTGCATATCCTCCACCAAAAGGAATTTTTCTAAAATACACATCAAAATATGACTTTCTTTCATGTATTCCGTCTTTAAAATATGCATATCCCATATTAATTTGATAAAGGTCGGTATGCAAAGCATCACCTAGATATTTATTCATAATCTCCTCCGATTTATGTATATAATTAAATTTATTACCTATTATATTAACATTTTAATACATTTTTAACAAATATTTAAACTTAAGTATTGTAAATTTAATACTAAAATCCCATTTCGCTATACATTATCTTTTCTTTTATATTAATCATTTCTTATATTAATAGTCAGAAGTATTTTTTTATATAATAACATTTCAGAAATCTGTATCATATAAAAGTCTGAAAAAAGAAGCAACAGAACGTTATCCTCTGTTACTTCTCTGATTATTAGTGTTTGAATTTTTATTATTAGTTGCTCTTTGAGGTTGATTTCCCTCTTCTTTATCATCTTCCTTTTCAGATGAATTATCTTCTGTTCTTCTATCACTAGTTTTCTTAGCATTTTGTTTATCAGTATTTTTCTCTGATTCTTTTGTAGAAGCTGATTTTTTATCATCTTTTTTTGCTAGTTCAGGGATTTTACTATCATCAATTCTACCATTATTATCTCCAGATTTTTCTAAATTTCCATCCATTATAGATTTTATCGTCGCTTGCAAGAAATTATCTTGTAATGGAATATTGAAAATCAACTCACCTTGATAGCTTAACCCATACTCCTGTCTTACCAAGTCCGTTATAAAGTATGGATCTTTTAGTTTATCTATAACTAACTCATTTACTTTATTTTCTTTATCAAGATTTTCAATCGTCTGATTTTGTTCAGCTAATTGAGCATTGATTTGTTTCTTATCTCGGATATATAAAAATGTTTGCAGTAAAGTTACAGCTAAAGCAAAGGTCATTATAGCTAATATAATAAACTTACGACGTTTTCTATACTTAGCTTTTGCTTTTAAGACGTCTTTTTTGAATTGACTATTCTGCTCTCTCATCTTCTACTTCTCTTGATTTTTCAGATAAGATTTTAAACATTTTGGTTGCATCTTCTTTCTTAGTACTGTCTTTTAATTCTAATACTTCATATACAACTTCTTTCTTAGCAAAGTAAATAGTAATCTTATCTCCTATTTTTAAAGTGCTAGATGGCTTTGCCTTTTTATCATTAATCGCTATATGCCCTTCTGATGATATTTCATTAGCAACTGTTCTTCTTTTTATAATTCTTGATACTTTTAAAAATTTATCCAAACGCATTTAATCACCCCTAAATATTAGTACAATCTATTATCACATATTTAGCCTCTTTTCGCAAATAAAATCCACGATAATCTATGAAATTTTGAAAACTTCTACCAAATAAAACAAAAGATATACAATCGAAATTTTTTTCAACCGTATATCTTATATATTACTAAGCCCAGTTTCCGTCTTTGAAAATCGCTACTTCTTTACCATCTGCTGTATACCCAGTGATATTTGTTGTTGCTTCTCCAATCATAAAATCAACGTGAACTAAACTATCATTAGCACCAACTTCCGCTAATTGTTCATCAGTCATTTCTGGTCCACCTTGAACACATGTTGGATATGCTTTACCAAGAGCAATGTGGCATGCTGCGTTCTCATCAAATAATGTTTCTAAGAATAGAATTTTTGTATTTGAGATTGGTGAATCATAAGGTACTAATGCCATTTCCCCTATTCTTCTTGAACCCTCATCAGTTTCTAATAAGTTTTTAAGAACATCATAACCACGATCAGCTCCGAAGTCTACGACTTTACCATCTTCAAATTTCAACCAGAAATTATCAATTAATACCCCACTATAGTTCAGAGGCTTAGCATTATAAACAATACCACTTGTCTCATCTTTATGAGGCATTGTAAATACCTCCTCTGTAGGGATGTTAGCTACGAAACGATCAGCTTTTTTAGCATAACTTCCTGCACTTTGCCAAATATGATTTTTAGGTAATCCTACATACAAATCAGTTCCTAAGTCATTTGTGATATGCAATTTAACTAATTCATTTTCGTGTAAGAATTTTGCTTTTTCATCTAAAACTTTAATGTGTTCTTCCCATTCAGCTACAGGATCATCTCCAGTTGAACGACAAGCACTTAAGATTTGATCCCAAAGTTTTAAGTAAGCCGCTTCATCGTTTAATTCAGGATATAATCTCTTCGCCCATCCAACAGTTGAAGCACTGACTACACACCATGGACATTCGTCACTCATAATTGATTTCATGTAGTTACGCATAGCTTTTGAACGACCTACCATAGACGCTTTTAATTTCGCACTATCTGCACCTGCTAATCCATCTGGATCATCTCCGATAATAGATAAGAATGCTGCACCTTCATCTAATTCGTCTTGATACTTATCAATGTACCATTGACCAATCGTACTTAGAGTTTCTTCAGTTTGATATTTTAAATGTAGTTTAGTTAATTCTTGATCACGCCACTCTACTGATACTCTTTTTGCTCCTAATTCATAGCAAGCTTCTACAACTTTCGCTACAAACTCACGTGTTTCAGTACTAGCACGAACTAATACAGGTTGACCTTCTTGAACATTTAATCCAACTTTCGCGATAAGTTGGGCATATTTTTTTAATTGTATATTTAAATCCATTTGATTTCCCTCAACTTCTTTTCTTTATTTACTAATTATTTCTTTAATTGCACATAATCTATTATATCACTTTTTCTTAGAGAATATTAGTAGGGAGTGACTCAAAGATCATGATTTCTTAAGAAACAAGATTTTGTTGAGTCACCCTGCACAGTGTATTGATATCTAAAGCAAATTTAGATATCAATACACTGCGTCCATGAGTTCTCATATAAACTTTATTAAATTTTAGGACTTTTAGATTAGCCTCATGAAAATTAAACTTCTCTAGTTGCTTGTTTTAACCATTCTAACTCATCACCTTCAAAGTGTGGAGCTAATACTTCGAATACTTTCGCATGATATTTATTCAATTCATATTTATCTTCAATTGTAAGCATATCTAGATTAATAGCATCTAAATCCCATGGTACAAATGTCATTACTTCAAATTCCATAAATTGACCATATTCATTTTTTACTGTTTTTCTAACAATAAGTTCATTCTCCAAACGAATACCATGAGAACCCGAGATATATAATCCCGGTTCATTAGTAACTACCATTCCGTGTTTAAATGGTTCAGCTGCACGATAGATTCCCCAGTGAATACCATGAGGTCCTTCATGAATATTACCTAAGTAACCTACACCATGACCTGTTCCATGGTTGAAGTTCTCATAATCTTGCCATAATGGAGCACGAGCGAATAAGTCCACATTAGCTCCAGAAACACCTTCCATGAATTTTAATCTTGATAAACGAAGGTGACATTGAAGTACTCGTGTATAATCGTATTTTAATTTATCACTAACTTCTCCCATTGCTGTAGTACGCGTAATATCAGTTGAACCTTCTTCAAAGTGTGCACCAGTATCTGTTAAGAAGAAAGTACCCGTACGTAACGGAATAGAAGTTTCTTTAGAAGATGAATAGTGCACAATAGCTCCATTTTCACCATGACCGCAAATCGGAGAAAAACTTGGACAGATAAAGCCACCTTGCTCTTTTCTAAATTCTACAAGTTTCGCAGATGCCGAAAGTTCATCTTCTTGTTCACTCGTACCTTGTTTTACCAGTTGTTTTAACCAATAAATAAACTTCGTATGAGCAATACCATCTTTCACATGAGCTTTAATAGTATGCTGTAATTCAACCTCATTTTTTATAGCTTTCATTAAAATTGTCGGGTTACGTCTCTCCACTAGTGTTATCTCTTTTGGAATATTGTTAAACACTGCATAGTTTAAGCACTCTGGATCGACTAATACTACATCGTTACCTGAAAATTGTTTCACTTCTTCATAAATATCATTATATGGCTTAATGTGTACATTATGGTCTGCCAAGTGTTTTTTGATTTCATCAGATAGTTTTCTCTCATCTACATATAAGTCAACACTATCTTCATAAACAACTGCATAACTTAATAATACCGGTACATAATCAACATCCATACCACGAATATTTAATAACCATCCAATATCATCAAGCGTAGTTATAACATGGATATTTGCTCCTACTTCATGCATTTCTTTACGAACTCTCTCAAGCTTACTAGCTACAGATTCTCCAGCTCTTTCTAAACTCATATAAAATGCTGGTTCTTCTGATAGCGCCGGACGATTTTCCCAAACCTCATCAACTAAATCAACATCATATTTTACCGTAGCATTTTTACGTTTTAGTTTAGTAGCTAAGTCTTTCCCTTCACCAAAAGTCACAACACGACCATCAAATCCTAATACCCCATTCTCAGGTGTATTTTCGACAACAAACTCCTCAATAGTCGGAACTCCAGGTTCACGCATTTTTTGCAACTCTATACCAGTTCCTTCTAATTGTTTTTCTCCTTGTAAGAAATATCTCCCATCTGTCCATAAACCTGCAAAATCCTTAGTAACAATTAATGTCCCTGCAGAACCAGTAAATCCACTCATAAATGCACGAGCTTTAAAATGTTCTCCTACATATTCACTATTGTGAAAATCTGCTGTTGGAACCATATAGATATCAATTCCATTTCTTTCCATTAATGCTCTTAACTTAGAAACTCTTTCTTTTATCTCCATTATCCTAACTCCTTCGTTATTTCATATATAACTTCTTTATGAATTTTCTAACTAATCGTGAAAAACCTCATCGATAAATAATCCTCACAATTATCATACTTATCATTCTATCACATTATAATATACATTTCACTAGGGAGTGACTCAAAAATCATGATTTCGGAGAAATCGATTTTGTCGAGTCACCCCCGCACAGTTTATTAGATATCTAAAAAGCTTTTCTAAAGCGATTTTAGATATCAATAAACCACTGCGTCTATGAGTTCTCATATGCACTTTATTAAAATTTAGGTCTTTTTTTGCCCCCTAGATTTTTAAAATTAGTTAATTTTTCAATAAAATAATGTAGACTATAGAATCAACATCTATAGTCTACATTATTTTATTATTATTATTATTTTAATAAATCTTTGAAATAATCAGTTGCTTTTACCAATGAATCCACTATCGCTGGTTCCCCTCCTGAGTGGCCAGCCACAACAATATCCAATTTACAATTATTTAACTTTTTACTTAATTCGTAAGCACCTACAACGCGACAGTCAACATCATAGCGCCCATGAGTTATTGTTGTAGGAATATCTTTTATAACATCGATATTATTTAATATCCAATCATCGTCATTCCAGAACATATTATTCATCCAAAAGTGGCATTCAATAGTCGCCATTGAAACGGCATAGTGGATATCACCAAAACTTTGTTCCAAGTTAGGGTCTGGATGAAGTGTAACAAGACTTCCTTCCCACATGCTCCACTCTCTTGCCGCGATTTCTCTCGTTTCCCTATCTTCACTTGTTAGACGGTTATAATACGCACGGACCATATCACGACGTTCATCTCTAGGGATTATACTTTCATATCTCTCGAATGCTTCCGGTTGTATATTACTCGCACCACCTTTTTCATAAATCCATAATATATCCTCTCTACGCCCTAAGAAAATACCACGTAGTACTAAACCTAACACACGCTCTGGATGTTTAATAGCATAACAAAGAGCTAAGGTAGAACCCCAACTTCCACCAAATACTAGCCATTTATCAACGTTTAAATCCTCCCTTATTTTCTCCATGTCATCAATAATATGCCAAGTATCATTATTCTCTAAGCATGCATGAGGCGTAGACTTTCCGCTTCCTCTTTGATCAAATAATATAATTCGATAAAATTCCGGATCAAAATATTGTCTACCACTTGCTGATGTTCCACAGCCTGGTCCACCATGTAAAAAAACTACCGGAACACCTTGAGGATTCCCACTCTCCTCATAATAAATAGTATGAGTCTCATCAACCTTTAACATTTTAGAGAAATTTTCTTTAATCTCAGGATATAAACTCCTTAATTCCCCCATAATAATACCTCCTGTTGTGTATTTGTTTACATTTTTTTGTATCGCATAACAGTGTTATTTTTCACTTCTTAAAATAACTTAATTCACGATATTTATAATCCTCTTCTATTATATCTCAATATTTTTTAATATTCAATTACTTTCTTAAAATCTATAATAATCATCTATATAACAATTTTGCAATCGATTAATATTAGTGATATAATTATATTAAAGATTATAATATAGTTAAAGGAGTCGAGAAAAGTGAAACTTTCAAGAACTAACAAGATTTTAGAAAAAATGAAACAACAAGGAATCAACCAAGCTTTAATTAGCAATCCTTATTCAATTTTCTATCTAACGGAATACTTAGAGCATCCAGGTGAAAGATTTTTTGCAGTGCTACTTGATGAAAATGGTGATCACAAACTATTCATCAATGCTCTTTTCCCACTTGAAAAAGATTTAGGATTAGAAAAAGTAGTTTATTCTGATACTGATAATCCTATTGAACTGCTAGCAAAAACCATACCAAATGGTTCTGTTATAGGTATAGATAAAGTCCTTCCTGCTCGATTCCTATTACCTCTTATGAATCATCTACCAGAAAACAAATTTGTAGATGTATCTCAAATCGTCGATCGTGTTCGCATGATTAAAGATGATGAAGAAAAAGAACTTATGCGCCGTGCTTCTATTCTAAACGACGCGGCCTGCCAAAGAGTTATAAATAGTATTTCTGAAGAAAAATCAGAAAAAGATGTAGCTAAAGATTTACTTGCTATTCATGAAGAATTAAAAGTCGACGGATTATCATTCGATCCTATTATCGCTTATGGAGCTAACGGAGCTAATCCTCACGGTACTGTAGGAGATAGATATGTAAAGCCAGGAGACGCTATAATTATCGATATGGGTGGAATTAAAGACAATTATTGTTCAGATATGACACGTACTGTATTTTGGAAACAACCAAGCGAAAAAGCACGTGAAGTATTTGAAATAGTATTAGAAGCTCAAAAACGAGGAGTTGCTGCTGTTAAACCAGGTCTTAGATTCTGCGATATAGACGCGGCTTGTCGTGATTACATTACAGAAAAAGGATATGGAGAATTCTTTACACATCGTACAGGCCATCACATCGGATTAGAATGTCATGAATATGGAGATATCTCTAGCATCAATGAAACTAAATGTGAGCCGGGTATGATTTTCTCTATCGAACCAGGTATTTATCTTCCAGGAGAATTCGGTGTTCGTATCGAAGACCTAGTTCTTGTTACGGAAGATGGTTGTGAAGTTTTAAACAAACTTAACAAAGAATTAGTTATTATCGGTGAATAACTAATTATATTAAATTAATATGTTCATATTTACTCTTTCTTTATAAAAACAGACGATTGAAATTATGGTCAATCGTCTGTTTTGTTTTTATTCAAAATGTTTCTTTAGAAACTCTCCTACAATATTCCAATATTGTTCTCTGAATTTTCTTTCAGCCTGAACATGTTTCATTCCTGGAAAACTATGAAATTCTTTATCTGAAGTTATTAGATCATAAGCAGCTTTCCCATGTTCTAACGGAACAAAACCATCTTCTTCACCATGTAGTACTAAGGCTGGAAGTTTAGTTTCTTTCAAAGCTTTTGTTGCATCTACATCACCAAAGAAATATCCAGCTCTTATCTTCGTCACCGTATTTGCCGCCGGAATTACAGGGAAACTCGGTAAATTAAATAATTTTTTCAACTGATATGTGAATTCTACTTTTAAATTCACATAACCACTATCTTCAATAAAAGTTTTTACGTTAGATGGTAAATCCTTACCTACTGCGTTCATTACTGTAGCTGCCCCCATGCTGATTCCGAATAATGCAGTATCAGCATTATTATTTTCTGATGATATTTTCTTTACCCAATTAACTAAATCATCAGAGTCGTAACCACCCATAGAAATAAACTCACCTTCACTATTACCGTGAGCTATTAAATCTGGTGCGAAAACACTATAACCCATATCATAGAATTTCTTGATATAATTAACCATTTTCTTAGCATCACTAGTGTATCCGTGTACTACAAATATCCATTTTTTAGCATCCGGATTAACGAATTTATATCCTACAAGTTTATTTTTAGTAACAGACTCCATCTCAACAGTTTGCTTCATTTCATCAAACCACTTGTTTAAAGCTGTTTTATCTTCTTTACTTCCATCACTATCTTGATTAACAATCGCACTCTTATCTACCTTCGGATTCAATCCAAAGTTATAAAAATAATTTCCAACAAAACCAAACGCAACAACTACTAAAATCAGCAGTGTCGCTAATATTTTTTTAAAATGTTTTTTCACTTTTCTTTACCTTTCATCTTTAAATTCAATAAAACTATTATACTATCACTTTTAATAAAAGTAAACAAAAAATAACACTAATAGAGACTTAAGATATCTCTATTAGTGTTATTTTTAATTATTAATTTGTACCAAAACCTTGTCTCCAATATTAAATCTTTCTGCTGTTGACATCGTTAAGACTTTTAAAGTATTCCCATCTGGAGTCTCAACTAAATATTCAACTGTAGCTCCTAGATAAGTTACATCAACAACTTTACTCTCTCCCGAGTTATCTAATTTTATGGATATTTCTTCTGGTCTAATTACCAGGCTTTCATCGATAATATTATTTTCACCTATAAAACTCGAGATAAAGCTGTTCTTAGGCTCTTTATAGAGTTCTTCTGGAGTACCTACTTGCTCTATATGTCCTTCATTTATTACGATTACTCGATTAGCAAGCTTAAAGGCATCCTCTTGATCATGAGTAACTATAATCATTGTAACTCCAAATTGTTTTTGAATTCTTTTAATCTCTTTTCTCATTACATCCCTAAGATGCACATCTAGGTTCGATAAAGGTTCATCTAGTAACAACAATTTCGGATTCAGCACCATACTTCTTGCTATAGCAACGCGTTGCTGTTCTCCTCCAGACAACTCTTTAATCTTTTTCTTTTCATAGCCCGCTAACCCTACTTTTTCTAGCATATCTCGTGCTCTTTTTTTCCTCATATGCTTATCAATTTTCAATAGTTTCAGACCATAACTTACATTGTCTATGACATTTTTATGAGTAAATAAGCCATAAGATTGGAATACGGTAGCAATCTCTCTTTTTTCAGGTGGTATATTATTAATATTCTCATCGGATAACAATACATCACCTGAAAAATCTGATACGAAGCCTCCTATAATATTTAACAGCGTAGTTTTCCCACATCCAGAGGGCCCTAGTATACAAATCAACTCTCCCTCTTTTATATCAAAACTAATATTCTTTAGAATTTCTTTATCTTTATATTTTTTTGAGATATTTTTTAAACTTAAGTACATACTCTATCTCCTTCTATTTACTATCAGGTAATACGATATATTTATCACTAAGCATATCATAATTATGTAAAACGCAATAACCGAACCTATGTCGTATTTTCCACTTTCTATTACATCAAACATAACTATAGTCGCCACTTTTTGACTAGGATATATTAAGAAAATAATAGACCCAATTGTTGTCATCGTTGCCGTAAAACCATTAATAAAGCTTATATAAAAACCTTCATAACTCATAGGAAACACAACATCCTTAATCTCATTGAACCTACTTCCTCCTAAGTCCCTCACTGATTTCAACTGGTCTTCAGACACTTGACTTATAGAGCTATAACCTATTTTTGTGGCAAATGGCATCTGCTTAAACACCAAATTCAATATTACTATTAATGCTGTTCCTGTTAATTTCAAAGGATATGAGTTAAAAGCTAATACGTAACCTAGCCCAAAGAATGTACCAGGTAGTATATAAGGTAAAGTCGCTACGAAATCAATCATTTTTAAGACTTTGACATTTCTTATGTAAATGTAATATTGAAGAACATGACCTACTACCGAAGAAATCAATCCAGCAATAAGTGAATAAATCACACTTCTTACAAAAACATCAGTTATATAATCATTAGCATCTATAAAATTCTGCAATGTAAATATTAATTTCCCATATTCCATAGTTGAAAATGCCGAAATAACTATCGCGCTATATAAACTAGCTAACATCAACACAATAATTACAGTAACTATTAAAGAAATATAGTAAATAATACCCGATTTCTTAATATTAGCCTCTAATACACCAACATTTTTACTACCTAGTGTAGTATTTCTAAAACTCTTAAAGAATATCAAAAATATAAGAAGTGAGGGGATTAGAATAATTAAATTCATTACTACAGCTTTACTAATATTTCCTTCAGCAATAAATGATAAATAACCTTCAGTGGCAAGAACATTATACTTACCTCCTATTATAGCCGGTGTTGCAAAATCAGCCATACTCCTTAAGAATGTCAGCAGAATAACTACTTTAATAACAGGTCTCATTAGCGGAAGAAGAATATCGAGTATTATTCTATTCGTATTTGCACCTAAAGACCTAGCTGAGTTAATCACACCTTTATCAATCCCTTTTAAAAATCCAACTAAAAGTAAGACATTTATAGAAATATGCGTCACACTTTGCATACTGACAATTCCGAAGAAACCATAAGGATCATAATTTAATTTCAGCAGATTGTAACTTATTAAGCCGCGTCTTCCAAATAAATTAATATACGATAATGAAGTTACAAAAGGTGGTGAAATCATAGAAATCATAAATATAAACACTATTATATTTTTGAATTTCGATGTTCCGATAAAATAATAAAGTGAAACAGCAACCGATATAAAGACAGTAACTATAGTAGTTGCTGATGCTACTTTAACAGTATTTAATAGTAAATGAGAATAACTAGGAAGATTAGTTAGTAACTCAGAAAACAACTCACCTTTATACCCATAATTAAAAACAGCAACAAACGGATATAGTACAAAAAGTATAAAAGAAGTAATAATGAGTCCTATGACAATACTGTCAAATAAATTTATTTTTTTAAACATACTATCTCCTTTAATATTTTTAAAATGGGAGTGACTCAAAAATCGTGATTTCGTAGAAATCAATTTTGTCGAGTCACCCCCACACAGCTTATTAGTAAAAAGCTTTTTGAAGCGAATTTAGATATCAATAAACCCACTGCGTCTATGAGTTTTCATGTAAACTATTTTAAAATCTAGTGCTTTTTGGTCAGTCTCAATCCAATTTTATTTATCTCCCACTAATTCTTTCCATTTTTTAAGAATAGCGCTACGTTCATTACCAAATGAAGCTAAATCTTCTTTAAGAAGTCTATCTTTAGGTAATCCTAAATCTGCTCCTTTAGAACCATCGATTACCATTTGAGCTCCATCTTTACCATCAAGTTCAGCAATTAGTTGTTGGTTTTCAGGTTTTAAGATAAAGTCTTCAAATGCTTTAGCTATATCAGTAGCTTGAGAATTTTTAAACATTGCTACACCTTCAGGAATCCAAGGAATACCATCTTCAGGATAAACAACTGTTAAATTGTGTTTTTTAGCTGCATCAAATGCTGATTTATCAACAGGAATAATACCAATTCCGAATTCCCCTGCAGCTGTTTTTTCTTGTGGATCTTTACCACGTTTACTGTAGAAATCAACATTTTTATTGAATGCAGTCCAGTATTCCCAGCCTTTTTCGTTACCTTTTTGTCCTAAAATTCCTGCTACAGCACCGAAGTTAGTACCAGAAATTGCCGGGTTACTCATTATGATAGTACCTTTGTATTTTGGATCAGTTAAATCTGACCATTTTTTAGGAACTTCTAATCCTTTTTCTTTTAAGACTTTTTCATTAACTAAAAATCCAACTACAGTAATACCTTTTGATAGCCAGTAATTTTCACTATCTTTGAATCCTTCTTTGATTTTGTCAGAACCTTTAGCTTCATATTGCTCTAAAAGACCATCTTTTTTAGCAGCCATAAAAGCATCAATTCCTCCACCAAACCAAAGATCTGCCATCGGTTTACCTTCTGCTTTTGTTCTTGAGATTACCTCTCCACTTGACATAGATAAAAATTCAACTTTACTATTTGTTTCAGCTGCGAATTTATCAAAAAGTTTTTTGTATTTTTCAGAAGTTGCCACAACATTCATTGTTTTACCACCGAAATCAATTTTACTAGCTTCTTTTTTACTTTCAGTCGCTTGTTTTTGACCACAACCTAATAAAATTAGGGAAATTGATAAAATAATAGTTAATACTTTTAATATTCTTTTCATATTTATTGTATCCTTTCTTTAACTATAAGTTTATACAAAAATTATACTAAGAAATAAAGATACTTTCAACCTGTCCAGGCTCACTTGATTTTTATTATTTTAACATTTTTATATAAACATTCTAATTATCTTTTAAAGTGTTATATAACTATTTTTACAATATTTGTATAATTAGAATAATAAAAATTTTTTATTCTATTCCGTACTTCTCTTTAATTGCATCTGCCACAATCATCCCTGTGAACCAGGCAACCATAAGATTATAACCTCCAATTTCTCCATGTAAATCTAGAATTTCTCCTGCAAAATATAAATTCTCTATTTTTTTATGACTACATGTCTTCGGATTTACTACTTTAAGATCTACTCCACCTGCTGTAGTAAAGGCATATTCTAATGGCATCGTCATAACATCAACCAATTCATAGCGCTTGATTTTCGTTACAAATTTTCTTAACTCTTTTTTACTAACATTTTCTGGGAAATATTTTTCAATCATGAAGTTATAAAAACTCTTTGGCAATTTTCCTTGTAAGAATTTGTTATCTTCCCATAGCTTCGCAAAAAGTTCTTCCTCATTAAGGTCAGGATAAAAGTCTAGATAAAATTTATCTTCTAGATAACGAGCCACAAATTCTCCCATAGAAATTGATAAAGGTCCACTTAATCCTTTATGCGTGAATAGAAGGTCCCCGCTTCTTTCATTTTTCTTATGGAACATTCTTACATTTTGCAATGCAACTCCAGATAATTCTCTAAAGTCTTCAAAAACTAAGGCTACTTCACTAGGGTATATTTTAGTAATCTTCACACCATGTTTTTTCAGAATTCTATGTAATGAACCATCACTTCCACTCTGAGGGTATGTTTTCCCTCCAGCACAGACTACGATATTCTTTCCGTAATACGTATCAACATTTGTTTTTACACCAACTAGTTTATCATCTTCGAATACCAAGTCTTCCACTTTTTCTTTATAGTTAATCTTCGCGTGATCTATTTTAAACGCATTAACAACATCCCTAGACTTTTCACTAGCTGGATATAATCTTCTATTTTCTTGTTTTAATTTCAAATTATGTTTATCAAAGAACTTCTTAACATTGTATTTATGATATGCACTTCTTAAAAATCTACCATTATGCACTGCCGCGACAAAATCTTCAGCATTGTCGCTACTCATAACATTACAACGACCATTCCCTGTTAAAAGAAGTTTTATTCCTGCACGTCTATTTTGCTCAAGAACTAATACTTTCAAACCACTATCATTAAGTCTATCCGCTATCATAAGCCCTGCACTACCAAGACCTATCACAATCACATCGTATTTCATCTTAAACCTCAACTTTCTCTTAATTTAATCAAATATCATCTAAATTATAACATGTAATCAGATACTTTCAAATTTTTCTACGTCGAACTTAATCTCACACCTCATAATTTCAATGAAAATTCAGGGGAATTCCCAACTTAAATTCCAGTTTTTTATTTGAGCTGGAATTTACTTTAGGAAGTAACAGAAAAATTAGTTGCAACTTAAATCCCAATTTTTGCTTTGCGCTGGAGTTTACTTTGGGAAGCAACACAATTAAAAATTCTAAAATTTGCTTCCTTCTTATTGGAATTTTTCCTTATTTTGTAATATACTAAAAGGTATGTGTTTAAATGGAATTTTAATTTTATGTTAATATTCTAAATTAGACAATTTTAAAATAAAGGATTTTAAATAATGAGATTGAAAAAAATTAGCATTTTGATTTTACTTCTTGTATTTTTAGTTCCAAACTTCACAAAAGCTGATGATGTCTTTTTAGATAATAACGCAGTAACAAATTTAAGCGATGTTAATGCTCATCTTGTAGTTTCGGAATTAAACACGGGGAAAATCATTTCTAAACGTGGAGAAAATGAAAAAGTATCTGTAGGTAAATTACCAAACTATCTTGCACTTTACCTGCTTACTGATAATTTGAAAAATAAAAAAATAACTTTAGACGAAAAAATTAATATTACAACCAGCGATGACATTCTTTCTAAATACAAAATAGAATCATCAATTACAGTTAAAGATGCAATCTTCCTATTAGAAAATGAAAATTCTAATAGTCTTAATCAAGCTATATTCGCTCACTTTAACATAACTCTTGATAAAGCTAAGGACATATTAGCTTCTATGTCACTAAATGACACAAAATTAGAATCACTAGATAACAACGGAAATAATACTAGTACTGCGAAGAATATCTCTTACATTACTAGTTTAATTCTAAAAAATTATCCTGAGATTACAGAAATTACAAAAAATCCAGAACATACTTTAGCATCTGGAGAAAAAATTAACAATAGTATTGAGTTTAAAGAATCAGATAAGTTTAGAGTTTTAGGTTTAGATTACTCTGATAAAAATAGCGTAACTTACGCGTACAGTGGTAATACTAAATTAATTATCACCGTATTAAACCAAAGCGATGATAAAGCTACTTATTTTGATAAGCTTCAAAAAACTTACGATTACCTATTCTCAAACTACAACTACAAACTTGCCCTTAAAGCAGGAACATATACTATAAACAATGAACGTATTACTTTTAACGAAGATATTTACGACTTATTCTATGAGAAACATTCTATTAAGGATGTAACATATCTTCTTATGAATAAAAAAATACTTTTATTCCAAAAATACGGAACAATATCAGCAAACGAAGGGACAGTTTTCTCTGAATTCACTTCTAATGATAATATAGGAAATCTAGCAAAAATCAAATCAAACTTCATCAATGATTATAACTTTGATAAAAAAAATAATTATGAAAAAACTACTATCGTTATAGATCGTACGAAGTACTTCGCTACGGGTATACTTGCAATATATACACTTGTTTTTGCAGCGCTATACGTTATGAGACAAGTTGTTAGAAAGGATTAAATATGGAGCAAAACAATTTAGTTTTCGAAGTTGAAGGAACTATTTATGAGCTTATCTACAACTTTAAAGATGCATTCCAAAAAGAAACATTTGAAGAAAAACTAGTAGATGTGTTAAAAAATAAACCATATATCGTAGGAGATATTTCTCACGAAAAACTACGACTAACAGGATTTATTTTAACAAAAGATAGCAACAATCCGAAGAATATCAATAATCTTGAAGATTATATATTAGAATACATTAATTTCGGAGCACCTTTCTTCGTCGTTAAAAAACGAAATTCATAATAACAAAACCTAAGATGAGTCGATGCTATGCATCCTTTTACTGGCTTGCCCAGAATTTCGGTGCACATTGCATCCTCACCTTAGGTTTTCTTTTATATAAACTTAGCACAAACCGCCTCAGGTACAACTACCTCAGAAGCAACAACAGTTAGCTCTCCTGTTTTCTTGTCAACAGTGTACACAGTAATTGTTCCACTATTTTCATTTGTCGCAATTGCTAAAGTATTATCTTTTGATAGGTCAAAATCTCTTGGGCCTTGCCCTTCAGTACTAATAGTTTGAAGTTGTTTTAAGCCTGATTCTGTATTTTCAAAAACAACTATCGCATCTTGTCCTCTATTAGAAACATAGATAAATCTATTATCATTTGAAATTTTTATCGCACTTCCTTTATTTTCTAATGAAAAACCTTCAGGTAATGTAGAATAATATGTTGGATTTGTTAAGTTCCCCTCTCCATCATAATCAAAAGCAATTACCTCACTAGTAAGTTCTGTCATAACAAAAGCTTGTTTTTGATCACTACTAAATACTATGTGACGAACTCCACTTCCATCTTTAGCTTTAAAAGTAGCTACTTTTTCTAAAACTCCTTCATTAAGCTTATACGATGTAATTTCATCAGTCCCTAAATCACATGAGAAGACATATTTTTCACTTGGGGTAAATCCTGAAAAATGCACATGAGGTTTCTCTTGTCTTTCGTGTACTCCACTTCCTTCGTGATGATCTGTTGACAAGAGTTTTACAAGCTCACCATTTTCAACAGCATAACTATCAATCGTACCTAAATGATAGTTCGCTGATAGTAAAGTATTTTTATCCGAATTTAACTCTACGTAACAAGGAGGATTCCCTTCTTGAGCAACTGATGTTAATTCTTTCAAAGTTCCATTTTCTTCAACTTCAAAGCTTGTAACAGCACCTTTTCCATCTACTCTTGATACACTATATAAATATTTATTATCATTAGACAATGCTAAATACGTTGGATTGTCAACTTTTGCTACATTTCTAACTTCTAGTACTTTCCCTTCTTCAGATAACTCAACTAAGTATATTCCTTCGCTAGTTACTTTGGTATATGTTCCAATATATGCTCCTACCATTATTTTTCCTCCTACTTTCTATAAACTTATTATAACATTTTCAAAAAAAATTTAATAAAATTTTCTCTCACCTATAATTCGTATAAATCAAAATTTTCATTTTTTTTGAAAAACTAAAATCTTATTTCGCGAATTTTTTATCCTTTTTGTAAACTTAAAGTTCGTTTTTAACTATTTTTTCGTTAAAATATCAATATTCTGTCAAAAAAATCCACGAAATTTCTAACATTTAAGATTTTACATATCTTCAACTTCTTGATATAATAATTTATATTAATAAAAGTATATTTTAGGAGGAAAAACGTGAAACACGAATTTATATTAGTTCTTGACTTCGGTAGTCAATATAACCAACTTATCACTCGTCGTGTACGTGAACTTGGTGTTTATTCTGAGCTACATGACAATGAAATTTCTATTGAAGAAATTAAAAAAATGAACCCTAAAGGGATTATCCTTTCAGGTGGACCTAACTCAGTATATGAAGAAAACTCTCTTACAATTGATGACGAGATTTTCAACCTAGGTATTCCTGTATTAGGAATTTGTTACGGAATGCAACTTATGCAACACAAACTAGGAGGAAAAGTAGAATCTGCTACAAGTAGAGAATACGGAGCTCACAATGTTGATGTAGTTTCAGGAGCTAAATTATTCGAGGGTACTCCTACAACTCAACAAGTATTAATGAGTCACTCTGATAAAGTTGTTGAACTTGCTGAAGGATTCAAAGTAGTAGCGACAAGCGATAACTGTCCAATCGCTGCTGCTGAAAACGTAGAAAAAGACTTTTACTGCTTCCAATTCCATCCAGAAGTACGTCACTCAGAATACGGTTATGACTTAATTAAAAACTTCATTCGTAATGTATGTAAATGTACTGAAAACTGGACTATCCAAAACTTCATCGATGAAAAAATTGAGGAAATCCGTGCAGAAGTTGGAGATCAAAAAGTTCTTTGTGCATTATCTGGTGGTGTAGACTCATCAGTTGTTGCAGCCCTATTAGATAAAGCAATCGGAGATCAACTAATCTGTATGTTTATCGATCACGGTTTACTTCGTAAAGGTGAAGCTGAAGCTGTAATGAACACATTCAGTAAAGAAATCGAAGGTGGATTCAACATGAATCTAATCAAAGTCGATGCCAAAGATAGATTCCTTGGAAAACTTAAAGGTGTAAGTGATCCAGAACAAAAACGTAAAATCATCGGTAATGAATTCGTTTATGTATTTGATGAAGAATGTGCTAAACTTCACGACGTACCATTCTTAGCTCAAGGTACTCTTTACACTGACGTTATCGAATCAGGAACTAAGAATGCACAAACAATCAAATCACACCACAACGTAGGTGGATTACCAGAAGACATGCGTTTTTCTCTAATCGAGCCACTTAATACTTTATTCAAAGATGAGGTTCGTGCATTAGGTGAAGCTCTTGGTCTTCCTCACGAAATCGTTTGGCGTCAACCATTCCCAGGACCAGGACTTGGTATTCGTGTTCTTGGAGAAGTAACAGAAGAAAAACTTCAAATCGTTCGTGACAGTGACTTCATCTTACGTGATGTTATCGCTAAACGTGGATTAGAAGGAGAAATCTGGCAATACTTCACATGTCTTCCAGATATTCGCTCAGTAGGAGTTATGGGAGATGTTCGTACATATGATTACACAGTTGCAGTTCGTGCCGTAACAAGTATCGACGGTATGACAGCAAGCTGGGCTCACATTCCATTTGAAGTACTTGAAGAAATCTCAGCTCGTATCGTAAACGAAGTTGCTCACGTTAACCGCGTAGTCTATGATATTACAAGTAAGCCTCCGGCAACAATTGAGTGGGAATAGATTACAAATATAATTTGAATGGAGAATCCTAATTTAACTGCGTTTTTAGTTGTTATAAATGTTGCAAATCTATTTAATTCAATTAGGTTCCCCACCAAAAACCCCACCAAAAATTATTGGTGGGGTCTTTTTATTAAAATCTTTGATTTCTTACCTTATCTATGCTAAAATATAAATATAAAAAAGAGAGAGCCGTTTTAAAGACGGTGGCTCTGGTTTAGTTATTATATAACCATCTTACCTTGCCAAAGTATAAAGATGGTTATTTTTTATTGTCTTTTTTTAATGCTACAATACATGCACTAACTACTGAAACAATCAATAGATTTATTCCAATAATCGTCTGTACAATTTCGTAAGCTGACAACTTGCTACTCCTTTCATCAAGATTTTAGTGTATGCGAGCATAGCACCATCCCCTTTCTTATTAAAGTAGCCACCATCTTTATCGGAAGTTTTACACTCCCTAACTTCTCTCTCCAGCTCTGATTATATCAAATTAAACTGAGATAATCAACAACTTATGAGGGATAACAATTTAACAAGTTCTCTTATTTTCCCAGGTGATAAACTTAGTTACGGAACAGTTGTTGCGAAGGCTGAGGAAGCCAAGTCAAATGGTTATTATACTGTAACATTAGGTGATACATTAGGTAAGATTTCTAGAAATCTTGGGGTATCAGTTAATGATTTAGTTCAGTACAATTCAATATCAAATCCTAACTTGATTTTCGTAGGGCAAGTTCTTAAGACGCAATCGGAACAAGTTAAGGTGGATAATAAAGTAGTAGAAACACCTGAGGTTAAACCGGTGTCTCTTGATGTGGTTAAAGAAGAAAGTAAACCTAAACCAACGGTTATGAATGCAACAGTTGCACCTAAACCTGTACCGGAAGTTGTGCAAAAAGAGGTTAAAAAAGAAGAGGTAAAACCTGTAGAGACTAAAAAGGTTGAAAAGGAAGTACCTAAAAAGAAAGTAGAAGAAGTTCAAGTTAAGAAAGATGAACCGAAATCGGTTGCACCTGTAGCTGGTGATAAAGCTAGTGCTATTTATAATGCAGCCTTAGCTCAAATTGGTAAAATCCAAGATTGCACAATGCTTGTAACAAATGCACTTAAATCTGTAGGTATTAACTTCCATGATTGGCCGGCTGGTTACATGAGTTTAGGTACTGTTGTTCCTGCTTCGGAGGCAGTACCTGGTGACTTAATTTATTATCCAGATGGTGGACTAGGTGTTGCTCATATTGGTGTATATGCTGGTAATGGACAAGCTGTTCACGGCGGATGGCAGGGTAACCAGACTGTTCTTAATACGGCTAATGTTGGGCATGGTGCAACGTACATCAGAGTAAGATAAAATGATGAGATTACCAACAAAAGAAACATTGGTTTACCTTGAGAAAGTAAATGATTGGATAGCATCGGAAGAAATAACAGATAATGGAGTTATTCTGGTGTTTAAACGAGATGTTCCAAGTGATGTAATTGAACTATTTGAGAAAATAAAGGATAAGATGGATTTCAAGGTAAAAGAATATAGAAAAGAAGACTAGCCTTTTGGTTAGTCTTTTTGTTTCAGTTGGTTTTGACAAATACGCTTTAAAATTGGAAAATTAAAGCGTAAATGTTGGGGTATTTTATGGTATAATTAAGCAAGAATAACGCAGGGTAGAGGTGATACAGTGAATGGTAATTTATGTTTTAGAATTGAGGGTATTGAACTATATTTAGAACAAGTATTAGTTGATTATATGGATATTCCTATATTTTTCTTATGCAAGGGTGAAAGTAATCATTATCTTGTTTTGTGTACAAATATAGATGAACTGAATTATATTATTGTAAGGTTATCTATGAATGACTTATATGAATTGTTACATGGTGAGGGGTCTATGCGAAATGCTATTTTGAAACAAAATGAATATTGGAATGTAATTTCTGGTGAGGAAATTTCATTAGATAAGGTTGGGAAATTAAGTATTTCCGAACTAGATGTAAGACTATTACCGAAAGAAGATGTTTATTTTGAAATTGTGAGTATGAAACTTGAAAATTATGTTAAAAAGTTTGATACGGAATATTTTGTGTGATATAATATGGGTAGTCGAAAACCTTGTTCGTCAAGGATAAGATATTTTATTAAAAGCCTTATAAGTTAAGGATACGCACAGGATGTGCCTTTGGTGCATCTTAATAAAAAAATAAGACTAACCTTTTTGGTTAGTCTTTTGTTTTGCTTTATGATCTGTGATAACTTTTTAATACCACACTAAACTTTCTTCATCAGGCATTTTCCCAGAATCGAACAGTCTTTTAACATACGCTTTGGCTTTGTTTGCATAAATAGGGTATCCTAGTTCTTGATCCAGAGTAGATTCAACAATTACATTGACATCTCCTGTTTTCTCGTTTATTTCTATCATTCCAGGTGTGTTATTGTTTTCTGGATAATACCAATACCCCTTACTTTTTGAATTAGAAATTTTAACAAATTTTATCATGATTTGATACCTCCTTTTATTTTCATTATACATCTTTTTACATTTATCTTCAATCATTTTCCTTGGTAAGACTTTCAGTTACCTTTTTGTTTCTAGTAGGTTGACAAATACGTTTTAAATTTTAGAAATTAAAGCATAAATGTTGGATATTTTGTGATATAATGAAAATAGAGAAGGTTTATCAATCAAAAACAGGAGAGGAGTTACAAAAATGGCAGTAGTATCATTGGAAAATAATATTAAAATATATAGTTCAGAATTATCTCATGCACTATTAAAAGTCTCTAATTATAAATTGGATGAGCGTATTGCTCAGACTGTTGCGGAAATTTATGCTCGTAATCTAGATTATTCTGATCCGGAATTGATGCATGTTGGGGTAACTTCGGTTGCTAAAAATCTGATTACAAAAATTAAACAAGAGTATTTTAATGCTTAGTAATAAAGAATTATATTAAAAAAAGAAAACCACCTCTGAAAAGAGGTGGTTATTATTTATGTCTTAAGGGCGCTCTGTACGAACTTCTCCAGTTTTTGTATTCACCCATACAGTGTAAGTTTCTTGTTTTTGCACTTTACGAACTTTAGTTACGGGTACAGTTTTTGTACCAACTTTAACTTTTTTAGTTTCACGAACTTTACGTTCAGTGTCTACTGATACTTTGATACCTTTTTCTGTAAAGATTTTAAGTTGTAAATCTCCTAGTACATTTCCTGGGAAATCATCGTACCAACCTAGTTCTTGGTAACGAACACCATTGTTAGATAGGTATAACCAATCGTCGAATAGTTGTTTAGTTTCGTAAACATCTTCAGTTGTATTTTCTGTATATTCTTCATCTACAGTCACTGTACGAGTACGAGTTTCTTCTTTCCAAGTTCCATTATCTCCTTTTGGAGTAGTTGGAGTAGTTGGTTCATCTTTTGGTTGTGTTCCTACTGGAGTAGTTGGTTTTTCAACTGGTTTAGCTGGGTCTGTTGGTTTTGTAGTATCTACAGGTTTAACAGGCTCAGATGGTTTAGTTACATCTACTGGTTTTGTTGGTTCAGTTGGTTTTACTGTGTCAACTGGTTTAGTAGGTGTAACAGGTTTAGTTGTATCAACGGGTTTTACAGGTTTAACGCTGTCAGTTGGTTTAGTAGGAACTGTAGGTGTTACAACAGGTGTAGTTGGTGCTACTTCCGCAGTTTCATATTCAAAGCTTACAGAACCTTTGATAGCGTGAGATTTCACAGTTTTAGCGAATTCCACACGGTCGCTAACAACAGCTGTGTTAGGTAATGTTTTTACTGTTTTAACAGCTGACTTCTGTGCTCCAAAGTTTACTTGAATGTCTTTTACTTGTCCTTTAGTTAAATTACCAAAGTTCACAGTTTTAGCTTGTGTTCCGTCAACTGTATATGTTGTTTTAACTTTTTGAACATCTTCATTAGCAGTAACACGGATTACAGCACCTTGTTTAGTTTCTAGTACAACAGCACTTACTTTACCAGTTTCTTGTTTTGGCTCAGTAGTTACTTTCACGTCGTTTTCAGCTTTAACATTTTGATTAACACTAGCTGTTGTTACTGTAGTTAATGCAGCCGCTGCTAGTAGGTAAGATAAGATTAATTTAGATTTTTTCATTTTATTGTTTCTCCTGTTTATGTGATTTATTTATTTGCTATAGTTTTATTATACCATAGTCTTTCTATGTTTTACAATTAATAATCTAGAGGTTATCACGGGTTGTGACAACCTCTATTATTTTATTCTCTTTATTATGGACGTGTAGTTCTCTCAGTACCTGAATCTACGTTCACCCATACAGTGTAAGTTTCTTGTTTTTGCACTTTACGAACTTTAGTTACGGGTACAGTTTTTGTACCAACTTTAACTTTTTTAGTTTCACGAACTTTACGTTCAGTGTCTACTGATACTTTGATACCTTTTTCTGTAAAGATTTTAAGTTGTAAATCTCCTAGTACATTTCCTGGGAAATCATCGTACCAACCTAGTTCTTGGTAACGAACACCATTGTTAGATAGGTATAACCAATCGTCGAATAGTTGTTTAGTTTCGTAAACATCTTCAGTTGTATTTTCTGTATATTCTTCATCTACAGTCACTGTACGAGTACGAGTTTCTTCTTTCCAAGTTCCATTATCTCCTTTTGGAGTAGTTGGAGTAGTTGGTTCATCTTTTGGTTGTGTTCCTACTGGAGTAGTTGGTTTTTCAACTGGTTTAGCTGGGTCTGTTGGTTTTGTAGTATCTACAGGTTTAACAGGCTCAGATGGTTTAGTTACATCTACTGGTTTTGTTGGTTCAGTTGGTTTTACTGTGTCAACTGGTTTAGTAGGTGTAACAGGTTTAGTTGTATCAACGGGTTTTACAGGTTTAACGCTGTCAGTTGGTTTAGTAGGAACTGTAGGTGTTACAACAGGTGTAGTTGGTGCTACTTCCGCAGTTTCATATTCAAAGCTTACAGAACCTTTGATAGCGTGAGATTTCACAGTTTTAGCGAATTCCACACGGTCGCTAACAACAGCTGTGTTAGGTAATGTTTTTACTGTTTTAACAGCTGACTTCTGTGCTCCAAAGTTTACTTGAATGTCTTTTACTTGTCCTTTAGTTAAATTACCAAAGTTAACAGTTTTAGCTTGAGTTCCGTCAACCGTATATGTTGTTTTAACTTTCTGAACATCTTCATGAGCAGTAACACGGATTACAGCACCTTGCTCATTTTCTAATACAACAGTACTTACTTTACCAGTTTCTTGTTTAGGTTCAGTAGTTACTTTTACGTCATTTTCTGCTTTAACGTTTTGATTGACACTAGCTGTTGTTACTGTAGTTAATGCAGCCGCTGCTAGTAGGTAAGATACGGCTTTTTTCGATTTTTCCATAATATCCTCCAAATTTCTATAATTTGTCTTCCTATGAAAATAGGAAAAAATTTAATTTATATAATTTAATTAAGACCATTATATCAAAAAAAAAAAACGCAAGCTTTTTTTACATGAAAATAATAAGATTATTATGAATTATTTTAGGTAATTTTAGAAATGATAACTAACTATTTTCTGTGCACACAAAAAGCACTTTTCTAAATTTTTTAGAATAGTGCTTTTCTTAATATCTTTAAAGCTAACATTAATGAAATTATTGTTAGCTTAATATTGTATTTTATCTATTGTATAACTAAATTTCTCCCTCTTTATTCAGCTTATCTAAAATTTGATTTCTTTTTCTATAAGTATATTTTAGAAAGTCTATATACATTTCTCCTGCTTCGATTATTTTACGCTGAAAATTAAGGTCTGCTTCTAAAATCTCATCTTTACTATAAGCAGAATATACTGTATCATATACTAACTCTCGTTCTATTAAAGAATCTAATTTAGATATATCTTTTTTCACGATTGAGTACACTCTGAATCCTATAGATTCTTCTGTTGGTATTTTATGATTTTTAACTATGTCTAGAAAAATCTCAACAATATTATCAGTATCGAACTGATTTTTAAATGTGATACCTTTATCAATATACACATTCTTTCCATTTTCTTTTGTTCGCACTATATTAGCAGAATCAAGAAATTTTATAAATTTTTCTAAGAATTCATCTTTTATATTTTCAAGTAACTCTTTTTCTGCTAAATATCTGGAAACAGGTATATCCTCAGATTCTAATTCTTCTATATTAATACCTATACGCGGAGCATTAATTTCATTCACTATCTCCTTATATGCTTTAGTCTCTGCAAAATATATATCATCTATTAATGTATCATCTAGTATTTCCTGCTGTTCTTCTGTCAGATTTTTACATATACATTTCATTAAATCGTAAATATACTCTGAGATTTCTTCATTATCTCCCCAGTAAAGCATTCTACTAATCCTTTTTCGCTCTAACTCTGATAATCCTTGTCCATATAAACTTTCTAATATTTTATTAGTGGATGTTTCAGTTAATAAATATGGATTTCTCTTTGTTCGCTCCCCTCTTACAATCCATGTTATAAGGGTAGCGTTATCCTCATAGACTTTAAAAGAATTCAAATTCTTTTTCTTAATAAGTTTTCCTATCCTATTTGATGCCTTCTCACAAAAAAAATCTTGCAAAGCTATCTCCATAATTCTTCACTCCTCAATTTTAGTATTTTGTTATTTAATATTTTAACATAATATGTTTTTTTACACAAGTGAAATGTAATATATTATTTACGGATAAGATAACTATAATGCCATTTACATGCTATTAGTATAAAACTATAAGGTTGTGTATTTACTCACTTAAAATTATACTACAATACCTTTGCAATACATAATATATTGAACTATAATAATATGTAAGGAGGTAACCTAGTGTTATTCAAATAACACTCATGATAATATCAAGCAATAGAAAGGAGTTGAAAATAAATGCTTAATTATAATCTTGAACGTTTTCAAGCACATATACTAGCTAATTATGGGAATGTTGCTTATCAAAGAATTTCAAAAGATACATATTTTAAAACTGTTCCTAACGAACTCTATGAAATATGGTATTCACCATACAAATTTTCCTTTAGGAGTTTTAAAGATGTTAAGGATTTGCCTTATTTGAAAGGGGAAGCACTTATAATATATTACTATAATATTATTATGACACATATACAACTAAAAATAATATTTAATAAATTGAAAGGAGGGCTTAGCAATGGCTAAACCTAATTGGAATAAAACACTATCAGAGGTGTTAAAACACCCTACAGTACAAGTTGTACTAACAAGTAAGACAACTGGTAAGGAGTATACAGCAGATGTAATTCGTCAACTTCCTGTATTTTCAACAGGGGGAATAGATGAAGTCGAAGGTGGATTTAAATATTCCATTGTAGATACAAAAAACAACTTAGAGTACACAATTAAAGCACCTCAAAAAGTAGATGTTAAATTTAGTACAGTTCTGGTATTTAAAAATGTACGTGGAGGTGCTACATCGACTGGAAATGGCTGGTACTCTGCGGAATCTGTCGAAGTAGCTCAACGAAATGAGTAAGTACCGTAGGATTATCAAGAAGAAGGATAGTAAATATCAAAACCATCAGATTATATCGGTGGTTTTGATAATAACTATTTTCCTTTCATTGGTACTTACATTTATAATATATAACTTCTTTAAAAAGTACTTACTTTACAATTTTATTTTATCTATAAGTCTATTATCATTAATTATTTTCTGCTTAGTAATTTCACTTAACCACAGAGAACAGGTTTCTGTATTAGAGATAGATAAAATGAATAAGGAAGCAAATAAATTAGCTACTAGAATAAATAAGTTATTTAATGATAAAACAATTACTGATGTGCTAAAACTTAGTAATTCTACTAGATACGGTGAAGAGATGCCAGAAATATACGTATTTCTTGATAGTTCTTTAAAAGAAGGTTTTATAGCTATAGAAAATATTTCAAATTTTGACAGGGCGGACCGTGATAAATTTGAACAAAAGATATCTGGAGTATTGTCTGGGAAATATCAAAAATATTCCGTTGTAAGCTCTGAGTTAACACTTGATGATAGTTTTATTCTATTTTATTTTGAAGACAGCATAACATCAGAAAGATTAATTATTGATAATACTGGTGATATAAAAGAAAATATCTCTGAATGTGAACACCATATTAGGCTAGCTAAAAATCTTGTATGGCAATGCAATATTACCGCTCATTTGTCAATAATAGCACGCACACGTGCAGGTAAGTCAGTTCTTGCTGGTGAATATATGGCTAGATTAATGCTCTTACAGAACTGGATTGTTGAATATAATTCAGCAAAATACGACAGATACGTCAAAGAATTCAACGGGAAAAGTGACCCTATTGAAATTGTTGAACGTGCTGAATATTGGTGTTCTGTAATGGATAATAGACTACAAGAAATCAATAATGCTGGGAAGGATAAATACCTAGATATGAAAGATATGCCTAATATAGCCATTTTCTTTGATGAACTCGGTAATTTAAACGCTTCTCTTGAAT
Source organism: uncultured Gemella sp. (assembly GCF_963525165.1). Classification (GTDB taxonomy): domain Bacteria; phylum Bacillota; class Bacilli; order Staphylococcales; family Gemellaceae; genus Gemella. The sequence goes on from NZ_CAURJN010000005.1 coordinate 29,640, forward strand.
CACTTGATAAAACAGATAAAACACTAAAAATTACATCCAGATGGATAACAGCAATTAACAGACTTTCAGCTACAGGAGCAAGTGCTGGGATACATATAATTGCAATATCGCAATTTGCAACTAAAGAAGGATTTTTACCATCCTTAGCTAGAGTAAACTGTTCTGATGCTGTAATTATGCTTGGTGGGGCTGCTGATTCTCCAACGGAGAGACAATATCTAATGAGTGGGTTCGCAGACCTACCTAAACGAAGTTACAAGAAAGGGCAAGGAATTGCCAGAATACAAGGATCGGGAAGGAAATGGGAAACACCCCATTTTTATGAAACCCCGTTTTTTAAAAAATTTTAAGATATAAGATAGGAGAATAAGAAATGAGAAGAATAAAACAATATAATTTTGTTTTAAATGAAAAAATTTTAAGAGAATATGCACGATTATACGATGAATCACTTCGTGCACTTACGCGAGAAGAGGATTATAACAATGATAAAATCAGTGAAATAGAAGAATGGATATTTAATGAATATCTATTCCTTGTGGATATTGCCAAAAGTACGTTTGATGTGGAATTATTATCTAATGCTTTTATTAACTTATATATTTCTTCAGAGAGATTTTACGATGAAATTATGGAATATTTCTATGATACAAGGAGTTTGGAAGAGAAACAAATTCAAATGTCCGAATTTGAACATCGTTTCAAAATCAAATATAATTTTGCGAAATCATTAATGGATAGTTATGAATGTTACGACACTTTCTTCGCATAATTTACTATTTTAAAATTATGGAGTTAATTATTAATTAATTCCTAACGCCTGCGTGGAACAGGGCTTGTCAATGTTCCACGCAGTAAAAAACCAATAAAATCAATGCTTTAAGTCGATTTTCAAAAAAATAAAATCAAGAAAAATCAAGAGAATAATTAAAAGAATAATTAAAAATCGATTTTAAATATTCTCAGAATAGGAGATAATCCATGATAAAAAAAGAAGCAATTTTAAAAACAATAATGCTAGTTCAACAGTTAGACCCTGCTTATTGGGATTTATGGGAAAATAAAGACTCAATAACAACAGCAAATAATGGTGATTTAAGACCACTTTTAGATGAAATCATTTCAAAATTAAAAAGTAATGATATTATACCATCTGAAGTATATTCCATACTTCATGATGAAGACTTATACGAAGATAACAGTACACTTAAACCAAAACATATACATATACTATTTAAATTTGAAAAAGGTGCAACGCTTAACAATATAGCATTAGCTATTGGTATAAATCCACAATATTTAGAAAAGCTTAAATCTGGAAGGTATGGTTACGATAATTGCTTGGCATACTTGATTCACGCTAAAGATGAAAATAAACATCAATATAAACCAGAAGAAGTATTAACTATTCTTGGTGAAAACTATATGGATATATACAAAAAAAGAATTAATACTTGGTTTAAAGGAAGAGCAACGAAAACAGCTAAAGAAACAAATTTGAGTGTCGACTGGCTTATCTCTAAAATTGCAAATGGTGAGATAAATAAAGATAAAATATTGCTTACCAATGAATACTATACTATATATTTACATCATAAAAGAAAAGTTAATGAGGCGATAGACACATACAACGAAAAGAAAACTATAAAGACTATTAATGACTTAGAAGATGGACAATTTAAAAAGACTATTATTTATATACAAGGTCATAGTGGTATTGGTAAAACTAGATTTGCAAAAGAGTTAATAAAAACAATTAAACATCTTGCATTACACTATTCTGGAGAAATCTGGGAACACTGCATTACAGCATCAACTAACGCATTTGATGAGTTTAACTCACAAGAAATATTATTGCTTGATGACATACGAGGTAGTAGTATGAATGTTTCAAATTGGCTTAAACTCTTAGACCCTTTCTCTATTTCACCCATTTCTGCACGCTACCACAATAAGCAGGGAATTTCTAAAGTTATCATCTTAACAGCGCCTCACGCTCCCGGTAAGTTCTTTTACGAAGCTGAAGATTCAGCGGGCGAAGATTCTGACCAATTTTATAGAAGAATAGATTTACAAATAGAGGTTACTGACAAATTCCTATTATCTACCCCATATAAACGAGTAATTCCAAAAGAAGAACGGAAAGGAATATGGTATAGAAAAAATACAGAGTATCTATATATTTTCTCAAATCCAAAATCATACAAGAAAGATGAGCTAAAAAAAATTATAATTAAAAAAATTATAAGAAATATGAATTGGATAGAAAAAGATTATCCTTCCGCCGACCAAAGCAAAAAAGGATAACCAAAAGATTAAATAGCAATATTACTATTTATTGTTATTATCTCAAATTTAAAAATAAATATCAAGGAGATTATAATAAACATGTTAAATAATTGTACAATAAGTAAAACGGAATTAATGAAATTAGGTTATAAAGAACATACTTCAATATCAATTATTAGACAAGCGAAGCAAATTATGGTAAAACAAGGGTATGCATTTTATAACAATAAAAGATTAGGACGTGTTCCTAAATCAGTAGTTGAAAATATATTAGGAATTTCTATTCAAGTAAATAATACTTCGGAGGGAAATTCTAATGGCACAAACTAAAACTAAATATACAGGAGTATACAAGGATGAAAAAGGTAACTTCTTCTATCAGACTGAGCTTGGAATTGATAAAATAACTGGGAAAAGAATCAGAAAAAAAGGAAGAAAAGATAAGAATGGAAAACTATTTTCGTCAGCAGTTGAAGCATACAAAGAACTTACTAGAATAAAAAATGAGTATCATGAGGCACAAGGCTACTCTAACTATAGAATGTCTTATAAACAATATATGGATTCTATCTATATTCCCTATTATCAATCTACAGTTGATAAAAGCACTTTTAGTATAAAAAAGAAAATTCTAGAGGATATAAGAGATAGATTTTCTAATACTTTATTACGTTCTATATCATTAGAACAAGTTCAAAATTATAGAATTTGGCTTTTAACTTCAGAGGAATCGGGTGGTCCTGGATATTCTCAAAGTTACGCAAGCCTAATATTCGGAGCTTTTAGAAAATCATTAGATTTTGCATTAACAATGGGATATGTAGAACAAAATATATCAAAGCGTGTAAAAGCAATACCTAAAGGAAAAGCTACTGTTCCATACTGGACAAAATCAGAATTTGAAGCTGTAATATCTAAAATATATATAGAAAATACTTATGAGCATTTGAACTTTATTATGTTATGGATTTATTTCATGACGGGTATTAGAGTTAATGAAGGCTGTGCCTTAAGGTGGAATGATGTAGATTTTAAAAATAAAAAGTTACGTATTCACAATATGCTAATAATACAATCTAAAGAGGAGTGGACAATAAACCCCTACACAAAAACTAAAAATGGTAGACGAACTATAAGTCTAGACTCAGACACGATTTCAATTTTAAAAAAATGGAAAAAAACTCAAAAAACTATTGGTTTAGGCAATGAAGATAATTTTATTTTCTCTTATGATGGTTTACCTATGATTAAATCTACCATATCAAGAATAATTGCTAGATATTCTAAACTAGCTGGAGTCAAAAAAATTCAAGCTAAAGGATTAAGACATAGTCACGCTAGTTATCTCATAAATGAATTTAATATATCTATATTGATATTATGTAAGAGACTTGGTCACTCATCACCAGAAATAACATTAAAACACTATTCGCATTTGTGGACTGGTGCAGATGAACATATCGCACTAGAAATGGAAGGAAATATAGTATATAATAGACCTAAGAAAAGCCTTATAAATTTTAATGGTAATCAAGTATTAAAATCAATTTAAGGCAACCCCACCAATTACCCCACCAAAACTAGCTTTTTTATCTTTAAAAGTTGATATACGGGGGCTCACGGGTAAGAATCTACTATTGAGTGGGAATAATGCGGTGTACATTTGAATTATTAGGAGTATAACGACGACATAATTCTTAGGTACAGCGTATGCAACAAGAACTTTAATCTTAACGAACAAAGTAAGGAAATGATTATTAGTTCTAACTGATATTACAACTATAATTTGAATGAAAAATCCTAATTTAACTACGTTTTTAGTTGTTATAAATGTTGCAAATCTATTTAATTCAATTAGGTTCCTCACTTGAAATCCCTTTAATAAAAAATCAATAATCCTCCAAAATTCAGATAAATTTGAAGGCCTATTACCTTTTTTATGATAGGTAATATGTAAATAAAACTCTATAAATTACTTATTCTTTCCAAATAATCTTTGGAAAAAGCCAATTTTCTCCTCTGTATCTTCAGGTTTTTCTTCTTCTACAATATTTTCTTTCTTATCATCTGATTTTAGTGGAACATTTATCCATTCGTGGAAAGAATCTTGGAAAATTTCAACAAATAGATCTGCATTTGTTTTACTTGAACTCAAAACCTTATTCTCTAATGCTTCCGAATAAACTTTTGATGGTTTAGTATTATCCACTCCATACCTAGAACTTTGGAAATTATGATCAAGTTCGCTCATCTTAATCATGTAAATATTTCTCTCCTCTTGCTCCCCTTTAACTTCTTTAAACAATTCTGGAGAACCTATATACAGTTTTCGCCACATCAACATATTATTTTTCGTAGCATCATCTACACGCGAAAGTAGGAAAAAGTCAGGCAATTCAATTCCTGCGATTTCAAAATATTCTTTAAATATTTCACGAGTATAGTATAAGAAATCTAATTTATTTCCACTATAATGTTTCCAATTCAAATCATCTTGCATAAGTTTTTTAGAAAATCTCAAAACAAAATCTCTAAACAATCCTGAATTAATTTTCTCGTAAACTTCTATATATCTATCTGTCGTTTCTGCTCATCTTTGCGAATCAAATTTACGATCATTTAATAAATAATATATTCTTCTACTAAGGGCCTCTGATTTAGAACCAATTGCTTCTGCATTAGTCGTACAAATAAATGCAGGAGTTAAATGTATTTGATTTTCCGCTTGATTAGAAATATCTTTAATCAAATCTTCACCTTTTCCATTAAAGAAATCACTTGGCAACTCATCAACAAGTAAAGGTGCGACATTATCCTCATTAAGCATCCAATAACGGATTTGTTGGCGCGTTGCAGAATCCTTTCTCGTATCATTGTCAACCAACTCATTGTACGTTGGTATTTTATTATCCGTTGTCAGCCCTAACATCTTATTTAATATATTAAGTAAATTAGACTTACCAGAGCCCCCTGTTCCACCGACAATAGCAAATAAAGGTATATCCAAAGCTTCATTTCCTAATGTAAATTTTTCTCTAATCTCACCTATAAATGGTGAGGTAAATGTATATAATATTGTCTCCATTACACGTTTCCCATATTCAGGAGTATAATTAGGGACAAAATCTTCGTAATTTTTTAATAATTTACAAATAATCCCAATATTTTCCTTAATTTCTGCATCAGTTAACCTCTCACTTATTGGATAATAAGAAAAACGTTCTTCTAAAGCTTTCGTCTCTGGATTTATCGTACTCTCTATTTTTATCCCCTGTGATAATCCACTATTGTTCTCTGTTCTAAGTGCAGGTTTATTTATAATAAGCTCCCTTGGGGCAGTTTCCGATTTTACTTTTTTAGCCTGAATTTGAAGTTGTAAATATTTTTTAATATTCGTACGCATCTTAGCCTTATCTAAAAGTTTCGTATCACTATTAGCAGTATTTCCGGTTCTTCTATTAACCACACTATTAGTGATTCTCAAAGCAAATTCTAGCTCATTAGCTTTTTGTTGAAATTCCTCTGCACGGATTTGTTCGAATTCTTTTTCCTCTTTCAAATCTTCTATTAACTCTTGTTTTATCTCACCAATCGTAACTTTTTTCTGAACTTCATCATAAAAATCACTAATAGTATTCACTTTCAACTCAGAAGTTTCCTCTGGTGTGAAATTAATATTTAAATCAGGATTTTTGTCTTTTTTCTTAGTTATTTTATCTAAAACAGACTTCGTGAATAAGTTTTGAGTAGCAGGAATTATTGTATTCTCATAATATTCATTATATATTTCAAAAATAGCATCATTATCTCTAATTTCTACTATTTCCAATTGATTAGTACTGTTTGAAAATGCTTGTGTAGATAAATTTGCAGAACCTATAATAACCCTTGTTTCTTTTGTCTGAGTATTTTCTAATAGATACACCTTACTATGAATGGTTTTGTCTATTGGTATTCTTATATTAAACTTATTTTTAGTAACTTTTTCTTGAAGTTCTGAATTTAATTCTTCTATAAGTCTCATAGGCGTGCCATCATTTAATATTTTTGTACTATTTATCAATTGATGAATAGCTTGCTTCCTTGAACCTAATGCTCTTTCTTGAACTTCACTATCTTGAATACCTACTGTTATTGTTGTCTCTTCAAAGTTTTCCAAGTACTTATTGTAAAAGTTCGAATCAATTGAAAAAGTTACAGCTTTTAACACATTGTATTTACTAGAATCAAATATTTCACTTATCTCTAAGCTTTTCTTCTCACTATTTAATACAGTTAATAACGTCGTCATCCCTTTACCATATTTCTTTTTAATATTCTATCACTCTATATTTTCTTTTCTACGCAGTCTTCACTTCAGCAACGTAGTATTTAGATTTACTGTGCCCACCTGTATAATTTTTTTTATTTAATTTCAATGTTATTGTTGAAATTTTTGTTTTTGTCATAGCATCTAGTACATCAATTTTAATGCTATCTCCTTCTGTTTTCCAGTTTTCTTTTTTATCTAATTCTTGTGGATAATTATGCCCTCTTACTACAGACACAAATACAAGTGTATTGTCTTCTTTGTAGTAGTATATCTCACTATCTTTAGGAAATGCATTCGCTCCTAAAGATTTTCCAGCAAGCTCGCTGAAAGCAGGACTTTGTAATAGCTCTAACGCTTCTTCTTTAGAATATGTTTTATCTGAAAATTCATTAACTACATCTACAAAATCCTGTACTGAAACTTTTGCTAATGGCACTCCTTCTGGAGAATTGAATTTTGTAGATCTATCTTGAGTAATCCACGCCAATAGGTTTGTTTGTTCATTTAATCTTGATAAATCATTTCCTGAAATAGCAACTAAGTGAGCTAATTTTTCTGCAGCAGCTAAATCATGTTTAACTTCTGTTTTTTCTTTTGAAGTTGTTTCTTTATTCTCTGTCTTACTTTCTTTTTGCTCTGTATTTTTCTTATCCGAAGTTTTTAAACTATCTTTTCCTGCACAACCTGTTATAACTAGTGCTCCTGCTGCAAGTAACATTAATAACTTTTTATTCATATATCTATCTCCTTTTATTTGCTTACTTATATTATATCATAATTTGATAACAAAAAAGTAGTCCCTGAAACTTATAAATTTCAAAGACTACCATATTTATTATCTTAAACCTTTATCGTATGGAATACCAAGTGCTTCTGGAGTAGCAGTTTTCTTAGAAAATACGATAAGTGCAATTATTGTAGCTACGAATGGGAACATGTTCCAGAATGATACCGGAATTGGTAGGTCTGGTGCTAAGATAGAAACTTTCTCAGCAAATACTTTAGTTCCTCCGAAGAATAACGAAGCTAATGTAATTGTAATTGGGTTATACTTACCGAAGATTAATGCTGCTAATGCTAAGTATCCGAATCCGTATACTGTGATTGCTGCGTTAAATCCTTGAGAGAATGTAGTAGCAATAATAGCTCCAGCTAATCCTGCTAAACATCCTGAAATAAATACCCCAATGTAACGATATTTAAATACGTTTAATCCTAGTGAATCACTGGCTTGTGGGTTTTCCCCTACAGAACGTAAACGTAATCCGAACGGACGTTTATAAATTACATAATATGTTACAATTACTAAGATTACAGCTATAAATACTGTTGGATAAATAGTAAATTTACCAAATACTGTATATCTTGGGAAACCACTTGCTAATAATAATTCATATGTACCATTAAAGTGGTTAACTAAGAATAATGCTATAGCTGGTGTAATTAAGTTAATCGCCGTACCTGAGATAACTTGATCAGCTTTTAAATTAATACTGATATATGCGTGGATTAATGACATTAACCCACCTGCAAGTGTTGCAACAACTAAACAAATTACTAATTGGAATAATGTTGGAGATCCATCGAACACTGATAATGCTAATAGTGAGGCGATGAATGATCCAAAGATTACGAAACCGTCAAGGGCAATGTTAACAACCCCACTTTTTTCTGAATAGAAACCACCGATGGCAGCTATAAGAATTGGTGCAGTATATTGTAACATTGAGTCTAATAGTGATAATACTGTATCCATCTATTTGTCTCCTTTCTGTTTCTTACTACTAAATAATTTATCAAGCAACTTGTTATCAAAGATAGCTTTAGCTGCAACGAATAATACGATTAATCCGATTAAAATATTCGCGATATCTTTTGGAATACCGATGAATGATAATTGTGGAGTTAATACTCCTAGGAATCCGAATAATAATGCTCCTAATAATGATCCTAAAGCAGTATTAGCACCGATTAAAGCAACCGCGATTCCCATGTATCCAAATCCTTGGAATGTTGAACCTGCAACTACTTGCCCTACAGGTCCCATGTTGTAAAGAGCACCACCTAGACCGGCGAAAGCTCCTGAAATAGCCATAGATAACACAGTGTTTCTGTTAACTTTCATACCTACGAATTTTGATGCATTCGGGTTAAAACCTACAGAACGTAATTCATATCCGAACACTGTTTTTTCCATAACAATATAGAAAATGATAACACTAAAGATAGCTAAGAATAAATCTGTTCCTAAACGATAGTTGTTGAAAATACCTTCAACTAAACTATTTTGTAAATACCCAGTTCCATCTGCTGAAACAATTGGTTTAGAAATAATATCATTAGTTCCTTTAATATATTTAGGCACTGCAAATTGTACAAAATATAAAGCTGTGTAGTTTAACATAATTGTTACAACTACTTCACTGATATTGAATCTAGCTTTCAAGTAACCTGCAATAGCTGCCCAAAGACCACCTACTACAATCCCAACTAAAATACTAGTAATTAATACTAAATAGAAGTTCATACCTTCCATTTTAATCGCAACAAGTCCAGCGAAAAGTCCACCCATAATGAATTGACCTTCTGCACCGATGTTGAATAAACCTGTTCTAAATGCAAACGCGACAGATAATCCAGTACAAATTAATGGAATTGTTGATACAAAAATTTCAGCTATACTGTTTGAGTCTGAGAAAATATCTCCAATTACTCCAAACACATCTCCTGGTGCTGCCCCTATCGCTGAAATAAGAATCGCCCCAATAATAAATGAAGCTAATATTGGTAGCACCGCATTAGTTAAAACTTTTTTTAACATACGTTCTCCTCTCTACTTCTTAACCCCTGCCATAAGCAGACCAAGTTGTTCTTTTGTTACATTTTCATCATTATCCACGACATCAATGATGTTACCATTGTGAATAACTGCAATTCTATCAGATAATGTTAAGATTTCATCTAAGTCAAATGAAATTAATAATACACCGTTACCTTTATCACGATAGTCGATTAACATTTTATGAATACCATTAATAGCCCCAACGTCAAGTCCACGAGTAGGTTGTGTTGTAACTAATAATTTCGGATTTAATTCTAAAGCACGTCCGATAATAAGTTTTTGTTGGTTACCCCCACTCATACTACGTGCAGAAATTTTCTCATCTCCAGCTTTACGAACATCATATTTTTCACAAATTTCTTTCGCAAATTTTGAGATAACATTTTTCTTCAAGAATCCACGATTTGAGAATTTTTCTGTGTAATAGTTTTCTAAAACTGAGTTTTCTTCAACACTGAAGTCTAGTACAAGACCATCTTTGTGTCTATCTTCTGCAATAATCTCAAGTCCAAGCTCTTTACGTTTTGCAGTAGATAATGAATTGATTTCTTTTCCGTCGAAAATAATTTTCCCTTTTGTTTCTTTAAGTAAAGCATTTAGTACTTCTACAAATTGTTGTTGACCATTTCCATCAACCCCTGCGATACCTAGAATTTCACGTTCACGTACATTTAAGTTGAAATCGTGAAGGATGTCTTTTTTCTCAGCAGTATCTGCATATACCCCTGAAACTTCAAGAATATTTTTCTTACCTTCTCTAGAGCGCTCATATTTAATAATTTCTAAATCTTTACCAATCATTAAACTAGCTAATTGTTCTTTAGTTGTTTCTGCTATTTCTACAGTTCCAAAGTACTCACCACGGCGAATAATACTACAACGATTAGCAACAGCCATAATTTCGTTAAGTTTGTGAGTGATTAATAAGATAGTTTTCCCTTCTGCTTGAAGATTTTTAAGAATAGCTAAGAATTCTTTAATCTCAGCAGGAGTTAACACTGCCGTAGGTTCGTCAAAAATTAAGATGTTTGCATCTCTATATAACATTTTTAGGATTTCTACCCTTTGTTGCATCCCTACACTAATATCCCCAACTAATGCTCTAGGATCAACTTCTAAACCATACTTTTTAGATAAATCACTGATTTTTTCAGCCGCGCTATCTAAATCAATTTTCCCACCTTTTACTTCTTCCATCCCTAAAATAATGTTTTCAGCAACAGTAAAGTTTTTAATAAGTTTAAAGTGTTGGTGAACCATACCTATCCCTAGTTTGTTAGCATGCTTAGGATCTTTAATATCAACTTCCGTACCATTCAATTTAATAACACCGGCTTCTTGATGGTACATACCAAAAAGAACCGACATCAACGTAGATTTTCCAGCACCATTTTCACCAAGTAAGGCATGAATTTCATTGTTCTTTACTTGAATAGTGATATCTTTATTTGCGTAGAAGTCGCCAAACTTTTTAGTTATGTTTAGCATTTCTATAGCGTACATATCTTTACCTCTCTTTTATATATTCTTACATACTATATATTATAATATATTTCGACAAACTAGTATAGCTTTTTAAGGTATTTTTTTATTTATATTTAATATTAATTTTCTGCATGGTAAATTAATTAAAATCTATACTGTATTCGTTTTAATATTTTATAATAAAATACGGTTTTTCTAACTTAAATTATCCTCAATTCAATATAAATTTTTTAATACTATTTAAGAAATATAAAAATAATTCCTTACAAAAAAAGACCTAGCATTTGCTAGGCCTTTTTACTATAAACTTTTTAAAATTAAAGTTCTCCGTCGATATTAGCTTTGTCAGCTACACCAGCTGCATCAGCTGCAACTGTTGCTTTTCCAGCTTTAAGATCTTCAACAACTGTTTTAATTTTAGCTTTGATATCATTGCTTAAGTTAGGGTTTTCTGCTGGAAGTCCAACACCATCTTCTTTAATAGTGAAGACTTTAGCTGTTCCACCTTCAAATTTGTTAGCTTTGATAGCATCTAAGATGTTAGCAACTGCTACGTCGATACGTTTAACAGCTGAAGTTAAGATAACTGATTTTTCAACATCTTTTCCGTCTTTATCTTTGGCTTTGAATACACCTTCAGAATATTGGTCTTTATCTACACCAACGATCCAGTGTTTAACTTCTCCGCTTTCTTTAAGATCTTTAGTAGCTCTTTCTTGAGCTTCTTTAATAGACCCGCTACCAGTACCACCAGCTGCTACGAAGATTACGTCAGCACCAGCATCAAACATAGTTGCTGCTAAAGTTTTACCTTTGTTAGTGTCATTGAATGAACCACTGTAGTTGTAAACAACTTTGATGTCTTTTTTAGCTGCTTTAGCACCTTGAACGAATCCAACACCAAATTTAACTACTGCAGGAATTTTAGCTCCACCAATGTATCCAACTTTACCAGTTTTTGATTGTAAAGCTGCTGCATATCCAGCTAAGTATCCGGCTTCGTGTTCTGAGAATGTTACAGAAGCAACGTTTTTGTTTTGAACTACACCATCGATGAAAATGAATTTTTTATCTGCAAATGAATCTGCAACTTTTGGTAATTCTTTTTCAAAGTAGAAACCAGCTAATGAAATTACGTCAGAAGCTTTTGCTGCATTTTGTAAGTTAGCTGCAATGTCACTTTGGTTTTTAGTTTCGATTGGGTTAAGTGCTTTCCCACCATTTTTCTCTGCCCAAGCTTTTACAGTTTCAACGTTACTTTGGTTAAAACTTTTATCTTTTGCTCCACCTTCGTCAGTTACAACACCGATTTTTAATCCAGAGTTGTTAGAAGATGAATTTCCGTTAGATGATTTAGAAGAACATCCAACAATAATTAATGCTGCTGATAAAACAACTGCTATTAACGAAAATACCTTTTTCATAAATAAAAAGTCTCCTTTATTTGTATATTGTTTATATCTAAATAATACCACATTATCTTTGAAACTTCAATAATTTATTTTTGAAATATTAACATTTTTTTATAATGTTCGTTTTATAATTATAAAAAGCTATAAAAACAACATTCATAGCCTATATCATATCTATTCTCCTTTGTTTCCATAGAATTATTTTAGAATTATAAAGCATTTTCAAAACATTAATAACGTTTTCATATTTATACGAATTTTTACACATTATTAATTATTACACATTAATTAAATAAATTAAAATAACACTGTAAAAAAGGATTTATTAAAGAATTAGAACTTTACGAACATTAAAATAAAGTACTCTTATTATAAATAATTAACACATATTAATAGTTGTAGATAAATAAAAAAATCTCTATAAAACTAAAAGTTCTATAGAGATTCCAACATTAAATTTTTTTATAGTTCTCCTTCGATATTTGTAGCTGCTCCTTTAGCTTTAAGCTCATCTCCAGTAGCTACTACTTCAACTTTACCTGATTTTAGTTCTTCGATAGCACTAGCAACTTTTGTTTTAACTTCATCACTTAAGTTAGGATTTTCTTTTGGAATTCCTACACCATTTTCTTTAATACCAAAGACATGTTCACCTTTTGTAAATTTACCTTCTTTGATTTCATTTAATATTTTAGTAACTGCTACTTCAATATTTTTGACAGCAGAAGTTAAGATAGCAGATTTTTGATATTCTTTTCCGTCTTTATCTTTCCCTTTAAAAATACCTTCTTCGTATTGATCTTTATCTACTCCTACAACCCAGTGTTTAATCTCTCCACTCTTAGACATATCGATAATACCGCGTTCTTTAGCTTCTGAGATTACACCATTACCTGTATTCCCTGCAGCAACGAAAATTACATCCGCACCTGAGTCATACATAGTAGCTGCTAATGTTTTACCTTTGTTTGTATCTGAAAAAGTTCCGCTATAATTATACATTACTTTAATATCACTTTTAGCCGCTTTAGCACCTTGTACAAACCCAATACCAAATCGCTCTACTGGTGGAATTTTAGTTCCTCCAATATATCCAACTTTTCCTGTTTTAGATTGTAAAGCTGCAATATATCCAGCTAAATAACCAGCTTCTTGTTCCTTAAAGATTAATGAAGCAATATTAGGCGCATCAACAAAAGTATCAACATACATGAATTTTTTATCTTTATATTGTTCCGCTACTTTTGGAATTTCTTTTTCAAATTCATAACCAGCTAAAGAAATAATATCAGATACTTTTGCTGCATTTTGTAAATTAGAAGTTAAATCCGATTGAGTTTTCGTTTCTAAAACAACTGGCTCTTTTGCACCATTAGCTTTCGTCCACGCTTGAATTGCCTCTACGTTAGCTTGGTTAAAACTCTTATCTTTTGCTCCACCTTCGCCAGTTACGACACCAATTTTATATCCGCTCTTTCCGTCAGATTTAGTGTCATTCTTAGCATTCTTTGAAGAACAACCAACAACAATTAATGATAATGCAACTAGAATTGCAAAAATAGTACGTAATTTTTTCATAATACCCTCCTTAAAAATTTATGTACTAAGTACATAATACAATATCTTTAAAACGCTTGCAAATGTTTTTTGAACTTTTTTTAAATTTTTTAAACACAACTAAATTTTTGATTAAATAAATCATAGTCTTATAGCACTTATTGATGTTCATTTTTATATTTCAATCGCATCATTAAAAATTACATAAACTCATTTATATTAATAATATAAACGTTGATAATTATTAATATAAAATTATATATTTTCTGAATTTTTTATGCTATAATAACTTTGATAAAGCATTTTCAGGAGGAATTTATATTATGACATATTATGAAAATATTGTAGAGACGGCAAACTACATCAAAAAATATTTTGGAGAACAAATTGACTACGCAGTAGTATTAGGAAGTGGGATCACTTTAGAATTAGAAGATCAACAAGAACTTGGCTACGAAGCTATTCCACTTTTTCCAGGAAACAAACACGCTAACCGTGTTAAAGGACATGCAAATAAACTAACTTTCGGAAAAATTTCTGGGAAAAATGTATTAGTATTAAACGGACGTCTTCACTATTACGAAGGATACAGCATGAAAGATGTCGCCTTTATGACATACGTTGTTAAATATCTTGGAGTAAAAGGATTATTCATCACAAATGCTTGTGGTGCTATCAACACAGACTTCAGCGAAGGAGATATTGTTTGTCTTGACGACTTCATCTCACTTGTTAGCAATAATCCATTAATGGGAGAAAACGAACCACGTCTTGGAGAAAGATTCGTTGATATGACTACGCCATTCGATCCATTCTTAGTAGAAAATTTACACAATTCTGCAAAAAAATTAGATATTACATTATACACTGGTGTTTACGGATTCTTCCAAGGTCCTTACTTCGAAACACGTGCAGAAATTCGTGCATTTAAAACTATGGGATGTGACCTTGTAGGTATGTCTACAGTACCAGAAGTAATCGCTGCAAACCACGCATCACTTCCAGTTGCAGTATTAGCTTGTGCAACTAATATGGCTACAGGAATTCAAGAGAAAAAACACGACCACGAACACGTACTACAAACTGCACAAAAAATTAGCGAAAACCTGAAAAAACTTTTAATTGAAACACTACAAAATTTAAAATAATAAGGAGTCAAATTATGGAAAAAACTATTTTCGAAAAAATTATTGATGGAGAAATCCCAAGTTATAAAGTATATGAAGATGAGCATGTATACAGCTTTCTAGATGTGTTCCCTATTACAAAAGGACACACTTTAGTAATTCCGAAAAAACACAGCAGAAATATTCTTGACTGTGATCCTGAAACAGCTGCTAACATTGGACGTGTTCTTCCGAAAATTGCTAATGCTGTAAAAGAAGCATATGGTTGTGACGGAGTAAATATCTTCCAAAATAACGAAGAATATGCTGGACAAAGTGTCTTCCACCTTCACTTCCACATCGTACCAAGATATAAAGATAAAGATGTAAACTTCGACAATTTAGAAGTTAAATGGCCACCTCAAAAAGTTGAGCCTGCTGAATTCGAAGAAATTAGAAAAGCAATCGCTGATAGACTATAGAAATAAAAAACGGTGCTGACCCAAAAGTCCTAAATTTTAACAAGGTTTATATGAAAATTCATAGACGCAGTGGTTTATTGATATCTAAATTCGCTTTTTAAACGCTTTTTAGATATCTAGTAAACTACTGCAGGAAGTGACTCTAGAAAATCGATTTCTTAGAAATCGAAATTTTTGAGTCACTCTTTTTTATGTTGTATTCTGTTTTTTGAAATTGAGTAATTTCTAATATAGAATTATTTTACATAAAGAAAACCGAGGCTAAAGAGATATTTCTCCATGCCTCGATTCCATCATATATCATCTATACTACTTATTTCCTTCTTTTGAAGCGAATAAAGAAACGATAGAATCTAGAGTTGTTTTTGGTTTTTCCTCAACTTCCTCTTCTAATTCTTCATGTACTTCTTCTGCTTTTTCAATAACTGGAGCTACAGCCTCATGAATTTCTTCAAAAGTCGGCTCCACTTTTTCTTCGTATTGCTCTACTGCCGCTTCTTTTACATTCTCCACAACTTCTTCCGTTTTCTCAAAAACAGGTTCTGTAGCTGGTACTACAGTCTCTTCTGCATTCTCAACTACTGGTACAACAACTTCTTCTACTTTTTCTACAACTGGAGCAGCTACTTCTTCTACTGCAGGTTGTACAGCTTCTCTCACATCTTCTACTGTTTCAGTTACTTCTGCTACTACTTCTTCTTTAACCTCTTCAGCCTTAGCTCCTAATTCTACGAAGTTTTCTTCTACTTCTACAACTTCTTCAGATGTTGTTAATTCTTCTAATTTTTCTTTAGCAAGATCTTTTTCTTCCTGCGCTTGTGCTTCTAGTTCCTGAATTTTATCATTAACAATTTCTGTTAATCTATCAATACCATTTCTAGCATTTTCTTTTAATAACTCTTTGTGTTTTTCTAACTCTTTAGGATTTTTATAATAATAAGCTCCTATTGCACTTACCGCTCCTAATAAAGCACCTTTAAATATTTTACCCATGTGTAAACTCCTCCTAATTTCTTATCAGTATTGATTTTATCAAAAAAATTGAATAATGTAAAGGATTTAAAGGTTTTTAATTAAGTTTTTTTGCTGATAATAATAAAAAATAATAGAAGCAACATCTAGATATATAATTCAGTATCACTTCTATTAAGATTATTTTTATTTTAAATGTTTTACCCTTGCTACAATTTCTTTATGACGACCTTTAATCATAGGACGAGCTTGAGGATTTCCTAAGTATCCACATGTTCTCTTAACAACATCGCAACTTTTCGGATCTCTATTCCCACATTCTGGGCATTTAAATCCTTTTTTAGTAGGTTCAAATTCACCCTCATATCCGCATTTATAGCATCTATCTATCGGCGTATTGGTTCCCAAATATCCAACCTTATCGTAAGCATAATCCCATACCGCTTCTAGTGCTTTTGGATTTTGTTTTAACACTGGATACTCGCAATAATGTATGAATCCACCACTTGCATAATATGGATAATCTTTTTCAAAATCTAATTTTTCAAATGGAGTCGGGTTCTTTCTTACATCATAATGATATGAGTTTGTATAATATTCTTTGTCTGTAATATTTTCTACAATACCAAACTTCTCAGTATCCATTCGACAGAATCTATCAGTTAGAGACTCACTAGGTGTTGAATAAATACTATACCAATAGTCTCCCTCTTCTGTCCATTTATCTACACACTCTTTCATATAACGCATGATATCAAGAGTAAATTCTTTTGCTTCGGAATTTTCCTCCCATTTCCCGCCATAAAAGACACTTGCCACTTCATATAAACCTATATATCCCAATGATAATGTAGAACGTTTATTGTCAAATAATTGTTTTACCCTATCCTCAGGTTTAAGTCGTTTACCGAAAGCTCCGTGCATGTAAAGAATAGGTGCATTTTGAGGTTTTGCCTCACCACAGCGTTTTGCTCTGTAATCAAGTGCATCTTTACAAATTTCTAATCTCTCTTTAAAAATTTCCCAGAACTCGTTCTTATTACCTTTTGATTCTAAAGCTATTCTAGGAAGATTTAACGTTACTACCCCAAGATTCATACGCCCACTTTCCACAAGTTCTCCTTGTTCATTTCTCCACGCAGGTAAGAATGATCTACATCCCATAGGAGTTTTACAACTACCAGTAATCTTCGTAATAGTATCATACATAAGTACATCTGGATACATTCTTTGAGTTGCGCATGACAACGCAAGTTGTTTTACATCATAGTTAGGATCTGTTGGTTTTAAATTTAAGCCATCTTTAATAACAAAAATTAACTTAGGGAAAATAGCCGTTCTTTTCTCTTTTCCTAATCCTTCTATTCTTACCTTAAGTATCGCTTTTTGAATTTCTTTTTCAAAATAGCCCTCACCTAACCCAAAACCTAATGATGTAAATGGTGTTTGTCCTTGTGAAGAGTATAGAGTATTAATTTCATATTCTAAAGATTGCATTGCATCAAAAATATCTTTTTTAGTCTTTTGTTTAGCAAATTCCTTTTGTTTTTCCTCATCATCAATCCACTCTTGAGCCATTTTTAAATTCTTTTCATAGTTCAATTCTGCAAACGGTGCAAGTACTTCGTCTATTCTATCAGCACTACATCCCCCATATTGACTTGAGGCAACATTAGCAATAATCTGAGCCATTTGAGCTGTAGCTGTTTGAATACTTTTTGGACTATCTACATCAGCATTACCGATTTTAAATCCTTTTGTCAACATTTCTTTGAAATCAATTAAGCAACAATTAGTTAAAGGCTGATAAGGAGAATAATCTAAGTCATGATAGTGAATATCTCCTTTTTGATGAGCATTAGCCACATGCTTTGGTAGCATTTTAAGTCCAATTGCCTTAGCAACAATTCCACTAGTTAAATCACGGTGTGTATTAAACACTAAACTATCCTTGTTCGCATTTTCATTCACCACATTCTCATCACGATTAACTAATTTTTCAATCGCTACATTTATATCTAAACTACGCTCACGTTCAATATCACGCATACTTCTATATCCAACGTACTCTTCATAAATAGCTTCTTCACCTAAAGTAAGTAGTGTGTGCTCAACAATATTTTGAAGCTCATAAATTTTAATATTACCTTTAAATCTATTAGCAATCTCCAAAATAACATTATCCACAATACCATTAATATTAACACTATGGTTTTTACCAAATACTGAATGTACCGCTTTTTCTATCGCCTTATAGATTTTTTCAGCATCAAACCTAACTATACGTCCATCCCTTTTTATAACTAGTAAATTTTTAGTTAAATTATCTACTTTTGCCTTTGTATAAGAATATAAATTATTATTTTGCATGTTATCCCTCATTTCCATATAAATTTTTTCTTAAATAAAAATATTACAATACTATCTTATCTCAAAAATTTCTTCCTGTCTACAACATTTATTTCCGGGAAATCTAGAAAGCTTATTAGCTAGCCTTTTTCTCTAATTGTGAATTTTTTTAGCTATTCTGTTTTCTATAAATATATCTCAAAAAGCTATTATATCAACTCTAGTCAAGGTTAACGTATACTACTGTACTATTTTCTAATAAAGACTATTTATAATACAGCTTCCCACTTCCCTTATTTAACACTAATTGAAAATGACATTCAAAAAGTTCACTAATACATAAAAAATTTATTTTTTTATTACTTAAACTGTATTTTAATATAGCAATTTATGATAAAATTATAATAAATAATAAAGCGAGAAATGTATATGAAAAAAACACAAATTGAAAAACTAACCGATCAATTATTTTCTATGGAAAATGATAGTTCACTATTAATAAATGAATTAGAGCCCTATGTAGAATTATTTATGCACTACGAATGTGCTATGCTAGAAATTGAAACAAAATTAAATGTTTTTGATAAGGAATTTTCTTTGCACGGAGAAAGCAACCCAATCGAATCTGTAAATACTAGATTGAAGACACCCATGAGTTTAATGAACAAACTTAAACGTTTAGACTTACCTTTTGACATAAATACAATAAAAGAAAATATCTATGATGTTGCCGGCGTACGTGTTATATGTTCATTTAAAAATGATGTTTATAAACTTGTAGATGCCTTAAAACAACAAGATGACCTAACGGTTATAGCTGAAAAAGACTATATTAAAAATCATAAAGATAATGGATATAGAAGTTATCACCTTATCGTAAAAGTTCCCATTTTCCTATCAGATAAAGTAGAACACATTGCGGTGGAAGTCCAGTTCAGAACAATCGCCATGGATTTTTGGGCAAGCTTAGAACATAAACTTAGATACAAGAAAAATTTAAGTGAAGAGAAAGAAAAAGAAATAGCGCGTCGTCTTCAGCTCTGTGCTGAAATAAGCGCCAAACTTGATAATCAAATGCAAAAGGTTAAAGAAATAATAGAAGATAACTCACAATTTCTATAAAGTAAATCCTCTAAGTATTAGTATCATACTAACATTAGAGGATTTATCATTTAAACTTATTTCTCTTCACTATTTTTCACAGAGTAAACAAAGTATATTACTAAAACAACTAAAATCCAGCATCCAAAAATTATCCGTGTTGATAATTGAATTCCATATAATAACATGAAGATAATTTAAGCAAATTTTTCTTTTATTATATTTTTTCAAATAATTAATATAACGATTTTACTTTAATACATTCACAAAATTTTGTAATCTCATATTACTAACTACATAAAAAAACCTTTATATTGGAAATAGTTTTATCCAATATAAAGGTTTTTTATTAATTGTTTAAACCTTACGGCTTTTCCTTCTCTAAGAAACCAATCTGCCTATCTTTAGATTATGAAATAAGCCCTTCATTTTTAAGAATTTCTTCTGCTGAATCTTTCTTATCAGGATTTACTAAAACTATCGGTCCAGTACATCCCATTCCACTCTCAGCATATATTCCATTTTTCCAAAGTAGTTTAGTTGCATCTTCAAGATCTAGAATATCTATACCTGAAATTTGTGCAGTAACTACTTCTTTATCTGGCATTTTTACCTCTTCAGTAGTTGCTGAGCCTTCTTTTTTAACTTTCAATTTAGAAATGAATTCATCAAGTTTAGCTTTATTAGCTTTTTCAAATTCTTGTCTTGCTATTTCGTTTACTTTACCTTTGGCTACTTCATAAGCATATTTCAATGCATTGGCAACAACAGGTGAACCAGATGCTCTTGATAAGATTAAAATTCTTCTATCGTAATCTTCTCCTACACCAGGTCCATATCCAAATCCACTAGCTTCATAATCTCCACCAGTAGTGAACGCTGAGAATACTTTCATGAATAAGTTACCAGTTAATGAATCAACAACCATAACATCAGGAGTTCCCATAAGTAAATCATTACCTCTCATTACAGAACCACCATCCGCTCTTTGAGATGTTGCAAATTCAAATTCATAACCATTCTCTTTAAGGTCTAATAAAATTTTTTCAACTTGTCTAGCACCTTCAACATTCGCTATACCAACAGTAGGATTAGATTTTCCAAGTGATTTAGCAGTTGCAATACCGTAAAGTGTATTTCTTACCATTGCTTCAACTCTGTTAGTAGCTGAAGTCCCTGTTGTTGTTGCAAGAAGCATTTCATTACCTCTTCCAGGTGTAACAACTCTACCAACTGTTGATACACCAATAGGGAAATTATAATGCATAGTTACACAAGAAGCTATTTCCCCTTTATCTAATAGGTCTTCCATAATTTTGTGAGCTTCGTCTTCATCTTTAGCTTCATAAGATTCGAAATCTTCATGTCCCTTACCTATTAAAACTATGTCGAATACAGGATTTTTAGCTAATATTGCACCTTGTAGTAAATTCTCGAAACCATGTTCACTTCCTAAAGTTGTTAAACCAACTTTTAATTTCTTACCAAAGTTACCTGTTTCAATGGCATTAGCTACTTCTAGCAATACTTCTGATATAACTTGTTTACTCATAGTATCACCCCTATTCTTCTAACATTTCTTGGGAAATTTTTCTCATTGATTCTGCAATAATTTTTCTTATTTCATCTTTAGAAATTCCTGCAGATTCTCCTTCTACATTACCGCTGTTTCTTTCAACTACAATAGATACTCCATCAAATAAGTTTGTCATTCTTCCTAAGAATAGACTACCTTTACCTACGATCATAGCACGGTTTTTATCACCTTTTGTTAAGTCATCAATTAAGAATCCTACATAAGGTACTCCTGAAGGAATGTGTCCTTGTGTTGGAGCCCAACCAGGTAAACCTTTAGCTTCGATAAATGTTTTAAGTTCTTTTTTCTCAATATCTCCACGCATTGCAGCTAATGCCGCAATCATTTTGTAGTTAGCTTCTGGAACGTTACCTGCTCCAGCAGCTTTTGTGATGTCTGGGTTTTGCATCTCTACAGAGAATACATCAACATCTGTAATTTTCAATTTAGCTTTATCTAATGGATCAGCTACTAAAGCTCCCATTACAGCTTGTGGTGAAGATCCTGTTCCTACGTTGTGTTTTCCGACCATATCAGTTCTAATGATTGGATTTACTCCATCATTTTCACTAATAAGAACAGCAAATCCACCTAGAACATCTTCTAGAACTGGAAGACCTTTTTTAACGTGGTCTTTACCATTCATACCTAATTTAGCACTTGCTCCACCAGCAACTACTAATACATTTTTGTATACTCCAGCTTTTACTAAAGATGAAGCACTGATTAATGCGTGAGTTGGTGCAGCACAGAAACCTCTTAAGTCAGATCCAGTAGCGTTAACTAAACCTACAACTTCTGCAATTGCTTTAGCGAAGTTACCACCACCACGCTGGTTAATATCCCCACAAGCTTCTTCAGAACATTCTACAACATAGTCAATATCAGCTGGGTTTACACCAGAATTACGTAGTAATTCTAATGCAGCAACAACTCCAGAAGCTTTAACTACTAGATTTTCGAATATAACGTGAGCATTTAAGTTCACATCAACATCGTGAGCTTTTTTAACATAACCAACTACTTTGCCTTCATGAACTAAATCTTCGAATGATTCTTCATTATCACTTAAGTCAGATCCTTCTAATTTTTCGAATAAAGGAGCTAGCTCTTTGAAGTTTTCCTCTATTTTAGGACGAACAGCGGCTACAAACTCTTCTGATAGTTTAACTAAGTCAAAAGCATCACAAAGTTTCATTAATGCTAAAAACTCATCTTGTGGGACAATTTGTCCAAATTTACCGTGTCGTTCACCTTTTTCATCTTTAATATCATACCAAGGCATTGGATATGTATTTAATTGTTCAGGTGTTTTATTACCAATATACACTTGGTTAGGTAAATAGTTAACCACTTCTTCATATGTACGAATATGGTTATTTACTTCTTTTAAAAACTCTGAATCTGGATTCGTAACTCTTTCTACAGAAGCAGTCGATCCATTTCTTACTATCATATCTGGTGTATGAACAAGAATGTATCCTGCTCCCTTAAATACTGGATAATTCATAGCTATATTGTGCTGAGGGTATAAACATACCCTCAGCTCCCCTTTCTTTTTTATTATTCGAATACTGTTTGTCCGTCAACTTCTACAGTTAAAGCATGTAATGCTTTTTCTACAAGTCCACGTCTTAATTTTTTCTCTTCATCCGCTTCTAGTTTTGGATTTCCTAGTGGGTGAGGGATTGCGATAGTTGGAACGATTCTGTTAGCTCCAACTGTTAGAGAAATCGGTACTACTGTACACATGTGAACCACAGGTATACCCGCTCTCTCAATTTCTTTTACCATCGTTGCACCGCAACGAGTACAAGTTCCTCAAGTAGAAGTTAAGATTACAGCATCTACTCCGTCGGCTACTAATTTTTGTGCATATTCTTTAGCGAATCCTACAGCACTAGCTACGGCAGTACCGTTACCTACTGTAGTATAGAATTTTTCATGTAAGCTTCCTACTTTACCTTCTTTAACGAATTCTCTCATTACGTCTACAGGTAATACACGGTCAGCATCTTCGTTAGCGTATACTGGGTCGTATCCACCGTGAGCTGTTTCATGAGTTGCATCAGTTAAATCAGTGAATCCTTCTAATGAATATTCACCATATTTAGATGCAGAAGATGATTCGATGTGGTCTGGGTTTCCTTTTGGAACAATACCACCAGAAGTAACTAAAGCGATTTTAGCTTTGCTTAAATCTTTAACAGCTGGGTTTGGCTCAACTCTGTCAAAGTTAGGCATTGGATATTCTGTTTCGAATTCTTCACCTTTAATTTTCTTAACAAGCATTTCAACAGCACGTTCTGATCCACGTTTATCGCTGAAGAAGTTAACACGGATTCCTCTTTCATGGTATCCTTCTTCTTTTGGAGAAAGGATTTCTTCACCTTTAGCTAATTTTGCTGCAAATTTAGCTAATTTTGGTAAAGCTTTTCTCATACCAGCTGCACTGTCAGCTGTTTCAAGAATATAAACTTCTTTTCTGAACATGTCTGTTCCTGGGTTTTCTACGTACATTGCTGTTACAGCTGGAATTCCTAATTCATCTTGAACAGCTTTAGTAATTGTACCAGCTGCTACCCCGTAACGCCCTGCATTGAATGCTGGACCAGCGATGAATAATTGTGGTTCGCATCCTTTAATCATTTCTAAAAGTTCTGCTTGAACTTTTTCTAAGTTTTCGTTGAAGTAACTATCACCACAAACTACTGCAGCTACTACTTCAAATTCTTCTCCCAATTGCCCTTGTAACTGAACACTAATTGGTGGTAATTCAGTTCTTAATTCTGGTGCAATGTGGGCTTGTTCTTCTCCACCTACTCCAGCGAAGAATTGGTTTATATAATGTACTACTCTTATTTTAGACATTTTTATTTCCCCCTATAACTATTATTTAGATCTTTAATTACTCTCCACGAACATCTTTCATTTCGCTTGCGATTTCATCAATATCTAATACCATTTCCATCATTCCAACTTGATCTTCATAGATAGCTTCATCTATTTGAGATTTAATTTCTTCTTCTACAATGTGATATACAGCAAGATTTAATGCTACACCTGCAAGTGGTCCTGCAAATGTTGGGTCACCTGCTGTTACTGTTTCAGCTGCTAGACCAGCAGCTTCGGCTTCAGATGCACCTAGTAAAACAACAACGTTTTCGTTACCAAATTTTTCGGCAGCTTCTTTAACACGTTTTTGGTTTTCTAAGTCCATAGCCCCTGCAGCTGTTCAGACAAAACATTCAGTAGATGAGAATACTACTTCTAATCCTTCAATTGGTTTTACACACTCTTCAATAGCTAACCCTGGGATACCATCACGGTCACCAATGATAACTACTTTTTTATTAATAAGACTTACCATTATCTTATTTCCTCCTTGTTAAAATCTATAACATTTATTTTTATTTTGCTTACTAGAAAGTTTTAGTACTTAAGTAACCGAAACCTGTTTCGTTAGTAGCACCTGTAATAGCTTGAATTTCAACTTCGATAGTTCCATCTTCTCTTAATGAGTCTTGGTTACCACCAGCGATTACATTTACTACATCGATGTGTCCGATAACTTTATCTAATTTTGGTAATACAACCACTTGGTTAGCATTTCCTCCAGTTACTACTGCATCAGCAGCTACGTCAGCATCAGCTAAACTTTGGCTGGCTCCGTCACGTCCTGCATATTCATCAGTTACGATAACTGTTTTAACTTTTTCAGCTTCAATTTTTTTACAGTTCATGATTAAGTCAGTATCTGGGTTACCGAATCCTTCTTGAGATACGATTACAGCATCTAAGTTTAAGTAACGGCAAAGTTTTGCAGTCCAGTTAGATGAACGTTCTTTATCCATTAAATAAACATTTTCGTTAGTGATGATTACACCTAAGAAGTTAATTTCTTTACCATGTTTTTTGTATAAATCTTCAATAACACCGTTGTTTAAGTGCACATATGTTGGGTTTTTATCACATGCTGATACACAGTTACCACTTACAATTGCACCATCCATGATTTCTGTTGGATATAGAATAGTTGGTACGATTTGTTTAGCATCAACACCATATACATAAGTATCGTGTAATAAACCTTGAGTTTGAAGCATATATACATATCCTACTTTTGGTAGATCTGGATATTCAGCAATTTGTTCCAATAAAGGTTTAGTTTCAAATACTTCTACTTCTTCTGGTTCTAATGAACGAGCTAATTCTGCAATGTAACGAGCAGCTTTGAATCCGATATAGCGAACTGCTTTTTCGTGTTCGTGTTGTTTAACTCCTTCTTTAGGCTCAGCAATAACGATTAAGTTATTTGTTTTAGAGAATGGAGTATAGTCAGCTCCAACTCCAGTCATGTCGATAATACCTTCTTGGAATCCTACGATTTTACCAGTAGTTACAACAGCCATACCTTTAAGAGCAATTGTACGACCTTCACCAACAGTATCTACTTTTGAAAGGATACCTGGGAATATTCCTCCACGACCTTC
This sequence comes from uncultured Gemella sp., assembly GCF_963525165.1. Lineage (GTDB taxonomy): Bacteria > Bacillota > Bacilli > Staphylococcales > Gemellaceae > Gemella. Next base: position 55,616 of record NZ_CAURJN010000005.1, read on the forward strand.
AACTTTTACACGAGGTTCAATTACATCCTTAACTGGTGTAATACGAACACTCTCACCTGGACGAGCAATTTCTAAATCAACAGATTCAATTGCATCATCCTCGAAAACAGCTTTTACAAGCTCTTCTTTATTTACATATAATACGTTTGCCTCGATTTTTGATTCTGCAGCAAATTGTATATCTTTAATATGGATCTTTCCTAATTCAAGACGCATACCTAATACCTCCCCATTGAGTTTATTTTTTTTATAAATATTTGTTAATCATAGCTTCAATATTCGGAACAGTAGCTTCATCTTTAGTTACTTCTTCGACTTTGCTTCCATCTTTATATATGGCTATTGTTGGTAACCCTAAAACTTTTTGTTTGATTGCAAGTCTTCTTGCTTTTGTTGTATCTAGAGCAGCAAACTTAAGTTTGTCTCCGTATTTGTCTGCTAATTCATGTACACTTGGCATAAGTGCTTTACATGGTTCGCATCCTTGGCTCCAAAAGTCTACTAACACGTATCCTTCAGCTTCCAATACTTCACTCTCAAAGTTTTCTTTGTTTAGTTCTAACATTGCCTTTGTCTCCTTTTTTTATTTTTTTAAATTTTATTCAAATTTCTCAGCAATATATTTTTCTGCAGTGATTGCTGCTACAGCACCATCACATACAGCTGTTACTACTTGACGAATTTCTTTTTGACGACAGTCACCAGCTACATATACACCTTCAACATTTGTTTTAGTGTCTTCTCCAGCTTTAACATAACCACCTTCAGTAAGTTCAACTTTTCCTTCAAATAGTTTAGTTTGAGGAACATATCCAATGAAGAAGAATAATCCCATAGTTCCGTCTTCTTCGTCAGCTTCTACCACATATTCTTCACCTGTAGCTACATTTTTCAATTTGATAGCTTCTAGAATTCCATCACCAATTGCTTCAAGAACAACTGTTTCAGTTCTAATTTCGATTTGTGGGTGATTTCTTGCTTTTTCAGCTGTAATTTTTTCACAGTGAATATCTTCTTCAAAGTGAATGATTGTTACTTTACGAGCAAATTTAGTTAAGAATAGAGCTTCTTCTACAGCACTATTTCCTCCCCCAACTACGAACACTTCAAGTCCATCGAAGAAGTCACCATCACAAGTAGCACAGTAAGAAATACCTTTACTTTCTAATTCTCTAACCCCTGGAATATCTAATTTTCTTGGAGATGCTCCAGTTGCAATTACTACTGCTTTAGCTGTGTAATCACCACTTGTACAAGTAACTATTTTTTCGTCCCCTTCAAGATTAACATCTAGTACTTCTTCTTGTTTGAATTCAGTACCGAAGTTTTTCGCTTGTTCTGCCATTCTCGCTGTTAAACGTGGCCCAGTTGGATCTTCAATCGCACCAGGATAGTTTTCTATCATGTGAGTGATTGCTGCTTGTCCCCCATTTTTTGATTTTTCTAGAACCAAAACATTTAATTTAGCACGAGAAGCGTATAACGCTGCTGATAAACCTGCAGGTCCAGAACCGATAATAATTACATCATAATGTCTACTCATAATTATTCTCCTTTATTTATTTTTTTATAAAATTCTTTTTATCGCATTTAATAGTAAATCGTGATCGATAACACTGAAATCATCTTTTACTCTATCCGTCCACTGAGGAACTTCTTTATTTTTTCTAAATTTTTCAAAAGTTCCTACCGCTTCAGAAATTAAATTAATAGAAGCAACATCTAATTCAGTATTTTTTCTAATAACTACTGACCTGTAAATTGTTTCATTTGGTTTAACACTTCCATATAAAGGATGTGTTACAACTTCCCAATTTTCATGAACGTAGTCTCTAACTTTTTTTAATATATCTAAGTATTCAACTTCATGGTATTCTACTTCGATATCTCTAAAATTTTCTTTCAAAAATCTTGGATTATTTGTTATCAATTTCATAGCATCCCACCTAAAATAAAAACAACACAAAGAAAGCTAGTTAGCTCTCTCTCTGTTGACTTGCTTCAGAGTTCTGTCATAGTACAGTCTTTTTACCTGAGAATTTCATTAACATCCGCCAAATGTTAACTTGTACCTTCGGTGTCCATTGTCCTCTCCCGTACTAATCATACAGTTATCTTTTTCATACCCTTATTTTATACTATTTCTATAAAAAATGGAAGCCCTTTTTTTATTGACTTCATACGTTATAAAAAATATATTAGTATATGTTTCTTCTGAAACTAGCATTAAATCCTCTTCAAAAGTGTTATATAACTATTTCTAAACTTAAACCACGGAAATATTTTCATTTTTTCTAGATTATAGTTTTATAAATTAAGATATCGTCCATCTTTGAAAATCCCATTGCAAAGCTTTTGAAAATAATGAAAATAACTTATCTATAAAAAAATATTAGATTTTTTCTATAAATTTTAATGCGTAGCTATCTATTTTCATTGAAATATATAAACTTTTCCGTTATACTTATCATACATCCACTTTAGATAAGGAGATATAATATGAACAACACTCATAAAAGTTTACTATCTATCCTCGTTTGTTATTTTTCTTGGGGATTATTTCCTATATATTTTAAATTACTAAAAGAAATAGGCGCATATGAAGTTCTTGCACTGAGAATTATATGTTCTTTTGTTTTTATGATTATCATAGTAGCAATTGCAAAAAATAAAAAATCTATTTTAAATGAAATAACTACTCTCTGGAAAGATAAGAAAAGTGTCTTATTATTAGTACTAGCCTCATTTTTAATAACATTAAACTGGCTTACATATATAATAGCAGTTAACACCAATCATGTATTAGAGGCAAGTTTTGGATATTACTTAAATCCAATCGTAACAATTATATTAGCCGTAGTATTTTTAAAAGAGAAATTGACACGTACGCAAACAATAGCGTGCCTATTTGTTGGAGGTTCATTAATATACCTATTTATTTCGCTTGGATCTCTTCCCTGGATTTCTATATTATTAGCACTAAGTTTTGGACTTTACAGCTTATGTAAAAAGAAAATTGTCCTTAGTCCGAAAGCAAGCTTACTTATAGAAACAGCTATTGTTTCTCCTATCGCGCTCATTTATATGGGATATCTTTCAACAAGTAATTCAATTACATTCTATTCTTTTGGAACAGATATACTAATCTATTCATTATTGTCTGGGGTAGTCACCGCAGTTCCTCTAATGCTATTTGCTAAAGGAGCTACAGCAATTCCACTATACATTTTAGGTATTCTCCAATACTTACCACCTACAATGCAATTCTTCATAGGAATCTTTGTATACGGAGAAGTATTAAGCGTTCAGAAACTAATATCATTCTCAATAATTTGGGTAGCTGTAGCAGTATTCTGTTATTCTGCAGTTATTTCAATGAAAAAACAAAACTTAATAAATGAAAGTCTTAACAAATAATAAAAAGAACTTATCCATGAAAAAATATGGATAAGTTTTTTTATAATATTGTCCAATTTTTATATACTTCTTTATCTAAGGTAGTTTTATCATTACTTAGTTCCTGTTGCAATTTTAAAATCAGCGGTGATGAATTCTTTATATCTAATTTTTCTAAGTCAATCCAATATATTCCACTAGAATCATTTAGTTCATCTTCCAACTTTTCTGAAATTACGTCTTGCCGTTCAAGGTTAACATCAACATCATAAAATACCATAATATGGTGTACGGTTCTATTAATTTCCTCTACAAAGATATCATAAGCCCTACAGTTGCTATAATCATTTATCTGATATCCTGTTTCTTCTCGAAATTCTCGAGCTAAAGTTTCTGTGAGTCCCTCATTTTCTTTTTGACTACCTCCAGGCAAGTCAAATCTATTTTTATAAGGACCTCTCACCTTTTTTATACATAAAAGTTTATTATCTTTAATGCAAATCCCATAAATTCCAATGTGATTAATAACCATAATATGCCATCCTCAATTCTTCAAAAAGGGGCTGAGCCAAAAGTCCTAAATTTTAACAAAGTGTATATGAGAACTCATAGACGCAGTAGTTTATTGATATCTAAATTCGCTTTATAAAAGCTTTTTAGATATCTAATAAACTGTGCGGGGGTGACTCTAAAAAATCGATTTCTCCGAAATCACGATTTTTGAGTCACTCCCGCTTTAACCTTATTCTAATTCTGCTAATTTTGCTTTTAGATATGGCACTAAATCATCTTTTAGATCAGATTTAAGTGCAAAGTCGATAGTAGTTTTAACAAATCCAATTGTTTCCCCTACATCGTAACGTTTACCTTGGAAATCATATGCATAAACATTTTCTTCTTCATTTAACATTTGGATAGCATCTGTTAATTGAACTTCACCACCAACACCTACTTGTTTTTTAGCTAAGTGTTTAAAGATTCCTGGGTTAAGAACATACCTTCCCATAATCGCTTGATTAGATGGCGCTGTTCCTGGAGCTGGTTTTTCTACGAATTTTTCAACTTCATATAGATGCCCATCTTGTCCTTTAGGAGCGATAACACCATATCTGTGTGTTTGATCTTCCGGAACTGTTTGAACACCAATTACAGAACATCCTGTTTCTTCTGCTTTATCAATAAGTTGTTTAATCGCAGGATATTCATCATTAATTACAACATCATCACCTAGTAATACTGCGAATGGCTCATCACCGATGAAACTACGAGCAGTTAAAATCGCATCTCCTAGTCCTGCCATTTCTTTTTGACGTACGTAGTGAATATTAGCAAGCTGCGTTGGATACTTAACTTTCTCTAACATCGCTAACTTACCTTTATTCTCTAATTCTACTTCTAACTCCACGTTTCTATCGAAGTGATCTTCAATAGCTCTTTTTTGTTTACCAGTTACAATAATTATATCTTCAATTCCAGCTTTTACCGCTTCTTCAACTATATATTGAATAGTAGGAGTATCGATAATCGGAAGCATCTCCTTAGGTAATGCTTTAGTTGCAGGAAGGAAACGTGTACCATATCCTGCAGCTGGAATAATCGCTTTTCTTACTTTTTTCATTTATTCACCTATATTCTTTTTTAAAAATTTTACAAATTAATAATAACACATTTTTTTTATTTTGACAACTCATTCTAGATTTTTCAAACTATATAAATAACATTTTCGATTTCGCGCTTTAGTCTATTCCCAATGAAAAAAATTGATATTATAATTTTTTAGAACTTTCATTATTATTCTCTTGCTGTGTTTCGAACAATTTTCAAACAAAAATGAAAGGAAACTTAGGATGAAAATTCACCCCAAGTTTCCTTATTCTACCTTGTATTTATTGCTTGAACGACTACATTTGTTGTCTGTTCTTTACCATTTCTATAATAAGTTACTTTTACAGTATCTCCAATTTTTGATTTCTCAAATAAGTATTTTCTAACTGCAGCAACGTCTTTTACTTCTTCACCATTTAATTTTGTAATGATATCATATTTCTCTAAACCTGCTTGAGCTGCTGGTGTACCATTCTCAACATAACGAATTACTACACCTTGTTTACCTCCATAATTCAATTGAGATTTGACTGTATCACTATCAACAGTGTTCACAGATACTAGTTGCACACCTAGTGCAGGTCTAATCACTCTACCCGACTGTTCTAATTGCTCAGTAATAAGTTTCACTTCATTTGAAGGAATACCAAATCCAATACCCTCAGCACTTACATTAGACGTTGCTTTCGCAATTTTAGACTCATTAATACCAATAAGTTTACCTTCACTATTAATTAATGCCCCACCACTATTACCTGGGTTAATGGCCGCATCTGTTTGAATTACAGTTTGGTTCCAGTCGTTTTTACCATCTCCATCAACATCCATTGGAATTTGTCTATTTACAGCCGATATAATTCCTTTTGTAACAGTATTAGATAAGTTAACATCTAAAGGCGATCCGATAGCAAATGCTGTTTCACCAACTGCGATTTTATCACTATCAGCAAAATCCATCGTTGTAGTTACATTATCTCCACTAATTTTTAATACCGCAAGGTCTGTCCAAACATCAGTCCCGACAACTTCCGCATTTACATTAGTCCCATCACTTAGAATTACAGATAACTTCTTAGCACCATTAACAACGTGGTTATTAGTTACAACATATGCTGTATTTCCTACTTTTTTATAGATAACTCCACTACCGCTTGAAGCAGCTTTTAAATCACCAGAATCATTACCAGATTTGCTAGAACCTCCTAAGATTGACTCTAGGCTGTTATTTGAATTGCTTTGATAATTCACGATTGACACTACTGCATCTTTTGCTTTTGAGATTGCATTAACTGTAATTTGTTCATTATCTTTATCTTCTTTTGTAGCTGTTACCGAAGAATTCAGAGCCTTACCAGTTCCCATTACCGCTTGCGCACCAAAAACACTGGTAGCCCCAAGAGCAAACGCTGCAAAGACTGTTAAGAATAGTTTCCCATAGTCACTTTTTTGTTGAACAGGTATCTGAACATTATCTATTTCTTGAGAATTTTCGTAATTGTTGTATTGAGAATTTTCTACACTATCATAATTTTGATAATTATTATGTTCATTATAATTTCCTTGATTATTAAATTCTTCATTATTTTGGTTGTTATTTCTATTTTCCATAAGAATCCTCCTTTTAAACCTCATTTTTATTATTTTAAGGTTAAGATTATTTTACTTATATTTTTATAATATCAGTAGCAACTTAAACGAAGTTTAAAGAAAAGTTTAAATGTACTTAAATATTTCTTTTATATACATTACTTCTCTTTCTTATGATTTAAAGTCATATATTGTAAAAATCTAAATGTATTAAATAATCCACAAAATATTATTAGGTAGTAATATATAAACACTTTATCCGTATTATAATTGATAATGAAATATATTGAAAAAATTACAAATACTATATTCAAATATAAAACTAAATAAAAATCTTCTAGCTCTTATAAATAATATTAACTGAATAACTAAAATCACAATAAAACAAGCTATTATTACTTTTATATTTGTATCAGTAAAGTATTTCGGGAATTTATAAACATTCCTGAATAATATATGTCTTATCATACCCATCTTTCTTTCTGAAAAATAATACCACCCCGAAATCATTATCAATAATAAAATTTCTAATAGCATAAATAGGAAATATAATTTTCTATATTTTATCTTACTCATTTTTTATCTCCCTATACTAAATTTTGTTCATGACTCTATATATAAATTATATGAAAAAAATACGTAGGATGCAACATTTCTAACCCAACGAAACATAAATGAAAAATTCAAACGTAATTCATGCTTGGATTCAAACATGACCGAATTACGTTTGAAGTTTATCTTTATACTAACACTATATATTTTTTACAGATATCCGCAAAGAACGCCTGCACATCACCTACTTTAAGCATATCCTCTTGTTCTTGATCCACAATATAGTTCTCACTAGCTTCCATAACCGCAAGAAGTCGTTTGAAAGTATCAGCAAATAGTGCTTCATCTTCATTTAGTAAATAGTTGAAGTTTTGTTCAGCAAAAAATGGAACGAAAACCTCTCTAAATGCACCTTGACGTATTCTACCAATAAGTTTTTCACCACTTGCTGTAACGAATAACTCTCCTTGTTTTTCTACAAATTCCTTCGCTTTTATGTGACTAGAAAAAATCTGGAACCCTTCCGCTTCTTTGTACTCTCTAAAAACTGGAATTTTAAGACCTTGTTCTTCGTAAAGTGTTTTATCGATTATCACGAAAACCTCTTCTAAATCCCAAAATTCTTTCGCTATATAATAAAATGCTACACGCCATCTACTATCACTTTTCGGCAACCTTTTAAATGTAGCTACTTGTTCTACTAATTTAATATCTTTTTCCAATACTGTTTCCTCTATTCTACGTGAATTTAATCTAATTGAATTATTGTTCCAATACGTTTTGAAGTAGCATTGTCCAGCCTATATGAGAAAAATTTATCATTATCTCTTACCGTACAGAAATCAATAATTTTAATGTTATCTTCTAGTATACCACATTTTTTCAATAATTCTTTATTCAATTTCCATAAATCTAAATAATATTTACCATCAACTTCTTTATAATAATTTGGTACTTCTAAAACAGCGAATTTTTCGATAAGATCATAAGAAACTTCATAATTATCCACACTAACTGACGGTCCTATAATAGTCTTAATATCCACTACCTTACAGCCGTACTTATTGCGCATGATGCTCACTATTTCCCCGGCAATATTCCCATATGTCCCACGCCAACCTGCATGAGCTAAGGCAATAACACCTTGCTTTTTATCATAGAAAACTACAGGCACACAATCAGCTGTAAAAATCAACAGAGGTGTCGCCTGTAAACTAGTAATTAAACCATCCGCTTCCTTTCCATTATCAGCAACATCATCTCCCGATTCTACAATACGAACGTCTGCCCCGTGAACCTGAGTATTATAAACTATGTTATCATGATTAAATCCATATTTATCGGAGAAGTTTTTCATATCTTCACTACTCTTCGCATCTACATTCCTGTTAGTAAATGCTATTTTTATATTTTCATCATTAAATAAATATCCATCAACTATCTCTTTCATAGGACCTCCTAAATTAACACTAATAATATCATACACAAAATTAACGATTATGTCTCATTTCTCTACTCTCTAGAAAATCATCAACATCAGAATCTTTTCCATCCCTTGATTCTTAAGTTAACAAAAATAGGAATCTGAAAAACATCTATCTTTCAGACTCCTATTAAACATTTATCTTATTATTCTACCAAATCTAAGTAAACTTTTTTACTAAATGTTGTTGAATTTAATACTGTACGGATTGCATTAATCACTGTACCTTTTTTCCCTATAATACGCCCACAGTCTTCTGGGTGTACTGTTAAAATGTAATGTTCACGTGCATTTTTAACGAATTTTTCGATTTTAATTTCATCTTTATGCTCAACAATTTCGCTAACAATACTATAAATTAATTCTTCCATGTCTCTCTCCTTATTTAGCTACAATATTAACTAATCTTCCGGGAACAACAATCACCTTCATAACTTGTTTTCCTTCGATTAATTCTTTTACTTCTTCATTAGCTAGAACGATTTGTTCTAATTCAGCAGGTGTTAAGTCTTTCTTAACATCTAATTTAGTTTTAACTTTACCCATAAGTTGAACTACGATTTCTACAGTATCACTTACAAGTTTGCTTTCATCAAATGTCGGCCATGGTGCGTATGAGATTGACTCAGTGTTACCATAAATTTCCCACATTTCTTCAGCAAGGTGAGGTGCAAATGGTGCAAGAAGTTGGATAAATCCTAACGCATATTTACGAGGGATGTATTCAGCTTTATAGCAATCATTTACGAATACCATAAGTTGTGAAATAGCTGTGTTAAATCCAAGAATCTCAATATCTTCTGATACCTTCTTAATAGTGTAGTTATAGCTTACTTCTAATTCTGCATTATCTTTATCTTGAACTTTATCATTTACTTTTCCAGTTTCTTCATCTACGAATAAACGGTATACTCTATCCAAGAAACGACGAGAGCCATCTAGTCCATTTTCACTCCATGCGATAGAAGCATCTAATGGTCCCATGAACATCTCATAAACACGTAGTGTATCTGCACCGTGAGATACGATAATATCATCAGGGTTAACTACATTACCTTTAGATTTAGACATTTTTTCTGGACGACCATCTTTACCTTCAGCAAGAATCATACCTTGGTTGAATAGTTTTTGGAATGGTTCACGACTTGGTACTAATCCTAAATCGTAAAGTACTTTGTGCCAGAAACGAGCATATAGTAAGTGAAGTACTGCGTGCTCTGCTCCACCGATATAAACATCTACAGGTAACCAGTATTTTAATTTTTCTGGATCTGCGAACATTTCATCATTATGTGGATCGATGTAACGTAGGTAGTACCAACAAGAACCAGCCCATTGAGGCATTGTGTTAGTCTCACGTTTACCTTTTTTGCCAGTTTCAGGATCTACTACATTTAACCACTCTTCGATATTTGCAAGTGGAGATTCTCCTGTTCCTGATGGTTTAATGTTATCAGTTTCTGGTAGTAATAGTGGCAGTTCACTATCAGGTACTGTAGTCATAGTACCATCTTCCCAGTGAATAATTGGAATTGGTTCTCCCCAGTAACGTTGTCTTGAGAATAACCAGTCACGTAGTTTGTAAGTAACTTTACTACGTCCAACTTTATTTTCTTCTAAGAATTCAATAACTTTAGCGATAGCTTCTTCGTTGTTTAATCCATTGATGAAATCAGAGTTGATGTGTTTACCATCACCGTAGAATGGCACAACAACTTCACCATTATCTTCGATAACAGCTTTGATTGGTAGATTAAACTTAGTTGCAAACTCATAATCACGCTCATCGTGCGCAGGAACAGCCATAACAGCTCCAGTTCCGTAGCTTGCTAGAACGTAGTCGGCAATCCAAAGTTCTACTTTTTCACCATTTACAGGGTTAATCGCGTAAGCTCCTGTGAATACTCCTGTTTTATCTTTGTTAAGATCTGTTCTTTCAAGGTCAGACTTACGTTTAACTATATCAAGGTACTCCTCAACTGCAGCTCTTTGCCCTTCAGTAACAATTTCTTCTACAAGTTTGTGTTCAGGTGCAAGTACACAGTAAGATACGCCAAACACAGTATCAGCACGTGTAGTAAATACTGTAAATGCTTTATCAGTTCCTTCAATTTTGAAGTCAATCTCAGCACCAACAGATTTTCCAATCCAGTTACGTTGCATAGCTTTAAGACTTTCTGGCCAATCAAGAATATCTAAATCAGCAAGAAGTTTTTCAGCGTAATCAGTAATTTTTAGTACCCATTGACGCATTGGGCGACGCTCTACAGGGTGTCCTCCACGCTCAGATTTACCATCGATAACCTCTTCATTAGAAAGTACTGTCCCTAATGCTGGACACCAGTTTACAGGTACTTCATCAACATATGCAAGCCCTTTTTCATAAAGTTTTTTGAAAATCCATTGTGTCCACTTGTAGTAGTTAGGATCTGTTGTATTTACTTCACGATCCCAATCATAAGAAAATCCTAATTCTTTAATTTGGCGACGGAACGTATCAATATTAGTTTTAGTAAAGTCTCTTGGATCATGACCAGTATCTAATGCATATTGTTCAGCAGGTAATCCGAACGCATCCCATCCCATTGGATGAAGTACATTATACCCATTTGCTCTTTTATATCTACTTAAGATATCAGTAGCAGTATACCCTTCTGGGTGACCTACGTGAAGTCCAGCTCCTGATGGATAAGGGAACATATCTAATGCATAGAATTTCTCTTTTGTATGATCATCTAATGTTTTAAATGTTTTATTTTCATCCCAATATTTTTGCCATTTTTTCTCTATAACTCTGTGGTTATATACCATAATTTAAGCACACTCCTTCGCTTTCAAGTTCTTTAACTAATAGTATACCAATTTTAATGAGTTTTAGCAACAACTGTTATAATTTAGTGCAAAAATAATGAAATGGGAGTGACTCAAAAATCGTGATTTCATAGAAATCGATTTTGTCGAGTCACCCCCGCACAGTTTATTAGATATCTAAAAAGCTTTTCTAAAGCTATTTTAGATATCAATAAACCACTGCGTCTATGAGTTTTCACATGAACTTTTTTTAAAATCTAGTACTTTGGGATTAGCCCCATTATAAAACTATCAACAACCTATCTTATAAATTTAATATTACAACAAAAACGACACAGGAAAAGAGATTTTTTAAAAATCAATATTCTTGCATCGTTATATATTTATTATCCGATTGCTATAAACGCCCCACCGACATTATTATCATAAGGGTTAGTACTTCTTTGGTTCCAGATAGTATTGATATCATACCATCTTCCTGTAGTATTAACATTATCTGGGTCCATTGCTTTAGTTTTTCCATTACTGTATCCAGATAAAGCAATTGCATGTGAAGTTCTACCTGTAGCAAAAATACCATTTTGCACTGCTGCATGTACAGGTTTTCCACTTTGTAATGCTGCGATTAACTGCTCTTTTGTAGTAATAACACTATATTTATAACCGTAAGCTCTGATTGCATATGCTGCCCCTTTTGCTGATGTTCCTAATCCACCAACGTTCATTTCATTAGTATTGTTATAGATTGTATCAGCTACTGCTGTTGGAAGAACTTTTTTCCCTAGTCCATTGAAGACCATAGCTAGTGATGTTGGTACACATCCACTTTTCGCCATTGTCCCAAGACCATATCTTCTATTAGCCCAACGGTAATCTCCTTGATAGTATTGAGGCATATTTAAAGCCGGAGTATTTTTGTTCGCTTTAGCGTAGTCTGGTACCCATTTACCACTTGAATCCACGTAGTAACGTCCATTATCTACCCACGCACTCTTAGCCATTCTACCATCAGCTCCTAGCCAATAATTTCCTACCCACTTATTACGTGCTAATGAACCATCTTTTTCATAGTAATACCATTCTCCACCATTACGTTTTTGCCAACCTAGTTCGTCATTTATGATAACTTTTTTCTTAATAGATGGATCTTTTTTACCAGATTTATCCACGTAGAAACGATCGTTGTCTACCCAATTATCTGTTACCATCTTACCATCTTTTCCTACCCAGTAAGTATCACCAATCCATTTACTACGAGCTAATGTTCCATTTTCATAGTAGAACCAGGCGTTGTCTTCTTTCACCCATCCTTGTTTCTTCTCTACAGGTTTTGGCTCTTCTTGTTTTTTAGCATCTTTTACCCATGCTCCATTTGGTCCTACGTAGTAACGTCCGTTGTCTACCCAGGCACTTGTTGCCATTTTTCCATCGGCTCCAACCCAATATGTACTTCCAATCCATTTGCTACGAGCTAATGTTCCATTTTCATAATAGAACCAGGCGTTATTTTCTTTCACCCATCCTTGTTTCTTCTCTACAGGTTTTGGCTCTTCTTGTTTTTTA
>NZ_CAURJN010000006.1:0-67032 GCF_963525165.1 uncultured Gemella sp.
TTTAAATCGTTTACTTCGTTGAAATAATTGATTTTGTCTTTCTTCAAGACTTTTATAAGTTTATCATTTCTTTTATATTTTGTCAAGAACTTTTTTATAATTTCTTAACATTTGATATTTCGAAATGTTCGATTGTTCGTCTTCTTCTTGAGAAGACTTTTACTATTCTATCATCTGTTTTAATTTATGTCAATAAATTTTTTAAAAAATCTGAGGAAAAGATTAACTCTTCCTCAGATATACATTACATTTCTATTTGCTTTATTTTCTTAGTAGTGAAATATTTAATTCTAATAGTTGCTCTAGATCTACTGGTGATGGTGCTTGAGTCATTGGATCTGCTGCATTCGCAGTTTTAGGGAACGCAATTGTATCACGTAAGTTGTCACGGCCAGCTAATAACATAACGAATCTATCTAATCCCAGAGCACAACCTCCGTGAGGTGGTACACCATATTCAAATGCATCTAATAAGAATCCAAATTGTTCTTGAGCTTGTTCTTGTGTGAATCCTAATGCTTTAAACATAGAAGATTGAACTTCTTTATCGTAAATACGGATACTTCCTCCACCTAACTCATATCCATTAAGTACTATATCATAAGCTTGTGCATATGCTTTTTCTGGTGCTGTTTCTAATAGTTCAACATCTTCTACTTTTGGCATTGTGAATGGGTGGTGAGCTGCACTGTAACGACCTTTTTCTTCATCATACTCTAATAAAGGCCAGTTTACTACCCATAGATAGTTGTATTTATCTTTACCGATTAGGTCTAAATCAGCTGCTAATTTTTGACGTAATGCACCTAATGATGCGTAACATACTTTCTTACTGTCTGCAGCAAATAAGATAATATCTCCAACTTCTGCATCTACACGAGCTACTAATTCTTGAGCTACTTCATCTGTAAAGAATTTAGCAATTGCTCCATTTAATCCTTCTTCTGTTACTTTAACCCACGCTAATCCTTTAGCTCCATAGTTCGCAACATATTTACCTAAAGCGTCGATATCTTTACGAGAATATTGCTCTGCACATCCTTTAGCTACGATACATTTTACTGCTCCACCTTGTTCTACTGCATTTGAGAATACTTTAAAGTCTAAGTTTTTAACAAGATCACTAACATCTTTTAATTCCATTCCAAAACGAGTATCTGGTTTATCACTACCAAATCTTTCCATTGCTTCTTCGTAATCAAGGCGTGGGAATGGTAATACTACATCAATTCCTTTTACTTCTTTCATTACGTGTGCAATTAAACCTTCTATCATAGTAAGAATTTCTTCTTGTGACATAAAGCTCATTTCCATATCAATTTGTGTAAAGTCTGGTTGTCTGTCTGCACGTAAGTCTTCATCACGGAAACAACGAGCTACTTGATAGTATCTGTCAAATCCAGCTACCATTAGTAATTGTTTAAATAATTGTGGTGACTGTGGTAATGCATAGAATTCACCTGGATGAACCCTACTTGGTACTAAGTAGTCTCGCGCTCCTTCTGGAGTAGACTTAGTTAAAATTGGTGTTTCAACATCAACAAACATGTTGTTATCTAAATAATCTCTAGTTGCTTTAGTGATTTTTGAACGTAAGTGTAACACTTCAGCAAGTTCTGTTCTTCTTAAATCTAGGTAACGGTATTTAAGACGTAACTCTTCACTTGATAAACTTGCATCATCTAATACGAATGGTAATGTTTTTGCTTTTGATAAAATTTCTAATTTATCAGCGATAACTTCTACTTTACCTGATGCGATTTTCTCGTTTACAGTAGATTCATTTCTTAATACTACTTCTCCTTCAATAGAAACTACAAATTCGTTTCTTAAAGTTCCTGCTAGTTCATGTAATTCTGCATTTTTTTCTCCTGAGAATACACATTGAACTACACCCATTCTATCTCTAACATCGATAAAAATTAAATTACCAAGGTCACGACGTTTACTAACCCAACCTTTTAATGTTACTTTTTTTCCTACATATTTTTCATCTATACGACCAGCGTATTCTGTTCTTCCGTATGCACTCATTATTTTTCTCCTCTCAATTTCTCTTGTAAATAATCAACAATGTTGTCTAAGTTAATTATTTCTTGTTCAAATGATTTCATATCTTTTACGACAAGTGTTCCATTTTCAAGTTCACTTTGTCCGATTATTATAGAATATTTTGCATTATATCTATCTGCAATCTTCATTTGAGCTTTCATTTTTTTATCAAAATAATCATTTTGTACACTATATCCAGCTAATCTTAAATCATTAGTAAGTTTTACTCCAGCATTTGAAGCTTCTTCTCCCATAGCAACTACAAATACATCAATTGTATCATCTATAGGTAATTCTATATTTTCACTTTCTAGAGCTAATAATAATCTCTCAATACTTAGAGCAAAACCAATACCTTTTTTATCTTCCGGTCCATCTAACAATTTAATTAAACCATTATAACGACCACCTCCACAAAGTGTTTTTAATTCCACTTCAGGATTATCTATCATAATCTCAAACGCAGTATGAGTATAGTAATCTAGCCCACGAACTAAATTATGATCGATTTCATATTTTACACCTAATGCGTCTAAGTGTCTTAGAACTTCTGCGAAATATTGCTTAGACTCTTCACCTAAGTAATCTAATAGTTTTGGTGCTGATTTAATAAGTTCATGTCTTGCATCAACTTTACAATCTAAAATTCTCATAGGGTTTTTGTAAAGTCTATTATTACAATCCTCACAAAACTCGTTTATTCTAGGTTCAAAATGTTTTACTAACGCTTCATTATAAGCTTGTCTTTCTTCGGGATTTCCTAAAGAGTTAATACTCACTTTGATATTTTCTATACCAAACATTCTGTAAATATTATATGCTAAGCTTATTACCTCTGCATCAATCTTTGGACTTTCTTCTCCAATAACTTCAACTCCATATTGAACGAATTGACGATAACGTCCTTTTTGTTTTCTTTCATATCTAAACATCGGACCAACATAATATAATTTTTGTGGTTGAATTGTTTTAGCGAATAGTTTATTTTCTATATATGAACGAACTGTTCCAGCAGTTCCCTCAGGTCTTAGTGTTAAAGATCTATTTCCTTTATCTTGGAAAGTATACATCTCTTTTTGAACTATGTCAGTAGTATCTCCAACACCTCTACTGAATAATTCTGTTGATTCAAACATCGGTGTTCTAATTTCTTCATAGCAAAAGTTCTTGCTAATTTCTCTTAGTTTCCCTTCAATATACTGCCATTTAATACTTTCTTCAGGTAGTATATCTTGAGTTCCTCTCGGCATGCTAATTACCATTTCATTCTCCTTTCAATGATTTATCTACAAATTTTACTTCAATATAAATTAAAATCGCCCCATATAGCCTATACTATATGGGACGATAACTAAATTCGTGGTGCCACCCTAATTCATATCGAAATATCGATACCTTATTTTTCAAATTATTAAGTTTTACAAAAAGTGTTACTTATTTTAATCATTAATATTTAATCTTTCAGCCTAGGGATTAAGTTCTCTTTAATTAAAACATAAAATAAAATTCTTTTTACTTTTTTTGTCACGTTTCTTTTAAATATATTATACCAAACTACTGTCATTGTCAAGAAATTATTACATTTTTTAAATTTAATTTCTTTAAATTTTCACTTATCCCATATTACTTTATAAGATTATTTTTCTAGACAATTCAATATTAATAAGAACTATTTTTTTCACCATAATAAATAATATTTTACCGGTATAGTAGCTAACTTACGTATTTTATTTAATTACTTATCACTTAATTTACTTGATTTTTTTTTCTTAACATTATACAATAAATTATAGTTAAAGACATTAAAGAAAGGAGTATAGCCCTTTATGAAAAAAATAATCTCTGTTTTAATGCCTATATTAGCAATATTTTTCTTAGTAGGTGGTACTTACTACTACCTAAATGCAGGAAATAAAAATTTTAAAGAAGAACATTCAAAATATATATCATTAATTAATGATTCATATGATTTTAAAAATGGCTTGAATGGCCTTGAAACATTAACTACAGAAAAAGCTAAAGAAACGTTAAGAAATATAGATAATGAAATTAATACCGCTAGTGAATTAGTAAGAATTGATACTGCACTAAACAATGCAGATATCGAAAAAGCACATGATCACTTAAAACAAGCTAAAAAATTAGATGTTAATCATACTTTCTCTAAAGCAATTTCATATTTAGATGAGCAATTAGACCATTATGACAATGCTCTTACCGAGATTTTAGAATTAGACATTAGCTCAGCAACTTATGCAAATCAAATTCAAACTATTTTAGCTAAGTACGACTTCAAATATGAAGCTTTAAAAGAAAAACTGTTAAATTCTGAAACCTCAGAATTAGAACAAGATCATAAAACTAGCGTAACTAAAAAAGAGGAAACAAAAAAAGAACTAGGCAATAGAGAAAGTTCTAAAAAAGATACTACTTCTTCAAATAAAAATTCTAATAGTACTAAAAATAATTCTTATGATACTAAAAAAGTTTCATCTATTCCTAATACACAAAATCACCCACAAATTGTAGGACAACAAGTACCTGAAACATATAATACTATACGTTACACTCAAGAGGGTAGCACTAGTAGAAATATCATTGAAAATGAACTAAAAGGTGATATCTCTAACTTCACGAACGAAGAAATAAATGCTGCAATCGCAAATTATAACGCAAAAAATCAAGGATAGCTAACTTGCCATCCTTGATTCTTTATTTTTCTACAGCTATCACTTCTATTTCTATGTTCCCACCTAGTGGCAATGCAGCCACTTGAAAAGCTGATCTAGCAGGAAGTACATCATTGAATTGTTCTGCATATACTTTATTCACTTCAGCAAAGTCTGCAATATCTTTTAAAAGCACTAATGATTTTACAACATGATTCATAGAACTTCCAGCTTCTTCTAAAACTGCTTCAATATTTTTAAAAACTTGTTTTGCTTCTTCGATAACTCCACCTTCAACAATTTTCCCTGTTTCCGGGTTAATCCCTAATTGACCAGAACAAAAAATAAGATTTCCTACTTTATTTGCTTGCACATATGGTCCTACTGCTTTTGGTGCTTTTGGTGTATTTACTTCTGTAATTTTCATTTTATAAATCTCCTTTTTCTTGCATATTTTGATGCTTAAGAATAGAAAATACCTTTAACAGTACTCTAAAATTCGAGTTCAGTAATATCGGATTTATCCATTCCGTTATGTACTATACTATTATTGATATTACATATCTTTTCATATAATTATAGTTTATATACACTTATTTTTCAATAAAATCGTATTCGTTTTCATAATTAAATTTAAAAACTTACTTCCAATTGCAAATTAGAAAGAATTAATGGAATTTTCAATACCAATGATATAAAACAAATTTATATCTCCTCCCTATTTTTCTAAATCAACCATACTTGACAAAGAGCCATTATACATTAAACAACAAAAAAGCTATAACTAGATTCTAAATCTAGCTATAGCTTTCTTACATTTCTAATTAAAGAACAACTACGTTAGCTGCTTGTGGTCCACGAGCACCGTCTTCAACTTCAAATTCAACTTTATCGCCTTCTTTTAAAGTTTTGAATCCATCTTTTTTAATACTTGAGAAGTGAACAAAGATATCTTTTTCTCCTGCTACTTCGATAAATCCGAATCCTTTTTCCTCGTTAAACCATTTTACTGTACCTTGTTTCATAAGTTACAATCTCCTTTTTATTTTATATTTTATTATCAATAATCAATCGTATTCTTGCCGTTAAAGATAATAAATAAAATAAATGTGACATTGTGTTATTCACTTAAAAAACTTAGAACCTGTATTACAATTTTTACTATATGTTTTATTGACTTTCTCTATTATACTTCATATTAATATAATTTGCAAGTAAAAACTCAAAAAAATGGGCTGACCCAAAAAGTCTTAAGTTTTAACAAAGTGTATATGAGAACTCATAGACACAGTGGTTTATTGACATCTAAATTCGCTTTATAAAAGCTTTTTAGATATCTAATAAACTGTGCGGGGATGACTCTAAAAAATCGATTTCTCCGAAATCACGATTTTTGAGTCACTCCCATTAAAACTCTTCATCTTCAGTTGCAATGTTGAATTTTGATACAATACCCTCATTATCAAAATCAAAGACATCTTCACTCTCTTCTATATCTTCTTCTTCGATTAGAGCATCAACTTCATCATGGATATCTTCTTGTTCTTCTTCACCAAGTTCTTCAATGTCATCTTCATCGTCGATTTCAAATTTTTGTACACTTGGTTCAACAAAGTTTTTAATATCTTCTACAAATAAACTATCTCTTAATTTCCAACTACCATCTTCTACACAAACAAAACGTCCATCTAAATTTAAATCTGTGTAGAAATATGCAGCTTGTGCAGTAAATTCTTCCTCATCAACATTTCTTAATGGTTTAATATAATCTAGGAAATCATAAATATTTAATTTTTCAATCCCTTCTTCTACCATATATGCATAACATAAATCTATTAGTGACATTTCCTTAATTTTTTCTGCGCTTAAATCTTTTAACTTTACCATTTATATTAGATTCCCTTCTTTTTTATTTATTACATTTTTTCTGGAGCTGATACTCCGATTAAGTCTAAAGCATTTCTTAAAGTTATCTTAACAGCAGTGATTAATGAAAGGTAACTTTGAGTTTGTTCTTTATTTTCAGTTATTACTTTGTTATTATTATAGAATTTGTGGAATGAACTTGCAAGACTTTGTAAATAATTACAAATTCTGTGTGGTTCATAATTTTTAGCTGCTTGTGCAACTATTTCTGGATAATACGCTAAGTTTTTCAGTAAATCTACTGAGTACTCATCTGTCAATAATTCATAATCACAGTTATTAACATCATACTCACCTTGCTCAGCTGCTTGACGTAAGATTGAACAAATTCTAGCATGAGCATATTGAACATAGTATAGTGGGTTATCACTTGATTGTTCTTTCGCTACTGCAAAGTCAAAATCTAAATGACTATCTGCACTTCTCATTACTAAGAAGTAACGTGCTGCATCAGCACCTACTTCATCTATTAAGTCTCGAAGTGTAATTGCCTTACCTGTTCTCTTACTCATTTTCACAACTTCCCCATTATTTAGAAGTTGTACCATTTGCATTATTAACGCTTCTAATTGATCTGCTTTATACCCCATAGCTACTACACTAGCTTTAAGTCTAGCTACATAACCATGATGATCTGCACCAAGAACATCTAATAATAAATCAAATCCACGATCTAATTTATTTTTATGATACGCTATATCACTTGTTAAATAAGTTAATGAACCATCTGCCTTAATTAATACACGGTCTTTATCATCCCCAGTTCCTAACGCAGTTGTTTCTAGCCACAAAGCTCCATCTTTTTCATATACGAAACCTTGTTCTCTTAAAGATTCTAAAGCTTTATCTACTAGACCATTTTCATATAATGACTTTTCACTGAAGAATACATCATATTCTAATCCAAAGTCACCTAAATCTTTTTTAATATTTTCCATTTCATATGCTACTGCATACTCACGAATAAACTCATTTAAGTCTTCTCTTTCTAATAATGATTCACCAAATTCATCTTTTAGTTTTTGACCTAGAACTTTAATATCTTCACCGTGGTAAGCATCCTCTGGCATTTCAGCATCCATGCCTAGAGCCTGTTTATACCTAGTAATCGCTGAAATTACAAGATTATTAATTTGATTACCAGCATCATTGATATAGTATTCACGAGATAAATCATATCCAGATTTTTTCATAATTCTTGCTAATGAATCAGAATATGCAGCATTTCTAGCATGCCCCACGTGTAATGTTCCAGTTGGGTTGGCTGATACATACTCTAAAAGTACTTTTTTCCCTTGCCCAATGTTGTTTTCACCATATTTAAAATCATCTTCTAAGATTTTTCCAACAACACTTCCAAGGCTTGATTTTTTAACGAAAAAGTTAATAAATCCTGGTCCAGCTATTTCAATTTTTTCTACCGCTTCATCTTCTTCTATATTACTAATTATTTCCTCAGCAATAACTCTAGGGTTTTTACGTAAAACTCTTGTTAATTGCATCGCCACATTTGAAGAAAAATCACCATTTTCCGTGTTTTTTGGAGTTTCTACATGAATATCTACTCCATCAATTTCCAATTTGGTTAAAGAATTTTGTAATAATTCTACTATTTTATTTTTCACAAAAAATTCCTCCTAATTACCTACTATATATTTTTCACTAATATTTTCAATTTATTTTGCTGTTTATCATTTTTTCCGAAATATATATTGTACACTATCTCAAATAAAGTAAAATTATTTTTTCCTATCTTACTCATTTTCACAAGTTGTGTTTCCAATTTCATTTGACCATATTGCGTACTGTAATCATTACTTGTTTTCGTATATGCTAAGTACATTTTTGAATCGTCTTTTTCTATACTAACACTTTCTTTTATTTTGTCAATAAAAATCTCTATTTTTTTGTTATTTTTATCATTATAAATTATTTTCTGGCTATCTAGTTGTTCAATATATCTTCCTATACAAGATTCTTCATGTACTTTTTCAGCATCAACATAAGTCGTTATTTTAATTTTACTATCCATTAATACTCTCTAATTCCTCTTCAATTTCTAACCAAGAATCGTTTAAACCTTCTAGTTCAATTGTTAATTGTTTTAACTGTTCATTAAATTCTTGAGTTTTTAGCATATCAGTATAAACTTTCTCTTTGGCAAGTTCATTATTTACAGCTTGTATTTTTTCTTCTAAAGTTTCAATTTTATTCATCAATTCATCACGAGTTCTCTCTAATTTTCGAACACGTCTTTTTGCTTCTTTATCTAGAGTATAGTTATTTACTTCTTTTTCAACAACAACTTCTTCACTCTGTTTAGTTAGTTGCTGAGCTATTTTCTCTTGTTCTCTTTTTTCCAGATAGTAATCATAATTTCCTAAGTACATATTATAACCATTGTCAGTAATATCTAGCACCTTATTAGCAATCTTATTAATGAAGTACCTATCGTGACTGACAAAAAGAATAGTTCCCTCGTAGTTTTTCAACGCTTCTTCTAATACTTGCTTACTCGTAATATCGAGGTGGTTAGTCGGTTCATCTAATATAAGGAGATTGTTTTTTTCTAGCATCAATTTTGAAAGTTGCAATCTTGCCTTTTCTCCACCTGAAAGATCTCTTACTATCTTAAGAACATCATCACCTCTAAATAAGAATCTACCAAGCACTGTTCTTACTTCCGCCTCTTTCATTAAAGGATATTCGTCCCATAATTCATTTAATATTGTTTTTGAAGATTCGAATTCCGCTTGTTTTTGATCATAGTATCCTAATGACACTTTACTACCATATTGAACAGAACCAGAAATTTCTTTTTGTCTCTTCGCTATTGTCTTTATTAAAGTCGATTTTCCTATACCATTTCTTCCAACAACAGCTATTCTATCACCTTTATAAACAGAAAGATTATAACTTCGACCTACTTTCGTTCCATTATAACCTACCTCCAAGTCACTGATAGTCAGAACATCACGACCACTTTGCTCCTTAATTAGGAACTCTATACCTGCTGCTTTATCATCTTTTTTCGGATTATCAATAAGCTCCATTTTATCTAATACTTTTTGACGACTCTTAGCCATTTTACTAGTAGATGCTCTGGCAATATTTTTCTGAACAAATTCTTCTAATTTTTTAATATCCTTCTGTTGACTTGTATACTCTTTTAGTTGCTTTTCAAAATCTTCTTCGTATTGTACTAAAAACTTAGAATAATTACCTACGTATTTTTTTAACTTTCCAAATTCTAGATTATATACAACATTTACTACTTTATCTAAAAAATATCTATCATGACTGACTATAACAATCGCTCCATTATATGATGATAGATAATTCTCTAACCACGCTACATTTTCCATATCAAGGTGGTTAGTCGGTTCATCTAAAACTAGCAAATCCGGCTCACTTAATAGTAGTTTAGCCATTGATAATCTCGTCTTCTCTCCACCAGAGAAAGTACTTATTTTTTTATCAAAAACTTCTTTTGTAAAATCTAATCCATACAGAACACTTTCTATCTTACTTTTATAATGATAATCTTTGTGAGTTAAAACTTCATTTTGTAATCTATCGAATTTATTAAGTAGCACTGGATTATTCTCGATATTTTCTGGAGTCAATTCAAATGAAAGTTTTTCTAATTCTGCTTCTAACGTAATAATTTCATCAAAGCATGTAATCATCTCTTCATATATTGATAAATCTTCTCTTACAATAAATTCTTGAGATAAATATCCTACCGTTGTATTCTTAGAAATAGTTCTTTCTCCACTATCGAAACTAATAGCACCTGATATTATTTTTAATAACGTACTCTTCCCTGCACCATTTCTACCTACTATTGCAACACGGTCTTTGTCGTTAATTTCTAGTTTTACATTTGAAAATATTTCATTTACAACAAAATTCTTTGTTATATTATTTAATTGAATTAACATTTTTGCTCCTTTCTCTAATTTCTTAGCTTACTTTCATAAAACCCTATTAATTTCATATATAACTGGAATATTATATCACATTTCTTGTTTTTTCGCTAATAATTATAATGATCAATTTAATATAAACTACATCTATCGATAGTTGATAACAACTATCAATAAATAATATTTTATTCATTCTTAGTCTTATAATCTAGAATATAAAATTTTTATTAAATTATTTACTCACTATATATTTCTGTTTTATTATTTTTGTACATGCTGTATATTTAAAATAAAATAATATTTTCCATCGATTAAATGTACTTTTGCTTTACTATTAATTAAATTTATATAATATTTTATATAGATTATTGTTACCTTTTTATATAAATGTTATAATACAATTATATAAGAAATTTATTAATAAGGGGGATTCATTACATGAAACCAAAAAAAATATTATCAGTCCTTATGGCTGCTGGATTAGCATTTACTGCAGTTGGGTGTAGTAGTTCGTCTAATTCAACTTCGCAAAATTCAAATCAACCTGCAGACTACGTAGCAGGTGTATCATTAGATAAACCACTAAAAGTAGATAAAGAAGCAGGTACTGTAACAGTACTTACAAAAATCAATGGTAAATACTTCGGTGAAGCGACAAGACATAATTCTGTAGAACAAAGCGGTACAAATGGGGCTAAATCAATATTTACTGCATTTGCTAAACCCGATGAATTCTACAATGCTCTAATTGAGATTGGTGCAAAACCAGGAGAAAATATGAATCCAAATAATGCAACTACTACGCATGTTGAAGGAACTCCAATTAAAGCTGAAATCACTTGGAATGGAGCTGACAAAAAATACGACATTAACGAAGTAGTAAAAGATAGTAACGGTAAACAAATTGATTTCCGCTTCGGTGGTAACTTAAAACGTGCCATTGATAAAAACACAGGATGCTTATCTTGTTTAGATAGCTGCCCTGTTGGTATTATCTCAAATACTACTTACACTTATGGAGCTGTTGAAACTCGTAAAGAGGTTAAATTCACTGGTAACGAAGATATTCTTCCAGAAGATGGAACATATGCAGCTGTTATTTATAGCATTAAAAAATAATAGCTAATCACAAGGAGAGATTAAATGAATCGATTAAGACTTTTATTTTATTTTACGAGTGTTGGTATAGCAGTTGGTTACTTCTTCGCTTTCCTTCTGTTCTTCTTTACACAGTTCGAAATGTTAGCTGACCAGAGTCTTGTGATTTTTGTTTGGACTGTTTACGGTATAATGACAGGATTATATTTCAAGCGTATTAATCGCAAGTACACATTCTTTATAATTGAAGCGATAATACTTTTAATGGCTATTTTTTCAGGTAAAACTAAAACTTTACTATATATAGCTCGTGAAGTACTGCATGCTGGAACACTTAATCAAATTAAGGTTCCATTTATAGTTGGTGTTATTATCGTTAACTTAATAAATCTTTATATTATTTTCACACTCTCTAAATACCAAAAAGTTTACACTAAAGATGAACTTAAAGCATTAAAAGAAAAAGAAGTAAAACTTAGTGATTTAAGAGAAGTTGATCCTGAAGAGGAGAAAAAATTAAAAGCACAACGTAGAAAAGTAAGATATATTACACTTATTTGTTTTACAATCTTCTTTGCAATATACTTTACAGTGCCTAGTTTTAAAAATGGAATTAATACAGCCTTCGCAACACTGTCTCAATTCGATACAAATGCAGTAATCGAATATTTACGAGGATGGGGTGCTTGGGCTGCAGTTGTCTCTGGAGTACTAATGGTACTTCAATCAATAGCTGCGCCTATTCCAGCATTTTTAATCACGCTATCTAACGCTGCTATCTTCGGTTGGGTATTAGGAGCTGTATTATCTTGGTCTACAGCAATGATAGGAGCTGCAGTATGCTTCTATATCGCTCGTGGGCTAGGACGAGACGTAGTAGAAAAACTTACAAGTAAGGGTGCAATGGCAAGTATTGATGTATTCTTCGAACGATACGGAGATAAAGCTATTCTTATTTGTAGATTATTACCGTTCGTATCTTTCGACTTCGTTAGTTACGCTGCTGGTCTTACTAATATGAGTTTCTGGCGATTCTTTATCGCTACAGGAATCGGGCAACTACCAGCAACAATAGTTTACTCATACGTTGGTGGAACACTTTCTGGTGGGGTCAGAAACCTATTCATCGGACTAATGTGTTTATTCGCACTATCAATCGTAATTGGTATTATGAAAAAAATCTACAATGATAAACATAAAAAAGAAGAAGAGCTTATTGCATCTTCTAACTAATAAACAAAACAACTAGAAATGATACTTTTCATCTCTAGTTGTTTTGTTTATTTATAAAGCGGTGATCCCTACCTGGTTAAAATATTTCATAAATAGGAATTTTTCTACACCTATTTCTACCTTTTCTCCTATATTTAATCTATAGTCGATATAAACATCTATTCCATCAACTACATATTTTGAATATAATTCTTTATCAAATTTGCTTGCTATCGAAACCCCGATAACTTTATTTACTCTACCACCTCAACAAGCTTGCTGAAATAGTGATACTAATATATAGTTTTTATTTTTATCTTTTAATAATTTTTTCGCTTCGTCATTTATTATAATTGCCATTCTTTTCTCCTATTCTACTCTATTGCCTTAAGAGCTTCTACCATGTTTACTTTTTTAAGTTTTTTATGCATTACTATCATTACGACTATAGTAATCAATATTGTTATACCCGATGCTAATAAATAAACTACTAAAGGTACTTTACTACTAAACATCATATCTCTACCCGCGAGTTCTAGTATTATTTTCAAATACATTTTATAGCCTAGATAATTACCTAAAATAATACCTACCCCACTTAAGTAAAAGATTTCTCTAAATACATAAATAGTTACCTCGCTTGGATAAAAACCAAGAACTTTTATCGTTGATAATTCTCTAATACGCTCAGATACATTAACATTTATTAAATTATATAATACAACAAGCGCTAATGTAACTGAACAAATCACCATAACTGCCACTATAATATCTATTCCTTTAATAAAATTATCAAGTATTTCTTGTATTTTAGAATTATCACTTATGTTTACTATATCGCTATTGTTATTTAAATTACTTACAACACTCTCAACAACTTCCTTACCACCTGTAGTTTGTATTAAAAATGTATTGTCCTTATATTGTTTTTTAAATACTGATTCATAATAATCTTTATTTATATAAATTGTATGTCCAAAGTAATTTTTATTTATTTCACCAACAGTAAATGTGTATTCTTTATTATTTACAACTACATTAAAGCTATCTCCTACCTGTAACTTATGAAGATATGCGAGTTTTTCACTAATAACAGCCGAACCATTTGACAAGTTAATACTTTTGGCATTATTATCCACTAATGTAATATAGTCCTTATAATTTTCTTTATCCACCGTTATTAATTGTACAGAATCTATAATTTCATTATTACTCTCGAAAGTAGCAAGTTGAATATTTATTTTGGTACTAGCTTTGACTTTCTTATTATTATCAATCTCTTTTTGAAGTTTTTCTACACTTTCATTATCTATATAAGGATTATAAGTAGCTGCGATATCAACCTTATTAATAACTTTGAATTGTTCATTAGAAATATTTATTACTCCATAACGAATACCAAAACCTATAAACATAAGAGTCAGACATCCTGCAACTCCAAATATCGTCATTAACATTCTAATTTTGTAGCGGAAAATATTTCTAAAGGTTACCTTCCTTAAAAAGCTAAGTCTTGACCAAATAAACGGTATTCTTTCTAAAAATATTCTACTTCCCCTACTAGGAGCCTTAGGTCGCAATAAGTACGCACTCTTTTCTCTTAAGTTTTTTCTAAGCGGTATATGAATCGCTAAACTTATACATCCTAATGAAATAACAAAAGCTGCGATAAGTATACTTGGAGTGTATACAATCTCCGGTGTGTTAAAAGTAAAGAACCTTGCATAAGAATTATATATTATCGGTACAATCACCAAATATGCTCCAATAATCCCTAATATTGTACCTACTAAGGTAGATAATCCACCATATACAAAATATTTCTTAGAAATTTGATAATTACTGTATCCTAGTGATTTAAGAGTACCTATGTTTATCCTATTTTCGTCTATCATTCTAGTCAAAGTAGTAAGTGAAACTAAAATCGATACAACGAATAAAAATACTGAAAAAACATTAGCAACAAAAGTTAAACCACTCGCAGAATCTATAAATTGAGCATAGTTTTTTAAACCTCTAATATTTTCTACCGAGAATCTAGGATAACTTTCTTCTGAAAGACTAGTTTTCCCAATATTTAGTTGCTTTTTATTATCATCAATCTCTTTTTGAGCTTTATTCAATTTTTCTGCTTGTTCATTGTAACTCTTACTATCAACATTTTTTAATAATTCAAGTTTTTCTTTAACACTATTAAGTTGTTCTTGTGCTTGATTTATTACTTTTTCATTTTCGTTTAATTTTTTATTATTTTTTTCTAAATAATTTTTTTCGTCGATTTTTTGCTGAGTTTTTAATTTTTCTATCAGGCTATCTCTAGTCTTATTAACTTCCGTAATATAATCTTTATCACTATATTTATAGTTAATATCTTTAAGTTTTATATTTACTCCACTTACATTTTCAAATTTAAAAACGTCTCTTTTTACATACCCAAAATAGTCCTTATTAGCTAGATTATTATTAGATACCTCTATATGATCTGCTCCTTGAACGAAACCAACTACTTTAAACTTATATTGTTTTAAAGTATTACTTTCACTCTTATCTGAAATAAAAGAAATCTCATCACCAATTTTATAACTACTTTGCAGTGATTCAACTAAAGCTATTTCTTGATCATTATTGGGTAAAGCACCTTCAGTTAACTCAGGTAAAACTAATTTTTCAGGTAAAGATTCAATATTTACAAACTCATTACTATTAGTTATCTGAAGTTTTTTTATAAAATAACTCTCACTTAAATCAATATTGTCTAGAGCTTTTATAATTTTCATATCTTCTTCATTGATTCCAAAATTATGACTCACTCGCAAATCATACATCTTATGGCGTTCTATATACTTATTATAGGTATTCACCATAGCGGGTGATGTTTCTTTTAGACCTACAAAGATAAAAACTCCCAGAAACATTATTATCATTATCGATATAAACTTCGACTTTGTTTTTAATATTTCTCTTAATATATCTCTATTTATTGCTTTCATAACACTACCACTCTATTTCATCAATACTTTTTGGATTAATATTTTGTGTTACTTTTTTCACCTTAGCATCGTAAATTTCTATTACCTTGTCTGCAGCTTCAGCTATAGAACTATTGTGAGTGATAATAACTACAGTTTTTTTCTCATCTACACTATAGTTTTTTAGGATATTTAAGATATTTTTTCCCGTCTTATAATCTAACGCCCCAGTTGGTTCATCACAAAGTAATAGTTTTGGATTTTTAGCTATTGCCCTCGCTATAGCAACACGCTGTTGTTCTCCACCAGAGATTTGCGAAGGGAAATTATCCATTCTATGTTCTAACCCTACTAACTTTAAGATATCTGTTGCTTTTTTCGGTTGTTTTACAATTTGTCCAGCTAATTCTACATTTTCTAAAACTGTTAGGTTTGGAATTAAATTATAGAATTGAAAAACGAAACCTATATCTTCTCTTCTATATCTGGTTAGTTCTGCTTCACTTAAACCGACAATCTCTTTTCCAAAAATATTAATAGATCCCTTACTTGCATTATCCATTCCACCAATAATATTAAGAAGTGTACTCTTCCCAGCTCCACTTGGACCTAAAATTACAACAAATTCCCCTTCATCAATATCAAAACTAATGGCATCATTCGCTATAACTTTATTACTATTTTCTCCATATATTTTAGAAACATCTTTTACAATTATCTTTTGCATAGTATTTCTCCTTTATTCCTATAAATCAATTATATCACATCTTATCTATTCAATTAATCTAAACGCTTTTCATATACACTATATTCTAAACAGATTTCTTTACACTAATAAAAATAAATATTATAATATCAATAATTATTTAGAATTTATAAAAAATTATTGAGGAGATTATATGCTAACTATTTATGAATACCCAACATGCTCTACATGTAGAAAAGCAAAAAAACTTTTAACTGAAAATTATATTGAAGCAACATACTTCAATGTAAAAGAAAAAACACCAACTGTAGCAGAATTTAAAAAAATCATCGAAACATTCGATTTACCTTTAAAAAAATTATTTAATACTAGTGGACTTGTTTATAAAGAACTTGGCTTAAAAGACAAGTTAGAAACTTTATCACTTGATGAAGCTTTAACACTACTACATGAAAATGGTATGTTAATCAAACGTCCTTTAGCTTTTGACTTTAAGAATGATATCCTACTACTTGGATTCAAAGAAGAAACTTGGGAAAAAGCTCTTTTATAATAAATTTTATTAAGTTTTCTATTGATATTTACTTTGAATAATGTTATAATAGTCAAGATGTGAAAACATTAAATTACGATGTTCCTCTGTTAATCAAGCATTAGTAATGAACATTTTGTAAAAAAAGGAGAAAGAATAATGAGCAAAATCATTGAAGCGATTACTAAATCGCAATTAAGATCAGACATTCCTGAATTTAAAGCTGGGGATACAGTAAGAGTACACGTTCGTATCGTTGAAGGTGGACGTGAGCGTATCCAACAATTCGAAGGAGTAGTTATCAAACGTCGTGGTGGAGGAATCTCTGCTACTTATACTGTACGTAAAATTTCAAACGGTGTTGGTGTTGAAAGAACATTCCCTGTTCACACTCCAAAAGTTGAAAAAATTGAAGTTGTACGTAAAGGTAAAGTTAGACGTGCTAAATTATACTACCTACGTAACCTACGTGGTAAAGCTGCTCGTATTAAAGAAGTACGTTAATAAGAAGAAGCTTAAAAGCCCTATTACATCAGTAACAGGGCTTCTTTTTTTATTTTCAATGTCATATACATGGGAGTATCTTAACAAAATCCACAAAATCTTATTTCTCTGAAATTACGATTTTCTACTCACTCCCTATAAATGTAAAAAAGAACTAACTATATTTTTCTATAGCTAGTTCTTTTGTTTTTATAGATCTAATTTGTAATCTTCAGCTTTCACAAAGCCTTTTTTCTCCATGTAGTAATATACTCCATATGAAATAATCGCAGGTAATATAAAGTGTAATAACAAGATCTCTATTAACAACACTGAGTGAGTTGTATAAGATGACATTGTTTGCCATGTCATAAGTTGCCCCACTAGTCCTGATGTTCCCATACCTCCTCCAGCGGGATTATTTTCCATTCTAAAAATAATGGTTGCTATAGGCCCCAGTATAGCACTTGCAATAATAGGAGGGATCCAAATTACTGGTTTTCTCATAATATTAGGAACTTGCAACATAGACGTTCCTAACCCTTGAGCAAGTAATCCATTCCAACGATTAGCTTTAAAACTTATTACTGCAAAGCCAACCATTTGAGCTGCACATCCAACAGTAGATGCACCTGCAGCGATGCCCGATAATCCAAGTATAATAGATAATGCCGCTGAACTTATAGGTAATGTTAAAATTATCCCCATAACAACAGAAACAACTACCCCCATAATAAACGGCTGTAATTCAGTTGCATCTCTTATAAATGTACCAAGAATTTTCATCCCTTTTATTAAATATGGTCCTGTTAAATAAGAAACTATTCCTCCAATGATTATTGTGACAAATGGAGTGATAATAATATCTATTTTAGTTTTTCCGGAAATAAGTCTACCTATTTCCGCAGCTATAACTACCGCTATAAAAGCTCCTAACGGATCACCAGAACCACTAATTATCAATTTACCATGATCTAGCAAATTATTAGTACCTAGATTTGATCCAAACGCACCTAAAAATCCTACTACACCCGATGCTAAGATTACTAATTTAGGAGCTTTAAGCGCATGCGCAACACCAATACCAATAACTGGACCTGTTAATACCATTGCGATACTCGCTATAACAAGTAAGAAACTCGATAAACTTCCACTCAAGCTTATAGCAATCTGCTTAATAATCAATCCAATAATTAGAGTACAGAACAACCCTAAGGCCATTCCATTCAAAGCAACAATAAAATACCTATGAAATAATTTAGATAAAACATTATTTTTATTCATACAATACTCTCCGTATTTAGTAAATATTATTTTACACTAATGTATATTTATTTTATATTATAACTTAATATTTTCTAATATTCTCTAGATATGCTCTAGAAATAAAAAAAGGCTTAAGAATAACACTTAAGCCTTTTTATCATTTTTTCTAACTTATTATGCTGAAGCTCCACTTGTTGCATCCGCTGCTGGCGCTGCCGCTGCTGGTGCTGGTGCTGCTCCACCATGACCAGCGTCAGAAGCTCCACTTGTTGCATCTGCCGCTGCTGGTGCTGCTGCATATCCGTGACCTACAGGTACTCCATTTTTAACTAATGATTGACCTGTTTGTTTTAAGTACCAATCTACGATTGGTTTGAAGTCTAAGATGTACTCGTTGATACCTGCGTATTTACCATTTTTGTCGTACATAGCTTGGTAGTTGTGCACAACATATTTATCTGGTCCGTGAGTTGGTACGTGTGTACGGAATACATCAATTTGTCCTGAACGTAGTAATCCTACTAACCAGTTTACACTCTTATGTATTCTCTCTGGGTGCTCTGGGTGAACATTTGCTAATGAACATCCAACTTGTTCTGGACGACGTTTTGCAAGCATTTCGTAATCTTCTTTGTGGTAGTTGTAGTATAAGAATTGGTTATTGCTGTCTGCATAAGTTAATTCCATTGGCATAGAGTTTAAGAAGTAGTTAAGTTGGTCTACTGTTAAGATACCACGATCAAGTTTAACATATGTATCTCCAGATACAGCGTTAACTTTTTCAGCTGCTTTTTCATACCAGTCATCAGCATTTCCATCAACACCTTCGATTGTTGTATCACATTTTCCACTAGCTGTTAAGTCTTCTGGCGGTGTTGGTTTTCTTTCTGCTAATGATTGAGCTACTGTAGCAAATTTAACGAATTTAGTTAAGCACATACGTAAGTATCCTACTGTACGATCGTCAACTAAGTTACCTTCAGCATCAAAAGCTTCTTTAGCTTTACCTAAAAGGAACTCATGTCCTGGGAATACAATCGCGTTTACACCTGGAGCGTCTAAGATTTGACGTAAGTGTAATTGAGCACGAGATGATCCTTGATCATAGTATGAAGCTCCAAGTACCATTACTGGTTTGTTTTCAAGTGGGTGTAATTCGAATGATAACCACTCTAATGCACTCTTAAGTGATGCAGTAATTGTGTGGTTGTGCTCAGGTGTAGCGATGATAACACCATCAGCTTGTAAAATTTTACGGTTCATTACTAATAAATCTTTGTTTTCTCTTGAATGATCTTCATCTTGGTTAAACATTGGTAAGTTAGTAATGTCTAATAATTCTAAAGTGAATAAATCTTTATATTCTTTTGCTATAAATTCCATTAATTTGCGGTTATAAGAAATTTCCGCGTTTGAACCTACGATTCCTACTAATTTCATGTGTCTACACTCCTATCCTATTTTAAATCTTCCCAAGAGAAGTTTTCAATTTCTTTTTCAGCTAATTTATGTGCATTAATTAATTTTTCAGTAATTTTGATGAATAATAAGAAATCAGCAAATAAACTATCTAATTTAGCAACTGTTTCTGGGTTAGAAATATCTCCAGCTTCGTCAAAAGCTTGTAAAGAATGCCCTAATAAGAACTCAGAACTTGGCATTACACGTGCTTTAACTTCTGGTGAATCCATCATTTGACGTAAGTGCGCTTGCGCACGAGATGAACCAAGAGTTCCGTATGAAGCTCCTGTTAACATTACTGGTTTATCTAGTAATGGGTGAATTCCATAAGATAACCAAGCGATTGCACTCATTAATGATGCAGGTACTGCATGGTCATATTCAGGTGAACTGATGATAACCCCGTCAGCTGCTTCAATTTTAGCTGCAATTTCCTTAACTCCTTCAGGTAATTCTTTATTAGCTGGTTTGTTAAATAAAGGAAGATCTTTAATTTCAACTAATTCGATGTCAGCTTTACCTGCAAAATGTTTTTTAATATATTGTAAAAGTTGGCGGTTTGTAGATTTTTTAGAGTTTGTACCAACTAGACCAATTAATTTTACCATGTTTTTGTTTCCTCTCTCTTTTTTTGTACTATCTACTTTATTTGTATCTAGATTTTCTTGTTTTGCTTTTTTAACATTTTTTTTGTTTTTTACTTCAGCCACTTTAATAGAGCCTCCTTAAATTAATAGTATATTCAGTATTCTTCAAGATATTTTTATTTAACATATTATTTTATCTAGCACTCTGCTTGTATAATAGACTTTACCTTCAGTTGTTACAATAACACATTCTATATCAGGTAAGTTGTTCACTTCTTCTAAAATATCTTTGATATCTTTTCCAAACAATCTTGTAGTCCAGATTTCTCCATCTACTGACTTTCTAGAGATTATCGATAATCCTGCTACACTTGTTTCAACGGGATAACCAGTCTTCGGATTTAATATATGATGATACATTTTACCATTTTCTGTATGATTTCGTTCATATATCCCTGATGTTACTACCGATTGATTTCTTATCCCTATAGTAAATAAATGATTTCCTCTTGTTTCTACTGGATTTTGTATACCTATGCGCCACATTAAATCTTGATTATGCTTGGCATCACCAAAAGCTAATACATTACCACCTAAATTAATTAATCCAGCATCTACGCCTCTTTTCTTCAAATATTCAATCATAAGATCAGCAATATATCCTTTTGCTAAAGCACCTAAATTAATAGCCATACCCTTTCTTGCAAGATAGACAGATTGCTCTTCTTCATTTAAAATTATTTGATTAGGATCAGTTATTTCTAATAAATTATCAATTTCTTGTTTAGTAGGAACTTTTACATCTTTAAACCCTATTCTCCATGTCTGTACAATTGGCCCAATAGCAATATTTAAAAAGCTATTAGGAGCACAACTATGAACTTTCCCTATCTTTATCAAATCAAATAAATCTGGATGAACTTTGACTGCTTCGATACCTGCATTATGATTAACTTCCATTAATTCAGAACTGTCATCATTTGCACTAAATCTATGTTCATACATTTTTAGCATTTCCACAGCATCATCTAAAATATTCTCAGCATCAACGCTATCAAAAATAAGAATATCTATATGAGAACCCATTAATTTTAAGGTCTTTCTTCTTAATTCCATTTTTTTACACCTTACAATAAAAAATTTATTTGCTTAAGATAACTAAATATGTTATATACATCTACAAGAAACCTGTTATTAAAAGACAAAGTAATAATAGATGATTAATACTTTAATTACATTATATAACAGAAATCTCTTCAAATCAATAAAATATTTAACTCATAAAGGCGATACAGTATGTCGTTTTCATTAAAAAACACAATAATAAGTAATCTACTAATTTTAATTATACATAAAAAAACAAAAAAAAACAGCTTACATTTAAACTTCATCATCTGAAAATATTAATTTATCAACACTTTACATATTTTAAGTTTTTTTAAAATTTATCAAAATATATTTATTCTAAAATTCTAAAAATACAAATATAAACTATAAAAAAACAAAAATGTAATAATACCATACTAATTTTCATTGATATTCACTTTCATTTAGAAACATATAATGTTGTATGTATATATTTTCATAAAAAAAGCTATTAACCAGTTTAAGACAAAATAACTATTCGTCTTCAAACTAATTAATAGCTTTATCATTAATTTTTTAGCTTTATTCTAATTTTCCTAATCGTAAATATTAATAAATTCATTATAATGCTCGAAAAGACTATCGGCATATATACGTTAAGCACTGAGGCTCCTACTTCTTGACCTTCTATCAATTTATAGTATATTCCTACGAACAACACTATCAATGCAAGTGCATTTATTAATAATGGTGAAAGCCATAATCTCTTAAATGCTATATTTAAAATATGTGTGATAAACCACGATCCTAATATATACCATTTACTATAGGTATACCAATATGCCAATAAAACTATTAAACTCATTATCTCAACTCACTTAAAAATCTTGTTGTAATTTCTTGAGGTCTTGTAATCGCTCCCCCAACAACTATACAATGTGCACCAGCTTCTAAAGCTTGTTTCGCTTGTTGTGGTGTATGAATTTTACCTTCCGCTATAACCGGAATTTTTATATTTTCTACGATTTCTGTTACTAAACCCGGATTAAATTGTTTTGAATCTGCTGTGTACGGCGTATAACCATTCATAGTAGTTCCTACAAAATCAACTCCTGCTTTTTCAGCTTCAATCGCTTCTTCTAAATTAGAAATATCTGCCATCAATAATACATTTGGATATTTTTCTTTAATTTCTCTTACAAATTCGCTTGGAGTTTTACCATCACCACGTTCTCTATTCGTACAATCCAATGCTATTATATCAGATCCAGCTTCTACTAATTTATCCACCTCATCCATTGTAGCTGTTATGTATGTAGCATAACCTTCATATGATTTTTTTATTATACCAATTACTGGTAAATTTGTCTGTTCTTTTATTTGTTTAATATCTATAACACCTTGAGCTCTAATAGCTTTTACACCTGCATTTTTTGCAGCTTGTGCCATCAAACACATTACTCCACCGTCTTCTTTATATAAAGCTTCTCCTGGTAACGCTTGACAAGAAACTATCATTTCTCCTTTTAGATATTCTATTAATTGTTGTTTATTCATAAACTTATCCTTTCACGGCCCCTAAAGTAACACCTTGAGTAAAGTAATTTTGGAAACAAATGAACACGATTATCATCGGTAATGACGCTAATGAGGCCCCTGCCATTAGTAATCCATAGTCATTAGAGAACTCTTGACCTTGTGCTAATGCTGCCAAACCTAAAGGTAAAGTAGACATGTCTGGTGTATTAGAGAAGATTAATTGTGAGAAATAATCATTCCAGCTAGCGATGAATGTAAAAATCGCTAACGCACCAATACCAGGTTTAATAATTGGTAATGCAATGTTCATAAATGTTCTCACTTCTCCACAACCATCAATTCTCGCTGATTCAAGCAACTCTGTTGGAATAGCTTGAGAGAATTGTCTCATTAAGAATACCCCAAATGGCCATCCTACTGCAGGTAAGATTAACGCATAGTATGTATTCATTAAGTTAAATTCAGTAATTAAGTTTAATAAAGGTATTAAAATTACCTGTTTTGGTAATGCCATTGCTGCTACAAACACCATGAATATTATCTTAACACCTGGGAAGTTTTTCTTAGCTAATGCATATCCTGCTAATGCTGATGTTGCACAAACTAAGAATGTTGTCATTACTGAAATAAATACTGAGTTAAAGAACCATCTTAAAGTGTTCGATGTGAATAACTTCTCGTAGTTTTCCAATGTTGGAGTCGATGGCCACCACTCTGGTGGAATTGTTATCGCTACATCTTGTAATTTAAATGATCCTGATGCAATCCAATAAAATGGAAAAATAAAGAATATAGTTAACCCAAGTAATATTATCATTGATACTATTTTAAAAATACTTATATTTTTCATTCTAAATCCTCCTAATCATTATCTGTAGATAGGAACTTGAATTGTAAAATCGAAATTATTCCGATAATTACAGCAAGGATAATTCCCATCGCACTAGCTACACCATGATTTCCGTTTTTAATTGCTGCTTCATATACTAGGTACATGATTGTACTTGTTCCGTAGTTCGGTCCACCAGCTGTTAATAATTGGATAAGTGCGAAAATTTGGAACGAGTTAATTGTTGTTACTACTACAATATATAATGTTGTAGGCTTGATTAATGGCCAAGTTATTTTTGTAAATACTTGCCATTTTGTTGCTCCATCAATCTCTGAAGCTTCTAATAATTCTTTTGGCACGTTACCTAAAGCCGCAACATAAAGGATTATCGGTTGACCTAATGAAGTAGTAATCAAAATAGTGATAATCGCATATAATGCTGTACTTGGATTTCCTAACCAGTCAACATTATCATTAATTAAGTGCATTGATTTAAATACATAGTTTAAGATTCCGTATTCTGGGTGATAAATCCAAGCCCATACTACAGTAACAGATACTACAGAAGATATAGCTGGAATGTAGAATACACCACGGAAGAATGATCTTACGACAGCACTCTTATTATAAATAGTTACAGCGACAAATATTGAAACTAATACAACTATAGGTACTGCTACAACAGTTACTACGATTGTGTTAATTAATGACTTCATAAATGGTTCGTGGATCGTCGCTCCATTTCCACTGAACATTAAGTCTGAGTAATGTTTTAATCCAACAAATACTGGATTTTTCTTAGCAAAACTATATAATGATAACTGAAGTCCACGTAACATTGGGACTAATACGAATGTTATGAAAAATAAACTAACTGGCAAAATAAAAAGATATGCACTAAAGTCTATTTTTTTTCTTTTCTTAGTAGTTTTCATAGAACCTCCTAAAAAGTTTATATTTTATCTAAAAAAGGGAGTGACTCAAAAATCGTGATTTCGGAGAAACAAGATTTTGTCGAGTCACCCCCGCACAGTTTATTAGATAGCTAAAAAGCTTTTATAAAGCAAATTTGGATATCAATAAACCACTGCGTCTATGAGTTCTCATATGAACTTTGTTAAATTTCAGGACTTTTGGATCAGCCCCTTCATACGTCAAATTACAATGCTTCTTTTATTGTTTTATTTGCATCTTCTACAAATTTATCTAATCCTTCTTTAGGTGAAGTTTTTCCATTTAACACACCTTGCACCATATTGAACCATAGAGGTCTCATTTTAGCGAATCCTGGAATAGTATTGTAGTAAGTAGCATATTGTCCAGTTAATCCTTCAGCAAATTTAAGTTCTTCTGAATCGTATAATCCTGTTTCACCTTTTTTAGCTGAGAAGTTACCAGATGCTAATAGAGTACGTTTACCCCAATCTTTATCATTAACCATGAAGTCAACGAATTTTTTAGCTGCCGCTGCTTTATCTGCATCACCGTTATCGAAGATAGCTGGCCCTGCAACTAAGTAGTCGTATTTAGCTTTTCCACCATTGTTAGGGAATGGAAGGAATTTGTAGTTAAATCCTGATGCATGTGAAGCTGCAATACCAGGAGAGAATAAGATTGTAGTTGCTGCACGTCCTGATTTGAACGCTTCAAGAGCATCTTTAGCTTCTAAAGCAACCCCTTGTCCTAATAAACCGTCATCGTAAGCTTTTTTAACCCACTCTAATCCTTTAACACCATTTGCGTCGTTAATAGTGTATTTGCTGTTTGCATCATCTGTAATCCAAGAGTTGTATAAGTTTGCTACAAATGCTCTTGGTCCTTGGTCTCCTGCTTGTGATTTAGTGTAGAATAAAGCTGGAGTAATACTAGAATCTTTTTGTTTAACTGCTTTTAAGAATTTTTCATATTCTTCTACAGTCCAACTTCTATCTTGTTTGTTTAATGGTAAAAGATCAGTAACACCTAATTTATCTGTTAAATCTTTGTTAACACCCATTAAGAATGGTGCTACACCTTGTGGATATAGGTAAAGCTTATCTTTGTAACTAGATGCTTTAACCGCTGCATCGTTTAGTTTAGATTTATCAATGTCATCTAAAGGTACTAACAAGTCTTTTGCTGCCCAAGCAATTACACGACCTGGAGCATCGTAGAGTACATCTGGAGCTGTTTTTGACTGAATAGCTGTTTCAATTTTAGCTGGTCCATCTGTAAATTCAATTTTTTGATAGTTAACTTTAATGTTAGGATTTTTTGCTTCGAAAGCTTTAATTAACGCTGCATCGAAATCCTCAGTTTTTTTGAATTCTTTATCTTTTGTAAATTGTGGGAAATCCCAATATGTAATTTCTACTTTTTTATTCGGGTCTGCTTGTTTTTGCTCTTTCTTACCACCAACACATCCTGTAAGTACAAGCGCTGTAGTTGCTGCTACCGCAAGCAGTTTATTTAATTTTCTCATAATATGAGCCTCCTTGTTTTATATATATTTTAAAAATTTGACGTCTTATCTAAATTATTCTAAGATACTAAGTTCTGTATCTACATCAAAGTAATGTGCTCTATTCATATCTAAAGCAAATGTTAGTTCATCACCCATTTTAATATTTTGTCTTGAGTGTACAATCGCTTTGATACTTTCTCCGCTTAAATCAGTGTGAACTATATATTCAGAACCTAATAGCTCTGCTACTATTACTTTTGATGTAATTTTCGCATGTGAATAAGTTTCTAATACTAATGGATCATTTGAAATATTTTCAGGTCTAATTCCTAAAACAACTTCTTTTCCTTCATATCCCAGTTCTTTTAATTTTTCATAATGACCCAGAGGAATTTCTATATTTCCTCCATCTTTTGTAATAAAGTTACCTTCTACAACTTTACCTCTCATGAAGTTCATTGTAGGTGCCCCGATAAATCCAGCTACAAATAAGTTTTGTGGGTGATCGTAAATTTCCTTTGGACTACCAACTTGTTGAACCACACCTTTTTTCATTACTACAATTCTATCAGCCATTGTCATAGCTTCTGTTTGGTCATGCGTTACATAGATTGTTGTAGCTCCTAATGTGTTATGAATTTTTATAATTTCCGCTCTCATATTACTTCTTAATTTTGCATCTAAGTTTGATAACGGTTCATCCATAAGGAAAACTTTTGGACTTCTTACGATTGCTCTTCCTAATGCAACCCTTTGTCTTTGACCTCCAGATAACGCTTTAGGTTTTCTATCTAATAACTCTTCTAGTCCAAGTATTTTAGCAGCTTCTTCAACTTTTTGTTTGATTTCTTCTTTTGGAACTTTTCTTAATTTCAAAGCGAAAGCCATGTTATCAAAGACTGTCATGTGAGGGTATAATGCATAACTTTGGAATACCATGGCGATATCTCTATCTTTTGGTTCAACATCATTAACTAATCTATCACCTATGTAGAATTCACCTTCTGTTATATCTTCCAATCCTGCAATCATCCTAAGCGTAGTAGATTTACCGCATCCAGATGGACCGACGAAAACAACGAATTCTTTATCCGCTACTTCTAAATTAAAATCTGTTACTGCACAAAAGCCATTATCATATTTTTTATATATTTTTTTTAATGATAAACTTGCCATATTAACCTCCTACAAATTCATATATTTATCTTGTCAAAGAAATATTATCACATATGAAACCGTTTGTAAAGAATTATTTTTTAATATTTAATGTTCTAACCTTCCTAAATTCACATTATTTTTTTATTTTAATTAAACATTTATCAAACTACTTGTGGTCTATAATAAGATATTTAAAGCTAAAACGAACATTATTTGCTTTTATTCGAACATTAACAAACTATATTCTTTAATGTTATTTCTATATTTTATATCATTAAAATTTAACGCATTAACACCTATAAAAGTATTACTAGTTATTTAAATTAGGGATGTTCAATAGTTTTCAAAAATTATAATAGCTTTTATATTAAATGTAAGAGTTTACATTCTTTTATTTTCAACTTCTTAAAGCAGTTGATAGAGTATTAATATAAATTAAAACAGTATATTTCTTAATTAAAATAAATATTTCATTATTTTTTAATCTTTATAATTATAATTTTATAAACAAAAAAAAGGCAAAAGCCTTAGACTTTTACCTTCTTTTATTTATCTTATTCTAAAATTATCGTTTGATGTTGTAGAATGCAAGTTCACCTGGATATACAGCAGTTGCATCTAATTCATCTTCAATACGTAATAATTGGTTGTATTTAGCAATACGGTCTGTACGGCTAAGAGAACCTGTTTTAATTTGTCCTGCGTTAGTAGCAACTGCGATATCTGAGATTGTTGAATCTTCAGTCTCTCCTGAACGGTGAGAAATAACAGCCGTGTAACGAGCACGTTTAGCCATTTCGATAGCGTTTAGAGTTTCAGTTAAAGTACCGATTTGGTTAACTTTAATTAGGATTGAGTTACCAACACCTTGTGCGATACCTTGTGATAATTTTTTAGTATTAGTTACGAATAAATCGTCCCCTACTAATTGTACACGGTCACCGATACGGTCTGTAAGTAATTTCCATCCTTCCCAGTCGTTTTCATCCATACCATCTTCGATAGTGATGATTGGGTATTTATTTACTAATTCTTCTAAGTAATCAACTTGCTCTGCTGAAGTACGAACTGCTCCACCTTCACCTTCGAATTTAGCGTAGTTGTATACTCCGTTTTCGTAGAACTCAGATGACGCACAGTCGAATCCTAAGAATACATCTTTACCTGGTTCTAATCCAGCAGCTTTAATTGCAGAAAGAATAGTTTCAACTGCATCTTCTGTTCCTTCGAATGTTGGAGCGAATCCACCTTCATCACCTACTGCAGTAGATAAACCACGGTTGTGTAATAATTTAGCTAAGTTGTGGAATACTTCAGCTCCCCAACGTAAAGCTTCTTTAAATGTAGGTGCTCCTACTGGTAAAATCATGAACTCTTGGAATGCGATTGGAGCATCTGAGTGAGATCCACCGTTTACGATGTTCATCATTGGAGTTGGTAATTCTTTAGAGTTAGTTCCTCCTAAGTATCTGTATAGAGGTACTCCTAAAGAATCAGCTGCAGCGTGTGCTACTGCTAAAGATACACCTAAGATAGCATTAGCTCCTAGACGTCCTTTGTTTTCAGTTCCATCTAATTCGATCATAGCGTAGTCAATTCCTACTTGATCAAATACGTCGAATTTACCTTCTAATAATGGTGCAATTTCTTCATTAACGTTAGTTACAGCTTTAGTTACACCTTTACCTAAGTAACGACCTTTGTCTCCATCACGTAATTCAACTGCTTCATATTGTCCAGTTGATGCTCCTGATGGTACTAGTGCGCGTCCAAACGCTCCTGATTCAGTTGTTACTTCAACTTCTACAGTTGGGTTACCACGTGAATCTAAAACTTCTCTTGCATATACTTCTGCGATAATATCAAATGTTTTTGCTAACATTAATTTTCTCCTTGTTGTTTAATTTATATTTCTATTATACTACAATTTTTAAAAAATTGCTAAACCTAATCTAATTTTCCGCCTTCTAAAAGAGCTAAGAATGATTCTGGTTGTAAAGCAGCTCCACCTACTAATGCTCCATCTACGTCTGGGCATGATAGGTATTCTTTTACGTTTTCAGGTTTTACTGAACCACCATATTGGATACGAACTTT
Organism: uncultured Gemella sp.; assembly: GCF_963525165.1. Classification (GTDB taxonomy): domain Bacteria; phylum Bacillota; class Bacilli; order Staphylococcales; family Gemellaceae; genus Gemella. The sequence continues at coordinate 30,046 of NZ_CAURJN010000006.1, forward strand.
TTCAGCAACTTCTTTTCCGTATAGTCCTTCAACTACATCACGAACAGCTTTACACATTTTTTGTGCATCTTCTTTAGTAGCTGATTTTCCAGTTCCGATAGCCCAAATTGGTTCATAAGCGATAACTGATAATGCTACTTGTTCAGCCGTTAAATTAGCTAAAGCTCCTTTTACTTGAGCTCCTACGAATTCAGCAGCTTTACCTGCTTCATAAGTTTCAAGTGTTTCACCACAGCAGATGATTGGTAATAATCCATTTGCAAAAATAGCTTTTGCTTTTTTATTAATATCTTCATCTGTTTCGTGGAAATATTCACGACGTTCTGAGTGACCGATTACTACATAATTAACTCCCATTTCAGCTAATACTTTTGGTGAAGTTTCACCTGTATAAGCTCCAGAATTTTCGAAGTAACAGTTTTGAGCTGCAACTTTTAATCCTGTTCCTTCAGCAGCACTAAGTAATGCACTTAAGTCCACAGCTGGAGCTGCAATACCAGCTTCAACTTTATCTGCTGATGGTAATTTCCCAGCGATTGCTTCAACAAAAGCTTTAGTTTCTTCTGGGTTTTTGTTCATTTTCCAGTTTCCTGCGATAAATGGTAATCTTGACATAATGTTACTCTCCTTGAGTTTTAAAAATTATTTGTTTGATAATGAATCAATTCCTGGTAATACTTTTCCTTCTAGGTATTCTAGAGAAGCTCCCCCACCTGTAGAAATGTGTGAGAATTTTTCTGCATATCCTAAAGAAATAGCTGCTGTTGCACTATCTCCACCACCAATAATAGTAGTAGCTCCTTCTAAGTGAGCGATAGCTTCACATACACCAATTGTACCTTTTGCGAAGTTTGGCATTTCGAACACACCCATTGGTCCGTTCCAAATTACAGTTTTTGCTCCCTCAAGAGTGTTTTTGAATAATTCAACAGATTTAGGACCGATATCTAATCCTTCTTCATCAGGTTGAATATCACCTTCAGAAACACGGCTAGGTGCATCATTTGAGAACTCTTTAGCTACAACTGTATCGATTGGTAATACTAATTTATCACCAGCTTTTGCCATAAGTTCACGAGCGTATTCAACTTTATCATCTTCACAAAGTGAAATTCCGATTTCTTTACCTTGTGCTTTCATGAAAGTATAAGCCATACCTCCACCGATGATTACTTTATCAGCTTTATCTAATAAGTTTTCAATTACTGCAATTTTATCAGAAACTTTTGCTCCACCTAAGATTGCAACAAGTGGTCTTTCTGGGTTATCAACTGCTCCACCGATAAATTTAATTTCTTTATCTACTAGGAATCCAGAAGCAGAGTTTCCTTCACCAATGTTAGATGCAATACCTACGTTTGAAGCATGAGCACGGTGAGCTGTACCGAATGCATCATTTACATATACATCACCTAAAGAAGCCCAATATTTAGCAAGTTCTGGATCATTTTTAGATTCTTTTTTACCATCTACATCTTCGAAACGAGTGTTTTCGAACATTAAGATTTCACCTTCATTTAACCCTTTAACCGCTGCTTCTAATTCAGCTCCGCGAGTTTCAGCTACGAATTTCACTTCTTTACCTAATAGTTCTGATAATCTTTTAGCAACTGGCGCTAAACTTTTTGAAGCTTTATCAGCTTCTTCTTTAACACGTCCTAAGTGAGAGAACGCTACTACTTTAGCTCCTTGATTTAAAGCATACTCAATAGTTGGTAATGCTGCAGTAATACGATTATCGTTTGTAATTACACCATCTTTTAAAGGCACGTTGAAATCAACACGCATTAAGACAGTTTTCCCTTGTAAGTTACCTAAGTCTTTAATAGATTTCTTCATGGAAAGCTCCTTTTAAATATTTTTGGAATATATGAGACAAGATATAAGTCAAAATCAACTTATATCTTATCTACTCTTATTTATTACCTAATTAGATTATTTGATTAATCCTGCAAAGTATTTTAATGTTCTTACTAATTGAGCAGTGTAAGACATTTCGTTGTCGTACCAAGATACAACTTTAACTAATTGTTTGTCACCAACAGTGATAACTTTTGTTTGAGTTGCATCGAATAATGATCCGTAAGAAATTCCTACGATATCAGAAGATACGATTGGGTCTACGTTGTAACCGAATGATTCGTTAGAAGCAGCTTCCATAGCAGCGTTAACTTCTTCAGCTGTAACAGTTTTTTCTACTACTGCTACTAATTCAGTTAATGATCCTGTTGGTACAGGTACACGTTGAGCAGCACCATCTAATTTACCGCTTAATTCTGGGATTACTAATCCGATTGCTTTAGCAGCACCAGTTGTGTTAGGTACGATGTTAGCAGCTGCAGCACGAGCACGACGTAAGTCTCCTTTAGGGTGTGGAGCATCTAGTGTATTTTGGTCACCAGTGTATCCGTGGATAGTTGTCATTAATCCTTCAACTACTGTGAAGTTATCGTGTAATGCTTTAGCCATTGGTGCTAAACAGTTAGTAGTACATGAAGCACCAGAGATAACTGTTTCAGTTCCATCTAAGATTTCGTGGTTTACGTTGTAAACTACAGTTTTAACGTCGTTTCCACCTGGAGCAGAGATTACAACTTTTTTAGCTCCTGCTTTAATGTGAGCTTCAGCTTTTTCTTTAGAAGTGAAGAAACCAGTACATTCTAATACTACGTCTACTCCTAATTCTCCCCATGGTAATTCAGCTGGGTTTGGATTAGCGAAAGCTTTAATTTCTTTACCGTTTACTACGATGCTTCCTTCTGCTGCAGATACTTCTCCGTCAAAACGACCTTGAGTTGTGTCGTATTTTAATAAGTGAACTAGTTGAGCAACTGGTGTTAAGTCGTTAATTGCTACTACTTCGATCCCTTCTACGTTTTGGATTCTTCTTAATGCTAGACGTCCAATACGTCCAAATCCGTTAATTGCTACTTTTACTGTCATTTTTTAGTTCCTCCTAAAAATTTTTATTAACTTTTTTTATTATTTTTTTGCAAATAGCCTCGTCAATAATCAGTGTTGCATTCGCTGGATTAGTATTTAAGTAACTGTATACCGCATCAGCTTTTGCCTCTCCACCAACTATCGTAAAGACATTATCAATGCCATTAACATCTTTAAAACTCATACCTATAGTAGAGGTTTTAAATATCTCACTGCCGTTCTCATCGAAATAACTTCCAAACGATTCACTAACAGCTTTTTTCTCATTTAACACTTCTAAAACTTCTTTAGACGACTTACGTCTTTCTGCCATTTCAAAAGCATTTCCTATACTATGGATAATCATGGATGTTTTTTCTATAACATCAAGTGCATTTTTTACAACAGGTTCTTTTACAAGTTCCTCTAATGCTTTTTGTCCTATATTATCTGGCGCATGTAACAATTGATATGCATGACCTGAATTTTTAGCCATTTTAGAAGCTATATCATTTGCTTGATACTCAGTATCTACGACAGATAGGCCACCTCTTATAGGTGTTATAGTAACATTTTTCCCATAACCAAATGTTGCATTAGCTTTGCCGGCTATGTAGTACATTGTACTTCCTCCGCTGACTCCAATTACGCAATCTTTAGTTATTTTAGCATTAACCTTATCCAACAGCAGGCTTGTCATTTCTTCTCTAGTAGCTTCATTATTCACGAAGTCACCAGCTACTATATGAACTTGTTTTAATGAAAAATGATTTTTTATAAAACTTCTTTCTTTTGCAAAGACATCGTTTATAACCGCTTCTTTTATCTCTAAAAGAAGGATTTCTCCTTTTTCAGTAACACTCATTCCTGTAGCATTTTTTGTAATTAGCCCTAACTTGGATAAAACTTCACATTCTGTACGTAATTGCCTTTCTGTCATATTGATAAAATTCAATAATGTTTTTCGACCAACAGGTTGATTAACTTTAATTGTAACCAACAGTTCATATCTATTATTAAATTTCATAAACATTTCAGGTACGAGTCTACTTTGCATATGTAACAAATGTAAAATATCCATCTTAAGTTTCCCCTATAGAATTGAAAATTTATTTGTGGACACCTTTTGTCCGGTTAGGTCGTTTTTCGACCATCTTGTTTTAAAAAAATAAACTTTCTGATTAAAATTATAGCAAAGACTTAACAAAAAATCAAGTCCTTACAGAAAGATTTTAATCAAAAAATTCATTTTTTATTTTAAGATTGTTAGTAATTCAATTTGGATTATGAAATAAAATACAAATATCATTTCATATTCTTTGTAATCTATTGGTAATTCAGAGATGTATTGACTAGGATAATTTACTTCAATATCCTTTTTCAAGTCAGCGACGTTAATATTATCAAAATTGTATCTAGCAAGTAAGCTCTCTAATTCACTATCACTATAATAGAAGATTTTCTTAACTTTCGAAGAAAATAAACTATCAGCAAGTGTAATATTCTCTAATACAGACAATACTGATTGTAGATCGTGAGCTGCTTTATTAGAATTTTCCGAAATAATGCTGTATAACTTTTCCAATAAAAGGCTCGGGATTTTGTACTTTAATTCTAAAACTTCAAAGTCTATTTCTTCTATTTTTTCCTTATTTTTTTGTTCTTTTATTGATTTTGACTTAGCTTCTTGACTATCATTCTTATCAACAAAGACTACTAACTTATCATCTATATCTAATATTTCATTTTTATTAAACTCAGACTTAGCACCTAAGTTTTTTAATGTTTTCTCTTGATTTAATTTTTGGTATGGTCGTTTAAATTTTTTATCATCAAGTAGATAAAAACCACGATACGACTTGTGATATTTAAATTTCAATTTTACACCTCTATCCTAATTTTAATCTTTTAATATACTACCATAATTGCAAAAAATATTCAACCTTCTACGCATATTGGTATCTATTCTAAAAATTACTAAAACAACTCTCGTAACCTATAAAACGGAATACCCGCCTCTAATAAAATCATTAATTTTATTCTAGCTTTTTGACCACTCAGTCCTGTTGTAAAAATAACTCCATCTTGTTGAAATCTTTTCCCTCCACCCTCATAGTCATAAACATCTTGAGTTACTCCATTAAAGGCGCGCGAAACAAAAACTACAGGTATATTCATTTCAATACAGTTTCTAATAGCTGGAACAGTTTTTGGTGGTAGATTTCCTGCTCCTAAAGCCTCAATAACTAATCCATCTGCTCCTAATTTAGTTACTGCATTAATTAACTCCCCATCCATTCCAGCGTATGCTTTTAGTAAATATACTCTTTTTTTTGTGCTAGTAACCTGATAATGTTCCTCTTTAATTAATTTTTGGAAATATATAACATTATTTTTCGAAACAAGGCCTATCGGACCAAATGTTGGTGTTTGAAATGTGGCAACATTAGTTGTATGCGTTTTTGTAACATACGTCGCTGTATGAACTTCATCATTCATTACTACTAAAACACCTTTATCACTACTTTCATCATCAGTAGCAACTACTAACGAACTTCTAAGATTTGCTAATCCATCTGCACCTATTTCGTTACTTGAACGCATAGCTCCAGTTACAACTATTGGAATATTTACATCTAGAGTTAACTCTAGATAATATGCTGTTTCTTCAAGAGTATCTGTTCCGTGCGTTACCACTACACCGTCATAACCTTCTTGAACAGCTTTTTCTATTCTATTTTTTATACCTAACATTTCATTTTGAGTTATTTGCGGTGACGCTAGATGATACAAGTCTTCAACGTGCAAATCTCCAATATAAGAAAATATATTTCCACCAGCACCTATAGGATTACTATCAGTCGGAGCAACCTTACCAGTTTTCTGATCTTCACTCATAGAGATTGTGCCGCCTGTATTTAGTATTAATATTTTTTTCAACTTGAATCCCCCCTATTTTCTTAAATTATCATAGCCATTAACTACTAATTCTACTTTTCCATTTTCGGGATTAATAACTAACCCATGAACAGGTACATCTTTTGGAATCAATGGATGTTTCGTTATCATATTTACGTCATGAGCTACACTTTCATTAACATCATCAAAACCATGTAACCACGAACTCAAATCAAGTCCTGAATACTGCAAAATATCTAAAGTTTCCTTACCTACACCTCTACTCTGCATTTTTTCCATAATTAAACTTGTATCAATATTTTGCATACCACAATCGTGATGTCCCATAACGATAATTTCATCAGCCTTTAGCATATAGACAGCTATTATTAAACTCCTCATAATAGAACCATATGGATGAGTTAATATTGCCCCAGCGTTTTTTACTACTTTTACATCTCCAGAAGACAAGTTTAAAGATTTTGTTGAAAGTTCAACTAATCTCGTATCCATGCATGTAAACATTACAACTCTTTTAGCAGGGTATTTATCTTCAGTTTTATATTTTTGATATTCCTCAAATTTCACAAAATATTCGTTATATTCTAACATTGAATCTAAAAGTCTCATTTTATTGCTCCTTTTCAAACTCTCTATTTTTATTCATCTTTTCATTATACTACACTTATTTGATATCGTAAACTTTGCAATTTCATCAAACGATATTTATCCTAGTATTATCAAATTTTTATGATGTAAATACACACTAAATAACATTCTAATTTTAAAAATTTTTTAGCAAAAAATCAACTCTACTTTCATAGATAATTCAAGCCCTCTTAAGATTTCATCTTTAAAATAGCAAAAATGTATTGCATGATTTTACTCACACAATACATTTAATTATCTATTTAACCCAATTAACAAGTTCGTCAGCCTCTTCAGGACCTTTTGAACCTTGTTCATAAGTATATAATGGAGAACCTTGTTCTTCATATTTAGCAATTAGTTCATTAACAAATGTCCAAGAAGCTACGATTTGGTTCCATTGCGAGAATAATGCTCTATCTTCTCTGAAGCAAGCAGCCAATAATCTTTCATACGCTTCTGGAGTATTTATTATATTTTCTAAAATACAACTTTGACAGAAGTCTAATGAAATAGGTTGTAATTCTTGTTCAGTTCCTGGCTTTTTAGCATTAAATTGGAAATACACACCTTCTTCAGGTTGAATTTTTATTATTAATACATTACCTGGAGAAGATCCAACAGCTTTAAATTGAACAACTACTTGAGTTTCTCTTTTTTCTAGTTTTTTACCAGTTCTTATAAAGAATGGAACACCTTGCCAACGCTCATTATCTACAAATAATTTTAGCGCTACATAAGTTTCTGTCTTAGAATCAGCTGGGATATTCTCCTCTTGAAGATACCCTTCATATTGTCCCATTACTAAACTTTCATGAACATCTTCAATCGGTTTAAGTGAAGCAAGAAGGTTATATTGACTTTCATGAATACCACGGCTTCCTGGTTCTTTAGGTTCTTCCATCGCTACTAGCGATAACACTTGTAATAAATGGTTTTGAACCATATCTTTTAAAGCCCCACTCTTATCGTAGTAACTCGCTCTTGTTCCAACCCCAACTGTTTCTGCCGCTGTAATTTGAACATTTTCAACAAAATCTTTATTCCAAATACCTTTAAAGATAATATTTTCAAAACGTAAAGAAAGAATGTTTTGAATCATTTCTTTACCTAAATAATGGTCAATATGATAAATTTCATTTTCATCGAAGAATTTGGCTAGCTCATCATTTAGTAATCCAGCTTTTTCTAAATCTTCTCCGAATGGTTTCTCAATAATAACCTTTGCATTATTTTCAGAACAATGTTTTTTAAGTCCATTCGTAATAGTTATAAAGAACGAAGGTGCTACTGCGAAGTAATATACATGATTTTGAATACCTTGTTCAGTATAGAACTTTTGTAACATTTCATAATCATCTTCGTTTGTCATATCCATTTTGAAATAAATAATTCTCTTAGCATATGCATCGAATTGTTCATCATCAAATTTTGTACGAGCGTATTCTTTAACCCAAGTACGAGCAATATCAATATAATCTGATTGTGTGTATGCTCTACGACCTATCACAACAATCTTAAAATCATCGGCTAATTTACCTAATGCATTTAAGTTATATAATGCAGGTAACAGTTTTCTATACGTTAAGTCTCCTGTACCCCCAAAAAGTGTTATAGCTGTCTTATTTTCCATTGTTTCCAACCCAGTCATAGTGATAACTTCCCTCTTTATCAGTTCTTTCAAAAGTATGTGCTCCAAAATAGTCACGTTGCGCTTGAATTAAGTTAGCACCACTGTTCGCTGTAGTGTAGATATCTAAGTATGAAATAGCAGATGTCATAGCACTTAGTGGTAATCTGTTAGTAATTGCTAATGCCGCAACTTCACGTAAACTATCTTGTCTTGTTTCGATTACTTCTTTGAAGAATGGATCAAAAATTAAGTTTTCTAATTTTGGATTATTTTGGTATGCTTCGATAATGTTTTGTAAGATTTTCGCTTGAATAATACATCCACCGCGGAAAATTTTAGCAATTTGTGAATAATCAAAAGTCCAGCTATATTCTTTTTCAGCAGCTTGTAATAATTTGAATCCTTGTGCATAAGATACAATTTTCGAAATAAATAATGCATCTTTCACAATATTTTTTAATCTTTCTTTATCTTCTACAACCGTATAAGGTTTACGAGTGAATTCTTGTTCAGCACGAACACGTTCTTCTTTAAGATTAGACATATATCTTCCATTTAAGGCAGCTGTAATTACTGATACATCAATTCCTAAATCAATAGCCTGTTCGTTAGTCCATTTACCTGTACCTTTTTGTTGAGATTTATCTAAGATTTTATCTACTAAGTAGCTTCCATCTTCTTCTTTAACTTTGAAGATATTTGCAGTAATTTCAATTAGATAAGATTCTAACTCACCTTTATTCCACTCTTCAAAAGTTTCTTGTAATTCTTCATTAGTAAATCCACCTAAGTGCTTAAGAACTTTGTAAGCTTCAGAGATTAATTGCATATCTCCGTACTCAATTCCATTGTGAACCATTTTCACATAGTGACCTGCTCCTCCAGTTGAAGTGTAGCTACAGCATGGAACATCGTTCACTTTAGCAGCAATAGCTTCTAAAATTGGACGAATTTCTTCATACGCCTTCTCATCTCCACCAGGCATTAAAGCAGGACCAAATCTTGCACCTTCTTCTCCTCCTGATACACCTACACCGAAGTAGTTGATTCCTTTTTCTAATAATAAGTCGTATCTTCTTTGAGTATCTTTGAAGAATGAGTTTCCTCCATCGATAATAATATCACCTTTTTCTAATAGAGGTGTTAATTGTTCTATTAAACTGTCAACAGCAAACCCTGCTTTAACCATTAAAACGACTTTTCTAGGTTTTTCTAGACCGTCAATTAGTTCTTGCAGTGAGTATCTTCCTACTACATTTTTGTGCGGGTGCTCCTCTAGCATTTTATCAACAACTGTTGTTGTTCTGTTAAATACCGCAACTTTAAATCCATTGTCCGCGATATTTAAGGCTAAGTTACTTCCCATTACTGATAATCCAATAACTCCTATGTTCTGTTTCATTGATGAACCTCCTAATTGTTTCTTACATAAGATTATACCACTAAATATATTGAATATGGAAATAATTTTGCTTGAAAAAATTTTTTACTATTATTTACTTTAATTACTTAATGCATTAAATAAACAATTTATCACAAATCTGTGATAAATAAAAATTTTTTCTCCCATATATTCAACTATTATTAATTTATAATGTATGCGTTTTATTTGCTATATTACAGATTATTATGATGATTTATTTTTTTGAAACTTCCTGAAATTACTACTTCACATTAAAATTGTATATACATAATTTTTTTAATAAAAATCAAGAATACTATGTTTAAATATACAAATATATATCAAAAAATACAAATAAAACACTTGATTTACTCTTCCCAATAATATATAATGATAAAAAAGTAATGATAGCGTTTACTTTAGAAAAAACAGAAAAAGGAGTTTTATACTATGAGTGAAGTTAAAGTTTTAAAAAATTTTATCAATGGAGAATTTGAAAATATTTCGAATTATGATTATCTTGATGTGCTAAATCCATCAACTGAAGAAGTAATCGCAAAAGTACCTTCTTCAACTAGAGAAGATGTAGACCGTGCAATTGATATCGCAGAAGTTGCACAACGCGACTGGGAAAAATTACCAGCAGTTGAAAGAGGCGCATACCTAAGAAAAATTGCAGAGCGTATTCGTGAACGTGAACCTGAAATTACTCAAACTATCGTTAACGAAGGTGGTAAAACTTTTGATTTAGCAAAAGTAGAAGTACTATTTACTGCTGATTACTTAGATTATATGGCTGAATGGGCTAGAAGATATGAAGGAGAAATTATCCAAAGTGATAGAAAAGACGAGCATATCTTCCTATTCAAACGCCCTCACGGAGTAACTACTGGTATCTTACCATGGAACTTCCCATTCTTCTTAATTGCTAGAAAAGCAGCACCTGCTCTATTAACTGGTAACTCAATTGTTATTAAACCTAGTCAATTAACACCAATTAATGCTGACATTTTTTGTCAAATTTGTATAGAGGTGGGGCTACCTAAAGGAATACTTAATATAGTTCACGGATTAGGAGCTACAGTAGGTAATAGATTAGCTTCTAACCCTAAAGTTGGTTTAGTAAGTTTAACAGGAAGCTTAACTGCTGGACAAGAAGTTATGAAAGCTGCTGCCGAAAACATTACCAATGTATCTCTAGAACTTGGAGGAAAAGCACCAGCTATCGTATTTAAAGATGCAGATCTAAATCTTGCTGCTAAAGCAATCGTTGCTTCTCGTGTAATTAACTCTGGTCAAGTATGTAACTGTGCGGAAAGAGTTTATGTACACGAAGATGTTAAAGCTGAATTCGAAAAATTATTATTCTCTGAACTTGATAAAGTTAAATTCGGTGATCCAAATAAAGAAGGTGGCGTAGATTACGGACCACTTATCGAAAAACGTGCTGTAGACGCTGTTGCTGAAAAAGTTGCTTATGCAGTAAAACAAGGTGCAACTCTATCTTATGGTGGAACTCGCGATGAAAACCAAGTTGGATATTTCTATGGACCTACTGTTTTAACTGATGTAACAAATGATATGAATATCATGAGAGAAGAAACATTTGGACCTGTAATTCCAATCGCTACATTCAAAACTTTAGAAGAAGTATTAGAATACGCTAATGATTCAGAATATGGATTAACTTCATCAGTATATACTACTAATCTTAACACTGCATTTAAAGCAGTTAACGGTCTAAAATTTGGTGAAACATACATCAACCGTGAAAACTTCGAAGCAATGCAAGGATTCCACGCTGGACGTCGTAAATCTGGTATCGGTGGAGCGGACGGTAAACACGGTTTAGAAGAATACTTAACAACTCAAGTTGTTTACATGCAATTAGATAACGAATAAAAATTGAAAAAACAGATTCTAGATTTCTAGAGTCTGTTTTTTATGTAATAAAGAATATCAAAAGAAAATAGATATAATCCAAAATCAAGGATTACATCTATTATATATATTAATATCCTTACTCGAATAATCTAGGATCGAATGTTCCAGGGTCCATTGTTCGCGGTGTAGTAGAATGCTCAGTTTTAACTGGCCCCGTTTTTATTACAGGTTTCGGCGCTGGTTGTGCTGGTGCAAGTGCATCTACTGGTTTTTCTGGATTTGGTGTTGCCCCCGGCTTATCACTTGATGCCGGAGCTGGTACTGATACATCTCCTCCCCCTTTGTTTCCTGCTTTATCTCCAGGAACTTCAGGTTTAACAACTGCTTTACCATCATCGTATTTGTAAGAAACTGTTGCTCTTACTAAGTGAGAGTTGATAGTTTTTGAGATTGTTACGTTCTCTGTTACTGCAGCAGTTTTTGGTAATGCTTTTGGAGCAAATCCGTTTCCTACTTTAGCATCTACATTGAAAGGTACAAATTTAGTTTCATTTTTTTTAAGATCTCCAACGTTCACTGTGTATTGGCCTTTTCCATCAACTGAAATTGTAACTTTTGCAGCTTGTACATATTGAGTTGCAGTAACTTGTACGAAGTTACCTTTTTCATTTTGTACAAATTTAACTGAAACGTGTTTTGATTGAGCTTGTTCAGCAGCTTGTACTACTGGTGCAGTTGTTTGAGCTGCTACTGGTGCTACTGCTAATCCAACAACTACTGTAGCTGCTACTACCTTTTTAATATTTTTGTTCATTATTAAACTTCCTCCTATATATGTAATAATAAAAACTAAAAAAATGTTAAAAAACTTATTTTTCAAATTCATTTTTTAAAGTTTTATTAAAGTTATTATATCAAAAAAAAAAAACGCAAGCTTTTTTTACATGAGATATAGTAAAATATATATGTTTTTTTCTATATCTTTTATGCACTTAATTATACAATGTACCTTTTATTTTTTTTCATAAAGATAACAAAAAACAATTGACATATTTTCAGATAAATGTTAAAATTTTAATTACAATTAATAAAGGAGCTACTCAATAATGAAAACTAAAATTTTAACTAGTAAAAGAGAATACTTTTTCGTGCCATTTTAGCAGCACTTATATCTCATAGCATTGTAGATATAAGTGCAACGATGTCTACAATGGCTAGTTAAACATGTTTTCAGGCCATTGGTAAAAATACTAAATGGCCTTGAGTATAGTATTATATATATTTTAAAAGCTATTTAGTATTTTCTAAATAGCTTTTATTTATTATCAATTAACAGGAGGAAAAATTTTATGTCAGAAAATTCAAAATGGAGTTCTAAAATAGGTTTCATACTTGCTTCAGCGGGATCTGCGATAGGTCTTGGGGCTGTATGGAAATTCCCATACATGACCGCAGCAAATGGTGGAGGTGGATTCTTACTAGTCTTCCTTATCTTCACTCTTTTAATTGGACTACCACTACTTCTTGCTGAATTCGTACTTGGTCGTGGGGCTGGAGTTTCAGCCATTAGAACTTTTGGTAAACTAGGAAAAAATAAAAATTATAATATTATTGGTTATATAGGTGGATTCGCCCTATTCATCTTACTATCATTCTATAGTGTTATCGGTGGATGGATTTTAGTATACTTAGGTATTTCAGTTGCCGATGCTCTTGGGCTTCATGCTACTGGCGATCACACTGCCTTATTCACGAGTGTTATCTCAAATACTTGGATTGCATTAGGAGCTCAGGCTTTATTCATCTTGTTGAATATTCTTATAGTATCTCGTGGTGTTCAAAAAGGTATTGAAAAAGCATCAAAAATCATGATGCCACTATTATTCATTATATTCTTAGTAATTATCGCAAGATCATTAACATTACCAAATGCAATGGCTGGAGTTACTTACTTCCTAAAACCTGATTTTTCTAAAATCACTAGTTCTGGTATTTTATTCGCACTAGGACAATCATTCTTCGCATTGTCAATCGGAGTTACAGCTATGCTTACATATGCTTCTTACCTTGACAGAAGAACTAACCTAGTTCAGTCTGGTATCTCTGTTGTATTAATGAACATTGCAGTTTCTGTAATGGCTGGATTGGCAATCTTTCCTACGATGAGTTCATTCGGTATGGAATCTGAAGGTGGTCCGAGTTTATTATTCATAGTATTACCACAGTTATTCAACAATATGGCATTCGGTAAAATCTTCTACATCTTATTCTTAATATTATTCTTATTTGCTACTATTACTTCATCAGTAGTAATGTTAGAAATTAATGTAGGAAATATAACTAATCAAAGAAATACTAACCGTACTAAATTCAGTGTAATTATCGGAATCTTAACTTTTATCGTTGGAATTCCTTCTGCTCTATCTTACGGATCACTGTCTAATACATTAATATTTGGAAAAACAATTTTCGATTTAATGGATTTCTTAGTATCTAATATTCTAATGCCACTTGGTTGTCTTGCTTTATCAATATTCACTGGATATGTACTTGATAAAAAAGTAGCTCTAGAACAATTACACATAGATGAAAATAAAAAATCTAGCTTAGTATTATTCAAAGTGTGGCTATTCTTACTAAGATATATACTTCCAGTTATTATCCTTATCGTTTGTTTAGCACAATTCTTATAATAAATCAAATAAAACTATCACATCATATATTTCATATTTTGTGATAGTTTTTATTTTTTATCATTGACAATCGCTTTCATTAGTGTTAATATTAAATCATGAATTAAATATTTCTTCGGGGTCGGGTGTAAGTCCCAACCGGCGGTGACTAGTTTACTAGAAGTCCGTGAGCGCAAGCTGATCTGGTGAAATTCCAGAACCGACAGTATAGTCTGGATGGGAGAAGAAATTAGTAATATTAGGATAAAAATACCTAATACTTATTGAGAATATTTTTATAGCCTATAGTACATCTAAAAGTTCTAAGGTCTATTAATCGAATATAAAACTAACCATCAATCCCGATTAAATTTGAAATTCAAATGCAATTGGGATTTTTATTATTTTGAAAGGAGTTGATATTATGCATGAATATTTTATGAACCTTGCTCTACTTGAAGCAAAGCGTGGAACTAAATATACACATACTAATCCTCTAGTCGGAGCAGTTATAGTAAAAGATAATGAAATTATCGCAAGGGGTTCGCATCTTCGTTACGGCTGTGAACATGCCGAAAAAAATGCAATTTCTACTTGCAAAACTCCTGAAAAATTATTTAATTCAACACTTTATGTCACTTTAGAACCTTGTAATCATAAAGGTAAACAACCCCCTTGCACAGATGCTATCTTAAAAATGGGTATCTCTAAGGTAGTCATTGCTCAATTAGATCCTAATCCTATCGTTAGCGGAAAAGGTATCAAATATTTGCAAGATAATGGTATAGAAGTAATAACTGGTGTTCTTGAAAGAGAAGCTTATAATTTAAACTATGCTTATAATCTATTTCATACAGAAAAAAGACCTTATGTAGTTTTAAAGCAAGCTACTAGTCTCGATGGAAAACTAGCTTTTAACAACGAAAAAACTCAAATTACCGGTAAAGAAGTTTATGATTTCGTCAGAAGTGAAAGAGATAATTATCAAGCAATTCTAGTAGGAGCAAAAACTGTTTTAATAGACAATCCTAAGTTAACTGGCGCTAATACATCATTGTTCCCGCCAAAAAGAATTATCCTAGATGCCAAAGGTTCTATCTTTGAAAAAAGTAATCTTAATCTATTTAAAGATAGTTCATCTGAAGTTATAGTTTTTTCAAAATTTAATCATAAAAATCTACCTTCTCATGTAACAGTTATAACACCAAAAGAATTTAGTATAAATGAAATAGTCGCTGAAATAGCGAAACTTGGTATTCAATCAGTTTATGTTGAAGGAGGTCCTTCTATTCATGATCAATTCCTTGCTAGCGGTTGTTGGGATGAAGTCATAACATATATCTCTCCTATTCTTTTAGGAGGGAACAATACTTCATCTTTCACTAGCAATAGGCTAACAAATGAAAAAATACAACTTCAAGATACTAAAGTTACAAAACTCGGTAATGATATAAGAATCTCAGGAAGGAGAGTATCTCAATGTTTACAGGATTAATAAAAGAACAAGGAAAAATAGTAAAAATTATTAAATCTAGTCATAGTATAAAACTGACTATTCAAGCAAGTAAGAATTTACTAGAAACGTACAAAATTGGTGATAGTATGGCGGTAAACGGTGTATGTTTAACATGTGTTCAAAAAAGTTCATCACAGTTTACTGTAGATATTATGCCAGAGACTTATAAAAGAACCACATTTAAAGATTTAAAAATAAATGATACCGTGAACTTAGAACCTGCAATGGGGCATTCAGACAGATTCGAAGGTCATATAGTTTCTGGACATAGTGATGGTTTAGCACAATTAGCCGCAAGACAAAAAGATGAGAATGCCATTCTACTTACTTTTTCATATCCTAGTAGATTCCAAGGTGAAATAATTAACCAAGGTTCTATTACAATTAACGGAATAAGCTTAACAGTAGTAACTTGTGATAACAACAAATTTACTGTGTCGCTGATTCCACATACAGCTAAACATACAAATTTAGAAAAATTAAAAATCGGTGATAGTGTAAATATAGAAACAGATATATTAGCAAAATACATTAAAGCTCAATTAAAACTATTTGGAGGAAAGTTTAATGATTAATAACGTAAGACAAGCAATAGAAGATTTGAAAGCTGGAAAATTAATCGTTCTTATTGATGATGATGACAGAGAAGCTGAAGGAGATTTAGTAGGAATAGCGGAACTAGTTACTGGTGAAACTGTTAACTTTATGGCAAAACATGCACGTGGTTTAATTTGCGCACCAGTTTCAACTGAGATTGCAAAAAGATTAAATCTACACTCTATGCTAGATAAAAACACAGACCCTCATGAGACGGCTTTTACTGTAAGTGTAGACTACAAAACATCAACTACAGGAATATCAGCTTTTGAAAGAGCAACAACTATAAAAGAATTAGCAAATCCAAATTCTAAACCAGAGGATTTCAATAGACCTGGTCATATGTTCCCACTTATTGGTCGTGATGGTGGAATTAAAGTTCGTCGCGGACACACAGAAGCAAGTTTAGATTTAGCTAGACTAGCTGGTTGTTCTGAAGCAACATATATCTGTGAAATTATGAATGAAGATGGAACTATGGCTAGAAGAGATGACTTGTATGAATTCGCTAAAAAATGGAATTTAACAGTCGTGGATTTAGATGAGTTAACACGTTTTTTGTCATTTAACGACAGCGTAAAAGTAAAATTACCAACAGAATTTGGGGATTTTGATTTGCAGCTGTTCGAAGATGAATTTAATAAAGAACACCTAATTATTAGTAAAGGTGATTTAACTTCTGAAGAACCATTATTAATACGAGTTCACTCAGAGTGTTTAACTGGAGATGTCTTCACTTCTCATAGATGTGATTGCGGTGAACAACTACATGCAGCACTTCAAAAAATTTCCGACTTAGGTCGTGGTGCAGTTCTTTATCTACGACAAGAAGGACGAGGAATAGGATTACGTAATAAACTTCTTGCCTATCAACTGCAAGAGCAAGGGGTTGATACTTACGAAGCTAATGTTCAACTAGGTTTTGCTCCAGATGAAAGAGACTATACTATAGCAGTAGACATGCTTGATTACTTAGGTATTAAATCAGTAAAACTTCTTACTAATAATCCAGATAAAGTAGAACAGCTAAGTTCTTTAGGAATAAATGTAGTAGACCGTGTTCCAATAAACATAAAACCACAAAAAGAAAATAAATACTATTTACAAACAAAAAAAATTAAATTTAATCATTTATTAGATATATAAGGAGAATATTATTATGACAACATTTGAAGGAAAATTTATAGGAAAAGATATTAAAGTAGCGATTGTAGTAGCTCGTTTTAACGAATTTATTACTTCTAAATTATTAGGTGGATCTAAAGACACACTTATTAGAAATGAAGTAAAAGAAGAAAATATCGATGTATACTGGGTACCAGGGGCATTTGAAATTCCATTTATTACTAAAAAATTAGTGGCTACAAATAAATACGATGGTATTATTACATTAGGAAGCGTTATTCGTGGAAGTACTAGTCACTATGACCTAGTTTGTAATGAAGTTGCAAAAGGTGTTGGTCACATTAGTCTTAATAGTGATATCCCTGTTATGTTCGGAGTAATAACTACTGAAGATATCGATCAAGCTATCGAAAGAGCGGGATCAAAAGCAGGAAACAAAGGTAGCGATTGTGCGCAAGGTCTTCTTGAGATGATAGATTTAACTAAACAAATCTAAGAAATACTACACTTGATCTGACTTTCAAAAAATTTATTATACATAATAAATACAGGGAATGAAAAACAATTTCTTCCCTGTATTATTTTTTAGTATAAATAAAGAGGGATTACTCCCTCTTAATATCTGTTCGTATAAATATTAATTATTATTTAAAGTAAAGTATTTAAATAATATTATTTTACAGCTGATGTTTTTGGTAAAACTTTTTGTCCATTTTGAGCTTTAGCTGGTGCTTGCCCTTTTCTTGGACCGAAAGTATCGTTAGATCCTTGTGTTGGTAATTTGAACTCAGGTTTTGTGTGTACTTCTGGTGCTACTAATGAAGTTCCATAAGGTTTAACGCCGTGAACTGCTCCAGGACCATTTACTCCTTCGTATGCATGAAGTTTTCCATCTTCTCCTAAGTACACTCTATCTTTATTTAACGCTTCAGGTGCAACTAATTTTTCACCGTAGTCTGGCTTTTCATTTACTAATCCAGGCCCGTTTACTCCACCTTTGAATTCTGGTACATCGTGCACTACTGGTCCTTCAGCATGTGCTACTGATAATGGTAATACTGTAGCTGCTACAGCTACTGCTAAAAATTTATTTAATTTCATAAAATATAAAATCTCCTTTTTCTTAATATGTTTACATCTATTATATATATATATATATATTGTCAATAGAAAAATGAGATATTTTTTAATTATTTAAAATAAACTAACCGTAAGCTTAAACATGTAGTTATTTTGAATTTTTTGAGAATAAACTGAACCAAAATAAGCAAAATCTTCTAAAGATTAATAAGAAAACTAAACAACTTATTAATTTTTTCTATACCCAATTTCACAAAAAAGCTAGGAACTTGAATTTCAAGTTCCTACCTTCTTTATTATCCATATTATTTAGAGTAGTTTGGACTTTCTTTTGTGATTTGAACATCGTGTGGGTGAGATTCGATTAATCCAGCACCTGTCATACGAACAAATTGTGAGTTTTCACGAAGTGCACGTAAATCACGTGAACCTGTATAACCCATACCTGCACGTAATCCACCGATAATTTGATAAATTGTTTCAGAAACGGCACCTTTATAAGGTGTACGTCCTTCGATTCCTTCTGGAACTAATTTTTTACCGTCTTCTTGGAAGTAACGGTCTTTAGATCCTTTTTCCATTGCGGAAATTGATCCCATTCCACGGTATGCTTTAAATGTTCTACCTTGGAAGATTTCTAATTCACCTGGTGATTCTTCACATCCAGCAAGCATAGAACCTAACATTACTGCATGACCACCAGCTGCAATAGCTTTTACTACATCACCTGTGTATTTAATTCCACCATCGGCGATAATTGTTTTTCCTAATTCACGAGCTACTGTCGCACAATCATAGATAGCAGTTATTTGTGGTACTCCTACCCCTGCAACTACACGTGTAGTACAAATTGATCCTGGTCCAATACCAACTTTAACAACATCAGCCCCAGCTTCGAATAAATCACGAGCAGCTTCTCCTGTTGCAACATTCCCTGCAATAATATCTAATTCTGAATAGTTAGTTCTTAATGTTTTAACTGCATCTAATACCCCTTTAGAATGTCCGTGAGCAGTATCTACTACGATAGCGTCTACCCCTGCAGATACCAAAGCATCAACACGTTCAACCGTATCATTTGTAATTCCTACAGACGCTGCAACTAAAAGACGTCCTTTAGCATCTTTTGCTGAGTTAGGGTATTTAGCTAATTTTTCAATATCTTTAATAGTAATTAATCCTGTTAATTTACCTTCTTCATTAGTTAAAATTAACTTCTCAATTTTGTGACCACGTAGAATTTCACTAGCCTCTTCTAAAGTAGTTTTCTCCGGAGCAGTAATAAGGTGCTCTTTAGTCATAACTTCGCTAATCTTAATATCGAAATCTGTTAAGAATCTCATATCACGGTTAGTAATAATTCCTACTACTTTCATGTCTTTTTCATTGTTTACAATAGGTACACCTGAGATTTTATATTGTTGCATTAAGTTTTCTGCTTCATATACTACACTATCCGGTGTAAGGAAGAAAGGATCTGTTATAACTCCACTTTCTGAACGTTTAACTTTTCTTACTTCTTCAGCTTGCTCTTCTATACTCATGTTTTTGTGAATAACACCAAGACCACCTTCACGTGCCATTGCAATCGCCATTTTGTGCTCTGTTACTGTGTCCATTGCAGCAGAAATAACAGGTACTGATAATTTGATTTTCTCTGTTAAACTAACTTTTAAATCAACCTTCTTAGGTAAGATATCACTTTTTGCTGGTACTAAAAGTACGTCATCAAATGTTAAACCTTCTTTTTGAAATTTATTTTCCCACATTTTATTAAAATCCTTTCTTATTTTTCATCATCAGATATATTAAATTTAACTTCATTATTCTCAAGAGAAGCAATTCTACATAAAGAACAAACATTGACATTCTTTTCGTCTAATAATTTTCTACCATCTTGGAAACTTTTCTCAACTAGGATACCAACACCTACAGTTTCAGCCCCAGCTTGTTCTACTATTTCCATAAGCCCTAGAGTAGCTTGCCCATTAGCAAGGAAATCATCGACTATAAGAACTTTATCATCTTTATTAATGAATTTTTCAGAAACTACTATAGTATTAGTTATATTCTTAGTATAGCTATGAACCTTTGCAGTGTAAATATCGTTGTTTTTTAAAGTAGATGGCTTACTCT
Organism: uncultured Gemella sp.; assembly: GCF_963525165.1. Lineage (GTDB taxonomy): Bacteria > Bacillota > Bacilli > Staphylococcales > Gemellaceae > Gemella. The sequence goes on from NZ_CAURJN010000006.1 coordinate 50,559, forward strand.
TTTTAGCAAACACCATTAGCACCTTAAATAAATTAGCAACCATAATTGCCGGTGCAATACCACTTGCCTCAATCGTCAAAATCTTCGTTATCTTCTCTTTTTTAAAATACTCATAAAAAGATTCTGCCATTTTCATCATTAAACCTGCATCAATTTGATGGTTTAAAAAAGAATCAACCTTTAGGACATTATTATCATAAACTTTACCATCGGTAATAACCATTTCTCTTAGTAATTCCATAACTTCTCCTATATAAACTTTGAGTAATTTTACTTATGATACCAAACTTTCATTAAAAATTCAAGAGCCTAATGAAATGTTATTCATTAAGGCTCTTTATTCATAATATTATTTTAAATTGTCTAATAAGTCAGTTATTTCATTTTGAGAAAAATGATATTTTTCTTTACAAAATGCACAAACTAATTCTGTTGTCTCTTGTTTAGCGATATCTTCCAACTCTTCTTTACCTAATGTTACTAAAGCATCTGCATAGCGTTCTTTAGAACAAGTACATTTAAACATAACATCATTTTTATGTAAAATACGATAATTCTCTTCACCACCAAAAATAATATTTGCAATTTCCTCAGGTGTTTTTCCTTCATGAATAAGTGTAGAAATAGGTTTAATATTACTAATTGCTTTTTCAATCTTTGTTATTGTATTATTAGTTGCATTTGGAAGTACTTGTAAAATAAATCCACCTGCAGCTATAACAGAATTATCAGTTTCTACTAATACTCCTAAAGATACTGCAGAAGGTACTTGTTCACTAGCTGCGAAGTAGTATGTGAAGTCTTCAGCGATTTCTCCAGATACGATTGGAGACGTAGTAGTATATTTCTCATTTAATCCTAAATCACGCACTACTGTAATATTACCACCACCTACTACACCTTTTACATCAAGTTTCCCTTGTGTATTACTCGGGATATGAACTTGCATATTTTTTGCATATGCTGTAGTTTCTCCAATTTCATTTGATGAAGCGTATATTGTCCCCGCAGGACCATCTCCACGCACAGCAACATCAATTTTATCACCACTCTTAAGCATAGCTCCCATCATAGTAGTAACCGTAGCAGTACGTCCTACTGCTGCAATCGCCGTTGGATACGCATCATGTCTTTGTCTAATTTCTTCTACTAAATCTGTAGTTTTTGTTACAAAAAATCTAATTTCATCATTAAAGGCTAGGCCTCTAATTAAATAATCTTTCATTAAAATTAATTCCTTTCAAATTTTTATACTTCTAAAAATTTCTTACGATTTTCTATTATACATTTAATTTTTATTATTGTCTATATATTTATGGAAGTGACTAAAAAATCGTGATTTCGAAGAAATTGGTTGTCACCCCCGTACAGTTTATTAGATATCTAAAAAGCTTTTATAAAGTGATTTTAGATATCAATAAACCACTACGTCTATGAGTTCTCATATACACTTTTTTAAAATTTAGGACTTTTTGGTCAATCTCGCTAACATAACTACTTCTTCTCTTATTTATTTGTATAACTTACGATAAACTCTTGCATTTCAGCTATACTATCAGTAAATAATGTTTTTTCTCTATCATCTATAGTTAAAAATCCTTCTTCAACCATCTTATCAAAATATTGTTCTAGAAAATCATAGTATCCATCAACATTCATTAAAATACATGGTGCATCTTTTTTACCTACTCGAACCAATGAAATCACCTGTGATATTTCTTCTAATGTTCCAGGACCACCTGGTAAAGCGACAAATACATCGCCTAAATCAACCAGTTTATCCTTCCTTACAGACATGTCGTCAACAATAATAAACTCAGTAATACCAGTGTGACTAATTTCTCTATCTACTAAAAATTGAGGCATTATACCGATAACTTCACTATTATTTTCTAATACAGTATCAGCTATAACACCCATTAGACCTACTTTACCTCCACCGTAAACTAGCGTGTGATTGTTATCAGCAATCCATTTACCCAGTTCAATAGCATTTTCTTTATACGCTTCATTTCCACCATTATTAGCTCCACAAAAAACTGTAATTTTCATTGTTACTAGCCTCCTTTTAAATATCTGATGAGTTATCTTTATTTATTTCACGTAAAAGATTTACCTCCCAAAATAGAGTGGTAAATCTTTAGTATATAGAAAGTATTAATAATTATTATTTTTCTTTATTCATTTTATATAATTCAATAATACCTTTTAGCGTTAACTCTTCATCAACTACGTCAACTACATCACTATATTTGGCTATAAATTTAGATAAACCACCTGTTAATACAACTTTATAATCTTTATCTAAATCTTGTTTCAGATGCTTAATGATATTTTCAAATTGTCCCAAGAAGCCATAAAATAATCCCGCTTGCATTTGGCTAGTTGTATCTAAACCTAACGAACTACTTACAGCTTCAAATTCTACTCTTGGTAACTTAGCTGCTCTTGAATATAGAGCTTCTGCACTAATATTCATACCTGGGCAAATAACTCCACCACAGTAATTCATATCTTCATCTACACAATCAAAAGTCGTCGCTGTTCCAAAATCTACTACAATAGCAGGTAAATATGAACTAACTTTCGCGCCAACGATATCAACAACACGATCCGCCCCTAGCTTACTACTATAAGGTTCCGGAACTTTTATTCCGGTATTAATTTCCGCTGAAACAATAACCGGTTCTTTTTCAAAATATTTTTTACTCAGTAGTTCTAGAGCAAACATCATCTTTGGAACAACACTTGAGATAACTACGCCATCAAAATCTTCAAACTTTATCCCTTTATCAATGAAGAAATTTCGAATAATAACATAAAGTTCATCTTCAGTTTTGGTATTATCTGTGGCGATGCGCCAAGAATGAAGCATCTTATAATTACTACCAAATACCCCTAGTACAATATTCGTATTTCCAACATCTAATGCAAAAATCATCTACAATCTCCTATGATTAACTTATTTTAAGAATGATTATATTATACCACAATTATTCTAATGCAAATAGTAAAATACAAATATATTAGAGTCAATAAATTAAACTACTAGCAAAATTAAAAAAGATTGTTGACTACCCTTTTAGCCAACAATCTTTCTTTCTATTATCTTCTTGATAACGACTCTCTATATTTAAGTGGTGTCATTTTCACTAGAGTTTTGAATATTCTAATGAAGTAACTTGTATCAAAATATCCAATATAATCAGCTACTTCTGAAATTGAAAAATCAGTATTCGCTAATAAATAACAAGCGTTAGAAATACGTTTATCATGAATATAATCTACAATACTAATCCCCATATCTTTGTTAAAGATTGAAGATAGATAACTCTTATTCACACCTAGATAATCACTTACATTATCTAAACTTATTTTCTCTGAAATACGATCATTAATATATGCTATACAGTTACGTACTACAGCCTGTTTGTCTTTATATTTATTTCTATCTACAAGTAAGCAATAGCTTCTAATAACGTCTTCTGATAAATCATAGTTATCAAGTTTATTTTTAATCTTAACCCATAATTCTTCAATACCTAAATAATCATCATTATGTTGTTCTAAAGCATAGCGTAATAAATCATTCATATTATATGATTTTCTACGACGAACATTAACACCTTGTTCAATATGATTTTCTTCTACCCCGTGATTTCTTTGACGAAGATCGAACAGCATATTTACACGAGAAATATTCCCATCTACTACAGCTTCTAAGATTTCATGTTTAAACTTAACCTCACTCTCTAAAATTCCGTTTAAATATGTATTTTTTCTAGAAGCCGTTCTTCTTACATTTTTTACACTTGAATCTTCTATTAAGACAATTGCATCTAAGAAGTCTACATCTTCACTTTCTACTAATAATTCTATTAAATAGTTGAATTTCTTTCTTGGTGTGATTGGCAATGAAAAATACACATCACGAATTAATTCACTAATACTTGCACCATACTTAGTTAGTGATTCTTGGAATAATTTTGTTGGTATTAAATACTCTAAAAATGGAGTAATTAAGTAAAACTCTTCTTCATTTTCACTCGGTATGAATAAACAAGAAATTCCCAATCCACTTTGACATTTTACTAATTTGCCTGCATGTAACCCTTCTTTAATTTTTGGTAAATTTCTCTTAATAAATCTACTGAAAATACTACTTAATTGCTCTTCTCCTAAGTTAAAACGTATTTCTTCATCAGTATATTTATAAGTCAATACATCTCCATTTAAATCTAAAATATCCTTAATTCGCTCAATTTTTTTGAATGAACTTCTCATTTTACCTACCTCCTAACGACTTTTAATTTTAATCTATTGTAATATCACGTCTTGCATTTACAATGTATGAAATTGTAAAGAATACAACACTATATGCTACTAGCATGATAATTAATGCATTTGCATTATCAAACTTAAATACTTCCCTTACAGCATTTCGAGCTGCTTCATTTTTATAGTAATCACTAAATAATGGAACATCAAACATATGGTATTTTGCCCATGAATATTTTGAAACAGCAAAAACTGTTAGACCTTGTATTAATCCAGTTCCTAAAAGTGACAGCATTACTAATACTAGTGATAAAATTTGTGTTTTAAACACTACACAAACTAATACAACCATAGCAACAAAGAAGATAAACACCGCTAAATCTGCTAAATTTGTAATGATTAGTTGTTTAGCAACTGTTCTACCAAAATATCCTTCTTCTATAGTATCCTTCAAGTGGTTTAAACCTACTTTTCTATCAAAAAACACATAGTATTTTGTTAAAAAGTCAAATACTGTTCCTACTACTAAGAAAATAATGTAGTTGATAAACGCTAAAACTATTTTCGCAGTAAGTATTGCAGAACGTGATTTTGGTTTTGTGTATAAGAATTTAATAGTTCCTTTTGAATACTCTTGAGATAGATTATTAGCTAACATAATTAATGAGAATACCAAAGCAAGTGCAGCTGAAACTACTGTTATTCCGCTTAATATTTTCACCGCATCGATACCATCTTCAAATTGTTTTTTTGTAAAATAACTATTTAGTAAAATAATCCCAAATGACAGCAAGAAATATAGCCACGTAGTTTTCTTTTTATAATCTTTTATAAATTCATTTATTAATAATTTCATTATTTTCTCTCCCCTCCTGTAATTTGTAGGAATCGATCCTCTAATGATGTATGTAATTCGCGAATTGTATCTAATTCTACATTATTATTAACTAGATATGTAATAATACGAGCTTTTTCCTCACGGTTAAGATTTTCAAATACAAAGCCATCTTTAGTTAACTCATATTTAACACCTAGTTCTCTTACTAATCTTTCCGTTTTTTCTACATCGTAAGTTTTTATTAATGTTTTAATAACTTCATCTGCCACAAGATTTTCTAATTTATCATCTGCAATAATTTTACCTTTTTCAATTACGATAACTCTATCACAAACTTTTTCGATTTCATCTAATAAATGAGATGAAATTAAAATTGAAACTCCTGTTGCTGCAATTTCTTTAAGTTTATTACGGAAGTCTTGCACTCCTTGCGGATCTAAACCATTTACTGGTTCGTCAAGAATTAAAATTTTAGGATCATTAAGTAACGCTTGAGCTAATCCTAAACGTTGGCGCATACCTAGCGAATAAGTTTTAACTTTTTTTCTTATAACTTTTTTCAGCCCAACGAATTCTACTAACTCTTTCATTCGCGCTCTTGTAACTTTTTTACCACAAACACGAGCATTTTGTTTTAAGTTAGACCATCCAGACATATAGTTATAAAACTCAGGTGTTTCAATCATCGCTCCAACTTCTTTAAGCATAGTAGTCTTACCCAAACCTAAAGGCTTCTCAAAGCAATAAACATCTCCTTTGGATACTTTAGTTAATCCAACCATCATTCTCATTATTGTAGTTTTACCGCTACCGTTAGGACCTAATAGTCCAATAATCTCTCCTTCACGCATATCAAAAGTGATATCCTCAACAATTGTTTTTAAGCCAATACGTTTTTTTAACCCTAAAACTTCAAGAACTACTGGACTTTCTTCCACTTCTTTCTTTACTTCTCTTACTTGTTCTTTTTCAACAGCATGTACTAGCTCATTTCTATCTAATACTACTGTTTCCGCATGAACATCAACTTTTTCTTTAACTACAGGCATTATTACCGTCTCTTCACGGTTTTCCTGCACATCACTTGTCTTTCTAGTGTATATAGAAGAATTTTCTATGTCTACTTGTTTTCTAATTTTTTCAAGTAAACTTGCATAATCTTCAGATTTTTTACTATTTATTCTCAATTCTTCATTACTTAATATATCTTTATTTTTTTCTGAATTTGTCATTATTTGTAGAAGATTCCTTTCTCATAAATTTTCTTTTATATTATATCATATTTATACTATTATTTCCATTAAATAATGAATAATTATTTTTTATTTTACTACTTTCTTTCTTTACATATTACAAACTCTAATTTAAGATTTTTCTATTTATATATTTTTCTTTTTCTTATGAAAATTGGAAATCCTTATATAGCAACACCCATAACATTTTCATTCATTTATATTTTCTTAAAATTTTGATTATACTTGTACATACATTATTATAAAAATTCTAAAAATTAATATATAACATTTATGATTTCATTATAAGTTTAATTGTTGCTAAAATCTATATTTGTTTTTATATTAGCCTTTGGAAATGCTAAACTATAAAATTTATTATTACAGATATAATGTACTTTTTTTCATTTACATAACCTTATTAATAACCTACACTATAATCAAATCTAAATTACATTTAAATTTATGATATAATATAAATTGAGGTGAAATTATTATGAAAAAAGAACTTAGAAAAAAATTTATTATAGAACGAAATAATCTAACAGAGAGATATAGAAATGATGCATCATCTAAAATTTTTTCAAATCTTGAAAAAAATAAATTATTTGAATCTGCTGAGAAAGTATTTATCTTCGTTGGTTTTGGCAGCGAAATCGCAACCTTACCATTTATAAAAAAATGGATAAATAAAAAACAAATTTTTGTACCAAAAATTGATAACAAAACAATGAATCTAGTACATATTACATCTATAGATGATTTAGCTCCAGGGCATTTTGGAATACTAGAACCTACTAGTACCACTTACTACAATGAGGAGATTGATTTAGTAATTACACCTTCTATAGTGTTTGACAAAAAGGGTTATCGACTTGGCTACGGTAAAGGTTATTATGATAAATATTTCGCAACAAATAAGCATAAAACTAGCATCGGTTTATCTTATGATAAATTACTTCAAGAAAAAATCCCTACTGAGAAACATGATAAAAAAGTGGATATTATAATAACAGAGGAGCAAACATTAATAATCAATGAAAGATATAATAATAACAACTAGTGTAAAAACCACCCTAGAATTAAATAACCAAGCACAAAAACTAGCTAATGAATTAAATTTAAACTATATCAAAAGAAATAAAACAACTATTAAACAATTACTAGAAACCGTAAGAGGTGTAATAGTTATTTATAAAAACAAACTTAGTTATTTCGAAAACGATTCAGAATTTTTCTTTCATTTAGATACAACTGCATTAAAAATAAAAAATTCGGACAATGAACCTCTAATTGAAATAATAGGTAAAGAAAAACAAAGTGTTCTAGATTGTACGATGGGTCTTGCAGGTGACAGCATTCTACTAAGTTATTATGGACACAACGTTACTTCTATTGAGAAAAATAAGATTATACACCTAATAACAAGTACCGGACTTAAAAATTATATATCTCCTAATGAAGAAATAAACAAAGCTATGAGAAAAATTACAACTCATAACTACGATTGCATAGATTATTTAAAAAGAACTCCTGATAATGCATTCGATATAATATACTTTGATCCAATGTTTTCACATGATATAACTGAATCTAATAATCTAGACGGGATAACGCCCCTTGCCGATAATCATTTTCCATATGATGAATTCATAAAAGAAGCATATCGGGTTGCAAGAGACAAGATTATTATTAAAGCTCACTTCAAGGACAATGTATTTGAAAAATACAACTTTATAAGAATAATTAGAAAAAACACTAAATTCCACTTCGGATTCCTCAATATAAATCAAAAAACCAAAAACTAAGCTTTAAAGCTTAATTTTTGGTTTTTCATTTTTCATTTCTTTTACAGCTTGATAACCATCATATCCAGTGATTTCTTTGAAATCACGATACAAAGAATTCTCCTCAGACTTAGCTCGAACTACACTCTTAAAGTCTTTATATGCGGCTTTAAACTCTGCTAATTCCACTCCTGATAAATAACATTCTTCTATTAAATCTAAAAATTTAATAATAATAGTTATCTCATCTGTATTATATAATGTATAATCTATTGGATAGTTAAATTCCATACGTTACCTACTCAAATGTATATCCAACACCACGAACTGTTCTTAAGTTCTTATCGTAACCAATTTTTCGTAGTTCTTTTCTTAATCCCGAAATATAAACTTCGATAGCGTTTATAGTTGTTTCTGAATCAACACCCCACACTCGATCAAATATTTCTTCTTTTTCAAGTACGATGTTATTATTAATTACAAAGAATGATAATAGTTCAAGGTATTTCCCTTTAATAGTATCAAGTGTCCCTTCGCTAGATGATACCAATTCATTTTTAAGATCTAATACTAAATCATTATAAGTAATTTCATTCTCACCTTTTAAATTACTTTCACGTTGAAGTAAATTTGACATAGTCGTCAGTAAAAGAGAAGCATCTGCTACACGCGGTAGATATTCTGTTACTCTATATTTCATAACTCTAGCCTTTTCTTCAGTTGATTCAGCTATAGTTATAATTATTACTGGTGTTTTTTGTTCTTTTCCTTCTCGAATATAATCAAGTAGGTCTATTCCACCCATTCCAGGTAAAATACTATCAGCTATTACAAAATCATATTTGTTTTCATCAACAAGTTTTTGTCCATCTAATCCATTATAACAAACATCAGCATCAAATTTTTCTGCAATCGCAGCTTTTAATGACGCAGCTAATAATTTGTCATCTTCTACAATAAGTGCTCTAAGCATCAGTAACTCCTCCTTATATTTTTCTATTTAATCTATCTAGGTTCTTATTTTATAACTTTTCAAAAAAAAATACAACTAAAAACTACAATATTTTTTACTATTTTTTTATTATAAGAAAATATACAATACTAGACAATAATATTCCTACTAAAGCCCCACTACTATCTATTACTACATCAACGATGTTCCCATCTCTTCCTGCTACAAAAGTCTGATGGAATTCATCACTTGAGGCATAAAGAACAGAAAACAGAAAACTTAATATCACCGTTTTTTTAAAATCTCTCATCTTGTCTTTTTCCATAAATATGTTTGTCGAATAACAAAACGAGAAAAAACCTAAAGCCATATATTCACTAAAATGTCCTAATTTTCTTATGATTAAATCATTAGAAATCTTTGATGATTCTGGACCAGCTTGGCTAGAAAATAAAAATATCACTGTACAAACTAAAATTAATATTATTAATGAAAAGTATTTCTTATATAAAAGTTTAATAATAATTTCTCCTTAGTATTTATTTTAATATTTTTTTCCTACTTTCTATGATACCACATTATTCAAATTAATGATAATATTTGTAAGTAAAATAAGCAAAAAAATACTTTTATTTTTTTTATAATCAGCTAAAAAACATAATATTTTCTCTAAATTACTCATATAATGAAAATTATTATTTTTTATTATAAATGAAAATTTAATTTTATAGAGAGGCTGACCCAAAAGTCCTAAATTTTAAAAAAGTGTATATGATAACTCATAGACGCAGTGGTTTATTGATATCTAAATCAGCTTTATAAAAGCTTTTTAGATATCTAATAAACTGTAGGGGACTCGACAAAATCGATTTCTATGAAATCGCGATTTTTGAGTCACTCCCAACTTCTTTTAAAATTTTATCTGTTATACGAAAAATAGAGGGCGATTCTTTAAATATGATTTCGAAAAAATCAATTTAACAGAGTCGCCCTAGTAATATATTTGCAGAATACTACAACCTAGTAGCGAACCTTACTAAATCTGATTAATAAATATCAATTATATTCCACTAACAAGTTATTTTAATTTTCTTTTCTTCTAAGTAGATAAAGTGCAAGTAACACCGTACTTCCTATGAAGACTGAAGTATCAGTTTTCCCTTCACCTGTCTTAGCTAACATTCCTTTTTGAGCATCCACTTCAACACTTTCTATAGTCGGTACTAATTGTTCTGGAGCTCTCGTTGGAACTTGAGGTTTGTCCCCACGCGGTGTTTCTGGTTTATCACCTTTTGGTTCTTGTGGTTTGTCCCCACGTGGTGTTTCTGGTTTATCACCTTTTGGTTCTTGTGGTTTGTCCTCACGTGGTGTTTCCGGTTTATCACCTTTTGGTTCTTGTGGTTTGTCCTCACGTGGTGTTTCCGGTTTATCACCTTTTGGTTCTTGTGGTTTATCTTCACGTGGGTGTTCTGGTTTGTCCTCTTTTGGTCCTTGCGGTTTATCATTAGTTGGTTTGTCTTCACAAGCACATTTACCATCCTTACCATCACGACCATCTTTACCATCTTTAACTACTAATTCTTGCTTAGTTCCATCTGGATTTGTAATGATAATAGTACGCGTTCCATCTGCATTTCCTTTTGTTTCAATTGTAGATGATTTACCATCGATTCCATCCTTTCCGTCGCGTCCATCTTTTCCATTCTTCACTACGAACTCTTGCTTAGTTCCGTCTGAATTTGTAATAACAATAGTACGCGTTCCATCTGCATTTTCTTTTGTTTCAATTGTAGATGATTTACCATCTTGTCCATTTTTTACAACGATTTCTCGTTTTGATCCATCTGGATTTATAATAGTAATTGTGTATGTTCCACCTTGGTTTTCTTTTGTTTCAATTGTAGATGATTTACCATCAATTCCATCACGACCATCTACTCCATTATAGATATCTTCCTCACTGATTAATGTATCACCAGTATTGTACGTTAAATTATTATCATTGTCGTAGTAAACCGTAATATGAACCCCGATTGGTTTAGCTGTCGGTTGAGGAGCAGGAGTAGAGTCCACACTTCTTGCTCTTCTCGCGCTTCGAGGTTGTGCAGGATAAATTGGTTTTAGTTCAACACTTGGTGCACGACCATCTTGACCATTTTCTCCATTTTTAATAGTTGTTGTAATTGGATCTTTTCCATCTGGTTGAGTAATTGATATTGTATGACTTCCATCTGGATTTGTTACAACACTAACTGCAGGTGTAAAGCCGTCTTTCCCATTATCGCCCTTATCACCTTTTGGTCCGGCTACTCCATCTTGACCGCGTTCCCCTTGAGGACCTTGTTCACCCTTGTCCCCTTTTGCTCCAGTTGCTCCAGTTTCACCTTTTTCACCCTTAGCCCCAGCTACCCCGTCTTGACCATCTTTTATCACGGATGTCCCTAGAACCGTATCTGTTCCTTCGTCAAACTGGTTATTTGAATTCTTATCGCTATAGAACGTCAATGTCGTTTCTTTCGTAGTTTCATCACGAGCTACTTTGACTTTTGGAGTTTCTCCATCTTTACCATTCTTAATAACGGTTGACACTGGTTGTCCTCCTGGTTGTGAAATCGTAATTGTATGAGTTCCATCATTGTTTTCTTCCACTGTAACTGTCGGAGTCGATGGTGTCGGCGGCGTTAAGTCTACAATATCAATTGTAATGTCTTTTGTAATAGACTTACCTCCTGCACTTGTTACCGTTACTGGTATATCAAATGCCCCAGTTACTGTTGGTGTTCCTGAAATAGTCTTAGCAGATTCATCATACGTTACACCCGCTGGTAATTTTGTTGTATCCACAGTAAGTGAAACTCCATCTGGTACTGTAAAAGTAATTGGGCGAAGGCTTGTTTTTCCTAAGGCAATCATTTGTCGATCATTTTTAATGTCTAATGACACTGGGTCATCTACTACTTTTAGAATAATAGTTGCTTCTGCATTATCATTTGAAGTTCCTTTACCTAACAATTCAGAATCTAGCGTTGCTTTCAAGCGAATTATATATGTTCCAGGCTTGGTTGGAGTTCCACTAATTGTATGCGTTGCAGAATTATAATTTAATCCTGCAGTTGATTCAAGGTAAGAATCTATATCTCCTTCTGGTAAATCTACACTTAAATAACGAGCCCCTAAGTTTGAATGTTCACTGTGCGAAACAACCATACTTTTAATAGTCTCACCAAGTCGAATAGTTTGCTCTTTTTCTGTAACATTAATACTTACTGGAAGTGGGCGAACATTAATTTTAATATGTCCCCCATCAACTGGTGATTCTGCCATTTCTGGGAAAGTAGCCTTATATGGAATTAAGTATTCTCCCACTTTAGATGGTGTTCCAGAAATTGTTCTACTTGCTGGATCGTAAGTAACTCCTGGCGGAAGTTTACTTGTATCTACTTCTAATCTTGCTTTATCGTCAGAAGGGGTTAAAACTAAACCTTCTATAGCACTTAGAACATCTATTTCTTGTTCCTTATCCTTTACATCAACACTTAAATCACGTGGTGTTACCTCAATCGTTAACGTTGCACTTGCTGTTGAATTACCACTAATTGTCGGACTAGTTGCTGTAAATGTCGCTGTATAAGTACCCACTTTTGTTGGCGTTCCTGAAACTGTTTTAGTTGTAGCATCATAGTTTACACCTGGAGGTAGTGAACCTGAAGTTATCGATAGCACCGCACCATCTGCTTGAAGGTTGATCGGTGGCAGTTCATCTAAAACTTTTACTCTTTTTTCATTATCAGGAATAGAAAAGTTTAGCGGTACACTGTTTACTGTGATATTTATATTAGCATATGCATACTGGTTATTCCCCGATTTATCAGTTCTATAAACATAAGCATATGCTTGGAATGTTCCTACTTGAGTTGGTGTTCCAGTTATAGTTTTATTATCCGTAGACCAATTTAAACCTCTTGGCAAAGTACCTCCAACTGAACTTACATTAGCATTTGCAGGTAGTTTAAGAGTAATCGGTGGAATTGGTTCTCCTGCCGTATAAGTGTAATTAGCTGTTGGAACATTAAAACTTCCTGGAGTTACTGTAAGGTCTACTATCTTAGTGATTGACTTATTGTCTTTAGTAGCCGTTACCGGTATAAAATAACGACCTTCATACTGCCCAGTTCCTGATAAAGTCTTACTGTTTTCGTCATATTTTATTCCTTCCGGCAACTTAGCAGAATCAACTGTGACTGTAGCCCCTTCTGTAGCTGTTATCACCATATCAGCAAATTTAGTTCCTTCTGATACCGTTTGTTTATCATTAGAAATCTCTAAAGATAACTCCGTTACTGGTGAAGCATTTACCTCATAAGTAAACTTCGTCTTAATCTGACGACTTTCACCTGCATTATTCATATACGTAGCCGTAACATAAGCTGTTTGAGGTTTATCTGTTTTCTTTAAAGCGTATCCTACTACCCCTGTATTATCCGCATTAGGGCTTAGCCAGATATAGTCTCCCTCTGATTCAACCGTTAAATTCGTAATCTTACTTCCATTTGTCATTGAAACAGGAATATTTGGAATTACTTGACCTTCAGTCCAAGTCTGATCACCAATGGCATTTAATCCATCCATTACCTCGAAAGTAAATTCTCGTACTGGAGCATCTTCTCCATAGTGTCCATCCTTAGCTTTCGCTGTAATCTTATGAACACCTACAGGTAAGATTACCCCATTTTCTTTTGTAATCTTGTATTTAGTTGGATCATCTGTTCTTCTTGTAATTGTAATTCCTTCAGAAGCTGTTATATTCATTAACTCTGCATTCTCTTTATTTAATACTAAGTCACCAAGTTCTTGAGTTTCTGATTTTTTTTCAATTGCCACTGGAATTGGATTTTCCACTTGATAAAGTTTATCTGCCTTAAATAGTACATCAGCATGAGTCAAGTAATAATTCAATCTATTATCTCTATCATTAGCTACCGCACGTTCCTGAGTTCTAACAGGCACCGTGAATATTTTTTCAGTCCCAAAACTATCCGTCGTTTTAAACTTAATTATAAAGTTTTCTTGCTGTTTAGGAAGTTTTGTAAACCTTACTCGGTAAGGATTTTTATCTTCATAACTATAATTAATATCCCAATTATGAGATTCACCTTTAGAAATATCAACTAGTTCATATGCTACATCAGTATTTTTATCTAATCGTTCAAACTTATCAATTCTTACCTTATCCAAAGGAACAGAACTATCTGTAAAACGTAATCCAAACTCAGTGTAATAATGAAGAGTATCTTTTTTAGCATCTTTAATTGTTCTTCTAACGTATGGGTCGTTTAAATAATTGTAGCCTTTTAAATAAGAACTATAGATTTCCGGATTATAATAACTAACATTTTCACTATCATAACCTATAGCGTATCCAAAGGTTGTTGTAGGAATAACCAAATTACTTTCTGAACCATCTGCTGCACTAGGGTTTAAAATATAAGAAGCGTACCTGCGTGTATTTATTTCAAAAGTTCCAGGATTTCTAATAGTTAGAGGTATACTCTTTTTATATTGACCGTCTTTAGAAACTAAACCAATATCATAAGTTCCTTCTTTAACAGTCTTATCTAAAGTTATTTTTCCTGAAATTCTTTGATTGGTAGAATCATAAGTTAACCCTAGGTCTTTGGCTCCCTGAGTTAATTCAACTCCTTCTTTAGGATCTATACGGCTAGTTCCAGTTTTATAACTTAGTGTTATTTCACGACCATCTTTGGTAACAATACTATAGCCAGACTCATTCTCGACAGTGATATAAGGTAGTTCATTAACCGATTTCACTACTAGTTCTGTTGTATACTCTTTACCTTTGAATATAAAACCAGGATGATAAGTACCAGGTTCTATAGTATTTCCTATTCGAGCTCTAAACTCAAGAAATCCGTCGTAAATTCTGCCAAAACCTAAGTCTTTAGCATCCTTATTCAGCTCAAACTCTCGAACAACATCATAATCATTGTAATATTGATTTCCATCTTTTTGTGAATCAACAAATTCTTTTGATACTGAGAATTCTACATTAGTAGATTCATTAGCTAAATACGAATACACTGTCTTAGATATCGGAGTAAATACTGTCGGAGTTGAAGTTGTCTCCGCATCCAACCTATAACTAACTTTCCCTGAATGCCCTACTCCTCTAAGCTCTAAGTATAAAACCTCAAGCGTCGCTTCTATAGTTCGCACACTGTTATTTAATTCTTCTAGAGTCGCTTTATCTTTTGTTAAAAGTTGTTGTGCTTTACTCTCTTCCTGCTTAGAACTCTCTAAATTCATGGTTAATTTAGTTCTAACTTCTGCACTAACTTCTTTTCCTGCTATATATTTTTCAGCTTCTTGGCTAACTGCCCTAGATTCCAAAAGTCTATTTGATAAAGTATCCTTAGCTTCTTGAACTTCTTTTTTCTCTAAAGATTTTTTATCTTCTTTTTCTTTTGCTTCTGAAGTTTTTTCTGCTTCTTTTTCTTTAGAGTCTACTTTATCGGTAGTCTTCTTGTCAGCTTTTTCTTCAGATTTTTTTGGTATTCCTAGATTCACAGAATTTGGATTTTCTTCTGATTTTGGTTTTGTTTCTGTGTTTGTAGAATTTTCAACTGTACTATCTTGTTTTTTACCTATAACCTCATCTTCTATATCTTTAGGTTTCCCGGCTGATACATCAGCTATCTTATTCGCTACCTCAGTACCAACAACTTCTCCAGCTTGCACTTCTGGAACGTCTGATATAGTACCCACATAAAACTGTGCAGCAAGAACCGATGCTACACCGACACTAAGTTTACGTATCGCATATTTCTGTCTTTTTTCTAACTTCATATAATTAAATGATCTCCTTCTATAAATATATTTCTTTAATTCCTCTTACATATAGATAATAACTAATAAAAACTTAAAAAGCTCTGAAGATTTATTATACCTTAAAGATAAATTCTTTATTATTTAACTTATCACTATAAACTCAATAAAAAGCTATTAAATTCTAGATATTCATTATCTCTATTACACATAGACAATACTCCAAAAGTATACCACAAATTATGATCCTAAGTAAATATTTTTAATATAATTTTAATACAAATTTAATATAATTTAATATTTGGATTTAAATTATTATAATCTTACTAAGTGCTAATTAGAGAGTTTTTTTCTTTGCTTTTTATTTAAAATCTTCCACTAAATAACTTTAGAAAATAAAAATATAATAATTTAGGTTAATATAATAAAAATAATTTTTAAATTGTATTTTATTTTGGGAGTGACTCAAAAATCGTGATTTCTGAGAAATGATGTGTACCCAAAATTCTGGACACATATATATTTAATTTAGACATGTGGATGT
>NZ_CAURJN010000007.1:0-65593 GCF_963525165.1 uncultured Gemella sp.
CTGTGTACTCTTTCGGCGGTTCTACCTTCTCTGGCTCGACTATTGCTCCAGCTTGTACCCCTGTATACTCTTTCGGTGGTTCTACTTTTTCCGGCTCAACCAATGCTCCAGCTTGTACCCCTGTGTACTCTTTCGGTGCTTCGGCTTTCTCAGGTTCTACTATTGCTCCAGCTTGTACTCCTGTGTATTCTTTCGGCGGTTCTACCTTCTCTGGCTCGACTATTGCTCCAGCTTGTACTCCCGTATATTCTTTCGGTGGTTCTACCTTCTCGGGTTCTACTATTGCCCCAGCTTGTACCCCTGTGTATTGTTTCGGTGAATCTACCTTCTCTGGTTCAACTATCGCTCCAGCTTGTACTCCCGTATATTCTTTCGGTGGTTCTACCTTCTCGGGTTCTACTATTGCCCCAGCTTGTACCCCTGTGTATTGTTTCGGTGAATCTACCTTCTCTGGTTCAACTATCGCTCCAGCTTGTACTCCCGTATATTCTTTCGGTGGTTCTACCTTCTCGGGTTCGACTATTGCTCCGGCTTGTACCCCTGTATATTCTTTCGGGGAATCTACCTTCTCAGGTTCTACTATTGCTCCAGCTTGTACTCCTGTGTATTCTGGTTTAACTTCTACTGCAGGTTTTACTAATTTTTCTCCTTTAGCAACAGCGGTACTTTCTACTTTTTTAGTTCCTTTTTCGATTATTTCAGAAACTGGAGAGATAGTATTCGTTGAAACTAACTCTCTTGATATTTCTTTCCCTTCTACAGTAAATATTCTAACAACATCTATCTTTTTCCCTAGCTTACCGTGTTGTTTGATTCTTGTTGTTCCCTCGAGCAACTGATTATTGTTTTCTATAATTTGATTATACTGTATTGCGTTCTCTATTGTTTTATCTGAATATAGTAATTCAGGTCTAGTCAGTGTTCCAGCTAACACCTCATCTTGGGGATTCACAGTATTCACACCGTGTACTACTTTCTCTTCTTTTTTATTAGTATTTTCTATTACTTTTTTATCTGTATTATCTAAGCTTGCTTTATTTTCCTGTTTTTTACCAGTTACATTTACATCTGTAATTTCTTTTAATTGTGGTTGTTTTTTATTATTTTGTTGGGAATTAACATTTTCCCTCGCTTCTTCTTTTAATTTTTTAGTTTCATTTTTAATAAATCCAACAAAACTATATCCTGGAATTGCAGAAATCTCAGGCAATTTATCCCCAACTTTTAAATTATAATCCATGTTGTAGACTGACAACTGTAAGTCTTCCATGGCTCTTACAGGTAACTCTAGAGCAGTTGCTCCCATACTCGTAACCAATAATATTGATAATATTTTACGTGATTTATTTTTACCTTTCACCACCACAACAACTAGTAAACCTAACATACCTCCTAGGAGTATACTTCCTACCCCATAATTTAAGCCAGTATTAGGAAGTTTGTTTAGTTGTGTTGTTTTAGTCGGTTTAAATACTAAGTAATAAGTCTCTTCTGTACTACTCACCACATTAGGTACTTCTTTTTTTATTAATTCTTTTTCTTTATCTGTTAAATTATTTTCACCTACATACTTATAGTGAACAATTGCATTATCTGCAGCCTTTATTATATTACCGTCTCCATTCACAGTAGACACCAAGAAAAATGACCCTATCGTCATCGAACAAACACCAACAGTTAATTTTCTTAGTGAGAACTTATTATATTTTTCCCCTAGAAATTTTCTCAACTCTAATTCCTTCTTTCTTATAAATATTTCTTCGATAAATTTTCCGTTTTTTTTCACTCAATACATTAATTGTAAGCTTTTTCTATTCTAAATGCAAGAAAACTGGTATAAGTTTTATACTTTGATTTATTAGTATTTATTTTTAATATAAAAAATCACACAATATAATTAACACTTTAAATTTATGTCAACTAATATTCTCTAGAAAAAAAACTAGAAGCTACTTTATTCACTTCTAGTTTAAAATCTATTTATTTAACATACCTGCTTGAAGTTGGTACATTTTGTAATAATTACCTTTTAACGCTATCAACTCATCATGTGTTCCAGATTCAATAATTTCACCTTTATCTAACACGTAAATACAGTTAGAATCTTGAATCGTAGATAATCTATGAGCAATTGCTATTGTCGTTCTACCTTTTCTCATTTTTTCAAGAGAATGTTGAATTAACTCTTCTGTTTCAGAGTCGATATTTGCAGTAGCTTCATCAAGAATAAGTATCTTCGGCTTACTTGCTATAGTTCTAGCAAATGTTAACAGTTGTCTTTCTCCAGATGAAAATGTTGAACCTCTTTCTGTAACTACACTATCATACTTATCTTCTAATTTATCGATAAAGTTATGTGCATCAACAAATTTCGCCGCTTCAATAACATCTTCTCTTGTTAAACTTTCATTATACATCTTAATATTAGACTCTACTGTCCCATGATATAAGAATGGATCTTGAAGTACTAGTCCAACACTGTTTCTTAATTCCTTAGAACTGTAGTCTTTAATATTAACTCCATCAATTAAGATTTCTCCTCTATCATAATCATAAAATCTTAAGAATAGGTTCATAATAGAAGATTTACCAGAACCGGTAGCTCCTACAAACGCTATACTCTCTCCATTTTTAACACTAAACGATATATTTTTAAGAACATCACGTTTACCATCGTAAGAGAAGCTAACATTTTTGAACTCGATATCACCACGTGAAATTTTATAATCACTATCTTTTTGCTCTGGCTCATATTCTTCATTGTCTATTAGTGTGAAAACACGTCCTGCAGAAATTATAGAAGTTTGAAGAATTGAGAAGTTTTGCATAAGTTTAATTAATGGATTGAACAGCTGATTCGTATATTGAATAAACGCATAGATTATCCCAGCAGTAAAACCAGCACTTTCAAAACTTAGCCCAAAATACATTACGATAACACCATATGCTAGTACTTTAAATAAAGCCATAGCTGGTCTTAATAATAAACTATCAACCTTTAATGATTTAGTGTAATAACGAAGGTGTTCATTATTAACCTCTCCAAATTCATCAATTAGGCGTTTTTCCTGATTAAACGCTTGAATAATCTTCATACCTTCAATTGATTCAGATAATTTAGTATTCATTTCACTAATTTTCGCACGAGAAATTTCTACTAATCTACTAGAAAGCTTCTGGTAGAAGTATACCGAACCAACCATTACAGGGATAAATAGTATCATGTAGATTGTTAATTGCCAACTTAAAGCAAGCATCGCAGAAAGTGTTACTACAAACATAAGTAACGTATTTAAGAAACTTGAGAAAATTGTCCCAAACATATCCGCAACAGCCTGTGTATCATTAGTTAATCTAGATACTACAGAACCTACAGGAGTCTTATCAAAGTAAGACATCCCTAATTTTTGCAAGTTAGCAAAACTATCATTACGTAGATCTCTAACTATACTGTGAGCCACCTTTGCGAAGTAATACTCTCCTAAAAATGTAAACACAACTCTTAGGATAAACAATCCAAAATAAATTATTAGTATATATAATCCAGCTTTAGCAATATTTTTTGTAATATAATGATCAATATAATATTGAGCTAAAAGAGGAATTGCTGTTGCGACTATCGAAGTCATTAATATAAATAATAGTGCCAATATCGACAATCCTTTATAGCGCAACATATAACGCATTAATCTAAAAAACGTCTTACTTTTCGACATCTTCACTTCCTCCTTTCAAGCTTTCTTTCATTTGTTGACTTTCATATGTCTCTTTATACCAACCATTATTGGCGATTAGTTCGTCATGAGTTCCTTTTTCAATAATCGTGTTATCACCTAAAACAATTATTAAATCAGCTTCTACTACTGCAGAAAGTCTATGTGCAGTAATGATATTAGTTTGACCACTACGTTGTTCTTTTAAGTTCTCTAAAATAACATGTTCAGTCTTAGCATCAACCGCAGATAATGAATCATCAAGGATTAAAATTTCAGGATTAATAATCAAAGCACGGCTCATCGCTAAACGTTGTTTTTGACCACCTGAAAGACTAACACCTTTCTCACCAACAATCGTATCAAACTTCTCAGGCATCGCCATAATATCATCATACAGACCACAAATTTTTGTAATCTCTTCTACTTGTTTATCATCAATTAAAGGATTCGCAAAACGGATATTCTCTTTAATCGACATAGCAAATAGTACTTGATCTTGCGGTACATATCCAATAAGTTTTCTAAGGTCGTTAATACTATATTCAGCAATGCCCCTATTGTTAAGCATGATATTACCAGATTTAATATTAAACTCTCTTAATAATAGCCTTAATAATGTAGTTTTACCTGCTCCAGTAACCCCTACGATACCTAGTGTTTGACCTTTTTCAATAGCAAACTTAATATCTCTTAAGACGCTCTTACCTTCTTCAAATTCAAAGTTGTTGATATTATATTCAAGTCTACCATTTTCAGCCTTAACTTTACTATCTAAGTTAGTATTTACCTCATTAACTTCAGCTAATAAACTCTCAATACGTTTATAAGATACTTCACCACGTTGTGATATATTGTATAACCAACCAATTGCTTGAAGCGGCCATACTAACATATCAAGATACGTCACAAAAGTAACTAACTCCCCAACAGATAAATCACCATTTGAGATAAAAATTCCACCGAAGACAAGAGTAAGTGTGTAAGATAAACCAACGAAGATTAATACCATTGGATTAAATAATGAGTTATACTTAGCAGCGATAACATTCTTACCAAATACTTTGTTATTAACTTCTCTAAAACTCTTAATTTCATCATTACCATAACCAAATGATTTTGTAACCTTTATCCCAGAGGCACTTTCTTGAACCTTGTTATTTAAATCTGAAAAAGATTCTTGAGCTGCTTCAAAACTCTCATAGTTTTTATCCCCAATATAATTAGTAGCATATGCTAAAAATGGTAAAGGTATAATAGCTATAAGAGTTAACTTGAAATTAATTAAAAATATCATCGTAAATAATGTCACTAACGCTGTAATACTCGCATCAACGGCTGACATTACTCCTAAATCAGCAACCATTACTACTGAGTTTATATCATTCGTTGCATGCGCCATTAAGTCACCCGTACGGTATTTTTGGAAAAATGACGGAGACATCTTAGTAAAGTGTTCGAATAATCTTGACCTTAAGATTCTTCCTAAGTTATATGCTGCTCCAAAAATATAAACACGCCAAACATAACGTAGTGCGTACATCGCAAGGGCAGCTAACACAAGATAACCAATATTTAAGAATAACTCTCCATTAGTTAAATTTCCAGCCTCAATTTTATCAATAACAGTCCCAATAACTTTCGGTGGAATTAAGTTAAAAATACTTACTAATATAAGGGCAATTATTCCAATAAGATAACGTCTTTTTTCTAACTTCATAAACCAAGCTAATTTTCTAAATAAATACATCTACACATCACCTACCCTTTCTCCTAATATTGAAAATACTTCTCCGATTTTACCATTAATTACTAGATCAGCCATATTATCCTGAGGTGTAGACGTCTTATTAATAACAACTAAATACTTCCCTCTAAAATAATGTAGTAGATTTGCTGCTGGATAAACACTTAATGAAGTACCACCGATAATCAGTACATCAGCTTTTTCAATAAAGTCAATCGCAGCGTTAAATACCGTCATATCTAATTCTTCTTCATATAAAGTAACATACGGTTTTATTACTCCACCACATTTATCACAATTCGGTATTTCTTCTGTTTTAGCTAAAAAATCTTCTAAATTGTAAAAACTTTTACACTTAGTACAATAATTTGCATCTACACTTCCATGAAGTTTAAGAACATTTTTACTACCCGCTTGTTCATGTAAAGTGTCAATATTTTGTGTAATTATCGCTTTAATTTTCCCTTGCTTTTCCAAATCAGCTAAATAAAAATGAGCTCTATTTGGTTTAGCATCAGGATAAACTAAATGCTTCTTATAAAAATCAAAGAAATCTACAGGATACTTCACAAACATAGTTCTAGAAACGAGCTGTTCTGGAGTAAAATGACGATTAAGTTCCACACTAAATACACCATTTGCACTTCTAAAATCTGGAATATCAGATTCTGTAGAAACACCGGCTCCACCAAAAAAGACAATATTATCATTTAATTCTATTATTTCTTTTAGTTTATCTATATTATTCATAGTACTTGCCTCCTTATAAAATATTATAAAGCTATGAAAAGAAGGAAACCTATTTTCAAGTCTCCTTCTTTAATATTAACTATTAGTTAGTTTCTCTTTCTTTTTGAGCTTTTAACTCTTTAATACGTTGTTTACGTTCTTCAATACGAGCTTTTTTCTCTTCACGAGATGCACTCTTAATTGGACCGCGAGCGATATGTTCTTTACTATCGTTAGTTACAAGGTTAGTTGGTTCTTGTTTCATTTCGATTTCTTCATGACGTTCTACTCTAATACGCATTAAGTTAGTAACAACTTCTACTTGAATATCATCAATCATGTCCTCGAACATTTGGTAACCTTCTGTTTTATACTCACGAAGTGGATCAATTTGTCCATAAGAACGAAGGAAAATCCCTTTTCTAAGTTGATCCATTTGGTCAATGTGATCAGTCCATCTATCATCAATAGCGTTAAGAAGAATGTATCTCTCGAATGAATTCATAGTTTCATCACCAAGTAACTGACGTTTTTCAGCTAACTCTAGGTTAATTCTGTGTAAAACAAGCTCTCGAATTTCATCATCGCTCATTACATCAGAATACTCACTATCAGTAATAGGTTTTAGACCTAAGAATTTCTCATTTAGTGATTTGATAATTTCTTCTGTTTCTTCTTTTTCACTATGAGCTTCCATATTTTCTACAATATAAGCCATAGTTTTATCTACTGCATCCCCAATCATGTCTTGAATAATATCAGTAACAACTTCGTTCTCTAATACTTCATTTCTTTCAGCATACATGATTTCACGTTGTTTACGTAATACATCATCATATTGAAGTACTTGTTTACGTGAATCATAGTTATTACCTTCAACACGTTTTTGTGCACTTTCAACAGATCTACTTACCATTCTACTTTCAAGTGGCGTATCATCATCTTTCCCCATGATTTTTTGTAATCTGTCAGCTCCGAAACGAACCATAAGCTCATCTTCTAGCGATAGATAGAATCTACTGTAACCTGGGTCCCCTTGACGTCCTGAACGACCACGTAGCTGATTATCGATACGACGTGATTCATGACGCTCTGTACCAATAACGGCAAGACCACCTAACTCACGAACACCTTCTCCAAGTTTAATATCCGTACCACGACCTGCCATGTTCGTCGCGATAGTTACCGAACCACGTTGTCCGGCTTGTTTAATAATTTCAGCTTCACTTTCATTTTGTTTAGCGTTAAGTACTTTATGAGGAACACCGTATTTATATAATAATTTAGATACTAATTCACTCGTTTCAATTGAAACTGTACCTAAAAGAACTGGTTGTCCGTTGTCATAACGTTCTTTTACCTCTTGTGCTACCGCATTAAACTTAGCTTCCATATTTGAGTAAATATAGTCTGGCGCATCAATCCTTTGGATTGGTCTGTTCGTAGGAATTGTTGTAACAAACATATTATAAATGTTTCTAAATTCCTCTTCCTCTGTTTTACCAGTACCTGTCATACCACTAAGTTTTTTATACATTCTGAAGAAGTTTTGGAATGTAATAGTCGCCATTGTTTTACTTTCTTTCTGGATTGGCACACCTTCTTTAGCTTCGATAGCTTGGTGTAATCCTTCAGAGAAACGACGTCCAGGCATTGTACGACCAGTAAATTGGTCAACAATTAAAATCTCCCCGTCTTCAGCAACCACGTAGTCAACATCTAGCGACATTGTATAGTTAGCTTTTAACGCCTGGTTAATATGGTGCGTTAAATCAACATTTTTTAACTCATAAAGATTGTTTAGTCCAAAATAACTTTCTGCTTTATCAATACCATTTTCAGAAAGTTGAATAGATTTAGTTTTAATATCTAAAGTATAGTCTCCATCACTTCCATCTTCTTCCTCTGCTTTTTTCAGAGTTTTAACGAAGGCATTTGCAACTTGATATAATGAAGTTGATTCTTGACCTTCACCAGAGATAATAAGTGGTGTACGTGCTTCATCGATAAGTACTGAGTCAACCTCATCGATTACAGCATAGTTTAATGGGCGTTGAACACGTGCTTCAACTGTTTTAACCATGTTATCTCTTAAATAGTCAAATCCTAACTCATTGTTTGTTGAGTATGTGATATCAGCATTATATGCAGCTCTTTTTTCTTCAGAGTTTAGAGAGTTTAAGTTAAGACCTACAGAAAGTCCCATGTAGTTATAGAAAACTCCCATCTCTTGAGCATCACGTTGTGATAAGTATTCATTAACTGTAACAACGTGTACACCTTCACCTGCTAATGCGTTTAGGTATACTGGCATTGTCGCAGTAAGAGTTTTACCTTCCCCTGTTCTCATCTCCGCGATATCACCACGGTGAAGTGCGATACCACCCATGATTTGAACTTTATATGGTTTCATTCCTAGAGAACGTAATGCCCCTTCACGAGCTGCAGCGAACGCATCTACTAAAATTTTATCTAATATATCCGGTGTATCTTTACCTTTTTCTTTTTGTTCTTGAATATAAGCTTTAAATTCTTCTGTTTTATTTACTAATTCTTCATCGCTAAGATTTGAATATTCTTCATCTTTAGCTAATACTTTGTCAGCTAATTTTGATAAACTTTTTACTTCTCTTTTATTAGCATCAAATATTTTTCCTAAAATAGCCATTAACATTTTCCTTCCGACATATTTTTCTATTAAATGATTTTATAATCATCTTATAATTCATCATTTAATTATAACATTCATTTTCTATTAAAGCAACCACATTACAACGATTTTAAGTTGATATTAAGTAGGCATCATATCTGACTAAGAAAGCTAAATGAATTTATATATTTTTTGATTTTAAATAAGCAAAAATTCTAGTAGAACTCCCTCTTAAAATCCTACTAGAATATTTTTTATTTATATTTTTTTAGTAAACTCTCTACTTCCCTCACATATAAGTCTTGAACATTTTGAGGCGCTAATATTTCAATATCACTACCTAAAGAGAAAATCCAACCTAAGAAATGACTACTACACATGACTTCTACAGAAGTTTGATAAGAATCATCTTTTTTGTGAATAATAATATCTTTACCGAATCTATCGACAATTGCTCCAATTAACGATTCTTTAAACTCCAAAGTCACCCTTTCTAAAGTTCCACCATACATACCGAAGATTTTCTTCGAATAACTCGATATATCTTCTTTTTGGAACTTATCATGACCTAATCTATCATTCTCAGCAATAACAACGTTTCTCATCTTATCAACACGATAATTTTTTATTAAATCTGTCTTAGCATCATAGGCAACCATATAATAATTCTCATCATTCCAAACTAGAGCGAATGGACTTACATTATAAACTTCACCATTTTTTCTATCAATCATCTGTTTCTTATAATTCCATTGCCAATAATTAAAATTAATTTGCTTATTTTCTGCAATTGCATTATGAATAGCATCGACATTATAATAAATATTTTCATTTATATATTTATTCTCCTCGAAAGAATATACCTGCCTTTGAATTTTTTGTGCCTGTTGTTTACTCGCTAATTTCTTAAGTTTTAGTATTAAATCGCGAGATTTTTTCGCGGTTAGGAATTTACTTGCCTGAATAACATCAATCAGCATCTTAACCTCTGCAAGCTCAAATTCTCTTTCTACTAAAGCATAAGTATTTTCACGACCATTTTTTTCCACCACGATATTAAATCCATAATCTTGTAATAATTCTATATCTTTGTATAAAGTTTTTCTCTCTACAACTATTTCATTTTTTAAAAGTAAGTTTGTTAACTCTTTTACACTTAAATAAGTATTTTCATCGCTATAGTCTCTTAATATTTCTAATAAGTACAATAGCTTTAATTTTTGATATCTTCCTTTTTCCATAAATTTTTCTCCTTATATACACTTATGTATATAATAACAACTATTTACGAATTTTTCTATTACTTTTATGTATTTTTACATCTTTGTTAACAACTTCTGCGATTACAGAACCACCAGTAACAAAACATACCCTAACAAAGAACTTATCTCCTACTTTATCATAGATTCTTCCTGCACTTTTTGTACCTTTTGCCACAGTACGACTTGAATTAGCTACGTATCCAACCTTACCAAAAGTTTTCATCATAACTTTTATCGCTTCTTCATCATAATCGTTATCAAACTCTTTTTCACAGCTTATAACATCTCCTACTCTAAAAACTGTTGTTCCAAAATAATGTTGCATTCCTGTAATTGTAATATAATCTTTTTCCATTTTTAATCACCTCTTCGTTTTGTGATTTAATTATAACAAGACATCTGTCCATTTTTTTGGACTTATAATATTTTTTATAAAAAACATAAAAATAAGAGCCTAAAAATATTTTTTCTTAAAAACTTTATTTTTATATAGCTCTTATTTTTTTATTTAGCAGAGTCACTCAAATATAAATCTCATAGTTTTTATAAATTTATATTAAATTTATATTTTAAACTTAACAATATCTCCTAAAAATTACTAATAAATAAAACATAATGATATATATTATTTATCCTTGTTTACGTTTCACAGCAAAACTAATTCCTAGACCCGCCATAATTACACCTATCAATAATAATGAAGATGTTGTTTCTCCAGTTCTTGGTAGAACACTCTTTGTTTCTTTCTTCCCTAAATCACCTTCTGATTTATTTATTGATTTGTTAATTTTATCTTCTTTTAATTTTGTATCAAGCTTATTTTTATCTTCTAATGATTTACTTGGTTTGTTACCTTCTTCTATTGGTTTTATTGTTCCTGATGGTGCGTTACCTTCTTCCGTTGGCTTTATTGTTCCTGATGGTGTATTACCTTCTTCTTTTGGCTTTATTGTTCCTGATGGTACGTTACTTTCTTCTTTTGGCTTTATTGTTCCTGATGGTGCGTTACCTTCTTCTTTTGGCTTTATTGTTCCTGATGGTGCGTTACCCTCTTCTTTTGGCTTTATTGTTTCTGATGGTACGTTACCTTCTTCTTTTGGCTTTATTGTTCCTGATGGTGTATTACCTTCTTCTTTTGGCTTTATTGTTCCTGATGGTACGTTACTTTCTTCTTTTGGCTTTATTGTTCCTGATAGATTATTTCCAGTAATTGTAACATCAGCTACAGCAATTAGTTTATTAGCTAATGCTTCCGCTTCCGATTTTGAAAATGTTTCAGAATTATACGATAAATTCGTTATAAGAACATACCCCTTTTCAATATTTGGAAAATCTAATGGAACAATTGAAGTTCGATAAGAGCTATTATTTAAAAGTGATTCCAACGTATTATCTACGAAGTCCTTAGCATCTTCAAAAGTTTTAAATGGATTTGTAACAATTTCTAATTCCCCTCTAGTATCATTACCTGATTCCTGAGTTATTGAAGATGCAAAAGCATCAACTGAAGTTAGAACTGAAGTAGCTCCAATAGCTGTACATACCGCAGTAGAGAGTGCTAAAAGTTTAATTGATTTAGTTTTTTTTGATTTCATTTGAAATTTCCTCCTAGTATTTTTGAAATAGTGTTTTTGTCCAAAAAAGCAGACTTTTTTGGACAAATTTGATAAAATAACAACTAAGAAATATTCAATGAAGTAATATACGTTTAGACAGACATTGAATGTAACAAATTATATATCCAATGTCTGTCTAAAAAAGTCTACATTTATTTACGATTTTTCCACTCTTTTTAACCAATTATGAAATGTACTTTTTGAAACTCCGAATAACTTTGCTCCCTCTCTTATAGTTAACATGTTACGTTTATAACATTCTACAGCAACCAAAAATTCATCTGGTATTTTTATTTGAGGACGCCCGAATCTTTTTCCTCGCTTTTTAGCCTCATGTATCCCTTCCATCTGTCGTTGTTTGATTTGTTCTCGTTCCATCTGCGATACGTATGAAAGAACTTGTAAAACTAAATCCGAAATAAGTTTTCCTGTTATAGTATCAATATTATTTCTAGTATTTAACAAAGGGAAATCTAAAACAACAAGATGAACCTTCTTAACTTTTGTAAGTAATTTCCACTGTTCTAAAATATCATCGTAATTTCGACCTAATCTATCAATAGATTTAATTACCAAGTCATCATCTTCTTGCAAAATTGTTAATAAACGTTGATATTCAATTCGATTAAAATTTTTCCCTGAAGCTCTGTCTATAAAAATTTGTTCTTTTGAAATATTTTCTAATGATAATGCAGTCAGTTGTCTATCTATATTTTGTTCTTTTGTCGATACTCGTATATAACCATAACGCATAAATAATCCCACCTATCTTTTTATTTTCATTTTACAACTTACCTATAAAAAAAGAAAACTATTTCTTAGTCTAAACATTAACTGACAATTATATTTCTTAAAAGTTTTATCTTTGGTATCATAAAGAAAAACTCAAATTAATCTGAGTTAATTTGAGTTTTTAAAAATTATTTATTTAAGATGCTAGCACAACGTGGGCATAAACCTTCTTCGTTTACTTCATCAACGATATTCCAACAACGTTCACAACGGTGTCCTTCAGCTTTAGTTACTTTAACAGTAGCAAGATCATAAGCTACACCATCATTTTCTTTAACTTCTACTTTACTTACGATGAAGAATTGGTTTAAGTTAGCAACAGAGTTTAATAACTCAACTACTTCTGCATCATTGCTATATACTTCAACAGCTGCTTCTAGAGATTTACCAATAACTTTTTCGTTACGGCTTTCTTCTAATGCTTTATTAACATCATCACGAACTTCTAAAAGTTTATCCCATTTGGCTTCTAATGCTGCATCATCGATTAAGTTCTTAACTGGGAAATCAGTTAAGTGAACTGATTCAGCATCTTCGTATGGCATATTGTCATATACTTCTTCAGCTGTGAATGAAAGAATTGGAGCAAGTAATCTAACAGATTTACTTAATACTGTGTAAAGAACTGTTAACATACTTTGACGTTTGTGAGAATCTTCACCTTCGATGTAAAGGATATCTTTACCGTAGTCTAGGTAGAATGAAGATAATTCAACGTTAAAGAAGTTAATTAGTTCAGTAGTAATACTGTTGAATTGGTAGTTTTCGTAGTAGTCTAATACTTTTGCTACAACTTTTTCGAATTTAAGAACCATGTATTTGTCTAATTCTTCAAGGTCTTCATATGCAAGAAGATCTGTTTTGTTGTTGAAGCTTCCATTGTATAAGTTTCCTAGTAAGAAACGGAAAGTATTTCTAATTTTTCTGTATGTTTCAGAAACTTGTTTTAAGATATCTTTAGAGATACGTACGTCTTGAGTATAGTCTACACTTGCAGACCATAAACGAATAATCTCAGCACCTAATTCTTTACCTACATCATTTGGAGAGATAACGTTACCTAATGATTTACTCATCTTGTTACCATTTCCGTCCATAACGAATCCAGCAGATACTAACTCTTTATATGGAGCTACTCCAGATACCGCTACAGAAGTGATTAATGAAGAGTTGAACCATCCACGGTATTGGTCACTTCCTTCTAGGTATAAGTCAGCAGGATATGTTAACTCTTTACGAATTGCACAACATCCTTGGTGAGATGTTCCAGAATCAAACCATACGTCCATGATGTCCATTTCTTTAGTGAATTCACCATTTGGACTTCCTGGGTGAGTGTATCCTTCTGGTAATAATTCTTTAGCTTCTTTGTAGAACCAAACTGTTGATCCTTCTTCTTCGAAGATTTTCGCTACGTGCTCGATTAAGTCGATATCAAGGATAGCTTCGCCATTTTCAGCATAGAATACAGGAATTGGCACACCCCAAACACGTTGACGACTGATTACCCAGTCACCACGGTCACGAATCATGTTATATAATCTTGGTTTACCCCACTCACTGTAGAATTTAGTGTTATCTACAGCTTCTAATAATTCAGAACGGAATGCATCTACAGAACAGAACCATTGTGGTGTAGCTCTGAAGATAATTGGTTTTTTACTTCTCCAGTCATGTGGATACGAGTGAGTAATATCTTCTTGTTTTAATAATGCTCCAGTTTCAGCTAAATGAGCGATAATGTCTTTGTTCGCATCAAATACGAATTTACCAGCGAATTGTCCAGCTTCTTCTGTAAGAACACCTTGGTTATCAACTGGTGATAATACTCCAAGTTTATATTGTAATTGACCAACAAGATAGTCATCAACCCCGTGTCCAGGTGCTGTATGAACTAGCCCAGTCCCTGAATCAAGAGTAACATAATCTGCTAAGATTAATGTAGATGTTCTATCTAAGAATGGGTGTTGACATAGTAAATACTCTAAATCTTTACCTACTAATACTTCACCAGTTTCATAGTTTTCCCAACCGAATTTTTCAGCTAAGAATGCTACTCTTTCTTTAGCAACTAAGTAGCTTTCTCCATTATATTTAACAACTTGGTATTCGAAATCTGGGTGAACAGCAATACCTAAGTTCGCAGGTAATGTCCAAGGAGTAGTTGTCCAGATAACAAACTTAGTTCCTTTTTCAACTGCA
Source organism: uncultured Gemella sp. (assembly GCF_963525165.1). Taxonomy (GTDB): domain Bacteria; phylum Bacillota; class Bacilli; order Staphylococcales; family Gemellaceae; genus Gemella. Next base: position 14,712 of record NZ_CAURJN010000007.1, read on the forward strand.
CCATTCTCACTAACTAGGTCAAATGCAACATAGATAGATGGTGAAGTGTGGTCATGGTACTCGATTTCAGCTTCAGCTAATGCAGATTCTGAAGATGGTGACCAGTAGATAGGTTTTAATCCTTTATAGATATATCCTTTATCTACCATTTTACCAAATACGCGGATTTGTTCAGCTTCAAATTTTGGATCAAGTGTAACATATGGGTTTTCCCAGTCACCAAGAACCCCAAGTTTTTTGAAGTCAGCGCGTTGTTTATCAACTTGTTTTAATGCATAGTCTTTACATTTATTTCTGAATTTATTAGCTGGCATAGATTTTCTATCAACACCATTATTTACTAATACTTGCTCGATTGGAAGACCGTGCGTATCCCAACCAGGAACGTATGGTGAAACGAAACCGTTCATGTTTTTATATTTAACGATAAAGTCTTTTAAAATTTTGTTTAACGCGTGTCCAATGTGGATATTTCCATTCGCATATGGAGGTCCATCGTGAAGTACGTATGATGGCTTCCCAGCATTTTTTTCTAAAATTTTGTTATATAAATCCATTTCTTCCCAACGTTTTAGGAATTCAGGTTCTTTATTTGGAAGATTTCCACGCATTGGAAACTTCGTATTTGGCATTAATAATGTATCTTTTAATTCTACCATTTTTTCTCCTTTCAAAATAAAAAACTCTTAGTAAAAGTTACAGAGGGCGAAATGTATCCACGGTACCACCTCTTTTAACTCCTACCAAGAGCACTTGTTTGTTCTATTAAAATAATTACACAATAAAGTGATAACTTCCATGCTTCTATAAAACTTTCCACCAACCAGTTTCTCTCTAAAAACTCCACATAGATGTCTTGTCTTTATTTACGATAGATTTATTATATTACATAAATCATAAACTTTCAAGTATTTTATGTGAATTTAATTTAAAATTTTCTGAAAACATTTTGAAATTTATAAAAAGACTTCAGTAAAACCTTATATAAATGAGATATGAATAATTTTCTCATTCTTTTATATAATTTTTTCTAAAGTCTTAAATTATTTTTTATCCTCTTCTTAAATTTTTTAATGCATCAGCAGTATATTGAAGTACTTGTTGTTGAGTTAATGAAGCAGTCACGTTAATATTACCACCTGATAGTTCCACGCTATCAACATTAACCGGTAGACCTAAAGCCTTTATTGAAACCAAATTTCCATTCACTCCAACTCCAGTCCCTGTCAGTGCTTCTTTCAAATATTTTTCCAAAGCAAAATCAGGAATAGGTACTTTACCAATTTTTGCATCTTCTAAAATTAACTCTACACCATTATTCGCGCCGACGACTCTTATATTTGTGGTAATAATAGTATCCCACAGTCCTAGTTTCACAGGCAATTTCGCTTCAATATGATTTCCAACTAATTTATAACTTCCGTTTAATAATTCTGAATCTTTTTCAACTGCATTTTTAAAGATTGAAAGAAATGTTTTATTATCTAATTTTAAAGATGTTGACAACTTTGAATTTGCAAAACCTACATTAGAAATCAAATCACTATTTAAATCCTGTACTGTTGTAGCTGCTTGAACATTTGCTAGTTTTTCTGAAGTTTTTATACTCTCACTAGGTGTTAATGCATAAGTTAACCCACCACCAAAAAGTGCTAATACTATTAATAACGATAGTAAACTTCTTAGTATTCTCATTTTAGACCTCCTATTTTTATAGTTTCTCTTATATTATTATACACTATACTACCTAAAGTTAAAACAAAGTTAAACCTCCTATAATGAATTACTCTTAAACTCTGTATTTTTTCATATACAAACAATATATTTTACGTTATAATAATTAGTAACCTTTTTAGGGTATGAATATAAAAAAGGAGATATTGTTTATGTCAGAAAAAATTACAATAAAAAAGTTCACCATGAACATCCTTAATGGTATCGCCTTAGGAACTGTGCTTTGTTTAGTACCAGGTGCCTTACTTGGTGAACTACTTAAATATATAGGAAAGCTATATCCATCACTTGCGTTTTTATCATTATCAATAACTATTTCCAATGCCATGATAGGATTAGCTTCAGGAATAATAATTGGATTATTCTTTAAATTTACACCTGTACAGAGTGTTTCAATCGGATTAGCTACATTATTTGCTGGTGGATCAATAATACCAACACCAGATAAAACTGGCTTAATGCTAAAAGGTTCTGGAGATATCGTAACGATGATTTTCACAGCTGCACTGGCTACAGCTTTCATACTGCTAATCGGAGATAAAGCTAAAAACTATGCGGTAATTATACTACCACCACTTACATTGGTAATTATCGGAGGTATTGGTAGATTCACACTTCCTTTCTTCTCAGGTGCAACAAAATTACTTGGCGATGGAATTAAACATTTACTTACTTTACAACCGATTATCCTTACTATTCTAATCGCTATGATTTTCGCCTGTCTTGTAGTTTCTCCAATTACATCAGTTGGAGTTGCTCTAGCGATTAATATAGAAGGTATTGCCTCAGGTGCTGCAAACCTAGGAATTTGTGCATGTGGATTTACTCTTGCAATCGCGGGTTGGGTTGTAAACTCTAAAGGAGTTTGTTTTGCTCACTTTATCGGTTCACCAAAGATTTCTATGGCAAATATTTTCGCCAAACCAAAAATCATGCTACCAGTTCTTTGTAGCGCAGCTGTCTCAGGAGTGTTTGCAGCGATACTAAATATTCAAGGAACACCTATGAGTGCCGGATTTGGATTCAGTGGATTAGTAGGACCATTAGCTCACCTTGCGACTACTAACGGAAGTGCTTTAGAAATATTAAAAGCAGCTATAGTCTTCGTAGTAATTCCAGTAGTTTCTGGTTTCTTCTTCGTAAAATTATTCACAAAAATTTTACCGATTATTAAACCAGAGGATTACAAACTTAACTTATAATATAATATACACAGATGTGACTCGACAAAATTTTTTTTCTAAAATCACGATGTTCGAGTCACTTTTTTTTATAATATGTAATTCATTAAAACCTTGCATAAATTAGTCGCATATCTTATAATTATAAAGTATTAATTTTAAGATATAAAATATTATCGACATGTTAAAGGAGTAGCTATGCTAGATCTTATTCGAAATAGAAAATTCAATGTTTATAAGACTTTAAATATTGTGAATCCCTTAATCCCTATTGCTACTGATGAAATGTTCTTACGCACAGTATCTAATAGTGATGATTGTATATTACATTTATATACATTACCAAACTCTGCAATAATCGGTGCACCAGATACACGCGTACCATACTTTGAACAGGCATTATTTGCATTTTATAGAAATAATATAATTCCAGCCGTTAGAAATATCGGTGGTCTTGGGATAATTTCAGACAAAGGAATTCTAAACTTATCAATCGTTATGAATAAACCTAAAGAAAACTTTTCTATTAATGAAGGTTATGAGCTTATGACATCTTTTATTAAGGCAATCTTCCCAGAAGGTGCTGACAAAATTGAAGCGGTAGAAATTGCAAATTCGTACTGTCCAGGGGATTACGACCTAAGCATAGATGGAAAGAAATTTGCAGGGATTGCTCAAAGAAAAATTAAAGAAGCGGTAGTAGTTTCAATCTACATAAGTATTTTTGGTGATCAACAAAAGCGTGCAAACATCATGAAAGATTTCTATGAAATTGGAATTGATGATCAAGAAGTAAGATACAAGTATCCAAAAGTTGATCCAGAATGTATGGAAACACTAGAAAATCTACTAAATAAAAAATTCACACTTGAAGATGTTTTTGAAAGAGTGGAAAAAGTACTTTATGGTTTAGACTGTGACCTAGAAAAAGGAGAATACACAGAAGCAATGGTAGAAGAATACAACGAAATCTTCGAACAAGCAAAAGAAAGAAACGAAAGTTACTTAGAAGGAAAATAAAATAAAAAAGTGGAATATACTCACAGCATAATTTTTATAAATTATGTTGGAGGTATTCCACTTTTTACTATTCCTTAATTTAAATAAATTTATCCTTATTTTTTAAACTCTCTATCATAAAGACACCGACATCTATAATATGAAGGTTAGTTATTTTCTCAAGTTCTTTTTTTATATAAGGAAAATGAGTACATCCAAGAACAACAGCTTCTACATTCGTTAATTCAAAATAATTAAACAATGTCTTGAAGTTGAAATCTTCCACTATCTGTTCAGGTTTATTGCCCTCTTCAATCGCCTTAACAAGCTCCAACATCGATAATCCTAATACACGTAGACGCGGATTCGATACATAAAGATTGCTCTCAACACCCGTAAGACCATGAGAGTTCGCCGCCATTACAGCTAAATACTTATACTCAAGTCCTAGATTTCTATACATTTGCATAGGAGTAATAATAGAAATATTCATTTTTTCTGCCAATCTGTCGAAATCGACAACCGAACTAAGTGAGTTACAATATACAAAAATCGTATCACAATCTTTCTCTTTTAGTTCATCAATAATTTTTACAATAATATTTTCACGTTCTTCATCTTCTAGAGCTTGGAACGTAGTTTGCTCTACTGGATTATTAGAAATTGGCACTAAAACTACATCATCATAGCCATATGAATTTAATAGCTCCACACCTAATTTCGAATCAATTGGTGTTCCAGCCATAACCGCTATTTTCATTAAAATTCCTCCTACAATTTATCCATTTTTTTTTACAAAATCACACTTAATTATAAACTTCTCTTCGATGTTTAAAATTAATAGCGATTATAATAAGTCTATCATCTTCTATTCTTGTTATTAACCGATAGTCCCCTATTCTATATCTCCAATAACCTTTTTTATTGCCTACTAGAGCTTTTCCCTTACCGCGTAGATCATCCGTATTACTCAAATTTTTTTCAATCCAATTAAATAAAATCTTTAAAGTTTGTTTGTCTAATTTCTTTAAATCTTTTTTTATCGCTTCATCAAAAACAATTTTGTACATTATAAATCAAACTCTTTCTTTAAATCATCAAACTCTATTAGAGTTACTTCACCTTTCTCCTCGCAACTTTCGAAATCTTTTATAAGTTGAAGATCATACTCATCCTCAATCTTCTCAAGTGCAAGTTGCTTAATAGTAGTAGATAATTTGCCACCGTATAAGCCAGAAATAGAATTAAAAATCTGTTCTTCCTCTTTATTCAATCTTAATGTTAAAGTAGTCATTCTTCTCACCCTCTTAATGTGTTACTTTTGTACTACAATTATACACCTAAAAGTTACAGTAATCAACAATAATCACTTATAACTTAATACAAAAAGACTTCAAGCTTTGTCCAATTTTATAGATACAGTACCTCAAACCTTAAATCCAAATAAGACTATTCTAAGATTACAAAATTAAAGTAATTAATCTCTTTTTATTTACATATGTTAAAACATATGTTAAAATAGAGGTTGTTAGGAGGTAAACTCATGAGTTCGAAGGAATTAATAAAGCAGCTTAATAAATTAGGTTGGCAAGAAGTCCGAATAAAAGGAAGTCACCACCAATTTAAGCACCCTAACAAAGATTATCTTATAACTGTTCCGCATCCAAAAAGAGATTTACCAAAAGGAACAGCACAAAAGATATTAAAACAAGCGGGCTTGAAATAAAGCCCCTTGATTTTAGGAGGTTAACCGTATGAAATATATGTACTATGCAATATTTACACAAGAAAAAGATTATATTGATATAACATTTCCAGATTTAGGAGGTTGTATTTCTTTTGGTGACAATTTAGAAGAAGCGTTATACATGAGTAAAGACGCTCTAGAAGGATATTTATTAACACTAGAAGATGAAAAAATGAGTATTCCAAAACCAAGTACATACCAAGAGTTACAATCGAAACTAAACAATAATCAACAATTACAATTGATTATTGTTGATACTGATTTTATTAGACGTAGAGAAGAAAATAAAGCAGTAAATAAAATGGTTACTTTACCAAAATGGTTAGTGGATTTAGGAAAAGAGAAAAAAATTAACTTTTCGCAAGTATTACAACAAGCGTTAAAAAACGAATTAGGTGTATAACAAAATTAAAGGCTCTTCAAAAGATCAATTCGATTTTTTGAAGAGCCTTTAATTTAGAAAAAAGGAATGACTCAAAAATCCCGATTTCAGATAAATCAAATTTATTGAGTCACCTTCTTTATGGGGCTAAATCAATATATTATTTTATATCTATTTTCAATTGATCATCTACATAGTCTAGGTGAATTTCCATTCCATCTTCGATACCATGACGGATTAATTCAACTGAAAGTTTGTTTTCGATTTGACTTTGGATGAATCTTTTAAGTGGACGAGCACCGAATTTTATATCGAATCCAGCAGTCGCAACCCAGCTAGAAATATTATCAGTATATGTTAAAGTAATATTTCTATTAGCGATACGCGCAACAAGTTCGTTAAGAAGTTTATTAGCGATTCCTTTAATATTATCTTGTGTTAATGGTTTGAAGATAATTATATCATCCATACGGTTAAGAATTTCTGGTTTGAAGTATCCGTAAAGTTGGTTAGTAACATTTTTACGAGTTTCTTCAGAAATCACACCGTCTTTAACTTCTTCTAATAGTTCTAATGAACCGATGTTAGAAGTCATAATAATTATTGTATTTTTGAAATCTACTACTACACCTTTAGAGTCAGTAAGTGTACCTTCATCAAGAAGTTGAAGTAAGATATTGAACACATCTGGGTGAGCTTTTTCGATTTCGTCCATTAAGATAATGCTGTAAGGATTACGTCTTACACTTTCAGTAAGTTGACCACCTTCTTCATATCCGATGTATCCTGGAGGGGCTCCGATTAAACGGCTAACTGAGTGTTTTTCCATGTATTCACTCATGTCGATACGTACGATATTACGTTCATCATCGAATAAGTTAAGAGCTAATGCTTTAGCAAGCTCAGTTTTACCTACCCCAGTAGGACCTAAGAATAGGAAGCTACCGATTGGTCTGTTAGGATCTGCGATACCAGCACGAGAACGTAAGATCGCATTTGTTACACTCTCTACAGCTTCGTCTTGACCTATTACTTTTTCATGAATAGTATCAGCTAGATGTAATAATTTTTCTTTTTCAGTTTCTACTAGACGAGTTACAGGAATACCAGTCATTTGACTTACGATAAATCCAATCTCATCTTCAGTAACTTCTTGTTTTAGAAGTTTGTACTCTTCGTGTTTAGATTTTTCTTCTAATTCTTCTAACTCTTGAGTTAATTTTGGTAAAGTAGAATATTGTAACTCAGATGCTTTTTCTAAATCGTAGCTATTTTGAGCTTGTTCTAATTCGACTTTAACTCTGTCAATTTTTTCACGAAGATTTTTAACAGCTGATAATTTTTCTTTTTCACTATCAACTTGTAATTGAAGTTTATTTTGTTCTTCTTTTAGATTAGCCAACTCTTCTTTTAAGTTTTCTAAACGTTTTTTAGATACATCATCATTTTCACCACTTAAAGCTTTTTCTTCTATTTCAAGTTGCATAACTTTACGATTGATTGTATCTAATTCAGCTGGATTAGAAGAGTTCTCAGTTTTAATAGTAGCACAAGCTTGGTCGATTAAATCGATAGCTTTGTCCGGTAAGAATCTATCAGTAATATATCTATTAGATAATTCTGCAGCTTCTACAATCGCACGGTCAGAGATTTTCACACCGTGGTAAACTTCGAATCTTTCTTTAAGACCACGTAAAATTGAGATTGTATCTTCTACAGTAGGCTCATTAACAAGAACTTTTTGGAAACGACGTTCTAATGCAGAATCTTTTTCGATATATTGACGATATTCATTAAGAGTTGTAGCACCGATACAGTGTAGTTCCCCACGAGCAAGCATTGGTTTTAAGATATTACCAGCATCCATTGCTCCATCAGTTTTACCAGCACCAACAAGCATGTGAATTTCATCGATGAATAGAATTATTTTTCCATCTTTTTCTTTAACTTCTTTTAATACAGCTTTTAGTCGTTCTTCGAACTCACCACGATATTTAGCTCCTGCGACTAAACTAGTAAGGTCAAGTTCGAATACAGTTTTGTCTTTAAGACTTTCAGGTACATCACCACGTACAATACGTTGAGCCAGTGCCTCAACAATCGCAGTTTTACCTACCCCAGGTTCCCCTATCAACACTGGATTATTTTTTGTTTTTCTTGATAAAATTCTAATTACATTTCTTATTTCTTCATCACGTCCTATCACAGGATCAATTTTACCACTACGTGCAGCTTCTACAAGATCACGACCATATTTCTCTAGAACTTCGTAGTTGTTTTCTGGGTTTTCGTTCATAACTTTTTTACCTCCTCTGATATTATCGATAACAGCTACTAAATCTTTTAACGTAGTCACCTTATCAATATATTTTTTTACTATACTATTTTTCAAATAACTCGCAAGAACAATATGTTCACACGAAATAAATTTATCTTCATATTTATCTTTATACTTATTAGCTTCTATTAATAAAGCATTCAAATCATTGCTTAAATAACTAGCGTAGTTGATATTATCTCCTTCTACACTATTTACCTTCGCAATTTCGTTATCTAACTCATGAGTTAAATTCACCTTATCAACATTTACTCTTCCTAATATATCACTATATAAATTACTACCAGTAAGAGCCGCTTTTAAAAACATCTCACTCGTAATACTTTGACTTTTTTTCTCAGTTGCAAATTCGGAAGATTTCGCTAAGATTTCTTTCACACTATTAGTAAAACTATTAATATCCATTGTAAATCTCCTTTGATTAAATTATTAGATCAAAAGGTACTTTTATTTGTTAACCAGTATCACTATTATAATAAAGATACTGAGCTCATAAGATACACCTAAACACTCAATAAACTAAAAGGGTTTATAGAATATATTTAAGTTTTATCCTTTTGACCTTTTTTGACCTTAAATAAATTATAGCATGTTTGACCTTTTTTGACAATAGTTTTTTTGAAAAAATTTTAAAAAAGAAAAAAAGCTCACAAACCCTTATGTTGACAAGCTTTAAACTATATATTATACTTAATATTATCTTAGAGATATAAAAATATATGCTCTACTGGTAACTTTCTCAGAGAGATTAATTTCTGCTCTGTAGGACGGGAGCGACTCAAAAATCGTGATTTCGTAGAAATCGATTTTGCCGAGTCACCCCCGCAAATTTTATTAGATATCTAAAAAGCTTTTATAAAGCGAATTTAGATGTCAATAAACCACTGCGTCTATGAGTTCTCATATGAACTTTGTTAAATTTTAGAACTTTTGGGTTAACCCTTTTTTTACTGTAAAAAAACACCACATATATTGTAGTGCTCAAAAAATTTATAATTGCTATAAATTAATGATAATTTCTAATATCTTTTCAACATCACTAAAAAATACTTTATTTCCCTTTTTATTTAACGCTATACAAGCTTTCATTTTTTTATCAATTTTTTTACTCAACTTATCATGAACTTTAACTGGACTATTTCCCACTGTATGAATATGAGAAATAAATTTAGTATGCACTGGAAATGCATTTTGAATAAGAAAAGCACACTTTCTTCCTGAAAATTTTCCTAATACTATAGTATCGCAACGTCCAACTTTTTGAATTTTTCTATCCACTATTTTTTCATATTTCTCAAAACGTGAACTTATTGGAATCATCCAGTGTATATTTTCATTTGATAAATCTCTAACAGCATAATAATGTGGTCTGTAAGCTCCATTTTCTTTATTTTTCATTAAATATCTATCAATTACTAGTAAAAAAAATTCATCTTTCAAATGGTAACTATAACCTAGTTTAATTTCCATAATTTCTCCTAAAAAAACCTCGTCAATAAATTGACGAGGATTTACGAACTGAATTACTTCTACCCCGCTCCATCAGCAAGCGGCACTATTTGCGAACTGAATTACTTCTACCCCGCTCCATCAGCAAGCGGCACTATTTTCAAAGAATTAAATTAACTCTTCTACACTTTTAGTATATCTATTTTTTCAAGTAATGTCAATTATTTCACTTAAATTTATTTTTCCTTCTCACTCACAAAACCATTTTTCTCTAATAGTTCTTTAGTTACTTTTTCTATTCCTGAAGGTTGCGCATAGAAATCAGCGAATTTCTTAGTCCATGTTTTTGTCTCACGTGCTTCAGCGAAGCCTACCATAGTTTGACGGTATTCTTTTAATACTTCTACGTTTGATTTAGGGAATTCATTGTATCCTACATTAGCCGCGTCTGGTAATCTAGGTTTAACTTTTTCCGTAGATAACTCTTCATCTTTAACACCGATACTTAGTCCACATAGGAACAATGCATTTTCTGGAATATTTAGTAATTCAGAAATCTTATCTCCAAAACCTCTTACTCCACCACAATAAACAATTCCGTATCCTAAAGACTCAGCAGCTAAAGCAGCATTTTGCATCGCAATACCTACATCTAAAGTACCGATAATTAATGGTTCATATTGATTAGAAATATCAAACTCTCCACCTTCAATATCAAATGCTAATTTGATATTAGTATAATCTAAACAATATAGTAAGAACGCAGCAGAATTTTCAATATGAGCAGCATTACCAGGTGCCTTATCACGAATTAAATCAGCGATTTGTTGTTTAGTTTCACCTGTAGTTACAATAATACTATAGTGTTGACCATTCATCCAGCTAGATCCTTGTTTAGAACTAGCGATGATTTGTTCAAGATGTTCCTTAGGTAGTTCTTTTCCTTTTACAAAACTACGAGTCGTACAATGATTTAACATCGTTTTAATTACTTCATTCATATGTTACCTCCATAATTTTATTAATTATTAATTTGTGTTGATAGCTTCTAACTCAGATAAAAGATTTGTCAATAAATTATATGTAGTCAATAATTAATCTCTAGATAAATATTTAACATTTATATTTCTGAAACATTATATATGCTTCTAGCTGATTCTTTCAATTAACTTTAATTTAAAATAGGATTTTCCAAGTAATTTAAATATATTATTTCTATCGAAAATTATTATTAAATAATATTGCTAAAACATTAATCACCCTATAATGATTTAATAAATTTTTGCATTTCTAATAGTACAATTTTATCATTAAATTTTAATTTTTGTGAATTTTCTTCAATGATATCACTTGATTTATAATAAGAAATAAACCATTCAGCTTCTAAAAATTTTTGATTAATTAATTCAAAATATGGGTGATCTACTTCTCCCATTGATAAACCAAAAACAAATATTTCCTTAATTTTCAATTTTGATAGAAAATTTTCTAACTTCTCTAACTGAATTTCCTTTATCATGCTTTCATTCAATTGATTCATATATTTATCTACATCGTTATTATACTTTTCAAATTCACAAGGTTTATATGTTACTGCTTCAACATATTCTTGATGAGTATAACTCTCATAGTCACCTTCTTTACCTCTGGAAACATTTGGGTTTTCTTCATATAAATCTGAATAACTATTTAAAATATTTTTCTTATTATTCCCAAAAACTAACTCAGCTTCGTCATTAAGTAATCCATGAATATGACATATATTAGCATTAGGTATATCTGTATATATTTTTTCTAAAGTATTAGTATAGTTAAAAGTTAAAAAATAGTCTTTTTCCCTAAAATCAAAATCTTTTTGAAAATTATTTTTATTATTATTTAACTCATTAGCATATTTACACATTTTATAAAGCCCATCATGAAAATACTCTTTCAAATCATCCAAATCATAATGTAACTCAGAAAATACTGATTCTAAATTAACTCTATTACATTCTGCAGCGTATCTGGCATTCTCATATTCGAACCAAGAATTCCCATAATGTGGACTTTCTATAGGATAACACTCCACATTTATACTAAATAGGTACTCCAACTTTTCTCTTATTGGATTATTTAAACAATCGATATCTTCTGTTCTTCCTATCCTACTTTCAAAATCACTCCAAAGTTCTATATCATCTTTAAAATAGAGTTTACTAATTTTTTCAAAAAGCTCTTCATTATTCTTTCTCAATATTGGCACCAAATTATCTTTATAACTCGTAGGTAATCCATGATATAAATCAAAACCATTACCTAATATAATTAATCTACTCATAATTTCATTCCTTTCGTTTATAATATTGTTATAATTAAAATTTTTAGAAATCAATATTATTTGAGTTAAACACTCGTTTAATAAATAAATTAATTTTAATGGTCTACATCCTCAGAATTCATGTAATTTTCAAACAATAACTCCTCAATAACCCCTTGTACTTTAGACTTAATCGTACGTGCATTTTCACCTTGTGTATTAACAAGCATACTTACCTTCGAATAAATCAATTCTTCATCTAATAAACTTCCTAATTCTTTTTTACGAGATGAAATTTCTTTTTTCACAATAGCATAAATAGTGCTACTTTCAAAATCTTCAAATTTTATAAACTTATCTATTCTGTAAAAAATTGGAAGCCCTAAATGTTTTTTCATATCTTCTAATGAATTATAGTTTGCTGTTAATATAATAAGTGTTCCTGACATGTTAACATCATAGTTTGCATCTTTAAATATTTCATTATCAAATAAAGTATAAAAAGCTGAATAAAAACTAGATTCACATTTATCAAATTCATCTAGAAAAATTAGATTAGATTCTCTTTCCAATAAATCATAACCTAGACTTCTTCGATTCAATTCTGCCCCGAACAAATAATCAAAACTTTGAATATTCTTAAACATTGATAAGTGTTTTTCAAAAAATGTATTATCAAAAAATTCCTTAGCAATTTCTCTTACTAATTCTGTCTTTCCTATGCTACTTTTCCCGTAGAACATAACTACATAAGGCTTTTTTGTATTTATTTTTGTAAGGTACCATAAACTTTTACTAATTTCATTAACTGCCTTATTTTGCCCAATTATTCTTTGTAAAATAGAATCTATTTTCACATTAAAATTATTTTCATCTTTTACTATTGAATATACTTCATTTTTGACGATAAGTTCTATTAAATCTCTTTTATGTAATTTTTTTAAATATTCATATAGATATCTTGGTGGATTATGAATATAAATTTCTGAGTTTTCATAAGTGAATTCTTCAATAATTGTCCCCAATCGCTCAATAGCTGCTCCTACCAACGATTGATAGTTATCGTTACTCAAAATTAAAACTTCTTCTTTACGGTCAAATTCTAATTCATTTTTTTGGGCTACATCTTGATACATAATAAGTTGTCTAAAAGAATAACCACTGTTTTCTACAGACAAGTCATCTAATTTCTTATCAAAATATGATTTAGAGCCAATAAATATAAAATATTTTCTCTTATGATTTTCATTCATCTATTTACTCACCATCTTTCACCTTAATACCAGCATATACTACATCATATAATTTTATCATATCTTCCGGATAATCTTTTTCATTTTTAAAATTATTATTATTATCTTTTCTTTTATCATAAGTTGAAGGATATACTTCTCCTAGTTTTTTAGGTTGTGAAGTAGTTGATATGAGTGTTTCCATTTTATTAATTTCTCCAAAGAAATTAAAATGTTCTTTAGAAAATTCACCTACAAAAATACAATACATTGTCATCTCAGACCTCAAAATATCATATCTTTTATAATTACTCACAAAAGCTGTATTATTAAACCTTACATACTCTGTTTCTGAAATTTTATATGTATCATACCCCTCATATTCATCCATTACGGATTTAAATTCTTTAATATCAACTCCATCTATTTCACCTTTAAACATTCTAAGATATCCACCTGCAACTCTAAAAAATGTTGAAGAATTTTCAATATCAGCTAATATTTTCTTATCATATTTTTTTAATCTTGATTTCAGATTTTCAAATTCAGAAATTTCTGTTGATGTTATAGTAATCTTTTTATCCAGTTTAGCAATATAACTAGCTTTCAACTTCCCGCTAAAAAGGAAACGAATTCTATCGAAGAATGGGACACTTAAATCGACTTTAGTACCTAGTTCAAGTTCCCCCTCTTTATTTAATGAAGTTTTCTTATCTGTTATATAAGTCTTACTTCCACTATTTTCTTGTTGAAGTATATTCTGTATAGTTTCTTTATCAAAATATATAATTTTATTAATTATTCTTTGGGTCATTTATACTCCTTTTTTTTAATAATTCTGGCTTTTAACTTTTTATATTCTACATCGTACAACTCAACATTAACCTTTTAATCCTAAAATCTACCTTGTTATCAAATTAAGTAGTGATTCGTAGTTATCTACTACATCATATACTACTTCATTATTACTTATTGCTTTAAAGTGTTTTTTTGCACAATGTATTTTTGATTGTTCAATAGTACGTAATTCTAGTGAATCCATGCTTCCTTTTGTTTCAGCTATAAAGTAAACATGTTTAACAGAACCTTCATGGAAAGCTATAGCCCAGTCTGGATTATATTTCCCAACTGGTGTTGAAATATAAAAGCTATTTGGTAACTTAACATAAACAGCAACACTATTATTTATATCTAAATCACTAGCAAACCTTTTTTCATTTGTTGAATCATAAACAATATGGTCATATAAATGTTTTTTTGCCTTCATTGCATTCACATCTAGTTTACCTTTGATTGTAGCATCTGTAAAAATATTCACATCATATTTTTCTTCCATAACATTGTATGTAATATGCTCAATAACAGCAGTTGCCTTCTCTGAGTTAATAATCGAAATAGTTTTAAGTATGAATTCTTCTGGATTAAACTTGAATTGTTCAAATACATACGGTTTTATACCTTGTAGTATACGAACAACTGCTTTCCTAGTTAAATCCGTACCCTCTACAATTTTTCCTATTAAATCATATTTTACATTAGAGCCTACGATTGAACGATCTGTGTAATTATTTGCTTCTTCTTTAACAAATGATTTTCCAGCTAATAATTCTTCTTTAGATTTAATTTTATTCATCACTCCACTTTCAACTTTAAATTGTAGTTTAGTAACTGCTAAATTTTGGTCTAAAGCATTAATAGCTTTTTCTATAAGTTCTTCTGTATCGAAGTCAACTACATAAATAGATTTAGAATTAATTTTCTTCCACAATTCTTTAAATTCTTTCATAGCTAACTTATTCTCATCCAATTTAAGTTCAACATTATTTTGTCTAGCATCTTCAATTGTATATAATTTGTTATCATAAACTGAATCTAGAATAGAAACAATTTCATTCACATACGGCATTAACTCATCATCAAATTCAATTGTACCATTTTTCTTATCTTCGTAGTATTTGTCCGTTAATGTATGTTTCTTATCAATATATTTATTAGAAATTAATTCAAACTGAATAGCATAAGCTAATTCACTATCTATTTGAATCTCTTCTCCATTAATACCTTTTAACACACGTCCAATAAATAAATCCTCTGTGATTTTAACAGGACGATCTGATACTGCTTCTGCAAATTCACTTTGCAATCCTTTAGCAAAACTATCATAACTTTCACTAGCAATTATAGTTAGCACATTAACATTATGTACTTCGTTCCCTAACGCATTAGCATCCATTCTGTCACCACGATCATTTACACATAATCTTAAACCACGTCCAACTTCTTGTCGTTTTCTTACATCACTCGTACTTTGTTTTAATGTACAAATTTGGAACACGTTAGGATTATCCCATCCTTCTCTAAGTGCGGAGTGCGAGAATATAAACCGAACTGGTGATTTTTTAGGGTCGCGATTTAATAATAATTCTTTATTTTTCATTATTAAATCATATGTATCTATATCATTTTCACCACTTGCACTCATCTCATTTCTTTTCAACTCAGAATCTACTAACTTACCTTTTTTGTCTATTGAGAAATAACCAGCGTGCGTTAAACTTTTATCAATCTCATTTAGATAGTTTTGATACTCTGTTTCACCAAATTTTATTTTCAAGTTTGACACTATATCGTTATACTCTTCTTCAAACATTTGTGCATAGATACCATTATATTCACTTCCAGCTTCATCATAACATTTATATTTTGCAACTTCATCAATAAAGAACAATGATAGTACTTTTATACCCTTATTGAATAACTCTCTTTCTCTTTCAATATGTGATAGAATAGTTTCTCTTATTTGAATTCTACGAAGAACATCTTCATTTACATTACCTATAACATCACCAGCATAGATTTTTTTACCATTTATAAATTCAATTGAATTGTCTCTTCCATCTATTTTAGTAATAGTAAATCCATTTTTGTATTCTTCTAATTCACCTGAATTATCATATAAATTAAATCCTTCATTTACTATTCTTGTGATTTTTTTAATCCCTTTTGATGTTTTATAATCAAATTGAATAGTCGCTGTAGGTGCAGCTTTTGAAAGGTTAATTCCTTCTAAATATACATATCCCTCTGTTGAACTACTACCAGTTTCAGTTATCCCTTTAACTGATATTCTTTTAACAAGTTTTTTGTTATATGCTTCTAGTGCATCTAACCTATATACCATATTATAAATACTATCTTTTTTATGTGTTGCAGAATATCGTAAAGTCATTAAAGCATTAAACTGCTCTAAATTTTCCTTTGTCTTCTTACCTTCAACTGATTGAGGTTCATCTATTATTACTATTGGATTAGTTTTAGCTATGACATCAATAGGTCTTCTCGAACGAAATTCATCCAATTTCATATAAATACGTCTTGCATTTTTACCAGTAGCATTAAAGGCTTGAGAATTAATAATCATAACATTGATTGAATTATCTGAGGCAAACTGTTCTATTTGATTTAACCTACTAGAATTATATACAAAATATCTTATTTTCTTACCATATTCTTCTGCAAAATGATCTTGTGTTATTTCAAAACTCTTATGAACCCCTTCACGAATAGCAACTGATGGTACTACAACAATAAACTTACTCCAACCATATTTTTTATTTAATTCATACATAGTTTTTATATAAGTATATGTCTTACCTACACCTGTTTCCATTTCAATAGTTAGGTTATAACGTCCCTCTAACTTTTCAGATACTTTTATATTATTTTCCTTCTGTATCGTATTAATATTCTCTAGAATTTTAGAATCAGTTAACCCTGGAATTATCGGTTCATTTCTCCAACCAGTAAAATCATCTAATAAAGTTTCTCTACCATCTCCACTATCAATCATATAGGTAGAAGTTAAAAGAGGTTGATCACTAAAAACATCTACAACTGCACGCGCAGCATCTTTTTGAAATTTCTGATGTTTAAATTGTAATTTCATTTTTTCTCCTTCCTAAATAACTTTTATTTTTGTATTAGGTGACAACAGTTTAAATATTTCTCTAGTATTTATTTTCTCTGCACTATTTTCAAAACTACTATCTCTAAATACCGCACGAAGTGGAGTTAATTTAGCAATCTCTTTCATTACATTCTCTGAGATATTCTCTTCAAAACACGCGATTAGATCACCATCATTATAATTATGTACCATACAACCATCTATCTCAATAGCATTATATGGTAAAGATAAAGGTAATCCCCATTCTAATAAACATCCAAATAATAAATCTAAATCTGTTCTATCTTCTTTAATATTTGACTCTAGAGAACTAAGGAAATCTTGACTTATTTCATTAGGAGAGTAATATACATCTTTCATATTCGAACTGTCAACTTTCAATACTCTAAATCCTGTATCTAAATCTGAAGTTAATAATGGATTTTCACTTTTAATTTTATTCCCTGCACGACGAATTCTTTCTTTTCCTATTTCAGAAAGATAGTATGGCTTATTGATTTTCTTTAGAAATTCTATAGCATCTTGATGTATTTTTCTTGAGCTTTTATCCATATTTTTTTGTGCTTTTTCTAAATCCTCCGGTAGTTGTACCATAATAAATTTTCTCTGCAATTTATCTTCAAAATTTAAGTCCATCACTGCATGAGCTGTGGAGGCTGAACCCGAGAAGAAATCTAGAATTAAATCATCTTTAGTACTAGATATTGAGATTATTTTTTTCAATAAAGCTAGCGGTTTAGAATAATTAAATATTTTTACATTTCCAAACAATTCTTTTAATAATTCAGTACCAAATTCATTATTTATCTCTTTTTCATCCCATATACTTGTAACCTTACGTGTAGTATCAGGATTTAAGTAATCTTTAGTAAATACATCATATTCTAATCCACTTTTTCTATTCACTTTTCTAACAACTAATTTATTTTTTTCATTTTCAACAGTTTTTGAACTCCATCTCCACCTTCCCTCACTACCATCACTAAGTCGAGGTATTATTTCTATATCATATTTATTTTTTGTTGATATATTACCTGTTTCTTCATCAAAATAAATCGAATAAAACATAGTTGGTGAGTCTTCTCTTCTTGAATCAGCACCTCTTTTTCTCAATCCTAATTCTCTATATACTCCAAATTCATCACTTTTATTATATTCTTTCTTTTGACTTTCTGTTAGTTCTAAACCTTTTAGTTTCACATTCTTTATATTTTTTGATAATACCAAAATATATTCATGATTAACGGCTATATTAGCACTAGACTGTGAGCCTCTAGGATTCATTATAGGTATAATATTTCCAATAAAATTACCATTACCAAAGATTTCATCACAGATTCTTTTTAGATTTTCCACTTCATTATCATCTATACTAATAAATATAACACCATCTTCTTTTAGTAGATTTTTTGCTACTAAAAGTCGCGAATACATCATCGAACACCAATCTGAGTGAAAACGACCATTTGAATCTGTATTTTTAAACATACGATTTCCTTCTTCGTCATATTCTCCACTCTCTTCAGCATATTCTTCATTACTTACTTTGAAATCATCGTTGTATATGAAATCGTTACCAGTATTGTAAGGCGGATCTATGTATATCATTTTTACTTTTCCCAAGTAACTTTCTTGAAGAAGTTTTAATACTTCAAGATTATCTCCCTCAATATATAAATTCTCCGTATTATCCCAATCTACACTTTCTTCTGGGGCTGGACGAAGAGTTTTTCTTATAGGTTTGTTAGCTTCAACTATCGACTCTTTTTTCCCTACCCATGTGAATTCATACGCTTCTTCACCGTCGACTATATCTTCTGATAGCATTTGTTTTAACATTTTAAAATTTACTGATTTTTTTAATTGTCCATTCTCATCTCTTGATTCCGTTATACAGTTAGGAAATAAAGCTTCTATTTTTTCTATATTTTGAGAAGTTAAATTTAACGACTCCATTCTCATTTTTTCCATCATTTTACCTCTTAAAAATTTTTATTTTAATATTTTACTTACTTTATTCTTTAATTTTTTTAGTTCAGCATTTAATTCGACTTGTCTATTAAATTGTTTTTCATTTTTTACTTTTTTAGATAGATTATTAACTTGTTTTTGTATTTTTTCATATTCTATACTACTTAATACTTTCTCTTTTAATGTATCACCTAAGAATTTATCTAATTCATTATTAGAAATACTATTTAACAGATTTTCATACATATTGTCTAAGTTAATACCAGATAAATTTAACAAATCTTCATCTTCACTTACCCAATCTGAATGAAATATTTTGTGTATATTAATCGTTCTAGCTTCTCTATTAATTTCTTTATAACTTATTGAATATTTTTTCTTGTTATTATATTCAAATACAAATAAAATATGATATAGTATATTTTCATCAATAATATATAAAACCGAATCATCAATTTCATAATCATGAAGTTCTACTCTAAATACTTCTATTTCCTCTACTAAACTACCTTTTGCTATATTCATAGTCGTATGATCTATTTTATTTTCCCATGTTATTGACTTTATTTACTTTACAAAATAATTTTTAGTTTTACTCGGAATAGATGTATGTGTATAAAGATCTTTATAAAACTTCTGTTTAGGTATAAACCTATTAAACTCAGTACTTTTTGGTAATCCTAACATCTCTTCACCCCTTTACTTTATAACTAGAAAACAAATCAATTTAAAATAGATTCATCTAAAAATTTTAGTTTTTATTGCTATAGTTTCTCTAAACTCATACAAACAATATATCTCTATGTTCATTTACAGTAATTATAGATTTTATTATTATATTTAATAATTACACTACTCATTCCCAATAATATCAATAAATTTTTTTCCATATAATTTTTCTTTATTTCTTAGATATCATTTTTTTATCTATAGGAGCGTCTTTTTTTATTTCAAGTGGGAATGGAATGCCATTATGCATTATAATTTGTCTATAAAATAAATCTATCGCTGTTGCCCTCGTTAAACCTAATTTTTTTTAGTATTGCTTCCGCTTCTACTTTAACATTTTCTTGTATCCTTACATTTACAGTTGCTGTCTTTATACTCGTCATAATCAACACCTCCGTGCGTCTCTTTTTATTATACACTTATGTATCTCTATTAGCAATACAAATGAGGTACAATTTAATTTTTATTAACCATTATATAAAAGTTGAACTGATACTTACAAAATAACTTTTTAATAGGATATAACTAATAATTTACTTAATATAAATAAAATACTTATTCATTATTTCCTTTATTTTTTAAAATTTCTTTACTATATATTTCTGAACTATTTCCTAAATTTTTAATTAATTCATTAATATGATTAGTTGGAATATTTAATTTAGGTTTGGCATTTTTCAAAATCTCAGATATATCTCCTAAGTTGGCAATAATTTTGCTAATATTACTACTAAAATTATAATTACTTGTATAATTATTTATTATATTTTTTATAATTTGATTGTGTTGTTTAATTATTTCTTCTTGATATTTACGAAGACTTATTAATTCTTTTTGATTCTCTGATAATACTACTTCTCTTAATCCTAAATTAATATTATTTATGTTCTCAGATAATCTATTAAATATATCACTTGTTTCTATGGCATTTAATAGTGCATCTCTGAATGAAGTATAAACAGCTGTTACATTTGTATTTTCTTTATATTTCTCTTCGTTTATATTTATAATTTCTTTCTCTAATGCCTTAGTCAGTTTTTTTAATAGTATTTTGATTGAGTTAAACTCACTACTCGAAAAATCTTTATTATGCATTACTTTGTTTCTACTTAATCGAATTATTTCTAAATCCTCTTTCTCAAGTTTAATATTATAATTATAAAATAGCCTATCCCACAAAGATCTTTTAACAGATTTTTCTAAGATTTCTTTTATACGATTAATATTTGGATTTTGTTTTTTTATTTCAACTTTACATGTTTCTATTACTTCTTCATTACTCCATTCTTCACTTTCATTAAATAAATAATTAATATAATCAAAGAATGAGAATTCTTCTAATGCATTCTCTATATAATGTTTTTGATTAATACCTTTCTCTTTATGTGATTTTTCAATTTCTTTACTTATGGTTTTCTCAACCCACTTTCCTTCATACGCTTGAATAACTGTCAAATATATAAACTGACGAAGAACCCTTTCAAACTTAGAAATAATTACAGTTGCTTTATCACAAAAATATCTTGATGAATCATCATATATTGTTATAATTCGATAATTTTTCCTATGTTCTCCTTTTTTTACAGCATTTTTAATATCTTCAATTAGTATTGCATTTTCTAGATTATTTCCACTTTTAGTAGTAGATATACTAAAAACAATATTATTACTTTCTTGAGCTTTTACTATATCGAACTTATAATTTATATCCCTATAAAAAAATTCATTATTCTTGATTTTAAATACACTACTAAAATCATTCTTTAATTCTTCAATATCTATATTTTTATTTTTGTGTAAAAATAATAATTTTAAAATCATTTTATTCCTCTTTATATATTACTATTAATTGCTCCAAATCAATAATTATTATATTTAAATTAATTTATTATAATATTACAATTTAACTAGTACAATTTTATATACTAATAAAACAAAAAATAACCATCTTTGCTTTGACTGAGAAAGATGTTTTTTGTAATCAATATTTTCGAGTTACCATTATAAAATCGGAATCCTCTTTTAAATAATAATATTTAATATTTTATACTTTATTATTCAATGATTAAGTTACTGACTTATACTTTAAAGATTAACTTAGTACCCCTATCAAACTTCCTACTTAATAAACTTCGTGATTTTTCCTTCTTTTTTATATGTTTCTACTGCTTTTGCTACTCTCTCGAAGTCACGTTTTAAGCTGTATGAATAGATATCTCTGAATAATCTATATCCTAGTTTTTCATTTACTTCGAATGCTAGTGTGTATAATTCATATGTTTCCATTGAATCGAAGTTCTCGTGTGCTTTTACTACATCTACTAATATATCGTCACAATGTTCGACTAACGCTTTTTCTAGTCTATCATTTAAGAATTTTGATTTATCTAGAGTATATTTAAACATTTCTCTTGATGTAGTTGAGAAGTCTGCTACTAAACTTTCTTTATCTAGTTTATCATACAGTTCATATCCTAACTGTTCATTTACATCTTTTGCGATTTCTACCAATCTTTCTTCTGATACTGGCTCTAAACTATATGCTGCGTTATTAACTTCCGATAATGCGGTGTAGTTTTCTTCTATCGCTTTTTGTAATAATTCTAATTTCATAAAGATCCTCTCAATCCTAATTTTCTCACATTCTATTATAACATATTTACTAGTAATTCTTATATTTCTTTACAACTTTTCTTTATTCATAGATATATTCTTGAAATTAACTTTTTCGTATAAAGTTCTCTTAAAAAATTAACTATTCTACGATAAAATTAATGTATTAACTAAGGAGAGTTTAAAAAATGAGTGAATCGAAAATTGTTTTAACCATTAATGATAAATTAAAAAATGATTCTGAAGATTTATTCTTTAGTCTTGGATTGAATCTAGAAACTGCCATTAGCATGTTCCTTACAAAAGCTGTTAATGAAGGTGGAATACCTTTTGAAGTGAAACAAGCAAAATATGTTGAAAGTCCCAATTTTATCTCTAGTCACTTCACTATTAAATCAGCTTTATATGAAGTGAATGAATATTTAAAAGATAGATTTAATGAAGAACCTTCATTTCATTTAGCATGTGATACAAAAGGTGTAGAACATGAGGATATTGGTAAACTGTTTATTTTATTCTCGAAAAATACAGAAAATATTAATCAAGAAGATTTTACAACAAATCATATCGATAGTTTAGTTGAATTAGCTATTACTGCTGTTCCATCTATAAAAAGACTATCATCAGATCAACTTCGTGACATAGTTAATGCTTTTATCAATAATTACTATTTAATTAGATAGTAATAAGTGACTAGTAAATTTTTAAAAAGGATATCCAAAATAAAACTCAAAATTCCACAACTGAATTTTGAGTTTTATTTTTTATTTACACTTTAATTCAAAAATTTTAGATATTATTCTTCCTCAATTAACCAATCGACAATATATTTAATTGCTATACCATCAATATGGTCTGTTCCTTTATATCGACCTGTAATTACTATTTTTTTATAATTATCTTTTATCATTAATAGATTATCAGTTTCATGTGAATTATTTGGAATTTGATATGCTACTTGATAGTATTCAATTACCCCATCTCTTTTAGCGATAAAGTCTATTTCTTTATCATCTAATCTAACTATATCAACTTTATATCCTCGTCTCAGAAGTTCTAAATATACGATATTTTCTAATCGATTTCCTAAATTACCATCTTTATGACTAACAGCATAGTTTCTAAGTCCATTATCAGCTATGAAATATTTAGAGTTTTGTTTTAAATACCCTTTACCTCTAATATCATACTGCTTAGCTTCATAAAATAGATAGGCATCTTGTAATAATTCTAGATATCTATTTACTGTATGATTAGATATTGATAATTTTTCTTGTTTTAGCATATTTGATATTTTTGTAGGATTTATTAATTGACCTACATTATCAGCTAAAAATGCAACCACTCTCTTTAAAACTAACGTATCTTTCACAGATCCTCTTATTGCTATATCGTTTAATAATATCGAATCATAAATTCCTGATAAAATAGTTGTCTTTATGGCTTCAGGTGACAATACAACTCCTGGGAATCCTCCATATTTTTCATAATCTTTATACGCAGAATCTACAATTCTAGAATTAATGTCAATGTTATTTATTTCTAAATACTCTCTAAATGAAAATGGATATATTTCTATTTCTACATATCTTCCACTAAGTAAGGTAGCTAATTCACCCGATAACAGTTTTGCATTTGATCCAGTTATTACTATATCTATATCAAAACTAACTCTTAAACCATTAATTACTTTTTGCCAACCATCAACAAATTGAACTTCATCTATTAATAAATATACTTTTTTTCCATTATTTGGTAATAACTCTTTTAGAAGCTCTGAGAATTCTTCAGTACTTTTTATATGTTGATACTCAAATGCTTCTAGATTTATATAAATTACATTTTCTTTATTTATTCCTTGTTCATATAAATAATTACTATATTGTTTTAATAAGACCGATTTCCCTGAACGCCTAACTCCAGTGATAACTTTTATAAAATCTGTATCTTTGAACGAAATTAATTCACTTAAATAATTATCTCTTATATACATTTTTTTCTCCTTTCATTAACTTGATTATCATATTACCATTATCATACCATATTTCTTCATTAATTGGAAGTGGACTTCCAACTTTTGCCATTTTTACCCTTAATTGGAAGTTCACTTCCAACTTTTGCCATTTTTACCCTTAATTGGAAGTTCACTTCCAACTTTTTTTCTTTTTCACCTATAATTGGAAGTTCACTTCCAACTTTCCTTTTTTCCTTATTTCTTTTCTTCAGATTTTTATTTTTACAATCACTTTATTTTCTGATAAACTATAATTGTAAATAAATAAAACACTTACATTTATGTAAATAAGAGGAGATTAAAATGGGAAAATTTAATAAAAAAGTTGTTTCAGTAGCTTCAATTGCCGCAACATTACCTGCATTAGTAGGTAGCTATGCAGGGTATCAGAAATTACGTTATAAACGTAGTGCTAAAGCTGGTTTAATCGAGTTATACCTTGGTAATAAATATAAGAAACTAAGAGATATAGATGAAACTAAAAGACTAGAAAAACAAAAAGAAGATAAGAATGAAGAAACTGTAAATGTGTATGATTTTGATACTAAGTCAAAATTCTATACTAGGATTGTTTCTGATAGACAGGTTTGGCATTTAAATAGTGTAAATGGTTCTAACTCTACTATTTTCTATATTCATGGTGGTTCTTATGTTCATGAATTCGTAGATATTCAATGGGAGATGGCTGATAAAATTGCTCAAGAAACTGATGCTGAAGTTATTATTCCTGATTACGGACTAGCTCCATTCTATACTTATAAAGATAGCTATGAACTACTAACAAAATTATATACATACTACATTGCTGAAAATCCAGATAAAGATATCTATATTATGGGAGATAGTGCTGGTGGTGGCTTAGCTCTAGGATTAGTTCAAGACTTTATTCGAAATAGTATTAAACTACCTAAAGGTCTTATCCTACTAAGTCCGTGGGTTGATTTAACTATGTCGAATCCTGATATTCAAAAATATATCAAAAAAGATCCTTTACTACATGTCGACACTTTACTAGCTGATGCTAAAGCTTGGGCTGGTGATGCAGACTTATCAGATTGGAAAGTTTCTCCATTATATGGTGATATGAGAGGTTTACCTCAGGTACTTCTATTCTCTGGTACACGCGAACTTTTATATCCTGACGCAGGACTTCTAGCAAACAAACTAAAAGAAGCAAGTGTAGAAACCACTTTTGTTGTCGGGGAAAACTTAAACCACGTATACCCTGCCTTCCCAATACCAGAAGCAACAAAGGCTATTTCTAAAATTGTTGAGTTTGTGAAGAGTAAATAATTAAAATTAAATATAAAAAAGATGTACTCAAAATTTGATTAAATAATCTATTTTTGGGTACATCTTTATTTAGTATTATAATTTACTACGCACGTATCAAAGTCCACTTTTATTCCTCATTTAACCATGAAAATCCAGTTATACTCTCCATTGTCCGCTATTTTCATCTGTGAATGTCCAGTCTTACTCACCAATGTCCACTTTTTTTCATCTACGAATGTCCAGTTTTATTCCCCAATGTCCACTTTTTTATTTACGAATGTCCAGTTTCATAAATTAATATAAAAACTCAAAACAAAGATTTCCCCTTATTTCGAGTTCGTATATTTTTATCATTTTGTGAGTTCTATAAATTTGGCTCTATTCTAAATTTATATTTTCCTTTTCCATAACCCTCTACTTTTTCAATAAGTTCGTGTACTAGCGTCTCTTTTATTATTTCTGATGCTCTTGATGTTTTTAGTTTTGTAACTTCCATCACTTCTTTTCTTCCAAATACAGAATCAAAATTGAATTTATCATAAAGGTTCTTAATATATTCCTTATTTTTATCAGAGAAGTTTTCTAGTTTATCATTATAATTATATGTTGAAATCTCTCTATCTTCTTTTATCCAATTGATATGTAATTCTCTATTTTTTAATGGTGTACTTTCATCTAGTAGTAAATTTCTTAAAAATAACTCTACAAATTCAAATGTTGAATAGATTTCTTTCTTTAAATTTCTGTAGTTCGCTCTAACTAATGCATTTCTAAAATACCAAGAGTTATCAGCGAATATATCATTTGTTACATCAAAACCTAATGTTCTTAGATATTTGATAAAAAATACAGCTGTTGTTCTTGTATTCCCTTCTTCAAAAACATGGATCTGCCATAGTCTTGAGATAAATTCTGATAAGTGTTTTATTATTTCATTCGTTGATAAACCATTATACTGGAATTTTTTCTCTCGCTCAAGGTCATACTCTAGGGTTCTAACTAATTCACTTGCACTTCCGTATATTACTGTTTCTCCGTCTAAGACCCATTCTTTTTTTGTAATATTATAAGTTCTGATTATCCCTGCATGTTTATATATTCCTTCAAATAACTTCCTATGAATAGCTAAATATTCCGTTGGGGAAAAGGTAAAAGCTTCTTCTGATAAGATTCTAGCTATTCGAACAGACACTTTATCAGCTTCTTCTACACGACTTTCTTTATTTAATTCTGGATTTTCTTCATAATATGAATGAAGCAGTATATCGGCTTCTTCTAGTGTTATTTCACCTTCTATGTTTCGCATTGCTGTATTAATTAAATATTGAGATGGAGTTAAACCATCAACTTCCTGCAAACCTATTGCTGTCTGCCATGCATAACCTTTTTCTCTTTTAGAAGGTTCTGATTGTATTAAATATTCTTTAAACGGATCTTCAGTCATTTCATTTTCCTCCCATAAGTTATTTTTCAATAATTACACGTTAACAGATTTAATTTTAACATTATATAGTAAATGTATATTGTTTAACTCAATAAATTTTATTTCTTGTTTTATTTCCGTAATATTTATTATATATAACAATTATGTTCTTTGCAATACATAAGAAACTTTTCTACGTTTTAAACACTAAAAAACTCGAAACAAAGATTACTCCTTGTTTCGAGTTCGTTTTTTATTTTCGTTATTATCGTTTTGCGATTTCTTCTAATAACATTTTATTGATCATTTGTGGGTTGGCTTGTCCTTTTGAGGCTTTCATGATTTGACCTACTAGGAAACCAATCGCACGGTCACGACCGTTTTTGTAGTCTTCGATAGATTTTGGATTGTTATCTAATGCTTCGTTAACCCAAGCTAATAATTGTCCACTATCTGATACTTGTACAAGACCTTTTTCTTTAACGATTTGTGCAGCATCTCCACCGTGTTCGATAAGTTCTGCGAATACTTTTTTAGCGATTTTACTTGAGATTGTTCCATCAGTGATTAATTTAATCATTCCTGCTAAACCTTCTGCAGTTAATGCTGTGTCTTTAAGCTCTTGTTGAACTTTGTTTAAGTATGCATTCACATCTACCATTAAGTAGTTAGAAGCTAATTTTGGATCTGCTCCTAAAGCTACAGTTTGTTCGAACATGTCTGACATTTCTTTAGTTAATGTAAGTACGTGTGCATCGTATGCTGGTAATCCAAGTTCTTCTTGGTATCTTCTTTGACGAGCATCTGGAAGTTCTGGAATAGTTTTTCTTACTTCTTCCATCCATTCATCAGAAATAATCATAGGTACGATATCTGGCTCTGGGAAGTAACGGTAATCGTCTGAACCTTCTTTAACACGCATAAGTTTAGTTGTTCCTGTTGTTTCATCGAAACGACGAGTTTCTTGGTTGATTACTCCACCTGAAAGGATAACTTGTTCTTGACGTTTTTCTTCGTACTCTAAACCTTTTTTAACGAAAGTGAATGAGTTTAAGTTTTTAAGCTCTGTTTTTGTACCGAATTCATCTTGACCGTAAGGACGGATAGAGATATTCGCGTCACAACGCATTGATCCTTCTTCCATCTTAACGTCAGATACTTCAATGTATTGAATGATTGAACGTAATTTTTCTAAGTAAGCATATGCTTCTTCTGGAGTTCTGATATCTGGCTCAGATACGATCTCGATAAGTGGTGTACCTTGACGGTTAAGGTCAACTAGTGAATAACCATTTTTGTGAGTTAATTTACCTGCATCTTCTTCAAGGTGAGCACGTGTAATACCGATACGTTTAGTTTCTCCGTTAACTTCGATATCGATCCATCCGTTTTCCCCGATTGGTTGGTCAAATTGTGAGATTTGGTATGCTTTCGGGTTATCTGGATAGAAGTAGTTTTTTCTATCGAATTTTGACTCGCGAGCTACTGTCATGTTAAGCGCCATTGCTGCTTTCATTCCCCATTCTACCGCTCTTTTGTTTACTACTGGAAGTACCCCTGGGTATCCTAAGTCGATAACGTTTGTGTTAGTGTTTGGTTCTGCACCAAAGTGAGCTGGAGATGGTGAGAATATTTTTGAATCTGTTTTTAATTCTACATGGACTTCTAGTCCAATTACTGTTTCAAAATGCATCTTTTTTCTCCTATTATAATTCTATTTTTTTATCGTGTAAGTTGTAGTGTTGTTCGAAGTTGTACGCTACATCGTATAGTGTAGATTCTGCGAATGGTTTTGCAATAATTTGCATACCGATTGGACGGTTACCTTTGAATCCACATGGAATACTGATACCTGGTAATCCAGCCATATTTACTGGGATTGTTAAGATATCGTTAGCGTAGATTTTAATTGGATCTCCTACTTCTTCTCCAATGTTGAATGCTACTGTTGGAGCAGTTGGTCCGATGATTACATCGTATTCTTCGAATACTCTATCAAAGTCTTGTTTAATTAATGTACGAACTTGTTGTGCTTTTTTGTAGTATGCATCGTAGTATCCTGAAGATAGTACGTATGTTCCTAACATGATACGGCGTTTAACCTCAGCTCCAAATCCTTCTCCACGTGTTTTTTTGTAGATTTCTTCAAGGTTTGTTGCGTTTGGACTTCTGTATCCGTAACGAATACCATCGAAACGAGAAAGGTTTGAACTTGCTTCAGCAGAAGCGATGATGTAGTAAGTTGAAATAGCGTAGTCTGTGTTTGGAAGACTTACTTCTTCTACAATAGCTCCTTGGCTTTCTAAGTATTTAACACCTTCGAGTACTGCTTGTTTAACTTCTTCGTCAATTCCAGCACCGAAGTATTCTTTAGGAAGAGCGATTTTCTTACCTTTGATGTCTCCAGTGATGATTTTGCTGAATTCTGGTACTTCTACAGGTGCACTAGTCATATCGTTAGCATCTAATCCTGAGATGATTTCTAATACACGAGCGTTATCTTTTACTGTACGAGTCATTGGTCCGATTTGGTCTAATGATGAAGCGAACGCTACTAATCCAAAACGAGATACACGACCGTATGTTGGTTTTAATCCAACTACACCACAGTAAGAAGCTGGTTGACGTACAGAACCACCTGTGTCACTTCCTAGAGTAAAGCTAACTTGTCCTGCTGCTACTGCTGTAGCTGAACCACCACTTGATCCTCCTGCTACTGCATCTAAATCATGAGGGTTACGAGTAAGTTTGTAGTAAGATGTTTCTGTAGAACCACCCATTGCGAACTCGTCCATGTTTAATTTTCCTAAAAGGATTGGATTTTCTTTGTTAAGTTTGTTCATTACTGTTGCATCATAAATTGGATTAAATCCTTCTAAGATTTTTGATGCACAAGTTGTTTGAATATCTTTTGTAACAATGTTATCTTTGATTCCCATTGGAATACCGAATAATTTACCTTCAGCACGTCCTTCTTCTTGAGCACGGTCTAAAGCTTCAGCTTGTTTTAATGCTACTTCTTCAGTTACTGTAATGAATGAACCTACTTTTTCATCAGTAGCTTTAATTCTGTCTAGTGATTCTTTTACTAAATCACTTGGTTTAATTTCTTTATTTTTAAGTTTAAGTTCTAAACTTTCAATTGATTCATGTAATAAACTCATTAAATTATCTCCTTATTTTATTCAATAATAGTAGGTACTTTGAATTGTCCTGCTTCAGTTTCTTTAGAGTTTTTAAGAACTTCTTCTCTATCCATTCCTTCATGAGCTACGTCTTCTCTAAATACATTAACTAAGTCTAGAACGTGATAAGTTGGTTTTACATTTTCTGTTGGTGCGCTGTTGATTGTGTTGAATAAATCTACAACTTTTTCTAATTTTTCGATGTACCCATCTACTTCACTTTCTTGGATTTCTAATCTAGAAAGATGAGCGATGTGAGCTACTTGTTCTTTTGTAATTGTTGTCATAAGTTCCTCCATATTTTTGTCTATTTTAACTACTAATATTAGTTATAACCTCTTATAATTTGAAATAAAAAAACGCCCCATATAGTCATTTAACTACATGGGACGATTACTAGTTTCGTGGTGCCACCCGAATTCATATCAGTTTCCTGATACCTTTCAATTTATATTCGGTTTTATAAAGAGTGTTGCTTATTTCAATCATTATTATTTAATCTTTCAGCCTCTGGATTAAACTCTCTTCTAAAAAAACATGAAATAAAAGTCTCTCTACTAATATTTTATATTACGGTTTACTTAGTCTATATTATACTAAACGACCGTTATTGTCAAGGATTTTGTAAAAAATGTTAGAACGAGTGAAAAATCATTAATTTTTATAATTGAATTTTCTAATCGACCTATGCTGAATATGTGTTTGTTATTTTTATTAGTTAGAGCAACTCGACAAAATCGACTTTCGAACCACCCCTTCTTTAAAATGCTACTTTGTTCTTCTAGGTTTTACGGCTGATAAACTGTGTGTCTTAAGTATAATTACTTTCTAACAAGCTACTTTAATTAGTTTGGTTTCTTATTCTCCTAAAAATTCTATTAACTCTTTTGAAAATTCATCTGCGTATTGGAATAATGATCCGTGTGCTGCG
The DNA here is from genome assembly GCF_963525165.1 of uncultured Gemella sp. Taxonomy (GTDB): domain Bacteria; phylum Bacillota; class Bacilli; order Staphylococcales; family Gemellaceae; genus Gemella. Next base: position 46,181 of record NZ_CAURJN010000007.1, read on the forward strand.
TTTGGATAAATTATTAATTTGCTATTTTCTATTTTTTTGATGCATATTATATGAGTTAACTGTAGGAACCATTAAGTCTTTATCACCATTTACGATTAGTGTAGGTTGCGTAATAAATTTTAAATCATCATATCCTACAATACTCCAACGTTTGATCGCTTTTAATTGTCTTAAAAAGCCTGGTACTTTCATTTCAACATCTGCATTATCTTTACTACGACTAGCTAATCTATCTAGTACTTTATTCGCTTCAATTTTTCCTTTTTCATCGTGATTATAGAAGATAAATCTCTTAGGATCTACCCTATTTAATCCTGCTTTTAGCATGAATTTAAAAGTAGTACTAGTTACAGTTTCGATTCCTTCGCCATCTCTTGGTCCTGTTCCTACTAATATTAATTTTTCTACTAAGTCATTATTTAATCTTGTTACTTCTTGGGCTATCATTCCACCCATTGACAATCCAAGTAGGTTTATTTTGTTATAACCTAATTCCTTAATAATATCTATTGTTTGTTGTGCCATCTCTGGAATTGTTGTAGCTACTTTTCCTTCACTTCCTCCAACACCTGGTAGGTCTAATAAAATAATATGATGTTTTTCTGCTACTAGGTCGATAAATCTTGGATCCCAATTATCCATTGTTGCCGCTAAGTGTACTAACATCACTAATGGTTTTTCTGATTTACCTTTATTAATTTCTCTATATGCTATTTTTAATCCATTAACATTAATGTATTCATTTCTTTTATTTATATATGACATGATTGTCTCCTAACTTTATTGTGTTTGTTGATATTTTGAGATAATAAGAGCGACTTGAAAAATTGATTACTAAGAAACCATAATTTTCTAGTCGCTCCCTTCTCTTGTTATTTCTATATTTTTATATTATTTAAAACTTAAAACTGTTTTCCCTCTTGAACGTCCATTTGCTACTTTATCTAATGCTTTATTTACATCTTTAAAGTCAAATACAGTATCTACAGATGGTTTAATTTCTAATTTTGTGAAAATGTCAGCTACTTCTTGTAATTGTTTGACATTTGATTCTACGAAAATGAAGTCATATGATACTCCATATTTATTTGCCATTTTATCGAATTTTCTTCCAGCTAAGCCTAAGATGAATTGTTTCCACCAAGCTAGGTTCATACGTTTAGCGAAACTTCCATTTGGCATAGCTCTTAGCGACACTAATTTACCACCTGACTTCATAATAGTCATTTGTTTTTCTGTTTCTGCTCCTCCTAAAGTATCTAGCACATAATCAACATCTTTTAATACTTTAGTGTAATCTGTTGTTTTATAGTCGATGAATTGATCAACACCTAATTTTTCAACACGTTCTTTGTTTTCTACACTACCATTAGTGATTACTGTCAGACCTTTTGCTTTAGCGATAGGAATAGCCATGCCTCCTACTCCACCTGTTCCACCTGAGATGAAGATTGTTTTTTCTGATTCTGCCCCCATAAGTTCTAAAGCTTGCATAATTGTTAATGCTGTTAATGGAACAGCTGCTGCTTCTTCATCAGTTAAATAATCTGGTACTTTAGCGATTGCATCTTGGTTAATAGCTACATATTCAGCAAAAGCTCCAATTTTATCTAATGGTAATCTAGAAAATACTCTATCACCAATTTCAAAATTAGCTACATTACTTCCTTTTTGTTCAATAATCCCCACTACCTCATTACCTGCTACTTGCGGAAGTGTATAAGGTACGATAATCTTTACTTCTCCGCGTGAAATCATGTTATCTAGTGGGTTTACTCCAGCTGCTGTAACTTTTACCAACACTTCATTTTCATTTATTGTAGGTACTGCTACTTCTCTAATTTCAAGTTCTATATTATTTTTATTATATTTTGTGTGTACAGCTGCTTTCATTGTTTATTTTTCTCCTATTATGTATAATTCTTTAATTAATTTTTCTAATGTTTTACTTTCAAGTTTTTTATAAAAAGCTTCTTGTGCTTCATTAAATACTGGCTGTAATAAGTTTTCGATATTTAAACCAACTGGGCATTCTTTATTAGCACCTTCATGGATATTTACTAAGTATTTATCAGGATAAATGATTTGATAAATTTCTGATAATGTAATGTCTTTAGGCTCTTTTGCCAATGTTATTCCAGTTTTTCCTTGTTGACTTTCTATTAGTCCACCTTTTTTTAACACTGCCAAAATTTTTCTTATGTGACTACTATTTGTGTTAACACTTTTAGCTAGTAGCTCCGAAGAAACTACTTTATCTGTTTCTGAAATATATATTAGTATGTGTAATGCTACTGAAAATTTTGTATCCATATTTTTCTCCTTTAACTGTCTTTATTCAACTTTTTAACTTGTTCTCGTATCTGATACAAGTATAAGTTTAACATCGAATTTTAAATATGTCAACTTCTTTTTTAAAAAATATTTATAAAAATGACTTTAAGCCTCAGCCATAGAGATAAGCCACTACGTCCTTACCATACATATTTTCTAATTTTATATTTCTCTACAATTTTTAGAATAATTTTACTGTGCTAATATTTCCCCGTGTATTCTACACTCGAAATATTAAGGACTACCTCACCTTTTTAGTTGCTTAAATATTGAAAATAGTATAATATGTGTAGGTATGTAGATTACTAGAATACTCTAGTTAATATGTAAAAATAAAATATTTGTGAGGTATAAAATGGAAAATTGGGTTGAAATTACAATTCATACTACTAATGAAGCTAGTGAAATAATTGAGTCTATTCTTCTTGATTATGGTTCAACTGGGGTTGCTATCGAAGATCCTACTACTCTTGAGGAGAACTTACATGATGATTTCGGTACTATCGTTGAGCTTAGTCCTGCTGATTATCCTGAAGTCGGAGTTATCGTTAAAGGATACATTAATGAGCTAAATTTTGATGAAGAAACTTTCAAGCGTTTTGAAGCTGAGCTTCTTGCTTTAGGTGAAAATATCAACATTGGAGATTTCTTCAAGATTGAAACTACTATTATTCAAGATAGCGATTGGGAAAATTCTTGGAAAGATTATTTCGATATTCTTAATATCGGTGAAAAATTCGTTATTGTACCTACATGGCGTGAATATGAAAATACTGAAGATAAATATATTATAAACATTGATCCTGGTATGGCTTTTGGTACTGGAGGTCACGAGACTACTTCTCTATGTATTAAAAACCTTGAGAAATATGTTCAAAGAACTGATAATGTTATCGATGTTGGTTGTGGTAGTGGTATTTTAAGTATAGCGGCTAGTTATTTAACTGATGGTAATATTAAAGCTGTTGACTTAGATAAGCTTGCTGTTGATGTTTCTTTTGAGAACTTCGCATTAAATAATCTTGAGAAAAGAATCGAAGTTGATCAAGCTAGTCTTCTTACAAAAGAAACTAAAAAATACAACATTATCGTAGCGAACATTCTTGCTCATATCATCGAGCTTATGATTGATGATGCGTATAACTTATTAGAAGATGGTGGTTACTACATTACTTCTGGTATTATCGAAGAGAAGAAAGACGAGCTTCTTGAAAAAATGTTAGAACGTGGTTTCAAACTTGTTGAAGAAACTTCTGATAACGGATGGTATTCATTCGTAGTAACTAAATAATACATTTAAAGTTCTTGATTACCTATAATATTTTATAAAGAATCAAGAACTTTATCTATATATAATATACTAAATTCGGGGTATGGATTATTTCCATGCCCCGAATTTGAATTTTTGTATTATGTTAGTGATGATACGATAAAAATTTTTATAATAATTTTTCTAATTTACTTTCTGATTCAACTGTAAATACTGATACAGGTCTTCCTGAAGTATAGTATTCTGCATCTTCACTTAGGACATTTATATTGACTAAGTGATTTAAGTATTTTCTAATTGTAATTCTAGAAATATCTAATATATCAGCTATTTGTTGTGTTGTGAATCCTGTATTTTGTTGTTGAATAGCCTCTATAACCTTTTTCAATGTTATTCTTGATAGACCTTTAGGTAAACTATCTTCCTCTTCGTCTACTCTACCAGAGTTTAAGTAATCATCGATTAAATCTTGATTAATTTTTTCTTTTGATAGTAGGTTAACATAATCTTGAACTTTATCAATGGCTTGTGAAAATCTTTCATAGGTAAAAGGTTTTACTAAATAATCCACCACTCCGTTAGATAATGCAGCTTCTACTGTTTGTACATCATTTGCTGCTGTTATCATAATGATTGGATACCCCTTTAATTCTGGTAAGAATTCAACACCTTGACCGTCAGTTAGATAATTATCTAAAACTATTAAATCAACTTTATTTTTTTTTAGATAATCTTTTGCAGCCTCTAATGATGTAACATGGTTAAGGTCATCAGTTAATTCTTTTCTTTTAAAATATTCTTTATGTATCATCGCTACCATTGGATCGTCTTCTATTATTAATACTCTCAATTATTGTTCCTCCTCGATTGGTATCTCTATTGTAAATTGGGTTTTGCCAACTTCACTTTCCACATCTATTAAACCGTTGTATTTTTTCACTATTGTATCAACGGCATTTAGTCCATAACCTCTATTTTCTCCTTTTGTTGAATATCCTCTTTCAAATATACTCTCTAATATTTCCTTATTAATTCCACATCCATTGTCATATACTTTACATAGTAATATATTTTCTTCTATATTTAGATATAAATAAACAACAATTTTTCCATCCTCTTTGTTTCCTATAGATTCCATCGAATTATCTATAAGAACACCTAGGATAATTAAAAGTTCATTGAAGATTTCATCTAAACCTTCCTTATTCAGAATCTTCGAGTCTGGATCGATTAATAACGATATATTTTTTTGTTTAGCTTCTCTGACTTTAGCAAGTAAGAATCCCGCTATTGCCGGCACCTTAATATTCTCAGAAATATATCCTATTTTTTCATGATAATCATCTTTCAAGTATGTGATAAATTTCTCAACTTCATCATACGACTTCATTTCTATTAACCCATGTAGAACATGAAGTTTATTCATGAAATGATGACTTTGTTCACGTAGACTATCATTATACTTCTCGGTACCACTTAATTCTGTAATTAATTTTTTCATTTCACTTTGGTCACGTAGTGTGACTACAGCTCCATATAATTTACCATCTTGATATATCGCATTCCTATTGATTAATACTTCAATATGGTTTAATACAATTGATTCATCTCTACTCGTCTTATTATCTTCTAATACTCGCTTAAAGAAAATTTCATACATTTCATCAGAAATTTGTTCACCTTTTTTAATCTTAGTGTACCCTGCTTTATCTAAAATTTGATTTGCACTATTGTTTTTTACAATAATTTTTTTATCTACATTTATTCCTACAATACCCTCAGAGACATGGTCTGAGATTAAGTTTTTTTCAATATAATTGTATGCAATCTCTTCTGGTTCATAGTTTAATAAAATACGCTTTAATCGACGATTATACATTACCGCTATTGTGATAGCAAATGTCATTGCTATCAATAATGCAAACAATATTTTTTCTTGCGAATGTTCTAATTGTTTTTTTACAGTTTCTTTAGTATATCCTACACATACGACTCCTATATTTTCTCCATCTTCATCTTTAATCGCTGTAAAAAATCTTAGTCCTTCTCCTAATTGACCACTTTGCTTACTATAATGATCTCCAATTGTGAATGTTGAACTTACATCTTCAATATTAGAAAACTTTTCGCCAATAAACTCATCTTTTGGATGAGTATATCTAGTAAAGGTATCATCGACTATAACAACAAAGTCCGTACCAGATTCTTCCATTACTCTATTAGCAAATTCTTGTATTCCTTTTGTTCTCCTATGATTCTTTATATCATCTTTAACACTTGTGTCATTGGCTATAAGCTTAGCAGTTGAATATATTTTTTGACGAATAATTTCGTCTTCACGTTTTTTTATATATTCTCTTACAAAAAAGGAAGTAACTAATAAAGAAATAACAACTAGACTTGTCATTATTAACATCAACCTAGTTAATGTTCGTTGTTTTTTTCTCAATCTTTTATCACTCCTCAATAAAAAACTTTCTCTTAACATTGTTATTATAAAGCAAAACTATTTGTATTTCAAGTAATGTCCACTTTTGTAAACTAATAATTTACTTTAAAATATCAGTATTATACAAATATATTTTTATAATGTAAATTTACATGTGATATTTGCAATTTAAGTTTCTATGCAACAATCGAAAAATTATAATTTCGTACAAATCGATCTTCTCTAATCTCCATCATATAGTTTATACGTTGTCTGAAAGTTTTTATATAATAAATCTAGATATCTATAAACTACTACAACTAGAAGTTATCGTATAAACTTTTTAAAATCTAAGTCTTTTTGATTGGCACTGTGTTAAATTTATAATTTTTATAAAAATAAGGTATTATTTTATCAAATAAAAAAATTTTAATTTAATTTATTTTATTTTTACTTGAATATTTACTTAGACTATGCTAGTATTTTAGTAATGCAATTATGCAGTTATTAGTATATTTTATAATTTAGGAGGTTCTCAATGGAGAGGGATGCAAAAAAAATATTTTGGTACACTCTAGCCTTCATGGCATTTTCTACGGTTTGGGCGTTTGGAAATGTTGTTAATGGATACTCTGAGTTCGGTGGATTAAAATCTATAGTTTCTTGGATTTTGATTTTCGTAATTTACTTTATTCCGTATTCATTAATCGTTGGTGAGCTAGGATCTACTTTTAAAGATGCCGGTGGTGGTGTTAGTTCTTGGATAAGTTCTACACACGGAAAACTACTTGCTTATTATACTGGATGGACAATGTGGGTAGTTCACATGCCTTATATTTCTCAAAAACCATCACGTATTATCGCTGCATTTAGTTGGACTGTATTTCGTGATAACCGTATTAGTAAAATGGATATCACATACTTACAAATCGCTTCTTTAATTATCTTCTTAGTTGCTTTGTTCTTAGCAACTCGTGGAGTAAACTTAATTAAGAAAATGGCGATGTTAGCCGGATCTTCAATGTTTATTATGTCATTATTATTTGTAGTTATGGCTATTACTGCACCATCTATTACTGGTGCTAAAACTTTCGACATCGATTGGTCATTAGATACTTTCATGCCGACATTTGATGTTAAGTATATTACATCAATCGCAATTTTAGTATTTGCGGTTGGAGGTTGTGAGAAGATTTCGCCTTATGTTAATAAGATGAAAAATCCTTCTAAAGACTTTCCTCGTGGAATGATTGCTCTAGTAGTTATGGTTTGTACAACTGCGATTCTTGGGACTTTTGCTCTAGCATTAATGTTCGATACAAATAATATTCCTAAAGACTTACTTACAAACGGAACTTACTATGCTTTCCAAACTTTAGGTAACTACTACGGTGTTGGTAACTTATTCTTAGTTATCTATGCAATCGTTGATTTAATCGGACAAGTTTCTGTTGTTATTATTTCTATCGACGCACCACTTCGTATGTTATTAAGTAGTGCTGATGAAAGATACATTCCTAAGAAATTATTAGTTAAGAACGAAAACGATGTATACGTTAACGGCTTAAAACTTGTTGGAGTTATCGTTTCTATCTTACTAATTATCCCAATGTTTGGAATTAAAGAAGTTAATGATTTATTCAGATGGTTAGTTAAACTTAACGCTGTTACAATGCCATTACGTTATCTATGGGTATTCGCAGCATATATCTTCTTGAAAAAATCAGCTGAAAAATTCCAATCTGAATACAAATTTGTTAAAAACAAATATGTAGGTATGGGACTTGGAGCTTGGTGTTTCTTCTTGACAGCGTTTGCTTGTATTTCTGGTATGTACACTCCAGAAAGTACTTTCCAAACAGTTATGAACATAGTAACACCTATAATCCTTCTTTCATTAGGAGTAATCATGCCTTACTTAGCTAAAAAATATAACAAATAATTAAATTTATTAGTATAGACAAAAACCACTGAGTTTTCTCTACTCAGTGGTTTTTCTTTTTTTATTAAATCTATCATTCTTTTTTAGTGTTTATTATTCTAAACCTTCTACAAAGCTATAAGCACTTTGTGCAGCTATAGCTCCATCAGATGCTGCTGTGATTACTTGACGGATTTCTTTTTCACGTACATCTCCAGCTGCAAAAATACCTGATACTGAAGTTTCTAATTTTTCATTAGTTGGGATATATCCAGCTTCATTAGTAATTCCTAAATCTCTGAAATCTTGAGTTTGTGGTAACATACCAACATAGATGAATACTCCATCAGCTTTAATTGAACTTTCTTCGCCAGTTTTAACATTTCTGATTTCGATTGAAGAAACTTTTCTTTCACCTTTAATTTCGTAAGCAACACTATCCCAAACGAATTCGATATTTTCTTTAGCGAACGCTCTGTCTTGTAGAATTTTTTGGGCACGTAGTTCATCACGCCTGTGAACGATAGTTACTTTAGCAGCTAAGTTAGATAAGTATAAAGCTTCTTCTACAGCTGAATCTCCTCCACCAATAACTACTACTTCTTTATTTCTAAAGAATGCACCATCACAAACTGCACAGTAACTTACACCTTTTCCTGAAAACTGTTCTTCGCCAGGAACATCAAGATTTTTGTGTTCTGATCCTGTTGCAATTATGATTGATTTCGCTACGTATTCTTTTTCACCAGCAACTACATATTTAAGTCCGTCTCTAACTCCAACTTCTGTTATGTTTCCAAAACCAAATTCTGTACCGAATTTTTTAGAGTGTTCGAACATTTTTTCTGATAGTTCAGGTCCTGTAATCATTTCATATCCAGTATAGTTTTCAATTTCTTCAGTTGATAACATTTGACCCCCTGGATATTTTCTTTCTAGCATCAATACTGACATATTTGCACGTGATGCATAGATTGAAGCTGTCATACCTGCTGGACCCGCTCCAACGATAATTAAGTCATAAATTTTTTCTGACATATTTTCCACCTTCTTTTTTATGATTCTCTATACAAAATCTTTTTATCTTTATATTTTGTATTAAGCACTACTAAGTATATCAAACTTCCTATAACAAATACTAGTGAAAGGACTTGAGAAACTCTAAGACTTCCTAAATAAAGAGAATCTGTTCTCATTCCTTCAACGATAAATCTCTCTACTCCATACAAGATTAAGTATGCAGCGAAAACCTCACTTTGTGCTAGTTTATTTCTAATTAATAGAAGTATCACAAGTGCGATGAAACACCATAAACTTTCATATAGGAATGTTGGTTGACGATAAGCGCCGTCAATATACATATTTTCTATAATAAAGTTTGGAATAAATCTATCTTGCAGATATTGTTGACTGACTGCTTCACCGTAAGCCTCATGGTTGAAAAAGTTCCCCCAACGTCCTAACATCTGTCCTACTAATAAACTTGGTGCTATTATATCTAAAAGTTTAATAATTTTTATCCCTCTTGTTCTTGCAAAGAAGTATAACACTACAAATCCACCAATTAAACCACCGTATATCGCTATTCCACCATCCCAAATGGCTATCATACTAGCAAAGTCGCCTTTGTAAAATTCCCATCTAAATATTACGTAATATGCACGCGCAAATATAAATGCTATAGGTAAAGCTATTAGTAATAAATCAAGCATAGTATCTTTTTTTAAACCACGTTTTGTAGCTTCCATATCCGCAAGGTAATATGCAAAAAATACTGTCGTTGCAATAATAATTCCATACCAATAAACTGGTTTTGTAAATAAGTGAAAAGCTATCGGATCTAAGTAACCTAATGTCATATTATTCCACCCCATTATTCATATTTTTTCTTTTTATTTCTTCTGCTAATCGTGATGTAAAATCTTTAGCTGTGTTGATTCCCATTTGATTTAATCTGTAATTCATAGCCGCAGATTCTATAATGATTGCTACATTTCGTCCTGGTCGGACAGGTATTGTTTTCTTCTCAATTTTTGAATTTAAAATTTCTCTGCTTTCGTCTCCTAAACCGATTCGATCGTATAGTTTTTGTTCATTCCATGTTTCCAGATGAATGTTAAGCTGTAATCTTTTATCACTACGTACTGCCCCAGTACCAAATAAAGTCATTACATTGATAATACCTAGTCCACGAATTTCTAATAAATGCTTAATTAAAGTAGATTCGCAACTTCCGATTAAGAATCCTTTTTCTATCTCTCTTATATCAACCCTATCATCAGCTACTAGACGGTGACCACGTTTGATTAATTCTAACGCTATTTCACTCTTACCAATTCCACTCTCTCCTGTTAATAAAACTCCAATACCATAAACCTCAACAAATACTCCATGAACTGATGTTGTAGGTGCAAATACTCTTCGAAGGTGATTGGAAATATTCCCCATCAATTTCGTAGTATCTTGTCTACATCTTAATACTGGTGTATCGTACTTATTTGCAGCTTCTATTAGTTCCTCTGGAACTTCTAATTCTCTAGATATGATAATACATGGAGTTACTCGCGTACATAACATACGCATTCTTGATTTTTTCTCAACATCCGGAATTAATTTAAAGAATGATAATTCGCTTGTCCCAAGAATTTGAATTCTTTTTGGTGAATAGTGAGAAAAATACCCTGCAAGTTGCAATGCTGGACGAGATAACTCGTCTGTTGTAATTTCTCTATCTAATCCTTTTTCACCACTTATTACTTCTAAATTCAATTTTTCAGCAAGCTCTCTCGTTGTAATTTTTGGCATAATTTTTTTCCTTTTTTATTTCTTTTTAAATGTTTTTATTATTATCGTTCTTGGTTCAGTTTTAAATATAAAATTGAAAATTTTAATCGCTATAACTAAACCTATTGCTGTCCAAAACGATACTATCTCAAAATGTGGTGCCAATATATAAGAAACTGAATAAACTAATATAGTCCTTACTAATAATGAAAATAATCCTAAACTAAATATTGTTATTATTACAGTAACTAGCAATAATGGTCTAACTAATGTGAATAATATTGTAATCAGCAAGGCTCCAAGGAAACCATATATTGGATGATCAATTTTTAGTTTCCCTTGTGTTAAACCTGCAAATGCTATTACAACTAATGTGTTTACAATAATTTTCTTCAAAAAGGGCAAATATATTGCTTTAAATGTATCCATATATTTCCTTTCCATTGCTATTTTATATAATGTAGAAAGGGAGTGACTCAAAAATCGTGATTTCGGAGAAATCGATTTTGTCGAGTCACCCCCGCAAAGTTTATTATATCTCTAAAAGCTTTTATAATAAGAATTTAGATAATAATAAACCACTACGACTATGCGTTCTCATATAAACTTTTTAAATTGAGAATTTTAAGATTAGTCTCCTTTTAAAAGCTTATTTTTTAATAATTATTTTGAAAACTCTTCAGTAATTTGAGGAACTACTTGTTTTTTACGAGATACAACACCTTCAAGTGTCATAAAGTCATTTTCTAGAGTTTTCCCAAATGCCGCTGCAACTTTATCTTGTTTTTCACCTAATACTAGTACTTCTGAATCTGAAGTTAAGATATTAGTAATTACAAATACATATGCTGATAATCCTTTTGAAGAAAGTTCTGCATTGATTGCCACTTCTAATTCTTCTTTTCTGTCAGCCACTTCGTTAGCATCTACTGTGTTAATCTGAGCAACTACAAGTTTATCTGCTCCTAAAACGAATTCTTTAGCGTCTAAAGAAATTAGCGTTTCAGCTGTTTTATCAGTTGTTGATGCTCCAGCTTTTAGCATAGCAAGACCATATTCCTCTGCATTAACTTCAGCAATTTTAGCTAATTCTTCAGCTGCAACTTTATCTTGTAAAGTACATGTTGGAGATTTGAATAATAATGAATCAGAGATGATAGCAGATAACATTAAACCTGCCATTTGTTTGTCGATGTTAACATTTTGTTCTTCATAGATTTTTTTAAGGATTGTAGCTGTACATCCTAGTGGCTCAGCACGGTAATATAATGGGGCTGCTGTTTCAAAGTTTGCGATACGGTGGTGATCGATTACTTCACGAACAACAGCTTTTTCGATTCCATTAGCTGATTGTTGAAATTCATTGTGGTCTACTAAGATAACATGTTGTCCTTCTGCTACTTCCTCTACTAAACGTGGTAAACGTACGTTAAAGTATTCTAAAGCGTATTTTGTTTCATCATTGATTTCACCAAGTCTTACAGCTTCAGTATCCATCCCTTGTAATCTTTTTAAGTTGTTATATACGATACTTGAACAAATTGTGTCAGTATCTGGATTTTTGTGTCCGAAAATTAAAATGTTTGTCATTTTCTAACTCCTTGTTTTTATTTATACTTACTTATATTTTACCTTTTTTTAGTAATTATTTCAAACTTATTTTGAAAATTACAAGCTTTTTTTCGCTAAACTTAAATCTACATGGCAATAACCTGTAGGGTTCTTTTCAAGGTATTTTTGATGATACTCTTCTGCATCAATGTAGTTGTTTACTGCTTCTACTTCCACTGCAATTTTTTTAGTATAATTTTTTTGAAGTTCTTCGATAAATTTGACTACTTCTTCTCTTGTTTCTTCATCTACATAGTAAATTCCTGTTCTATATTGACGACCTCTGTCTCCACCTTGTTTATTGATACTTACTGGATCAATAATTCTGAAATAGTGACGTAATACATCATTTAATGGTAGTACTGAATTATCATATTTTAAGTAAATAACCTCAGCATGGTCTGTTGTTTTAATTTGTTGATAAGTAGTTTCTGCTGTTTGTCCATTGCTGTAACCAACTTTTGTAGTAATTACTCCATCAAGTTGTGAGAAATAACCTTCTACACCCCAGAAACATCCCCCTGCTAGATAAATTTCTTTTTCCATAGCTTAATCCTCTCAATCTTTAATCAATTATCTTAATTAAGTAACTACAATTATACTATAAAACTCTTTCTTTTTATATAATTATGCCTGAATTTCAACTCAACTGTAATAATATCAAACTAGCTTAATATAACGATCTACAAAATAAAAAAGGGAGTGACTCAAAAATCATGATTCCGAAGAAATCGATTTTGTCGAGTCACCCCTGCAAAGTTTATTAGATATCTGAAAAGCTTTTATAAAGCGATTTTAGATATCAATAAACCACTGCATCTATGAGTTATCATATACACTTTGTTAAAATTTAGGATTTTTGGGTCAACCCCTTTAAATATATTCTACTAAATAATGTAAAGCTTTCATAAGCTAAATTCAGCATCAATATTATCTTCTATTCTGTCGTATGAGTTTCTTCAAATACTCTATGTTCTACTTTATAATTATGGAAAATTGCGTTAATTTCCGCTCCGATAATTAAAATATATCCTGTAATATATAACCAAAGCACGAACGCCATAAAAGCTCCAATTGTTCCATATGTTTTAATATAACTTGAAAAATGATCAATATAGTATCCAAACAGTTTACTTACTATTATCCAAGAAATTGTTGCAAATATAGCTCCTGGTATGATGCTTATTGCTTTAAGTTTCAAATTTGGTCCCATAGTATATAAGAACACAAAAATTAAAAATATAAAAAGTACTGGTAGACTAGAATTTAATACCGACCACAAATTATAATATCCTTCATCAAGATTAAATTTATGGAAAAGTATATAGGTAAGCTGTTTCCCAAATACGATTAAAACTAATGCAACAAACATTCCAACTAAAAATAATGCTGTTAATATCACACTAATTAGTTTTGTAACTATCCATATTCTTCCATCACGAACTCTAAATGCGTTGTTAAAGGCTATAATTATTCCATAAATACCGCTAGAGGCTGACCAAAGCGTAAATACAATCCCCACTGTGATAATCGTGTTATTTTTATTATTTAATACCTCTGAAATCATATCAAAAAGATAATCACCTAAATCACCTGGCGCATAACTTTGAATCTTCTCTAATAAAAATTGCTGATCAATTTTAAAATATGGAGTTAATGCTAATGCAACAATCAGCATAGGAAATAAAGATAAAATAAAATAATAACTTAAATTTGCTGAAAGTAATGATATTTCATCATACATAACTCGATAAAACATCTCTTTAGCAAATTTTTTAATAGTTAGCTTACCTTTGGGATTATCTTCGTAAAATGAATAATTTTTTTCCGGTATAAACATAATTATAAAATAAATTTCGCTACTGTTTTAGCAGCCTTATAATACATCGGTAATGATGATACAGATAATAAATTTAAACTTCCAATAGGAAACTTATTTTTTTCAGATACAACATACCCTTTTCCTTCTAAATACTTTTTAGCTTCTTCTACTTTTGCACGTTCTTCTGAACTAAAATTTTCTTTTTTGTGAAATACTGCAACTGCTAATGCTCCTGCACTCACAAGTCCTAATAATAATTTTTTACCCATTTATATCTCCTTTAAATGTAATTTCAACTTTTGACAATATAGTAATATTTTAAACCATTTACTTAAACAAAGCAATAGTTAATATATTTTCAATTATTATAGTATAATATAATATCTTTAAATTTTTTATAGTTTCAAAAACTTAATGATTATCCTAGCTCCCCCTTTAATATTCTCAAAGTGATTCGTTTTTTGGGAGTGACTCAAAAATCATGATTTCTTAAGAAACAAGATTTTGTTGAGTCACCCCTGCACAGTTTATTAGATATCTAAAAAGCTTTCATAAAGCGAATTTAGATATCAATAAACCACTACGTCTATGAGTTATCATATACACTTTTTTTAATTTAGGACTTTTTGGTCAGCCCCAACAAAATAAAAACTCACCCTAATCGCATTATTTTAATTAGGATGAGCCTTCTTACTATTATTTAGACTTATTATTTTCTTTTAGCTGTTCGGTGATTTTCTTATCATAATAATCGTTCAAATTCTTCATCGTATACATTTTATTAATATAAATTCCCACTATACTAAATAGAACTGTAATTACCAGTAGCGTTACAAGTAAAGAAGCTATAATGGCATTTGCTCTTTTATGATTTTTTATTTTTATCATAATATTAACTTCCCTCCTCACCGTGGCTAATCGGCTTAATTTTTTCTATTTCTGCTTTATCTTTTCCTTGCTTTTCTTTTTCTTCTTTTGCCTTATCATCTTTATCTTTTTTCTCTTTTTCTTTTTTCTCTTTCTCTTCTTGAGCTTTTTCTTTATCTGTTTTTTCATTTTTTACTCTCAAGTACATATCACGTTTATGACTGTTTTTATCAACAAGAGAAATATGTATTATATCATTTTCTTCAGATAAATTATATTCTTTTAAATTTTTTAACAGAAGAATAAACCCAGCAAAGTTATGTGAATTTTTATATTTATCAATGTAAATGCGGTTGTCTATGAAATTAATTCTTACATCTTCTGAATCATCTTTGCTTTCCATTAAAATATAATGTTTTTCCTGAGTGACTTTGGCACTCTTATTATAAGTTTCTAATATTTTTCTATGAGCTAATGCATATTCATAATTTGAATAGTCTAAGAATCTTTTTGATGTATTTATCGTAGTCTGAAGTATTAACATAAGTAGTAGAGTTAGTATAACCAAAAGAAACAAAGATACTGTTAATTCTAATAATGTAAATCCTTGCTTATTTTTACCTATAATCGACTTTTTCACCTGTTTGTTCATCCTCAATTTTTGCTGTGCTTCCACTTACACTTATGTAATAATTATCTCTTCTTGTAGTAAAACTACTCTCTTTATAGTGACTACAAATTTCTTCATACAATATTTCTTTCATCTCTAGCTCTTTTTCAATTTTATACAAATTTGAATACTGCTTAACCATATTTGGAATTAAAAACACAAATAGTAACGAGCAAATAAATAGTGAACCTATTAATTCTATAAATGTAAAACCTTTCTTATTGTATTTCATCAAGTGTCACATATCCAGTATCAAGGTGAACAATTATCTTATATGCACTATTATCAAACTTCACATTAACTGTATTCGCCTTAGATGCTAGATATCCTCTCCAATATTCAAATTTTACTGATGCTGCTCCAATCTTTGCCTTTCCATTTTTACGTATTTTCTTCCAATGTTTCTGCCCATCATATAAAACTGCATATTCATTATCACTCGAAAAAAAGCAAATATAAGATCTATCCTTACCTAAACTTTTTGTTTGAACATTATAAATTTCAGAAACTAATTCATTTACCGCTAATCTTTCTTGATATTTATCGTAAGAGTTTATAGAAATTCTTGATAAAATTATTACTATAATACTCACTATCATCAAAACAGCTATCATCTCTACCAAAGAAAAACCGTGCCTATTTTTGAAGAGTCGCTTTTCCATTTGCTATTACTATTTTTTTGCCATTTGGTGCCGTACTAGCTTTGTCTGCAGGTCCATCTAAATAATGTTTTTCAACTAGTTTTTCAAATGTAACTTCTTTATCTTTTTCATTAATTTCATATGCTGTTACTTGAGCCTGAACTGTTTTTTCATAAGCTTCTGAGCTTTTATCTTTTGCAGTGTCTATATTCTTAGTAATATTAGGCACTATAAGGATTAATAGTATTGCTATTATAAATAGCACGATAAGCATTTCTATCAGCGTAAATGCTTTTTTACTTTTTAATTTTTTTATTATTTTTTTCATAAGTTCCTCCTTATCTTAGCGAGCTAGCCATGTTAAAAATTGGAAGTAATATAACCATATACAATCCAACTATTACTACGGCTAAAATACCGAATAAAATAGGTTGTAATTTTTTTAAGTTTCTATCTAATGATGTTAGAAAAGTATCTAGCATCAATTCACTAAATAATTTTAATTCTTTGTCAATCAAACCATTATTTTTCCCGTGGCTTACAAATTTTTGAATTGAGTTATCAAAATATTTAATTTTTCCTATAGCTTCTTCGAAACTTATACCTTTGTCTAATTCCTGTAATATGTCTTTTGAAAATTGAGTTAGGTAATAATCATAGTTTTCTTCAACCATAACTTCTAAAGCTGTTTTCAAAGAAAATCCGCTCATTAGAAACAAGCTTAACTCCATAGAAAATCTATAAGAAAAATATAATTTAGAATAGTTCCTAACTTTAGGAATATATATAAGTGATTTTAAAAATAGATTTGGTTTATATTTAATTGTATAAAAAATGTAACTTATCCCTAAAAGGGTAAGTAAAAATATTATAGAAATTAATTTTGGAATATAGTATAGTGATTTGATTAATATAATAGTTTGGAGATCCATCTTAATATTAGATGAAGTATAGATGTTCTCAAATTGTGGAATTACTAGCGCATTAAACACCATGATGAGACATATTAGTGTAAGTGTTAAAAATAGTGGATATCTTAAAGTTTTTATTACCTTTTCTTGTTGTATTTTTTGTATTGTTAGATATGTTTCTACTTCTTGTAGCATATCTTCTATTCTGCCATAATCTTCTGCAAATTTTATTTTACTAATAATTAATTGTGAATATCCAAGATATTCCAATATATCGGATAATTTTTTTCCATTAGAGAGTTTTTCTTTTATTTTTATAATTTCTTCATCAGCAACCTCATATTGTATTAGCAAAAACTCTAAAGAATCTTCTAACATATATCCATGATTAATCAATTCATACAGACGTTTAATAAAATATATCTTGTTCTCTTTATCTAGGGCTTTTTTAATATCCCCATTTTTCTTTTTCATCAGTCGTGATTAATCCTTTCTCACATGCTAATTTAAATTTTCTCTGTAAAGAGTTTTCATGTATTTTATTATTATCAATGTATTCATGGATGTCTTCTTTTTTCAATATTTCAGTTACTAATCCTCTTTTTCCATTTGTTAAATTTACCAGCCTTTGCGAAATTATGCAAATCACGGTTTGTTTGATATCTTCTAATGATAAGTTTAAATCTCTTAGTCGATTTATTACTCCAATAGAATTTTCAGCATGAATTGTACTCAAAACTAAATGTCCAGAAAATGATGATGTAATTACCTGGCTTGCAGTTTTATAATCACGAATTTCTCCAATTACCATCGCATCTGGATCACAACGTAGTATAGATTTTAGTGCGTTATCATAATTAATTCCAGCTTTTTCATTTACTTGCATTTGAATCAAACTAGAAATCTTTTTCTCTACTGGATCCTCTACTGTTATTACCTGCTTATCTCTACTTGCTAAGTCACTTGCCAATTTATACATAGATGTTGATTTACCACTTCCTGTAGGTCCAGAAAATAATATTAGACCATACGCTCTTTTGGAAAGTTTATTTATATACTTGCTATCTTCATCAAATATACTATAATCTACATCTTCTAATTCGTTTATAAAAATTCTGACTACACAACCTTCATTTAATTCATTTAAAGGTAACGTAGAAACACGTAGATAGTAATCTTTTTCGTTGTACTTATATACGAAACGCCCACTTTGTGGCTCTTTATTTCTCGAAATATCAATATTTGAGTTATATTTTAATAGCGAAATTATCGCTTCTATCTCCCTATTTGAAAATTGTTCATATTTACTCAGATGTCCTCCTACTCTGAGTTTAATAAAGGAATCTCCCGATGTATGTGGATATATATGAATATCACTGGCTCTTTTTTCTATTGAATCATTAAGAATCTGGTTCATTAAATTTTTTATATCAATAGCTATCACCCCATTTCCTCAAGAAAAGGAAAATATAGGCTAAGTATTCCTACCTAGCCTATATTTAAAACTATTAATTTAATATACTACATTATAACTCTATAGCCTAAGTATTTGAGTATGTTATAGATTTATATTTCTAGAAAAAGAATATCCCCTAAATCTTCTCAAAACTTCTTCTACTAATTTACAATCCTCACTGTCTAATGATTTAATCATATCAATTACTTCAAAGTGAGTATCTGCCAACTCTTCTGGTTCCCCTTTTTCAGTTTTATAACCAACCAGTTCATCAATAGAAACGTTATATAGTTTTGCTATAGATACTAGTGTTGCAACGTTAGGTTCGTTTCTTCCGTATTCCCAGTTCGCATATACACCATGAGATGATAACTCTAGTTTATCTGCTACAGTTGACATAGAGTAATTGTTCCTTTTTCGAAGTTTTTTTAAGTTTTGTGCCAGTAATGTTCCTTTATTCTTCAAAGTAATCCTCCTTTCTCATCTATAACCATTATACCTTGTTTTTTATAAAAAATCAAATTAAATTATAAATTTTTGAACCTTTTTTTTATGCTAATATGAAATATTATTTTCAAATTATGTGTAATTTTTACAGAAAAACTGCCAAGAACTTTGATATGTCAACCATGGATAAAAATAAAAGGGTCTCCAAAATTTAGGACTGATGAGAAGGGTCATGAGCTTAAAGCTCATGA
>NZ_CAURJN010000008.1:0-64538 GCF_963525165.1 uncultured Gemella sp.
ATAGAATTGTAGTCTTCTTCTTTTTCAAATAAAACTGATTTTTCTTTTTCAAGAGTAGATTGTAATTCGTTTAATTCTTTTTTCACAGAATCTACTTTCTCGTTATTTTTTTTATCTTCATCACTTAAAGTAGCGTTCTTTATCTTTTCTTTAATGCTATTTGAAATTTTTTCACGCATATTTTTAATTGCATCATTATAATCAGAATTTAATTTATCTTTTTTCTCTTTTGAAATTTCATCTTTTTTATCAACTAAAGATTTGAAAATTTCAATTTTTTTATTTAAATCATTCTCTTTATCAAACTTAGAAATCGTATCTTTGATTAATTTTTCTAACTTAAAATCTTCTTTTTTCTTCTCTACCTTTGGTTTATTATTTAGCGTTTGTTGTTTTTGATACGCATAAACAGACAAACCAATTACCGCTATAATTACTATAGTTAACAATCCAATTAATAATTTTTTATTTTTTTTCACTTTTATTCACCTCTATTTTATTATTTAGTTTACATAAATTATTTTATGTAAATCTTATGCAGGGGACTACCGTTATTCATAATCCTCTGCATATTCTTTTTCTAGAAATACTTTTCTAGGTTTACTTCCTTCTACAGGTCCAATATATCCATCTTCCTCAAGCATATCCATTATCCTTGCTGCTCTATTATAACCTATTTTAAATCTTCTTTGCAATAATGATGCTGAAGCTTTCTGTGTTTTAGCTATAAATAACAGTATCTCTTTGTATAATGGATCTACATCTTCACCAGATGAGCCTCCATTTTGAGAGCTTACTTCACTTGGCGTCATATTTGGATCATATTGTGCTTCAGACTGACTTTTAACAAAATCAACAACTTTCTCTACTTCTTCATCGGATAAGAAAGCTCCTTGTACACGTACTGGTTTACTTGATTCAGCTGATAAGTACAGCATATCACCTTTACCAAGTAATGTTTCTGCACCTGACTTATCAAGGATAGTTCTTGAGTCAATGCTAGAGCTCACAGCAAACGCAATTCTAGATGGTATATTAGTTTTAATAACTCCTGTAATTACATCAACTGATGGTCTTTGAGTTGCTATTATCATATGTATACCAGCTGCCCTTGCTTTCTGTGCTATTCGAGCAATCGATTCTTCTACTTCTTTAGAAGATACCATCATTAAATCAGCTAACTCATCTATAATCACCACAATATATGGAAGTTCTTTGTAATCTGGGTCTTTAGCCGCTATTCGATTATACCCTTCCATATTTCTTACTCTAGCTCTAGCAAATTCTCTGTATCTGTTTTCCATTTCAAGAACGACTTTATGAAGAACATCTGCCGCTTTTACTGGATCTGTAACAACAGAAGTAAGTAAGTGTGGAATGCCATCATAAATTGATAATTCAACCATCTTAGGATCTATCATTATCAATTTAACTTTATCAGGTTTATTTTTTAATAATATACTTGTAATTATCGTATTTACACAAACCGACTTACCACTTCCTGTAGAACCTGCTATTAATAAGTGAGGAGTTTTATCAATTCTAGTGAAAATTGATTCACCTGATACATCTTTACCTAATGCAACAGATAGTGGTGAATTATCTTCATCATTGACAAAAACCTCTTTCATCGTTACTAGCTCATTTACTGTATTAGGTATTTCTATACCTATTAATGATTTACCAGGAATTGGGGCTTCTATACGTACATCTTTAGCTGCAAGATTTAGTGCTATATCATTGCTCAGATTTACTATCTTACTAACTTTGGTTCCTGGAGTTGGCAATATTTGGAACTGTGTAATCGATGGTCCTACTATTGCTTTGACGATCTTAACCTCAATACCAAAGTTATTAAATGTACTTTGAAGAATTTTCGATTTTTCTACCACATCGCCTTTAGTAATAGTTTGCTTCTTAACTGGATTATTAAGTAGTGTGACTGGTGGAAGTTGATAATTATCATACGTCTCTTCCGAAACTATTTCATTAACCATTTCTTCTTCAACAGGAATATGTTCTTTTTTTACTTTAGTTTGTTTTCTTGAAGGACGTTGTACAATTTCCTCATCATAGAATTCTTCATCTTCTTTGAATTCTCTTATATCAACAACTAAATCTTTATCTTTAATTTTATTATATCTCTGTTCATTAGAGTTTTCTTTATTAATATTAGACGAATTATATTCATCATAAATAATATCATCCTCTTCTTGATAGTCATCTAAAGTATCTTCGATATACTCATTTTTATCAAATGCATTAACTATATGATGTTTAATCCTTAGGACTAACTCCCTATGATTAATATTAAAATATAAAAATATAACTGTTATTATAGCTGATATTATCACCAATAATGAACCATAATAGGATAATAAATATATTAAAAATTTAACAGGATAATAAGAAATTAATCCTCCACCATATGAACTAACTTTATTATTGTAAATATCATTAAAACCTAACAAATTATTATCAGTATTACTAATGTAAATTAACTGAAATAGAAAATCCACTAAAATTAATAATATTACAATAATTGCTGGAGTTTTTAGCTTTTTATTCATAATATAATATATCGGTGTTGCAACTATTATTATATAGATAAGATAACTAAAACTTCCAAATAAATATTTAAAAAGTGTATCAAAAAATCTACCAATAAATCCCATTTGTAAAACAGATAAAATTACTATAAGAACAGAAATTACAAAATATAATCCGCGATAGGCTTCTTTAGAGAAATTAGGAATAATATTTTTCTTTGGAGCTTTCTTTACACTTGTCTTTTTACCACTAACTTTAGTGGAATGCTTGTTTTTATTAGTTTTACTTGTTTTTTTTGTACTTTTTGTCTTTTTATTGCTCAATCTTCTCTCCTTTCTAGTCTTCTTCTACAAAAACTGCCTCAGTTGGACAATTAACTTTTGCTTCTAAGACTAAACTACGATACTTTTCAGCAACTTCTTCAGTCATCTTATTATCATCGATAATGCAATACGCTATTCCATCTTCGTCATAATCATAGACATCAGGGCATATCGCATTGCAATTCCCACAAGCAATACAATCTTCTCGTATTATTTTAGTTTTCATTATTTTCTTCTTTCAAAAAATCAGAAAATTTCTCCAACGATTCTTTTCGATGACTGATACTATTTTTTTCTTCAGAACTTAATTCTGCAAATGTTTTAGCTAAACTTGGAACATAAAATATAGGATCATATCCAAATCCGTTATTTCCTCTTTGTTCAGAGATAATTTCACCATGGCATTCTCCTCTAAAAGTAAATTCTGTACCATCAGGTTTAACTAAAGCTATAACTGATACAAACTTAGCATTTGATTTCTTACCATCTAACTCAGATAAAACTTTCTCTATATTCTTTGCATCAGTTTGTTCTTTTGAATATCTTGCAGAATAAACTCCAGGACGACCATCTAATAGTTCAACACTAAGTCCACTATCATCTGCTATTGCAGTTTTTCCTGAATATTTTGAGATTGTTCTTGCCTTTATCAAAGCATTTTCTTCAAATGTTAATCCATCTTCAATAATCTCATCAGTAAAATTAATATCTTTTAAAGTTAGTATATTATAATCACTCAATATGCTTTTAATTTCTTCAACTTTATGTGCATTATTTGATGCTAAAATCAATTCTTTCATTATATCACTCCTATATTTCAACTACTTCTGCATTAATATCTTTCTTTAACCACTTAGAAGCAATACTATTAAAATTATCACTTTCTTCTGAAATAAAGAATCTGTGTTCTTTTTTATTTAGCTTTTTCTGATGTAATTTTGCATATCCTAAAACAGTACTTACTTCGCGTGCTGCTTCTCTTCCTGAAGAAATAACTTTAATATTATTACCATAATACTCTTCTATATCTTTCTTCAATATTGGATAATGCGTACATCCAAGTACTACTGTATCAACGCCTAGCGTGTTGGTATTACCTAATGTATCAGATATCAAATTTTTAGTAGCTTCTTTATCAAGATTTCCTTCTGATTCTATAAAAGGTACAAAAGCTGGGCAAGCTTTATCAAAAACAATAATATCAGAATTGATATTTTCAATTTCTATATCATATACTTTTGAGTTTGCTGTGAACTTTGTTCCTAATACTAGTACTTTATTATTCTCTGTTGCTTGTATAGCTCGTCTTGCTCCTGGTTGAACAACTCCTATAATAGGTACTTCATACTTACTCTGTAGATAATCTAGTGCCGCAGCTGTCGCAGTATTGCATGCTAAAACAACCATCTTCACTCCTTTATCTATTAAGAATTTCACTGCTCTATCCGTATTTTTTATTATTTCTTCCTTTGTTTTATCACCATAAGGGCAATTTTTAACATCTCCGAAATAATAGATAGTTTCATTGGGTAACTGTCTCATAATCTCGCGAGCAACTGTTAGTCCACCTACTCCACTATCAAATACTCCTATTGCATTATTCATATATGGCCTCTTTCTTAATTAGAACCGAGCATCTCTTCTAGTTCTAATATTTTAGTATAAGATTTAGTTTCTATTCCTACAAATTCTTTAAATACCATATTTAAAAATGAGAATAATCGAATTAAATCTTTGTTTTCAATTTCCAAACTTTCTAAAAAGTCGATATTTTTAACAGTCATATAATATGTAAGTTTCACTAATGAATCACTAAGACCATATACACTATGATCAATATTAAACTTATCAACAAAGCTATTCTTTAAAAAGCTATATCCTACATAAGGTTGATCTGTTTTTTGATATTTAAACATAAAACCTTGACCTTTTAAAATTTGACACAAAAAATATATTAAAACAAGTTTTTCAGAAACATCATTTTCTATATTTTTTAAACATACATTTAATAACTTATACATATTAAATGTATCATCATTTATCAAACTAACATATTCCAACATATTGGCAACATAGCTATTTTTTAATATGTCATATACAATATTTGTATACGTATTTTCTATCTCAAGGTTTGTAATTTTGTTCATACCACTAGTAGGAAAAAAATTAATAGATACCTCATATGGAGTACTCACCTTAATTTTTTTCTTACTTTTATGGACATTTTCATAGAAAAAACTTTCTATATTACCCTGTTCAGTTAAAACATGTAATATTTCATGGTAATCTCTATATCTTATTTTTTTTATTATTATTCCTGTAATAAAATTTCTATTAGTCAAAGATATCATCCCTATAACCAAGGTCACGAATTTGGTTTGGTTTTGATCTCCAGTTATCAATTACTTTAACCCAAAGCTCTAAAAATACTTTCTCTCCTAGAAGAACCTCTATATCTTTTCTTGCTCTAGAACCAATTTCTTTTATCATTTTACCTTGTTTACCAATAATCATACCTTTTTGTGATTTTCTTTCAACAACTATTGTAGCAATGATATTTTTCTTTTTACCAGGTTGTTTCTCTATTCTATCAATTATAACAGCAATTGAATGAGGAATCTCTTGCTCTGTTAATTGCAATACTTTTTCTCTGATGAATTCTGATATTACGAAATACTCCGGAGAGTCAGTAATTACATCATCAGGATACATTTTAAAGCTTGGTTGTAAATATTTTTTTGTTGTATTTAATAAATTATCCATATTAATAGACTTTAATGCTGAAATAGGAACTATCTCAACAAAATCATATAAGTCTTTATAAAATTCAATAATCTGAATAAGTTGTTCAGGCGATATTAAATCAATCTTATTAATAAGTAAAAATGTAGGAACTTTTAATTCCTTAACTATGTTTATTAAATGTTGATCTCCAGGACCAAACTTCTCACTCGCATTTATAATTAAATACACAATCTCAGACTCTTGAATTGCACTACTTGCAAGTTTCATCATATAATCACCAAGTCTATGTTTTGGCTTGTGAATACCAGGAGTATCAATAAAGACAATTTGTGAGTCATTATTAGTATAAACACCATTTATAATATTACGAGTTGTCTGCGGTTTATCCGACATTATGGCTATTTTTTGTTGTAGTATATTGTTTAATAACGTAGATTTACCAGCGTTAGGTCTACCAATGATAGTGACAAATCCCGTTTTAATTTGTTCTTCAAACATGTTTATCTCCTTAAACCAAACTTCTCAAGAATCTTATCTTGTTTACCAAACATTTCTTTTTCATCTTCTTCAGTCATGTGATCATAGCCTAATAAGTGTAAAAATCCATGTACTGCAAGAAAACCTATTTCTCTATCAAAGCTATGTTCATATTCTTTTGCTTGTTCATGAGCAATATCAACACAGATAATTACATCACCAATAGAATTAATCTCATCTTCAAGACCAATAATATCAATTTCATCTTCTACTTCATCATTTAGAGCAAAAGAAATAACATCAGTAGGAACATCTTTTCCTCTATAATCACGGTTAATTTCTTGTATTTCTTCTTTACTAACAAATGATAACGACATTTCAGTAATCTCAGTATCAACATTTTCATACTCTGCAGCACATTCTAATAGTTTTAGTAACATATCTTTAGTGCTATCTTCTACTAAGTTATTATCATCTATAATATCAACAAATGTCATGGTTTTCTCCTTATTTATTCGCATTTTAAAGGGATAATCTAAATATTTAGATTTTAAAAGTCCCTTACCATTATTTAAGTTTATTAAAGTTCTGTTGTCTTAAAGCATCATAAATTATTAATGCAGCTGTATTAGACAAGTTTAGAGAACGAACATTTCCACTCATTGGAATACGTAATGCCTGTTCGCTATATTTCTCTCTAAATTCTTTTGGTAATCCTTTTGTCTCTCTACCAAAAATAAAATAGATATCTTCATTATTCTCATTTGAAAAATCAAAATCACAATAATTTTTTGTTCCAAATTTAGTTATAAGATAATAGTGTTCGTCATTAGTAGCTTCTAAAAATTCATCAAAACTATCCCAAACAACTAAATCTAGATGTTCCCAATAATCTAAACCAGCTCTCTTTACATGTTTATCATCAATAGAGAATCCTAGCGGTCTAATTAAATGTAATCTTGTATTAGTTCCAACACAAGTGCGTGCAATGTTTCCTGTATTAGCAGGAATCTCTGGTTGGAATAAAACTATATTATTCATAATTAACTAAAATGGAAGTTTGCCACCAAACATTCTTCCAAGACCCTTTCTTTTAGATTTATCATTCATAAGTCCACCGAATTGTTTCATCATTTTTCTCATTTCTTCGAACTGTTTGATAAGTTTATGAACCTCATTAAGAGGACGACCACTACCTTGGGCAATACGTTTTCTACGTGGTACATTTATAATATCAGGATTTTGTCTTTCTTCAATTGTCATTGACTTAATAATAGCCTCGATATAAACAAATTGTTTTTCATCAACAGCATCTAAATTCATATTTTTCAGTTTACCCATTCCAGGAATCATTCCAAGTATGTCTTTAAGGCTTCCTAGTTTTTTAACTTGTTCTAATTGAGTTAAGAAATCTTCAAAAGTAAAACTTTGATTTAGAATTTTTTCCTGCATTTTTTTAGCTTCATCTTCATCGATAGAAGCTTGTGCTTTTTCAATTAATGTAAGTACGTCACCCATACCTAAAATACGAGATGCCATACGTTCTGGGTGGAATAACTCAAGGTCATTCATTTTTTCACCCATACCGACTAACTTAATTGGTTTTCCTGTAATAGACTTAATAGATAGTGCAGCACCACCACGAGTATCACCATCTAATTTAGTTAGCACTAAACCGGTAATGTCAAGTTGCTCGTCAAATGATGTTGCAATATTAACTGCTTCTTGCCCTATCATAGAATCGACAACAAGTAAGATTTCGTCTGGTGTCGTAGCAGCTTTAATATTTTTTAATTCATCCATTAATAGTTCATCGATGTGTAAACGCCCTGCTGTATCGATAATTACATAGTTGAAGTAATTTTCCTTAGCAAAAGCTAATCCATCCTTAACAATATCTACTGGATCTTTATCTACATAGAATACTTCGATATCAAGTTGCTTACCTAATGTTTTTAATTGTTGAACTGCAGCGGGTCTATAAACGTCAGCAGCAATAAGAAGCGGTTTTTTCTTCATAGTCTTTTTAACTTTAAGCGCTAATTTACCTGCTGTTGTTGTTTTACCAGCCCCTTGAAGACCAACCATCATAACAGTAGTAATTTTACCACCTTGATTTAATTCAACATTAGAACCACCTAATAGTTCAACTAATTCTTCATTTACGATTTTTACTACTTGTTGTGCTGGAGTAAGAGATTTCATAACCTCTGTCCCAACAGCTCTTTCACTGATTTTTTTTACAAATTCTTTTACAACTTTAAAGTTAACGTCAGCTTCTAGTAAAGCTAACCTAACTTCTCGCATCATTTCTTTTACATCCGCTTCTGAAACTTTACCTTTTCCAGTAAGCTTAGCTATTGTATTTTGTAATCTTTCTGATAAGTTTTCAAATGCCATACAAGCTCTCCTAATTTTCTAATTTTATCAATTCTTCAACATACGTTAGTACTTCTGTATCCGTAGTTGATTTCTTTATCTCATTTAGTAAAAACAATCTCTGATTGTTTAATTTTATTAAATTTAACTTCTCTTCAAACTGTTCTAATTCTAATATTGTTCTCTTAATATTATTAGACACGGCTTGTTTTGATATATTATAATTCTCAGAAATCTCTGTCAGTGATAAATCGTTGAAATAGTAATCATCTAAATACTGTTTTTGTTTATCACTTAGTAATTCAGAGTAAAAATCATAGAGTTGTGAAATTTTAATAACCTGTTCTATTTCCACAATCTTCCTCCAGTCATTAAATATAAATCTACATCTCTATATTATACGATAAAATCGCGTTTTTTTCAAATTTTTATCGTTATTAATAAAAATAAAACCAACTAAATATATAGTTTTTTTAGTTGGTTTTATAATCTTTTTATACAATTCTGATATAAAATTTTTTTATTTTTTATATATAATCTAGTGCTGAATTATCTATAGTAATTGTAATTTTTTCTTTAGAAAAGCTTTCGGCAAAGTAATCATTTATATATTTTAATATCGGATAAAGTTTCTTATAATTCTCATCTTGATATCTTATTGCTATATTGAATTTATATTCA
This sequence comes from uncultured Gemella sp., assembly GCF_963525165.1. Classification (GTDB taxonomy): domain Bacteria; phylum Bacillota; class Bacilli; order Staphylococcales; family Gemellaceae; genus Gemella. Next base: position 9,156 of record NZ_CAURJN010000008.1, read on the forward strand.
TTATTTATTTTATAAAATAAACTCTTATTAGGTCCCAAGACAGATAAATCATTTTGTTTTTTACTAATAAAATCAAATATCATCTTAGCTACACGTTCTGTCTTTTGTTCATCATATCCTTTTATAGTTATAAAAGAGATTTTACAAAACGGTGGATAATCTATTAATTTACGTCTATTTAGTTCATATTTATAAAATTTTTCATAACTATGTACTATCGCATAATTTAATATATTACTAGCTATATTTGTTTGAAAGACAACTTCCCCCTCTTTCTCACTACGTCCAGCCCTACCAGCTGTTTGAACTAGTAATTGGAACAGTTTCTCATTGGCTTTAAAGCTAGGTAGCGCAATCATACTGTCTATTGATAATACACCAACTAAAGTAATATTGGGAAAATCTAGTCCTTTTGATATCATCTGAGTACCTAAAAGTATATCAGATTTGTGATTTTTAAAATCAGTAAGTAGTTTTTCATACGCTCCTTTTCTACTAGTGGTATCAGAGTCCATCCTTGTTATTCTAATATCTGGTATGTTTTGATATAAGTATTCTTCAACTCGTTGTATACCATAATTTCCCGAAACTAATTCAGGGTGTTCACAACATTTAGGTATATTAGAAATTTTCTTTTGATATCCACAAAAATGACAATGCAATGAATTATCATGTTTATGATAGTTTAAACTTATATCACAATTTTCACATTTATATAAATGCCCACATGAAAAGCAACGAATAAAGTTAGTATATCCACGTTTATTCATTAATAAGAGTACTTGTTCCTTCTTCTCTATTTTTTCTTTGATCTTAACAAGTAATTCACTAGCAATCACGTCTTCTTTTTCTTCAATGTGAACTATATTTATCTTTGGTAATTTATTGTTAAACCTATGCGTAAGCTTTAACAAATTATTAGGATTATTTTTTTCAAAATTATAATATAAATCTACAGAGGGCGTTGCACTAGCATATACTACTGTGCACTTATTATAAATTCCACGTTTTTTTGCAATATCTTTAGCATCATATCTAGGCGAATCTGTTTGTTTATAGCTGTTTTCATGCTCCTCATCTATAATAATAATACCTAGATTATTAAAAGGTGCAAAAACTGCTGATCTAGTACCTAAGCATATCTTAACTTTTCCATCTCTGATTTTTTTCCACTCATTATACTTTTCTTTTGAATTTAATCTAGAGTGTATAACTGCAATATTATCACTAAATATCTTCCTAAATTTCTTTTCAATTTGTGGTGTTAATATAATCTCGGGAACTAAAATGATAGCGTCTTTCCCTTCTTTAAGCACCGCTTCAACAAGTTTTATATAGATCTCTGTTTTTCCTGCACCTGTTACACCATGTAAAAGATACTCATTGAACTTTTCACTATCAAAATTCTCGCTAATCCTGTTGTAAATTTTTTGTTGATGTTCACTTAGCTTCGTATTATTTTCTAGTATAGATGTATTTATATCATGTTTAACATCTTCTTCAATAACTCTAATTACATTCTTTTCAAGTAATTTTTTCGTGACAGAAGTCCCTATTTTTAACTCTTCCTTAACCTTTGATTTTTTAATCCTTTCATGTGAAATTAAATAATCAACTAATTCTTTTTGTTTTTTTGTTAATTTAGAATCTCTATAGTTATCTAATACAAAAAATTCTTCAGTTTCGTTATTATTTTTTTCTTTAATTTTACTTACAAGTTTAATAGCTTTAAGTGAGATTAGGTAGCCGATTTGTTCAACTGTAAATAATTTCTCAAATTTTTTCTTTTCAATAAGCTTATCATTATTAAAGTATTTAGCATAATCTAGAAGTAACGTAGTATTAGCATCTATTAACTCATAATATTCTACATATTTGTTTTTTAAACTTGTAGGAACTATTGTTTCAATAGCTTGTATTCTTGTACAAAACAATTCATCTGCCATCACCTTTGATAACAAAATCATTTCTTTAGTTAATATAGGAAAATCATCTTTTATCTTTTTTATATACTTAAAACTCTTTGAAGATTGATCTTCAATATTATCTTTTCTAATATTTACTATATAACCTTGAACTACTCTTGTTCCAAATGGCACTTCGACTCTATATCCCACTAAGCTTCTGGTTTTCAACTCATCAGGCACAAGATAATAGAAACTCTGGTTAACATTATGATTATTAACATCAATTATTACCTCAGCATACATAATCCCACCTCCTATTCATCAATCTGCTTCTATTTCGATATCTCATCAATTATGGCTTTTGCTATATTATTTTTACTATTTTTATCAATTTTTTTAATGTTATCATGCTTATCGATAATATACACTTCATTATCTTCACTACCAAAGCCAATATCTTTTTTTGATATATCATTAGCAACAATATAGTCAAGATTTTTCTTGATTATTTTTTCTTTTGCATACTCTATTAAATTATTTGTTTCTGCAGCAAAACCTATTACTTTTTGATTATCACTCTTATTATCTCCAACATATTTTAGAATATCTTGTGTTCTCTTAAATTCAATCGATAGATTTCCATCTTGTTTTTTTACTTTTTTATCAAAGATTTGTACAGGTGTATAATCTGAAACAGCTGCTGCTTTAATAATAAAATCACAATCTTTGAAATTATTTTTTACCGCTTCAAACATATCATTTGTACTAATAATTTTAACTTTTTTGACTTTATTACTGATGCTATCATCGTTTATACTAGATACAAGAATCACCTCTGCTCCTCTTTTAGCACACTCATTAGCAATAGCTATTCCCATTTTACCAGTAGAAGGATTTGTAAGACACCTAAATGGATCTATAAATTCTTTTGTAGGACCCGCAGTTACCAATACTTTTTTATTTTTTAACTCTTGTTCAATTTCTTGGAATAGTGCATTTTCGATTTTCTCTATTGATGGAAATTTACCTTCTCCTACATCACCACATGCCAAAAGTCCACTATCAGGCTCTACAAAATTAAATCCAAGTTTTATCAGTTTATTCATATTTTCTTTAATAATTGGATTTCTATACATAAACGTATTCATCGCAGGAACTATATATATCCTAGAAACATCTCGCACCGCTAACATTAACGAGGAAGCTAAATCATCTGCAATCCCATTTGCAAATTTTGAAATTAGATTAGCTGTAGCTGGAGCTACAATTATCTTATCAGCCCACTTCGTTAAATCTATATGTTGTATTTCATTCTCATCTATTTCTTCAAAAGTACTAGTATACACTCTATTTTTTGTTAAAGTTTGAAAAGGTAACTGCGTTACAAAATTTTCGGCATTCTTTGTCAGTATTACTTTAACATTATTACCTTGCTTCACAAGAGAACTACATAAATCTATTGATTTGTAAGCTGCAATTCCTCCGGAAACTATTAATAAAATATTCATGAAATTCTCCTTTTAATCTTAATAGATAAACTAACTAATATAGGTCATGATCAGCATTATCAGCATTATTCGGTCCAAAAACTGCAGTTTCTAGTTTAGATAATCGTTTTAGTATATCTAAGTTTGTTACTTGAACAGGTTTATCTTCACGACTTGTATTTTTTATAGCTTCAATTTTAATTTTTAGATTTTGGTTTTCAATTTCTAATTCTTTTAGTCTCGTTATAAGTTTGTCTAGTTTCATATAGTCTTCAATTATTAAATCTAAATAATCATTAACATCTTCTTCGCTATATCCTTTAACTCTGCTTTTTTTAAACTCTTTTTCATAAATTTCTTTTGCTGTTAAATTCAATTCAACACTCATTTTTTTAACTCCTCTAATTAAATTCACTAAAATATGCGACACAACTAACAAAATATAGTGGTGCTGTTTCTGCTCTTAGTATTCTCTTACCTAATCCTATCACATCAAATTTATTTTCAGTTAAAAAATCAACTTCTTTTTCAGAAAGTCCACCCTCGCTTCCAAATACTGCTATTACCTCTTTATTACTTAAATCAGAATGCAATAAATTTTTCAAGTTGATATTTTTCTCATTAACTGATTCTTTTTCATACGCCACTACTTTATGATTGAACTTTTCAGAAAAAGTTATTAAATCTTTTAAACTATCTACATATGTAATATCAGGAATTATATTTCTCTTAGATTGTTCTGCAGCTTCTTTAACAATTTTATTCCATCTATTAATCTTAAAATCCACCTTATCTTTTTTTATCTTAGCAATGTTTCTCTCAGAATTAAATAACACTATATTACTAACACCTAATTCAGTTAATTTTTGCATTAAATATTCAATTTTATCATTTTTCAAAGGTGGTATAGCTACTGTTATCTTTGTTGATAATTCATTAGTACCTATTACTTGTTCATATGGTGTAACTAGAACTTTATCTACATTATTATCAACAATCGTACAAATATATTTAACTTCATTATTAAATACAACATACACCTTATCATCTATTTTTTTCCTCATGATTCTCACAATATGATTACTGTCATCTTTTGACAGCTCATATGTTGATTCAATATTAAATTCTTCATTTAAAAAATACTGTTGCATAAAAACTCCTAATTTTTAATCTTACAATTAATTTTACCTCATTATTGATATTTATTCAATAGTAGCATCCCTAATATAAAAGTAACGACTCGCAAATAGAATTTACAAGTCGCTACTTTCTTTATTAAACTCAGCTTGAAAATAATTCAAACAAAATTCTGACTAATATTCAATTTATAATATCTTAATTAGTTTCCAGCTGGAATATAACCTTCAATATGTTCCTTAGCTAATGCTTCATGTTCAGCATATGTTTTAGAGAAATACGCCTTTCCATCTTTTGTTGCATGTAAGAAATATAGATAATCTGTATTTTCTGCATTATTTAATGCCTCGTATGAAGCACTTCCAACAGATGAAATTGGTCCAGGTGGCAGTCCTACAATCACGTAAGTATTATAAGGAGAATTTAACGTTAATTCTGTCTGTGTAGGTGCTCCTGTCAATTTATCAGCTGCATAGTTTGCAGATGGATCTGTCTGTAATTTCATTCCTTGAGCTAATCTATTTAAGAATACACTTGCAATAAGTTTATTTTCATCAGATTTAGTTGATTCTTTTTCAAGAATACTTGCCATAGTAATATAATCATGAATAGATATTTGCATCTGTTGACCATTTATTTTCCAAGATTTGTTATTCTTTTGATATAATGGAACAACTTTTTCATTAGTTAACTTAACCATCTTAGTGATTAAACTTTCTACAGTCTCATTGTCACTAAGATCATAAATTGCTGGATATAGATACCCTTCTAATGCATATTTAATATCTTTACCGAATACTTCATTAGTGATTAATTCAGGGAATTGTTTTTGTAATTTTTTGATAAACTCCGCATCATTAACCTTCTCTAAAAATTCATCTTTGTTTAACTTAGTTTTTTCCAAATTCTTAGAAATCTTCAAAATACTGTCACCCTCAATTAAAGCAAACGTATTACCAGAATTAGCCTTATTTTTTGAACCGAGTTCCTGGATAATTTGAGGTAGACTCATACTTTGTTTTAACTTGAACTTACCAACATAAAATGATGTATTAGGCGATAATCTAGAATAGATTTTAAAAACTTCTTCATTTTTGATTAAGCCTTTAGATTTAAGTTCTTGAGCAATCTTAGCACTTCCATAATTTTCTTTAATTTCAACAGAAATATCTTTATTATTGCTTTTATCTACCGGTGTTATCATATAATAGAAAACTGATAAGGCAGTAATTCCAAGAACAACTATAATAGTCAAAATTGTAGGAATAAATGATTTTTTTTTCTTATTTTTTCGCCTTAATTCTCTACTTCTTCTTATTTTATCTTCTTTCATCTTTTACTCACTTTCATCGTAGTAAAAAGTATCTAATACTTCAGAAATCATATCGTATTCTTCATCTGTTTCAACTGGCTCAAATCTCACGCTATCCTCACCATCTTCAACACATACCATTGGGAAGATGCTAATTTCTTCTTCATCTATTGTTTCTTCTTCAGCAAAGATATAGTATAAGTTACCGTTTGTTGGATTAGTAAACTCTAAAATCTTACGATATTCTTTTTCTTCACCTTCTAATGTACTAAGTGTGTACACCTCTTCTGTATTATCAATACTAATGTTTTTTAAATCTTTTTCTTGCATTTTATTTTCCTCCTAAGATTTATATTAATTTAATTTATCTAAATATGTCTGTAGTATTAATACCGCAGCCATTTTATCAATAACATTTTTTCTTTTTTTTCTTGAAACATTTGCTTCAAGAAGTACTCTTTCAGCGCCCATCGTTGTTAAGCGCTCATCTTGTAGAATTATTTCAACATTTTTAATTTTCTTTTTCAACACTTCTACAAAATACAGTGTTGCTTCCCCTCTAAATCCTACAGAATTATCCATATTTTTAGGAAGACCTACAACGATAGTTCCGACATTATGTTCTTGAACTAACTCTTTAATTCTTTTTATTTTAAAATCTTTTACCTGCTCATTAATATTTATAGTTTCGATACCTTGAGCAGTAAAACCTAACAAATCACTTACGGCAACTCCAATAGTCTTTGATCCATAATCTAGACCCATAATTCTCTTATCTAACATTTACGACTCCTGTATAAAAAAGTATAATAAGTACTCTAGTATATCATCCATTTCTATTAATCTAATTTGCTCTCTAGCATGATTATCCCTAGGAATATACACTGGATCAGCTGTTTTAATATAGCCCATTAATTGATTTATAGGATCATAACCACGCTGTTTAATTGTTTCTACAACATTTCTTAAAATGTTGTGAATATCATTTTTATCATAAAAATTGCTATCAAATAATCTTGTTTCATCGAAATTTGTCATAATCATTACCTCCGATTATTCTAACTCTACTAAGATACCTACTGCATTTTCTCCTGTGTGCGTTGAAATAATTGGTGTTGTCGTGAAAATCTCTTTTTCATCAACAATATAACCAAATACTTCCTCTAGTTCTGATTTTATCAGTGTAACATATTCATCCGCTAATGAATTTGGTAAACTTATATTTTTAATTGATTTACCTTGTTTTGCTTCTTCAATATGATTAATTAAGGTATGAACTAACTTTTTCTTACCGCGAACTTTATCTAAAGCAACCAACTCAGTTTCTTTTAACTGAGTTAAAACTTTAATGTTTAGTAACCCTCCGATTAAAGCTTGCGACTTACTTAGTCTACCACCTTTTACCAAATTGTCAAGTTTATCGATTGTAACATACGTTAAAATATTCTTGGCTTTTTCTCTAAGATTTTCTACAATCGTTTCTATTTCTATCTGTTGTTCAAGTTGACTTAAACATTCTTTAAGCAAGAAAACCATCCCACGAGTAGTTGTCTTTGTATCAACTACATAAATTCCTTCAAATTCTAAACTAGCCGTAACCGCGGTATTATATGTCCCGCTTAAAGCCGAAGAAAGAGTTAAAACTATCACTTTATATCCCTCTTTAGTCCACTTTTCAAACGCTTCAATAAATTTGCCTATCGCTGGCTGACTAGTTGAATAAGTTGATGCTGTCCTCATTCTTTCAATATATTCATCATTACTAATTGTACGATAATCATACTCTGTACCATCAATATTAATTGTAAGAGGAATAACATCCACATTATATTTTTCAATTTCATCAAAAGTTAAATCACTTGATGAATCAATAATTACTTTTACTTTCTCTAACATTTATTCTTTCCTCTTTCTCTTATAATGCATAAATACAAAATTAAATTCATTATTTTCATCTTTTGAGAATTCTTCCCTACTAATTAAATCCCAATCATTTTCATCAAATTCTGGAAACTTCGTATCAGCCTCAACAACTGTATCCACTTCGGTAATAAACATTTCATCACATTTATCTAAATACTTATTATATACTGTTCCACCACCAAATATATATGCCTTTTCTGTTTCAATATTTTCTAAAATTGAATCATCAGTATACACTTCTATATTTGAATAATGATTTAAAGAATTTTCATCACGAGTAAGAACTCTGTTAATTCTATTAGGTAAAGCTCTACCAATACTGTCCAGTGTTTTTCGACCCATAATAATCGTTTGATTTGTAGTTAACTCTTTAACTCTCAGCATATCCCTTTTTATACGCCATGGTATCGTGTTTTCTTGACCTATTGATTTATTTTTATCATATGCAACTATTAGTGATAACATATTACCCCTCCTAAACTGCGATTGGTGCTTTTATAAATGGATGACTTTCATAATTAACAACTTCAACATCCCCAATCTTAAGATCAAAGATACTTTCAAAATCATTAATTTTCACTTTAGGTAACGGATAAGGATTTCTAGACATTTGCACTGTGACTTGTTCAAAATGGTTTTTATAAATATGTGCATCTCCTAGCGTATGAACAAATTCCCCTACTTCAAGTCCACATTCCTTAGCTATCAAAATAGTAAGCAGTGAATAAGAGGCAATATTAAAAGGTACTCCTAAAAATACATCTCCGCTTCTTTGATACAGCTGGCAACTTAACTTTCCATCATTCACATAAAATTGGAATAATGAATGGCAAGGTGGAAGTGCCATAGTGTCTACTTCCGCTGGATTCCAAGAAGAAACTATTAATCGACGAGAAGATGGATTAGTTTTAATTTGCTCTACTACATTTTTCAATTGATCAACACCATTAAAATTTCTCCACTGTTTTCCATATACGTTACCCAAATCACCAAACTTATTAGCGAACTCTTCATCTGAAAGAATTCTTTCTTTAAAGATAGTCATTTGTTCTTTATACTGTTTAGAAAACTCCTCATCTATTAATGTTCTATGCCCAAAATTAGTCATATCAGGTCCAGTATATTCATCGCTTTCAACCCATTTCTTAAAAGCCCATTCATTCCAAATATTATTTTTGTTCTCTAATAAAAACTTAATATTTGTATCACCTTTTATAAACCAAAGTAATTCTGACCATACTAAGTTAAAATTAACTTTTTTTGTAGTTAATAACGGAAATCCTTCAGACAGATCAAACTTCATTTGGTAACCAAAAATACTTTTAGTTCCAACACCCGTTCTATCATCTTTCTCAATTCCATTTTGTAAAATATAATTACACAATTTTAAATACTCTTTATCTGCCACTCTAATTCTCCATTACGCTCTATAATTATGTTCTCTCAAGTATCTCATTAGTTCCTTAATTTTTTCTAAAGAACTTTTGCCAAAATGATGCTCAATACCTTCTACTTCTTCGTAAACTTTATCTTCATCTACTCCGATTAATCTAAGAAAATCTTCTAACAATTCATGTCTTGTTAGTGCATATTCTCCCATCTTCTCACCTTGCTCAGTAAGGGCAATACCTCTATATTTTTCATATACAATATACCCTTCAACATCCAATTTTTTCAGCATCTTAGTAACAGTAGATGGATAAACTTCCAATTTCTCAGCTATGTCAGCACTTCTCGCATAACCTTTGTTTTTAACTAAAGAATATATTACTTCAATATAATCTTCCATGGTTGGTGTAGCTTTTGCCATATTAGTACTCCTCCTTTATAATATTTTAAATGGTGATTTCTCGACAGTTGATTTAATAACCTCAACTCCAATTTTAGAAATATAATCTAGTAATAAACCTTTAACTAGACTTTCTGTAAAGTGACCGATATCAATAATATTTTTTTTCATTTCAATAGCATCAAGTGCCGCATGATATCCTATATCTCCAGTCAAATATATATCAACCTCAGGTAGTGAATATAGAAAATCAGCCCCACTCCCTCCTAATAATGCAACAGTACTAACTTCCTTTTCAGAGCTAATAACTGCAGAAACATTATCAAGTGAAAATCTTTCTTTAATGTATTTAATAAACTCTTCCATGGCTAGTGGTGTAGGTAATTTTCCAATTCTTCCTAATCCCGCTTCCTTATCTAAACTATGTTCAAACAATACTTTAATATCATTTAAATCTAATAACTTAGCTAGATAATCATTTAATCCTAACTTTGCAGAATCTAAATTAGTATGAAATGAAATAACAGAAATATCATTCTTTATTAAATCCCGAATAATATTAGATTTGAAATCATCTGTAAAATCCAATGATTTCAATGGTTTAAATATTAAAGGATGATGAGAGACTATTAAATCAACATTATTGTCAATAGCTTCTCTAACTACTTTAGTTGTGACATCTAAACATACCAAAACTTTATTAACATTATTATTGTAACTACCTAACATTAAACCTACATTATCCCATTTTTCTGCTAATTTAACATCTGCCAATTCATTTAAATGATTATATACGTTTTTAACAGTGATCACAAATCTAACCTCCTTATATTATTATCATTTTATTATAACACTTTATAAAAAATATTGCCATAGCGAAACATAGTTTGTAACTAAAATAACATATTTATTTTCTTTAATATTTTTTGCTAAATCTATAAAAGTATAAGTTTAAATAATATTTTTAATAGCAATAAAAGATTATCGAAGGAAGTAACTTGAAAATGGAGTTTTTTTCGAAGTGAGTAACTCAAAAATTGTGATTTTTTAAGAAGCAAGATTTTGTCAGGTCACCTTGCGAAGTTTATTAGATATCTAAAAAGCTTTTATAAAGTAAATTTAGATATCAATAAACGATTGAACCTATGAAATCTATGAGTTTTTTCATATAAACTTTTTTTAAAATTTAGGACTTTTGCTTCAGCACTACTAGACATTTTTTATATATTATATTATTATTGTTCTTATAAAGAAATTAGTAGGAGTTTATTATGCAGATAGTAGAAGGTTATTTAAATAAGATTATTTTCCATAACAAAGAGAATAATTATTATATCTTATCAATATTTTTAAATGATCAATATGACTTCATTGAGGGAGACTATTTAAGTGTTGTTGGAACATTTAATGACTTTGAATTTGTAGAAGATGATTTATACTCGTTTAAAGGTGAAATAGTGCAACATAGAAAGTACGGTACACAATTATCTGCTATTGTAGTAGAACCAGTTATTGAAAAAGATAAAGAATCCATTGTATCTTACCTATCCAGTTCAATTTTCCAAGGTGTCGGTAGAAAAACAGCCGAATTAATAGTTGATACACTTGGAGTTGATGCATTAGATAAAATTTATGAAGATAAAGATTCCCTATTTAACATAAAAGGTATTCCAGAGCAACGAAAAGATACAATATATGCTACTATTGTTGCAAATAAACAAACCCAAGATATCATATTAAAACTAAATGAATATAATTTAAGCAACAATTTAATTCTTAAAATATATAATTTTTATAAACATAATACCTTACGCACAATCACAGAAAACCCCTACGCTCTAATAAAAGATATAAAAGGAATTAACTTTAAAACTGTAGATAAAATAGCTGAGACTAATGAAATTCCTGCAAATGATCAAAATAGAATTTTATATGGATTTATTTTTACTATCAACTCGTATTGCTTTTCAACAGGTAATACTTACATATCAAAAAACAACCTATTATACAATACATTTAATACATTATATGCATCACGAAACATAGCAGTGTCTAAAGAGGATATCTTAAACTCTTACACTTTTGCTTTAGATACTGGAAAATTAGTTGAAATTGAAGACAGGGTGTTTTTACCTGAGATTTACTATTCTGAGTACTCTATTTATAGTGACATCAGCAGAAGATTAGAACTTGATGATAATTTTGAAATCAGCGACAGCTTACTTGATAAATATATCGAAGAAGTTGAAGAAGAATTAGAAATCTCTTACGATATAGTACAAATTGCAGCAATCAAAAACTGTATTCTCAATAATTTTTCCATTTTAACAGGTGGACCTGGAACAGGTAAAACTACCATCATACTCGCAGTAATAAAAATCTTCCAAAAAATAAAAAACTACAGTATGCATGACTTACTTGATAAAACTAGAAGTATTCTTACTTTATGTGCACCCACCGGTAAAGCAGCAAAAAGAATGGCAGAAAGTACCGGCTTTTATGCTTCAACAATTCACAAAGCCATAGGTTGGAGTACAGAAGATGAAAACATGGAAGAATTCGTTAGCGAAAAATATATAAAATCAGAACTTGTCATAATCGATGAGTCTAGTATGATTGACGTATTCTTAATGTACAACTTACTAAAAATCATTAATAAAGATGCTAAAATTATTCTAGTCGGTGACAATGATCAACTTCCTTCCATTGCTCCAGGTAACGTCCTAAATGACCTGATTAATTCAAAAGCAATTTCGACTGTTAAATTAAATAAAATTTTTAGACAAAGCGAACACTCAAGTATTATTAACATTTCACATTCAATAAAAAATAATATACCATTTGATATATTAGAAAACTTCGATGATAAAGAGTTTATTTCAGCAAACAAAAATGAAATGATAAACGTAATTTCAGCAGTTTATGATGATTTAATAAAAAATACAAATAAAGAAAATATTCAGATTTTAGCTCCTATATACAAAGGAACAAGTGGAATTAACGAAATCAATATGGCTATTCAATCGAGATTTAATGATAATGAAGAGAAAATAGAATATGGAGAATTAATTTATAAAGTTAATGATCGTGTTATGCAGTTAGTAAATAGACCTGAAGATAATATATTCAATGGAGATATAGGATATATAGAAGAAATTTATAAAGAAGGAAATAAAGTAAAAATAGTAATAGATTATGATGGAAATTTTGTAACCTATGAAAAGACAGAGTTGAATCAAATTACCCTTTCTTATGCTTGTTCAATTCACAAAGCACAAGGTTCTGAATTTGAAAATGTTATAATACCATTTATTGATAATTATAATTTTATGTTAAACAAAAATCTAACATATACAGCAATAACGCGAGCCAAGAAAAAATTAATATTATGCGGTGATTCAAAGGTATTTTATAAATCTATTGAACCAACAAATGTCGTAACTAGACAAACTTCACTAGAGTGGTTCTTCACTACAGATAGAGAAGCGGAAATACAAGATATTGAATTAGAAGAAGAAATTAAAGAATATATCTTAGATTTTCAAAATATTAATACTATCGATCCAATGATTGGTATGGATAATATAAAACCAACCGACTTCCTTTAATCATAATAACGAAACCTGGAAATAGAGTAACATCCACTTCCAGGTTTTGTTTATTGTATTTACATTGCTACAAGATCACGTGCAATCTTATCTATATCATTAATATTTAAGAAAGCAGCATCTATTGCAGCACCTTTCTTACTTTCTACTGAAGAGTTTACAGCACTTACTACATTTTTAGTTAAAACTTCTAAACGAGTAATTTTTTGCTTAACCTCATCTAATTTTCCATATTCAATAGTCTCGTTAGATAATGATTTTAAAGTTAACATTGAAGAATTTACCTTTTCTGTTACTTCTTTGAACTTATCAACTTTATCTCCTAAAGAACGACTTTTATCAAGATCAGTTTGAATAGTTCCTGCCAATTCGTCAAAACTAATCAACTCTTTAGAAAACGAAGTTAATTTATTTTTCATATAATCTTTTGAATATTTCTTATTTGTAATTTCAAAACTCTTATTAGCACTATCTTTAACACTAAATGTAGCAGTGTTATTATTTTTAGTAACAATTACAATATTGAAGTCTTTATTATTAAATTCGTTTGAATTAATACCCTCGATATTAATTGCTTTCCCATTAAAACCATTTAATTTCAATGATTTTAACAGTGCATCAAAACCTTCTTTACTTATTACTTCATCATTAGTTGAAATAACTAATTTATTATCTTTTTTATTAAATTCTGTTTTTTCTAGCTGGCTTATTGAAACAGAATTAGTAAGATTTTGCAATTGTTCAGTAGAAATATCTCCTTTAGAACTACAACCTTGCAAAATTAGCAAGGTTGTCAGTAATATTATCAGCTTTTTCATTACTTATTAGAATAATTCTGGTGCTGAGATAATGTTTAAGTTTTCGTCGATTTCAAATACTAATGGAGTACCAGTTGGTAAGTTAAGATCTAAGATTTGTTCATCTGAGATGTTTAATAAGTATTTGATTAACGCTCTTAAACTGTTACCGTGAGCAGAGATAAGTACGTTTTTACCAGCTTTAATTTGTTTAGAAATATCACTTTCCCAGTATGGTAATACACGATCAATAGTAAGTTTTAAGCTTTCTCCTGTTGGGATTTCTCCTTCTGGAATTTCTTTATATCTATCGATGTTTCCTGGGTACATGTCGCTAGATTTATCTAACGCAGGAGGTGCTACGTCAAAACTTCTTCTCCAGATGTGAACTTGTTCGTCACCATATTTTTCAGCTGTTTCAGCTTTGTTAAGACCTTGTAAAGCTCCATAGTGTCTTTCGTTTAATCTCCAGCTTTTGTGTACTGGAATCCATAATAAATCTAATTCTTCTAAGAATAAGTTTAGAGTTTTGATAGCACGTTTTTGGTATGAAGTGTAAGCTACATCAAAAGTAAGACCTAATTCTTTAAGAGTTTGTCCACCTTTAATAGCTTCTTGTCTACCTTTATCAGTGATATCTACATCAACCCATCCAGTAAATCTGTTTTCAAGGTTCCATTGGCTTTCACCATGTCTAGTTAATACTAATTTCATTTAAGAAATCCTCCTAGTTTTGTTATTATATTTTTATTATACAATATTTTCTAGTATTAGTACATAGTTTTTATGTGAAAAACACAATTGAAAACGGGAGTGACTCAAAAATCGTGATTTCGAAGAAACAAGATTTTGTCGAGTCACCCCCGCAAAGTTTATTAGATATCTAAAAAGCTTTTATAAAGCGAATTTAGATATCAATAAACCACTGCGTCTATGAGTTATCATATGAACTTTGTTAGATTTTAGGACTTTTGGGTCAGCCACATTTATGTTGTAGTATTTACTGATATATATTAGTATATAAAAATAAGATTAGGCTCTAATTACAGTACACCTAATCTTAAAGTAGTAAACAATATTTTTTTATCATAATAACCTTTAGAACAGAAAATGTTTATATTAATACACTTTACGGTTCAACTTTCCTCTTTTTACAATTTTTAATTTATTAGTTTCAAAAAATGTAAATACTTTTGCCAATAAAACTAGTATAATTATCCAATATATAAACATAAAATTACCTTCTTTCTTTTTATACGTAAAACTTAATTTCTTATCGTACTTATATAATAACATACGGAAAACCGAAAATCAAGTAAAAAATTCATATTTCTTAATTTTTTTTATAAAGTTACTTGATTTTATATACGGTTTACTTTATAATTTATATATAGATAAAAAAAGATTGGAAAAAATATTATGACTACAACATTTAGTATCAGATTTAAACAATGTTTAAAAGAAAAGAATATAAAGCAAGCTGAACTTGCTCGTTCTACTAATATTACTCCATCATCAATTAGCGATTGGTCTAAAGGTAAATATACTCCAAAAAGAGATAAGCTTATTGTTTTAGCTGAATATTTATCGGTTAATCCAGATTGGCTTGTCGGCGACAGTGATACAATGGCTATCGAAACTCCTAAAGAAAAGTTATTTAACACAGAAGATTTTTCCGATGATGTTTCAAAGTTACCTATTCTTGGAACTATCTGTGCCGGTGATGGTGTTTATATTGAAGAGGAATATGATGAGCATATTTTCATAGATCAAGGAATGAGAGCTGATTTTGCACTAAGAGTAAAGGGAGATAGTATGATTGAAGCTGGTATTTTTGATGGCGATTTAGTATTTATCCGCCAACAAAGTTCAGTTAGAAACGGAAAAATTGCTGCTGTTCGTCTAACTGAATGGAATGAAGCTTCTTTAAAGAAAATATTCGTTAAAAATGACAATGTAATTCTTTATCCTTGCAATCCTAATTATGAGCCTATTGTTACGCGTAACGTAGAAATAATTGGAGAATGCGTTGGTGTATATAGGGAACTTTAATTTTTTGATTTTAAACAGATTATTTATGACAAAAAAACGAGAGTTTGATAACTTAGATACTTTTCTAAGTAACTCTCGCTTTTTTTATTTACGAACTAAAAATGCCATTCTATCTCTATTATTAATATCTTTATAAACTTGTGCTAAATAATCATTTTTCTCAGATAGATTTATTATCTTATCTCTTTGATCATAACCAATTTCGAAGAACATTACACCATTTTCTTTTAGATAGTCTTTGGCTTGTTCGATAATTTTTCGATAGAAGAACATACCTTCTTCTTCAGCAAATAAAGCAAGATGCGGATCATAGTTCAGTACATTTTCTTTCATAGTCACTTCATCTTTGCGGTCAATATAAGGAGGATTAGAAACAATAATATCAAATTTATCATCAATATTATTAAAAATATCCGATTGTATAAATCTAACATCAGTATCATGATATTGTGCATTTTCTTTTGCAACTTCTATAGCTTCTTCACTAATATCACTAGCTACGACATCAATCGAGATTTGATCTAGTTCTTTTTTTAATGTAATAGCAATAATACCACTTCCCGTACAAAGGTCTAGAATTTTTAAATTATTCTTATTATTCGCTTTTACATATTCAATCACTTTATATATAAGCTCCTCAGTCTCCATCCTCGGTGATAAGACATCTTTCGTAACTTTAAATTTTCTATCATAAAAATATTCGAAACCTACCAAATGACTTAATGGAACATCTTCTTTAATATGTTTTTCAATCAAAGAAAAATATTTTTCTTCATTTTCTTTAGACATTTGCTCTGACATGCAATTCGAGAATAACTGTGGACTTTCGTCTAGCATGTACATTAGTAAAAATCTAGCCAAAGATTCTTCTTTTCCTTGTCTTCTTAAAAGAAGACAAGCCTTTGTTATAGCTTGCCTTCTGTTCATTATAGTTCTTCACCTTTATTAAGTTCTGCCATTTTCTCAGCTTGCTCAGCAATACGAAGTGCTTCTAGAACTTCATCAAGTTTCCCTTCCATAATTTGGTCTAATTTTTGAATAGTTAAACCAATTCTATGGTCAGTAACACGGTTTTGAGGATAGTTATATGTTCTAATACGTTCAGAACGATCCCCAGTACCAACTTTAGATTTACGTTCAGCATCAAACTTGGCTTGTTCTTCTTGTTGATATTTATCATATACACGAGCACGTAAAACTTTCATAGCTTTTTCTTTATTCTTAATCTGCGAACGCTCGTCCTGCATAGATACTACAACACCTGTAGGAATGTGAGTTAAACGTACAGCTGACATTGTTGTATTTACCGATTGACCTCCAGCACCACTTGATGCAAATGTATCAACACGGATATCATTTTCATTAATATCAATTTCAATCTCTTCAGCTTCTGGTAATACTACTACTGTTGCTGTTGAAGTATGGATACGTCCACTTGATTCTGTTGTAGGAACACGTTGTACGCGGTGCGCTCCACTTTCGAATTTCATCTTAGAGTATACATCTTCTCCAGAAATAATGAAGATTGCTTCTTTAATACCACCGATTCCAGTTTCAGAACGTTCTAATACATCAACTTTCCATCCTTGTGATTCAGCAAATCTAGTGTACATACGTAATAAATCACCTGCGAATAATTGTGCTTCATCACCACCGGCTGCTCCACGAACCTCAACAACAACGTTTTTACCATCGTTAGGATCTTTTGGTAATAATAGAATTTTTAATTCTTCTTCCATAGGTGCAAGAGTTGGTTCTAATTCCTTAATCTCCTCTTGCATCATTTCTTTCATTTCTTTATCTTCTTCAATTTCAAGAAGTTCTTTTGTATCTTTAATTTGTTGAACTATATCTTTATATTCTCTAAATACAGCTACTGTTTTTTCAATAGAGCGTTGTTCTTTTGAATATTCCATAAGTTTCTTTGTATCACTTACAACATCTGGATCACTAAGTAATTCGTTTAACTTTTCATAACGTTCTTCAACTATCTCAAGTTGTCCAAAAATTTCCATTTGTTCCTCCTAATTTATCTTTTAATTTCATGACAATGACGACATCTAGCTTCATATGATTCACTAGCTCCAATAACTACGATTGGATCATCATACTTAGCAGGTTCTCCATTAATCAATCTTTGACTTCGACTTGCTTCTTTTCCACATTTATTGCATACAGCATGAAGTTTAGTTACCATCTCACTAACAGCCATAATTTCAGGCATAGGATGAAATGGTTCTGCTTTGAAATCCATATCTAAACCTGCAACAATAACACGAACTCCATCATCAGCAAGCTTATTTATAACTTCAACAATTTTATCGTCAAAGAACTGTACTTCGTCAATTCCTATGATATCATATTTTTTATCATTTATATAGTCATAAATCTGCTCTGCTTTATCAATATTTACAGATTCATAACTATTTCCATTATGAGTAGAGACTTTGTTCTCTTCGTATCTATTATCTATAGACGGTTTAAATAGAAGCACGTTCTGCTTAGCAATTACTCCACGTTTTATACGTCTAAGTAACTCTTCTGACTTCCCAGAAAACATGCTACCACAAATACATTCTATCCATCCGAATTTTCTATTTTCTATCATTATTAATCCCCTCGGGCTTATATTATACAATTACTAATAGAATAAAAACAGACAATCCAATAAAGAAATGTCTGTTTTATTTTTCTTACTTGATACCGTATTTTTTGTTGAAACGTTCGATACGACCATCTGCTTGAGCGAATCTTTGACGCCCTGTGTAGAATGGGTGTGTATCTGAAGAGATCTCAACTTTTAATAATGGGTATGTATTTCCATCTTCCCACTCGATAGTTTCTTTAGATGGTTTAGTAGAACCACTTAAAAATTTGAAACCACTTGTAGTATCCATGAATACAACTTTACGGTAATCTGGGTGAATTCCTTCTCTCATTATTATCGTCTCCTTCTGCCCTGAACGCTTTTAATACGAACAGAGTTATTTTTCAGTGAGTTAATCACATACCTACTTATTATAAATAATATTCTAAAAAAAATCAAGTACTTTTACTAATATTTGTAAACTTTTTTTGTTGACAGCTATTACTTCTTCTACCTTTTAAATTTTATCCCTAATTTTCTTTTTTACATGTTTACACTAAAAGGAGGCTTACTATTTAAATTCTTTTCAATAGCTTGCCTCCTAATAATTTATTTACTTTTTACTTCTTCAGTTGCAACATCTTCTCCGAACCATTTCTTAGAAATCTCTTGGAATTTCTCCTCTTTGTACATCTCATAGAATGCTTCATTAATTTTTTTAACAAGTGTTACATCTGCTTTTCTTGCTCCGACTGCAAAAGCCTCACTATCGAATCCAGCATTTAAAATATCAAAATCTTCTAATTTGTTTTGTTGTTTTAAATAATAGTTTGCATACACTCTATCGATTAACAATGCATCTATTCTATCATTTTCTAAGTCAATTAAAGCTTCATTGAAACTTTCGTACTGAGTAGCATCATTATTCTTTACAATATTTTTAAGAACATCTGGATTTTCATTAAAAGTATCATATCCAGATGAACCATTTTGAGCACCTAGAACCTTATCTTTTAAGTCTGTTACATTTTTAATACCTTTAGATTTCTTTACAACTACGACCTGTTCATTTATCATATACTGCTTAGTAAATTGCACAACAGCTTCTCTTTCTGCAGTTTTCGAATATCCATTCCAAATTAAATCAATATTACCATTCTTTAATTCTGTTTCTTTTAAATCCCAGTTTATAGCTTGCCACTCTACCTTAATTCCATATTTTTCAAAGACAGAATTCGCTAAATCTATATCAAAGCCAACATTTTTTCCACTTTTATCTTGGAAGCCCATCGGTACAAATGTATTATCGAAACCAATAACAATCTTCTTATCTTTTTGAAAATCATTCCAATTATCTTTTTTTGGTTTATCTTTTCCTCCGGAAGCACAACCCGTAATTATTAAAATAGTAATAATAAGTGTTAGAAAGAATTTTAATTTTCTCATTTAATCACCTCTTATTTCGGTTCTACTTTTAGAATACTATCGGCAATATTTTCAGCAAACTGTAAATCATGAGTTACAACAATTTGTGTAATACCTAGTTCTCTATTCTTAAGTATTAATTTTTCAACTTCTAACCTTAATTCAGGATCTAATGCACTTGTCGGTTCATCATAACCTATAATTTTTGGTTCTATCATCATAGCGCGAGCTAAAGCAACCCTTTGTTTTTGACCTCCTGATAATGAAGTCGGATAATTATTAATCTGTTTTTCTAAACCAAGTTTTTCTAACAATTCAATCGCCTTTTTCTCAGCATCACTTTTTGCCATATTCATAGTTTTAATTGGAGATAAAACTAGATTTTCTAGGACAGTAAGATGAGGGAAAAGTTGAAAATCTTGGAATACAAAACCTAAAAGATTTCTTTTTTCCAATTCATCAATCGGAAGAGATTCACCATTATAAATAATTTCACCTGAGTCTATTTTTTCAAGACCAGCTAACATTCTTAATAGGGTTGTTTTCCCACCACCAGAAGGTCCTACTATTGCTAAAATCTTATTCTCTTCAACTGTTAAATTAAAATCCGATAGTATTTGTCGATCTTTGAATTTTTTACTAATACTTTTTAATTCTAACATAAGTTACCTCCTATCATAATTATAACGTTTCTCTACTTGTTTAGATACAAGCGTTACTACCCCTATTAAAATCAGATAAATAGCTCCTGCAACAAACATTGGTAATAAACTAGCATCCCTATTGGCTGCTGTTCTACTTGCTAATATTAGGTCACTGATTCCTAATGCATAAACTAAAGATGTATCTTTAACAAGACTCATTATCTCATTAAATACACTAGGTAGAACTATTTTAACTACTTGCGGTAATATTACATATCTAATTGTTTGAAACTGAGTAAATTTCAATACCTTTGCCGCTTCATATTGTCCTTTTGGTATAGATTCAATACCTCCACGGAATATTTCAGCAAAGTACGCTGCATAATTTAAGGTGAATGCAATAATAGCTGCAGGTAATCTATCAAAACGTATTCCTACTGAAGGCAGTACATAATAGATAAAAATTAACTGTAATAATAACGGTGTTCCACGCATAATCCAAATATAAATATTAATAAAATAATTTAGTATCTTTATATTAAAACGCATTATGAATGCAACAAAAATACCTAATGGAATAGATAAAATTAATACTAAGAAGAATACTTCTAAAGTTATTAATGCACCATTCATCAGACTTGGTAATATTTCAATTAAATATTCCATATATTATCCTCCTTTTTTATATTTTTTATTCCACTCTACAGCCATATAGTTGTGTTGTGTTTAGAATTTTTATATTATATTATAACACAATTTAAAACAAACAAAAACCCCTTATTTTACTAAGGGGCTAAATTTCTTATTTATTTAATTTTGATTCGTGGAATTTTTTCATAATTCCTTCTTTTGATAATAAACTTCTAACTGTGTCAGAAGGTTGAGCTCCATTACCTAACCATTTTAATGCTAACTCTTCATCGATTTTAACTTCTGCTGGTTCTTTAACAGCATTGTAAGTACCGATAGTTTCGATAGAACGTCCATCACGTGGAGATCTTGAATCAGCAACAACGATACGGTAGAAAGGTGATTTTTTAGCACCTAATCTTTTTAAACGGATTTTTACTGCCATGTTTGTACTCCTTATGTTTCAACTTTTTTATTAATTTTATGTGTGTGTTTATGAAGTGTTTTAATGAAAAAGTTGAATCTATAACGCTAAGTTTTCTAAGCTAGATATTATTCTAACATTAAACTAAAAGTATGTCAATACTTTTCGGTGAAAAATGTCAACTTTTTTTGTTGACTCACCTAATCCTTATTATACCAAGTTTATTTTACTAAGTAAAGATAAAATATTTATAAAAAAATACACCTTATACCATAAGGATAATCAAAAATAAGAAGTGACTCAACAAAATCGATTTCCACGAAATCACGATTTTTGAATCATCTTTAACATATATTTCAAATTTTAATCTTCTAAAACTTTAGCAATTTCACTAAGTACTTGATCTTTACCTATTTTAGTAACCGAAGAAAATGGAATAATCGCCATATTGTTCGTTAGGTCTAATTCTCGTTTTATAATTCCCGTATTTTTAGCCAATTCATTTTTTGATATTTTATCAATTTTTGTCATAACGATTACGAATGGTATCTCGTAGTAATTTAAAAATTCATTCATCTCAATATCATCTTGCGAAGGCTTGTGTCTACTATCAATTAAATGTAATACAAATCCAAGGTTTTCACTATTAGTAAAATACTCAACTATCATATCATATAGTTTTTCTTTTTCAGGTTTTGATAATTTTGCATACCCATATCCCGGCACGTCTACTAGAACTACTTGATCATTTACATCGAAAAAGTTTAGTGTACGAGTTTTCCCTGGTTTAGAAGAAACACGAGCATAGTTTTTTCTTTCTAAAATTGTATTAATAAAAGATGATTTCCCAACGTTTGAACGACCACACATCGCAACTTCTGGTTTATCATGTTCTGGATATTGTTTTTTTGATACGGCACTTATAAGTAAATCTACATTATGTGTATTTAACTTTTTCATTATTATTCTCCAAATACTATTTTAAATACTTCTTGAATATTGTCTACTGCGTGAATAGTTAATTTTTCAAGAACTTCTTCAGGTATATCAATTAAATCTTTTTTATTCTTAGTTGGAATAATAATAGTATTAATATTCATTTTTTCAGAACTTAAGATTTTCTCTTTAACCCCACCGATTGGTAGTACTTTACCATGTAGAGTCATCTCTCCAGTCATCGCAATGTTATTATCAACTGGCTTTTTAGTTAAAGCTGAATATACTGAAGTAGTAATAGTAATACCTGCTGACGGACCATCCTTAGGAACAGCTCCTTCTGGAACATGTAGATGTATATCAATTTCTGAAAAATTAACATCTTCAATTCCTAGTTTTTCTGCATTAGAACGTAAAAATGAAATAGCCATTTGAGCTGACTCTTTCATGACATCCCCTAGCTTACCAGTTAAAATGATTTTCCCATTACCTTTAGAAATTCCTGTTTCTATCTCAAGTGTATCCCCACCTACAACAGTATATGCTAAACCATTAACTAATCCAATCTCAGGTTTTACATTTTTATCTTTAGCACTATATTTCTCTGGACCCGCAAATTCCTCAAGATTATTAACTCCAACCTTGATTTTCTCTTCACCCTTAAGAACTTTTAACGCAGCTTTTCTACAAACAGAACCAAAGATACGCTCTAAATTCCTAACACCAGCCTCATAAGTGTATCCATTAATTATTTTATTAATAGCTTGCTTACTAAAAGTAATTTGACCTTTTTTAAGTCCATTTTCTTTAATTTGACGTGGAATTAAATACTTAGTAGCAATATTTTCCTTTTCTTTAATCGTATATGATTCAAGTTCAATAACTTCCATCCTATCTCTAAGAGGCGCTGGAATTAAACTTAAATTATTTGCAGTAGCAATAAACAGCACTTTCGATAAATCAAATGGAATATCTAAGTAATGATCAACAAACTCATTATTTTGAGCTGGATCAATCACCTCAAGCATTGCAGCTGCCGGGTCACCTTTTATATCAGAAGCCATTTTATCAATTTCATCTAATAAAATAACAGGATTCTTAGTTTTAATTTTTTTCAGTGACTGAATAATTTTACCAGGTAAAGCACCTAAATATGTTCGCCTATGTCCACGAATTTCAGCTTCATCATGGACACCTCCTAAAGAAATACGTACAAAACTTCTTCCCATAGAAGCGGCAATAGACTTAGCTAATGAGCTCTTACCTACCCCTGGAGGTCCAGATAAACATAATATTGGTGACTTCATATCATCACGTAACTTCTTAACAGCTAGAAACTCTAAAATTCTTTTTTTAATTTTCTCTAGACCATAATGATCTTCATTTAGAATTTTTTCGGCATTTTGTATATCAATTTCATCATCAGTTAATGTGTTCCACGGTAAAGCCACTACAGTATCTAGGTAAGTTCTAATTATAGAATGTTCTGGACTCATTACCGGTGTTTTCTCTAAACGGTCTACTTCCTTTAATAATACTGCCTTGTCTTCTTCAGATAACTCAATTGCATTAATCGCTTGACGAATTTTTTCAATATCATCATCTTCAGGTGCAATTTGTTTCAATTCATCTTGCACAACTTTCATCTGTTCTCTTAAGAAATACTCTTTCTGTTGATTATCGATATTCGTACGAACTTTTTCATCTATTTCACGTTTATAACTATTACCAACTAAAAACGCTTCTAAACTTCTATTTAAGAAAATTGCTTTTTTCTCTAAATCTAGTAAAAACAATACTCTTTGTTTTAGCATCTTATCGATTGGGAAAAATTTAATATTTTTATTTATAAATTTCTCTAAATCATCAGTTTTATAATAATCAATATCAAAGTTCTCTCTCTTTAAATAGTTTTCAAACTTTGTTTTGATGCTATTTAATAATCCTTCTTTATCAAATCCATTATCTACGATTTCTCTTATATTAATATCTAAATTTTCTACAATATTATTGTTATAAACACCACTCTTTACCTCAGCTATACCGTAGCAGTGATATTCATACTTTTTATTTTTTTTATCAATTGTAAGTTGACCATATGTACCAAAGAAAACATTGAATCCATTACTATCAAATACATCCTCTTCAGAAAATGAATCATCATAACTATCAATTGGTTTTCTCTTATACGTTACAAAAACTGGAATTTTATCTTTTTTTACAGTTTTTATCGTTTTTAAAAATTTTTTGTCCGTTACATCTATTGTATAAGTATTAGACGGAAAGAATAAATCTCTATTCTCTAATAAATAATATTTTGTCAAAACGAACTCCTCTCTAACCTATTTATTTTAAAATTGGTTTTGTTTTATTAATTACATTATCACGTGTTACCGTGCAAGTTTTAATATCTTTTTTACTTGGAATTTCAAACATTACATCTAAAAGTAACTCTTCGATAATAGAACGTAAGCCTCGAGCTCCTGTTTTTCTCTTAATCGATTCTTTAGCAATTTCTACTAATGCCTCTTTTTCAAATACTAGTTTTACTCCATCAAGTTCAAATAAATATTCATATTGTTTAACTACCGAATTCTTAGGCTCTGTTAGAACCCTAACTAAATCATTCTCATCTAGTTCTTCAAGGTAACATACCACTGGGATACGTCCTATAAATTCTGGAATCATACCAAACTTAACAAGATCTTCGTGTTTAACTTTAGAAATGATATCCTCATTATCATTTAACTCATCACTCTTAGAAAAACCAATAACTTTTTCTCCAAGACGACGTTTAATAATTTCTTCAATACCTGAGAATGCACCACCAATAATAAATAGTATATTCTTCGTATTTATTTTTATCATTTCTTCACCAGGGTGTTTTCTTCCTCCTTGTGGTGGAACACTAGCGACAGTACCTTCTAAAATTTTAAGAAGAGCTTGTTGAACCCCTTCTCCAGAAACATCACGTGTAATTGAAACATTCTCACCTTTTTTAGCAATTTTATCAATTTCATCGATATAGATAATACCTTTTTCCGCTCTTTCTATATCGTAATTTGCACTTTGAATAAGGCGAAGAAGAATATTTTCAACATCTTCCCCTACATATCCAGCTTCTGTTAATGTAGTTGCATCAGAAATCGCAAAAGGAACATCAAGCATCTTCGCTAATGTTTGCGCTATTAACGTTTTCCCAGATCCAGTGCTACCTATTAAAGCAATATTACTTTTTTGTAATTCAATACCCTTGTTTTCTTTTGCTATAATTCTCTTATAATGATTGTAAACAGCAACAGCTACTGATTTCTTAGCTTTATCTTGGCTAATTACATACTCATTTAAATGTTCCATGATCTTTTGAGGTTCTAATAATTTAAATACCGGTTTATTTTTTGCATTTCTATAGTCAATTTCTTCTTCGATTATATCTGAGCATAAATCAACGCATTCATCACAAATAAACACGTCATTCCCTGCAATCATTTTAAAAACTTCGTTAGTATTTTTTCCACAAAAAGAGCATCTTACTTCATCTTTCTTTTTAACCATAATTACACCTCACATTATTGAACTTTTCTTATATCTTATTATCTTTTTATTATCAAATCGATATAAAGCCCAAAAAGATACACATTATTATAACATATTCTATCTATATTTACTAGCAAATAGTACTAAAAATAATTAATATAAGAACATTTGAACTGATTGTTTTGTTACTTTTTAGCATTAAAAACAATAAAAAATAAGATATAAAATAATAATCTTAAAATTTTATATCTTAGTCAATTTCTAATTATCTCTTTGCAATCTTTCTAAACATTTTTAAATATAAACCCATATACACCAAAAGTCCTAAAATAGCAAAGAAAACTGTAGCAATAATACTACCCTCTATTCCATAACTTCCTCCGATTAGTATTTGTTTATCACTAATTGCCTCAACAATAAATATTGAATCAGATACCCTAATCCCACTTATATTAAACCCAAATATCACACCTGAAATACAATTCCAAAAAGCATGAAAAATTGCAATAATTAAAACATTATCAAAATACCAATATAATAATGACATTACAATTGATATTAAAAATATATTTATTAAATCTAGTTTTGATGTAGTCGGATTAGACATACGGAATACTAAGTAAAATAGCGAACTCAATATAATGGCTATCCATTTCCCTTTTTTTGCTGCTAATCTAGTCATCAAATAACCTCTAAAAACAATCTCTTCTAGAAAACCTTGTATTAAAACTAATATAATAAGAATAATTATCATGCCAATATTTAAATCCTTAGATAAGGTTAGCGATACGTTATTCGACATCAATAAAATAGCTACTACTCCTAAAACACTAAATATAGCTAGTCCTAACCCAGCTTTAATAGCTACTAAATTATTTTCTTTATTAAAACCAAAATAATCAATCGTTGTTTTTTCAAAATACTTAATAAAAAATAATAAAATAAAAGCTGAAAATATATACGAACATAAAACAGATATAATATTATACCCAACTATATTTTTAAAGATATATTCAAATAGTATACCTTGTAAAAATGAATATGCAATAATTAGTAAGAATATCGAAGTAAAATTCATTACACCTTTATTTTTTAATAAGTCTACACTTTTCATTCAAATTCTCCTACTTTAATCAGATATTACTATCCTACCATAAATAACAAATTTTAGCTACGATTATAAAAATACTCTTGTTAAAATCTTTTAGTAATCAGCTATTAGTGGTATAATTAATTTATATACTAAACAGGAGGAATACTATGTCATTTTTTTCAAAATTAGGTGAAAATATTATTTTACCTCAAGACGTACTAATTCAATCGAAAGAAACAGCCGCAGTTGTAGGAGCAATAAATGCTACTATCGGTATCGCTACAGCAAACAAAAAAGCAATGGCACTACCATCAATAAACAAAGTCATAACAGAAATAAATAATTCAGAATATTTACCATATTCTCCTACACCAGGATTACCTAAGATGAGAGAACTATGGAAAGAAAAAATCTTAAAAGATAACCCAAAAATCAATGATGAATATTTATCTTTACCAATGGTAACTACAGGTATTACACAAGGTATTGATATTGCGGCAAACTTATTTAGTGAAGCTGGCGATGCTTTACTTTTACCAAATCTATTTTGGCAAAACTACGCACAAATATACACAATTAAATTAGGGAACAACATCTATAAATACAACCAATTTGATGAAAATAATAATTTTAGTGTCGAAAACTTTAAAACAGCACTATATGCAATTAAAGAAGATAAAATTTCATTAATATTAAACTTTCCTAATAACCCAACAGGTTATACGCCATCAAATAAAGAATTAACTCAATTAGTTGAAGTAATTAACATTTTCGCTAAAGAGCACCCAAATAAACAACTTATCATCGTTTCTGATGATGCTTACTTCGGATTATTTTTCGAAGATAATCACAAAACTCCTACTCTTAGTGCAACATATAAACTTGCAGAAAATTCAAACTGCCTAATAGTTAAATTAGATGGAATTACTAAAGAATATTATAGTTGGGGGTTACGTGTAGGTTTCATCACATATTACACAAAGGATGACTCATTACGACTAAAACTTCAAGAAAAAACACAAGGATATTTAAGAAGTACAACATCA
Source organism: uncultured Gemella sp. (assembly GCF_963525165.1). Classification (GTDB taxonomy): domain Bacteria; phylum Bacillota; class Bacilli; order Staphylococcales; family Gemellaceae; genus Gemella. Next base: position 37,490 of record NZ_CAURJN010000008.1, read on the forward strand.
TCGCCATCAAACTTATCGCAACAAATTGCAATAAGATTACTAGACAACGAAGAATCACTTAAAGAAAAAGAAGAAAATGATAATATTATCCAAGAAAGATATAATGAACTAAAATCAGCTATCACTAAAGAACAAATAGATACTTTAGTTACAGTTTTACCTTTCAACTCTGGTTATTTCTTCACTATTAAACTACCTAGCACAATTAATGCACACGAGTTTAGATTAAAATTCTTAAATGAATACAAATATGGAGTGTATTCAATGGATGATGAGCATATAAGAATAGCATTCTCATGCTTAGATAAAGAATTAATTCTTGAACTTATCACTAAGTTTAAAGAATGTATACAACAATTTTAATAAATAAAACTAGGTGAATTAAATACAGATTCACCTAGTTTTTATTTATTTTACAGATTTTTTCAACAGTTCGACCATATGTTTATTAGCATTCAACTCTATATCATTATTTAATTCAATAAAGTCATAAGTTCCATATTTGTTATCTAATGCAGCTTTGATTAAATAATCTGTTACATTAGGGTTCTTAGGTAAAATTGGACCATGAAGATAAGTTCCAATCAGATTATTGTATAGAATCCCTTCTTTTTTATCTTCATCATTATTTCCGTATCCAACCACTACATTTCCTAATGTTTCATAATTGTGATATGTTCTTCCACCATGATTCTCAAACCCTACAATATTACCAAATTTTTCAGATTCAACTAGTATATTACCTATAAGACGCGGGGCATCTTTTTTCGACTCTGTATAGAAATCTAGTATATTTAATCCTGGTAACTTATCACCATCTACAGTTTTATAATACTCACCAAGAAATTGATAACCACCACAAATAGTAAGAGCTGGAATTCCATCTTCTATTGCAGCTTTGAATTCATTCTTAATCTTACTAAACTGTTCAGTTGCAATACATTGCTCTCTATCAGAGCCACCACCGATAAAAAACATATCACAATCTGTTAGTTTAACACCATCAGTAGATGTAATATTTTCAATCTCAAGGTTAATTCCACGCCATTCACAACGTTTCTTTAGCGCAATCACATTTCCTATATCACCATATAAATTCAATTTATCTGGCATAAAATGATATAATTTTAAATCCATAGAATTATTTCTCCAATTCTCTTTGAGTTTCTACCAATGCTGTATAATTAGGAATAGCAATCGCATATTTTTCAGTATATTCTTTCAACTTAACTACAGCTTCTGATATGTCTTCATAAACAACAATATTAGCTTCTACTTCACTATATTTTAATCTTAGAGCTAATTCCTTTGCCCGCTTTCCAGAACAAACTATATTATTAATATTTTGTCCTGCTAGTATATTGAAATCTGTATCCCATATCCATGATATATCAAATCCATCAGCACCGTTATCATTAAGGACCAATAAGTAGTTTATTTCTTCCTTAATGGAATTAGCAATAGCTAATGATGCATTTAGCCCCGCCGGATTTTTTGCTAAATTTAATAATACTGTAGATCCATTTGCAAAACTAATACTCTGCATACGACCATTAGTAGGAGTATATGTTCCAAGTCCATTTTTTATCTTTTCTTCAGATAACCCTAATTCTTTAAGTAAAGAATAAGCTGCAAGTAAATTATAAATATTGTAATCTCCAGCAAGTTTCGTCTCAATTGCTTCTCCATTATTAATACACATATTAATAAAAGGCTCAACAGTTGCTCTTGTTACTTCATACTTAACGCTTTGATGTTTAAAATCACATTTAGAACAATGATAAAACCCAAGTTGACTATAGTGAACATGATCATAAATCAATTCCATACCACAATTTGGACAGAATTTAGACTCAGAAATCCCAAAATCAGAAAACTGATATGCATCTTTTGCAATTCCAAAATATATATTATCTTCACCATACTTAGAAAGTCTTGTAACAAATGGATCATCACTATTTAAGATTAACTGAATTTTCTTACCTTCAAGCTGTTCTCCAATCGTCGCAATTAATGTGTCTATCTCACCAAATCTATCAATTTGATCTCTAAAGAAGTTATTAATAACAAATTTCGTCGGTGTAATATATTTCATAACACGTTTAATAGAACCTTCATCAATTTCAATAATAGCTAATTTAGTATTATTTCTCCCTTGAATAGCAAACGTTGAGATAATACCATCTAACATATTTGCTCCTTCGAAATTATTAATAAAATTTTCACCAGCAGATCTTAAAGTATGACCTATAAGATTTGATGTTGTCGTTTTTCCATTAGTCCCTGTTACAAAAACAATTTCATCAAAATCACTAGCTAATTTAGTAAGAACATTATCATTTACTTTTCTTAATACCTTACCAGGTAAATCTGTTCCCTTTTTTCCTGCTAATTTACTCGCAGTTCTAGTTAACTTTGCTAAATTTCTATAAAATGCTAGCATATATTCTCCTTTTATAGACTATTTTGTGATGTATCAAATTTATATCCTATTCCCCAAACCGTTACAATCATCTGAGCAACCTTTGGAGATATTTTATCAAATTTTTTTCTAACACGTTTAATATGAGTGTCAACAGTTCTAAGATCTGAATAAAAATCATAATCCCAAACAGCACGAAGTATTTCATTACGCTTAAATGCCTTGTCCGGTGATTTAGCTAAAAATAGTAGCAAATCGAACTCTTTAGGAGTTAACAATACTTCACTGTCATCGACAATAACTTTATGCGAATTAACATCAATGATTAATCCTGGAAAAACAAGTACATCTTTTGCATAAAGTTCTGGAGTATAAAAGACACTTCTCTTTGTTCGCTGAAGAATTGCATTTATCCTTAACATAAGTTCTCTTGGACTAAAAGGTTTAACAACATAGTCATCTGCACCTAATTCAAATCCTTCAACTCTACTTTGTTCATCAGCTTGAGCTGACATGATTATCACCGGTGTCGCCTTAGTCTTTCTAAGTTCCGATAAAATTGATTTCCCATTCAGCATCGGTAGTTGAACATCTAGAAGCACACAAGAATAGTCCATATACTTTAATCTTTCTAAACCATCATGACCATTACTAGCTTCATCAACAATATATCCTTCTTTTTCAAGATACATAGTTAATAATTTTCTAATTCTTTCTTCGTCATCTATTATTAATACTCTCTCTGCCACAATACATCACTTCCTAATTATTTACTTCTCTCCATTTTTAGCCTTATTAATAAGTCTTTTTACTTCATGAATTGTAAGAGGTCTATACTCACCCTTTTTTAGCCCTTCTAAAGTTAAATCTTCTATAGATTCACGTTTTAATTTAATCACCTCATAACCTAATGCTTCAAACATTTTTCTTACTTGGCGATTTTTTCCTTCATGAATTGTTAATCTTACTAGCGTATTTCCACTCTTATTTTTATTTTTAACAATATTTACTTCTGCCTTAGCAGTTTTATAATTATCGATTCTAACCCCATTACGAAGTATTCTCAGATGATTATCTTCTAATTTACCATTAATTTTCGCAACATATGTCTTTTTAATTTTATGTTTAGGGTGTGTTACTAAATTAATAAACTCACCGTCATTTGACATAATAAGTGCGCCTGAAGTATCGTAGTCTAATCTTCCCACAGGTACTACACGTTCATTAACATTTTCAAAAAAGTCTTTTACACATGTACGATCTTTTTCATCAGACATAGACGTAATTACTTTTTCTGGTTTATAGAATAAGTAATATCTCTTATTTTCTTTTAATAATCGTACTCCTTCTACGATAATAATGTCACTCGGTTCCGCTTTGGCTCCTAATTCTTTTATAACTTCACCATTAACACTCACTTTTCCATCAAGAATAAGTTGTTCAGCCTTTCTTCGTGATGTGTACCCTGATGCCGCTATTAATTTTTGCAGTCTTTCTGCCATCTCGTCCTCCTAATTTTGTAAAAATTTATTTATTTCTTCACTAGTAACAATTTCCGATTTAGGTAATTGTTCCAAACTTTCTAATCCAAAAACATCTAAAAATATATCAGTTGTTTCATATAGCTTTGGTTTACCAATAGTATCTAATGTCTTATTAGATACTACAAGTTCTTTACTAACAAGAGAGTGTAATATAGAATCACTACTTACACCCCTTATTTTATCAATTTGAACTTTTGTTATCGGTTGATTATATGCGATAATTGCTAAAGTCTCCAAAGAAGCTTTGGATAACTTAACAAGATTTTTAGATATTACAGCTTTTTTTATTACCTCAGCCATCTCATCTCTTAATAACATTTTGTAAGTTGTACCAAATTTCTTAATTATTAGTGAATTATTAGCATTATTATACTCCTCACAAAATACATTTAGCATATTTTCAGCTTCATGAGACTCAACTTCCATAAAAGTAGAGAAATATTCAATATTAAGCCCTTCTTCACCTTTCATAAAAAGTAAAGCCTCAATTATTTTTTTTATTTCATCTAATAGCATATTAATTTTCCTTCGATTTATATTCTAGAATGATTTCACTATCTTTGTCAACACATAGCAATTCCTGATCTTTAATCATCGCTAATATCCCCATAAAAACCAAAACAACTTCATTCTTTTGCGAATATGACTTAATCAACTCGAAAAATGACATATTTCTTCTGTTTTTAAACTTATTAACTAGTTCTTCTTTCACCTGTTCAAATGAAACTTCTCTACGATAACTTACCAATGACACGTCATTTTCTTTATCTTCAAGAGATCTAAGAATATTCTCCATAGCTCGTAACAACTTCGAAGAAGGCATTCTTAGTGTTTCTATACTACCCTCTACTTCAATATTTACACTTTCTTTATCTAAAAACTGTGCTCTAATTTTTTGAAGATTATCAAGTTTTTCACTAAGTTCCTTGTAATTTTTATAATCAAGAAGCTGTTGAACCAAATCTTCTTCGTCTTCTATAGTTTCATCTTCAAACTTAGGAAGTAAATTTTTACTCTTTATGTGTAATAGTGTTGCTGCCATTACAATATATTCCTCTGCATTTTCTAATGAAAATTCTTCGCTATTATTTATATATTCCAAATAACTCTCTGTTAGACGAGCTATAGGTATATTATAAATATCTATCTCCATCTTTTCAATTAAATGCAAAAGTAAATCAAGTGGGCCTTGAAAAACCTCTAAGTTAACATTATACATCTATTTTATCCTTTAATTAATCGTTTTTCTTGGATGATTCGTCATCATTCTTTTCGATTTATTTCTCTCCAAACTAGAGAAATATAGTTTTAAACTATGAATATTTTTTAAACCTAATAACTCTTGAACCTCTTCTGCAGGCACCTTATCTTCTAGCAGATGAATAGCAAGAGAATTTCTAAAATTCATAGTATTTAGTTCTTTTGTTAATCCTAAATCTTGTTGACGTTTTTTGAATATTTTCCAAAAGCCTTGACGACTAATACCTTCACCGTCATGATTTAAGAACAATTTACTATCATCTTTGATTTTTGGATATTCTTTTTTCAACTCTACTATATAATTTTCAATAGCTTCAACTGATTCTCTATTAAGTGCTATTGTTCTATAGCCATCTTTTTTTCTATATTTTAAATATCCGATAGTAGTATTAACATCTTTAAGTTCTAGATTAATACACTCTGTTGGTTTAATTCCAATAGAATAAGATAATTCAAAAATAGCTTTATCTCTATACCCCATTAAATTGTTCGTTTTCACATCAAGAATTTTAGCAATTTCTTGTCTTGTGAAAATCACTAAATCATGATGATCTTCTTTGTCGATATGAACTTCTATATTTACTCTATTTGGAATAATCTTTTCAATCCATAAATACTCCACAAAGATGTGAACAGTCGAAATAGTTCTTGATAAAGTTGCAGAAGAATAATCCTTATCTTTAAGATAATCAATGTATCTAGATACAAATTCTTCATTTAACCAAGAATAATCTTCAGTAGAATACCCTTTTTCCGCTAAATATAAAAAGATTTTTTTCAAATCCCTATCGTACGAATTAATAGTGTTAGTAGAAAACTCTTTTCTATTTAACAAATATTCATTGAATTTTTTTAATACTGTTTCACTCATAAAAATACCCCCTTAGTATTAAAATTACCCTAATTTTTATTTCTATATTGATTATAACATCTATAAAACTTTATGTAAATGCATTTATAACAATTTTTATTTAAATATAAAAATTTCAAGACGTTTATAAAAGTTAGTAACTAATATCTAAAATCGCCTTGAAATTTTATTATTTTATATTTTTTTTCGCCCAAACTTATGATAAATAGTAGTAACCAAAAATAAGTTAATGCATATAATAATCAGTGGTACAAAAATCGCTTTATGCAAGAAAATCTTTGACATTGCAGCCCCTAAAACTACCCCCGATAAGAACATCGAGATAACCGTAGAATAAATCGCAAGAGGAGTTTTACTTTCTTTTTTCTTCAAAACAACATACTTATATAAATGCTCGCTCATAGAGCGCAGATTACCTGTGCAAAATACACTTGCAAAAACTAAATTATTTACTTTTCTAAAACCATCAAACTGAATTGCACAGATAAATGATATTACAATAGGTCTAATATCTACACCTAAATATTGATGTTTAAATAATATAACCAACAAAGCAAATATTTGTGTAAGCAATAACATATATATGTGTTTAAATATAGATAATTCTTTATACTTCGTTTCGATATGTTTACTTACCAATACTCCTACTATAAAAGACAATATCGGTATTGAATAATGTAAGACCTCTCGAAAGTTTCCTTCAATTAAGTCTATACCTACAAAAATTAAATTTCCTGTCTGTGCATTAGCAAAAATACCATCACAGTTAACAAATGTATAGGCATCGAAAAAACCCCCAACCGCAGTTAACAACAAACAAAACATGAGTTGCTCGTGCACGGGAAGATTTTTATTTATTAAAGTCTCTCGTAAATTCATATTTTTAAAACCATCTCCTAAAATATATTAATCAAATACAGTATCCCATTTTTCTGGATTTTTAGAACATTCAAAACACATCTCCAATTGTTTTTTCGTAGTTCTAGTTAATGATAATTCCGGTAATTCATCTAATGAATAGAACTCGGCACCTAAAGTTTCCGTATTCTCATGAAAATTATGAGAAATATATTCACATAAGACAAATATTTTCACCATACCAAATGGAAAATTAACGTGATGATGTCTATTATAATCAAAGACTGCTACTACTTTTTGTGGTTTAACCACAGCGCCTGCTTCCTCACTTGCTTCTTTTATAACATTTTCTCTAATACTCATATTCACATCTTGATATCCACCTGGTAGCGCCCATTTCCCATCAAATTGTTCCCTAACCAACAGTATCTTATTATCCTTAATTACCGCCGCTCTAGTTTCAACTTTGGGTGTTTGATACCCTATTTCACCAGCAAAATCCATTTTTATCTTTTCAATTGGTAAATCATATTTGAACGACAGCATCTCACATGCAATTTCTCTAATTCTTTCAGAACGTTCTCTATCAAATCTATCCTTACTATATGCCAAACTACACTGCGCTAAAAACTGCAATTCCTGTGCCCAATTTTTCCAAACATCATTTTTTATAACATTTACTATATCTTCTATGTTTTTAATAAAAATTGCATTTTTTACATCTAAAAAATCATATTCTTCACTTAATAAAAAAACATTTATTAACTTATCACTCAGCCTATCTTTATCATTAGTTAAATACAATGCATTTCTATCCACAATTTTTGAATCTTTTATAAAACTAAAAGGTATAGCATAATCATTAAATATTCTCCTAATTTCATCAGTTATTAAATTTTCAATATTATCATCTATGTATACTTTTTGGTACATCAGTAACCTCCACGTTGTATATATTATAACATAATTTTTATTTATATCTACAATTTATAAAATCTTAATATCGTTTTCATAGAATTCCCTATAAAAGTCCATCTCACATATCATTATTATAATTCTACACCTTTTCTCTATAATTTAAAAGATATATAAATACATAAAATATCAATAAAAATCTTGCTAGTTTATAAGAATAGTTGTATAATAGATATTGTAGATAAAATTTAAGGAGTGGTGACAATGAAATATATTATTTCACTTATTTGGTCGTTTATATTTTCAGCTGTTATAGTATTTATCGTTTCATCTATTTTGGGAACTAATGGTGAGATTAATACACTTCGTGACTGTGCAATACTTGCTGTATTATTTACAATTTTTGTTGCGCTATTAGACGTAGTAGGTTTAGATAAAAAACGCGAAGAAAAATAATTTTTTAGTAAATACATAAAAATTTTGTAAGTAGGTATTGAGGAGTGTTTCCTCCTTCCTACTTTTTCTTTAAATATAGGAGATAATTATATGAACAATGTTCTTGCAACTATGTGCTACGTTGATGATGGCGAAAGTTTTTTAATGTTAAAAAGAAATAAAAAAGAAAATGATATACATGAAGGTTTAACAATTAGTGTTGGTGGAAAATTCGAACCAGGTGAAAGTCCAGAAGACTGTGTCATTAGAGAAGTTAAAGAAGAAACAAATCTTGACATAATAAAACCGAAACTTAGAGGGATTATAACGTTCCCTAATTTCGATGGTGAAAAAGACTGGTACACTTACGTATATACTGCGACAAATTATAAAGGAAGTTTGACTGAAGATTGCAACGAAGGCGATCTAATATGGGTGAAAAAATCAGAAATACACAATATAAAAACATGGGAAGGAGATTATATCTTTCTTGATTGGTTAGTCAAAGATAAACCATTCTTCTCAGCTAAATTCAACTATAAAGATAATATATTTATCGATTATGAAGTAACATTTTATGAATAAATAGAGGGATAATATTATGGATATTAAAATTAATACAGAGTTCAAACAATATTTTATAGTAGAAGAAAATCATACTGCTAAAAATATGGGGAGTGGTGATTTAGATGTACTTGCAACACCAAGTCTTGTTGCATTTATGGAAAACGCCGCTAAAAATTACTTGAATACCTTCCTAACAGATGACTTAGGTAGTGTTGGTAGCAACATCAATATAAATCACCTAGCGCCTACTCTTGTCGGTAAAGAAATCACCGTTCAAGGTCAGGTAACAGAAATTATCAAAGAAAAAATTATAGTTTTTTCTTTGGAAGCTTTTGAGGCAGATAAAAAAATTGGGGATGCTACGCACACTAGAGTAATCATTAATAACGAAAAATTCTTAAGCAAACTTTCATAAGAAACATTAAAATTATCATAAATAGCAAAAAAAGAAAGACCGTACACAAACGATCTTTCTTTTTTTACAATTTTATTTTTTAAAATTCATTAGAAAACATTAATTCTAAGAAATATTCTTTTAGAACTTTGATATAAGTCCCTTTCATTCCTAACGACTTAGATTCAATAATTCCCGCACTTTCTAATTTTCTTAATGCATTTACGATTACAGATCTAGTAATTCCTACTCTATCAGCAATTTTACTAGCGATAAGTAACCCTTCAGTCCCATCTAATTCTCTAAAGATATGTTCAATAGCTTCCTTTTCTGAGAAAGATAATGAATTTAATGCCATATTAACCATATCTTTATCACGCGCTAAGTTTTTCTCTTTATCTTGTTTCTCATGCAGAATTTCTATTCCTACTACTGTTGATGCATATTCAGCTAATACTAAATCGTCATCTTTAAAGTCACTGTCCATTCTACCTATAACTAATGTCCCAAGACGATCTCCCCCACCTCTAATAGGTAAGATTACAGTATAGCTATTTCCTTCAAAACGCTCGTGTTCTTCTTCTGGAAAAATTGACAATGGATCTTGAAATGGAATATTAACTTTTGTGGCATAAACTTTTAAAGTTGCATCTAAGTATGCTTTAGGCACTTTTCTTGCTTGAATAATTTGTTCCATTCGTTCATTAGAATAATCAACTATAGAATCATATCCAAGAATATTACCTTCAGTATCAAGAATATATACGACTGAATCTAGAATTGGACTAAGACGCATAGCCATAGCTTCAAAATCTACATTTTCATGGCGTCCTTCTTGTAAAATTGTACTTATTTTTCTTGTTTTTTGTAATAAACTTGCCATTAATTTTCTCCTTACAAAATACTTCCTAGCTTATTATACCATTAATTTTAATAAATTGTAAGACTTTTTAAAAATTAATTTAATCAATTTTGAAATTTTCTAACATTTCAAGTGATCTTTTAGCATATCTTTCGTATTTTTCCTTTTTATCTTTAATTCTTTCTGGAAGTGGTTTAATAATTCCAAAATTTGCATTCATAGGTTGGAAATTTTTACTTGTATTATCTACGATATAATTTGCCATTGCACCTATCATAGTTTCTGTTGGGAATACTACTTCCTTATCTTCTGTATTGTGTAGAGCATTTAATGCTGCCACAATTCCTGAAGCTGCACTTTCAACATATCCTTCTACCCCTGTCATTTGACCAGCAAAATAGATGTTTTTCTCTTCTTTTAATCTATAAGTTTTTTCTAATAATTGTGGAGAATTTAAGTATGTATTTCTATGCATAACTCCATAACGGACAATATTAGCATTTTCTAATCCTGGAATCATGTTAATAATTCTCTTTTGTTCTCCCCACTTAAGATGTGTTTGGAATCCTACGATATTATATAAAGTCCCTTCGCTATTATCTTGACGTAATTGTACAACAGCATATGGACGTTTATCAGTTTTTGGATCTTCTAAACCTACTGGTTTCATAGGTCCAAATAATAAAGTTTTTTCTCCACGTTTCGCCATTTCTTCAAAAGGCATACAACCTTCAAAATAAATTTCTTTTTCAAATTCTTTTAATGGTGCTGCTTCCGCATTTATCAATTCATTATAAAAATTAAAGAATTCTTCTTTTGTCATCGGACAATTTAAGTACGCAGCTTCACCCTTATCATATCTTGATTTAAGGTAAACTTTATCCATATCGATTGAATCTTTCTCGATAATAGGAGCGGCTGCATCGTAGAAGTATAATCCATCTTGTTTCGTATAATTTCTGATATCTTGGCTTAGTGCGTCTGATGTAAGTGGACCAGTTGCAACAATTACAGGAATATCACCTTTAGGTATTGTTGGTAACTCCTCACCAATTACATTAATATTTGGATGATTTTTAATAGTTTCAGTAATCATCTCTGAGAATTTGTCTCTATCTACAGCTAATGCTCCACCTGCTGGTACTTGAGTCGCATCTGCACATTTAATTATAATAGAATCTAACATTCTCATTTCTTCTTTTAAAAGACCAACAGCATTTGTTACGTTATTAGCTCTTAATGAGTTAGAACATACTAATTCTCCAAAATTTTGAGTCTTGTGCGCAGGTGTCATTTTTTTAGGTCTCATTTCGTAAAGATCTACTTTAACTCCACGTTTTGCTAGTTGCCAAGCAGCTTCACTTCCTGCTAAACCAGCACCTATTACTATTACTTTTTTTTCCATTAATCGTCTCTCTTTCTATCTTTATAGTAATCCAGAAAAATCATCTTTTTCTTCTTTTTTAACTTCTTGTTCTCTCATATCTTGAGTAACTACTCTACCATTCTTATCGAATAGATATGTTTCCACACTAGCTAGTGTCTCAGCAATTAGATCAGAATAGTCATCACGAGCTTCATAAGCTGTTATTTTTTCTAATCTTGGTTTAGTTTTCGGTGCTTTAGGTGTGAAGATTGTACAACAATCTTCAAACGGTAAATTAGAAATTTCTAAAGTATCTATTTCTTGTGCTATTTTAATTATATCAACTTTATCCATAGTTAATAATGGACGTAGAACTGGTAAATTAGTTACCTCATTAATACAATTCATTGACTCAAGCGTTTGCGATGCTACTTGACCAAGAGATTCACCTGTAGCAATAGCTAAACAACCTTCTTTTTTCGCTACTTCTTCAGCGATACGCAACATAAATCTTCTAGTTGAAGTCATTGTATAATTTGAAGGTACACGTTTTACAATTTCTGTTTGTAGTTTTGTAAAGTTTACAACATGAAGTTTAATTTTACCTACAACTTGACTTAATTTAATTGTTAAATCAAAAATCTTTTGTAAAGCCTCAGCTGAAGTAAATGGCGGTGATTGGAAGTGAATCATTTCAACTTCTACACCTTTAACCTGTAAAGTATGAGCAGCAACCGGAGAATCGATACCTCCTGATAATAACAACAATGCTTTAGAAGAAGTATTTACCGGGAATCCTCCTACCCCTTTAATAAAGTCAGTAAAGATAAAAATTCCTTCACTTCGTACTTCAACATTAATTATAAAATCCGGTTGTTTAACATTTACTTTTAAATTCTTATAATTAATTAAAACATGACTTCCAAATACGTTATTTAATTCGTTAGTATTGTGTGGGAAGTTTTTATTTGGTCTTTTTGTTTGGATTTTGAATTTATACTCTTTATCCAATTTAGTTTCTAAAAGTCTATCAATAACTTTTTTTGCTTCTTCAACATCTAATCCTGCTCTTAATACAGGAGAAAAATTGTGAATACCTGGAACTTTTTTTAATCTCTCCATGATTTCTTGAACATCTTCATTATGAGCTAGATGAATATACATTCTATCTCTTTTTGTTTGGACATGGAAACCTGTTAATCCTTGAAGATTGTAACGAATATTTTTAGTTAATTTTTTTAAAAACTCATTTCTGTTACCAGACTTCAATGTAAGTTCTCCATATCTTACTATAATATGACTAAATTCCACTTTCAATTACCTCTTTAAATTTTTTATTATATTCATCAATGAATACTTCAATAAATGTTTCAACTTCTTGTTTAGTAGTCTCATTTGAAAAACTTACACGAATGCTTCCCTCTATATTCTCTCTTGACAGCCCTCTTGCAAAAAGTGCTTCGTTAAGATGAAAAGTTTTAGATGAGCACGCACTTGTCGTTGAAACCATTATCCCCCTTTCATTAAGGGCATTAACTATTGCTTCTCCTTTTATTTTAGGTAAGCTTATATTTATAATTGAATCAATATACTTTTCATTTAAAGGTGAATTAATCACCATGTGCTTGTATTTTGAAAATTCATTAACAATCATAGCCTTAAATTCTCTATGTTTTATTTTTACAGCTTCTACTTTTTCTTGTGATAATCTCAGAGCTTTCGCAAGACTTGCCGCAGCTGCAACATTTACCGTTCCACTACGTAAACCGTCCTCTTGACCTCCACCAAAAGTTATATTGTGAACTGTTCTTCTAGATTTTAAATACAGTACACCAATACCTTTTATACCATGAAATTTATGTGCTGAAATAGCATAGCTATCAACTTTTGATAAATCAAGTTTATCTTTTAATACCCCCTGTACTCCATCAACATGGAAGTGAACCTTCGGATAATCTTTTAATATTTCTGAAATTTCTTCTATTGGTTGAATTACTCCAAAAACATTATTAACCTGCATTACACTTAATAAAATCGTCTCTTTTGTTAGTAGTATTTTTAGATGATTTAAATCGACTACTCCATCTTCATCAACATTTAAATAGTCTAATATGAACCCTCTTCTTTCTAATTCTCTAAAAGATTCTAAAACTGACGGATGTTCAATTTTTGAAACAATAATTCTATTACCAAAATCTTTTTTATGTTCAACACTTCCAAGTAAAGCTATGTTATTACTTTCAGTAGCGCAAGATGTAAAAAATATACTGTCTTCCGCCACTTGTAAGATAGATGCTACTTGTCCTCTGGCAGCTGAAAGAAGTTTATTAGTCGTTTTTCCAAACTTATTGATACTAGCAGCATTACCAAAATAAGAATTGTTAACTTCAACAAATGTATCAAGCACTTCTTTATACGGTTTAGTTGTAGCACAATTATCTAAATATATCATACTATCTACCTTTCTTCTTTTATTATATATATTTCTAATTTTAAAATTATTACATTTTAAACCACCTTAAAGTATATAACAAAATAGATATTTTATCAATTAAAGTGGCTATTGTTAATAAAACTAATTCATTCATGTTAATTCCCAAATTAAAGAAGCAACTGAAAAATCATAATTTTGAAGAAATCGATTATTTCAAGTCACTCATTCAAAGTTTATTAGACATCTAAAAAGCTTTTATAAAGCAAATTTAGATATCAATAAATCACTACGTTTATGAATTCTCATATAAATTTTTTTAAAATTTTGACTCAAATACCTAACCAGAAACTATTTCTAAGGTAGAATCTACGTTAAAAATTCACCACTAATTCACTCGATTATAATTTTTAGATTAATACCTTATAGCGCTACTTTGTTAATAAATAATTAAAAAAGGAACAACTAGTAACTATCATTTCTCATAGTTACTAGTTGTTCATTGCCTTCAAGCAGCCCTATTCTATATATTCATTACCTACAACATCTTTAAGAATCTGGTCCCATTTCGGTAAATTACGGTCTATTCTAATAGCACGATCACTATCAGTACCAAGAATATTATGTGAACTTGTAGCAAGGATTACTACCTCACCATCTACATAAAATTCGTAAGAAAATATAGTTTTAATACCGCTATGTTTTTCTATCCACGTCTTAATAAATATATCTTGACTATTATATCTAATATTCGACCTAATTGAATACCTAACATCAATATCGGCATAATATAAATTATAATTCATTAATGAATCAATATCTATTCCTAAGCCATTTAAATAATATTTCTTAGCCAAATTCATCCAATCATAAACATATTTATTATCTAAAAAACCTGCTTGATTGAAGAATTTTTTTTCTAATTTAAATTTTATTGTTTTTTCGTACACTTTATTTCTCCTTTGCAATCAACTCTGAAATTTTCTCCATTAAAATTGCAGTAATCTCATCGTGACTCTTACCTTCTTCTTTTAATGAAGCAGCATCAATTTCATCACCAATTACAATCTTAATACTAGAAAAAATTCTGAAATTTTTATCAGGGATAATTGCAAATGGGATAATTTTAGTTTTTGCTCTTGTTGCTATGAATGATGCTCCATTGTGAGACTCCCCTAAATCTAATTCTTTCGAATGTGAACGCGTTCCTTCAGGAAAAATCCCAACAACTTCACCTTCTCTAAGCAATTTTATGCTATTATTAATCGCAGCTCTATCAAACGTTCCTCGCTTAATTGGAATTGCTCCTGTAGCTTCCAAAGCCTGTTTTACAAAAATTATTTTAAACAATTCTTCTTTCGCAATAAAACGAATTTTTTTATCAAAAAATGCTGGGAACAATAGTGGATCATGATTACTAAGATGATTTCCTGAAATTACAACACCTTTAGCATTTTCTATTTTTTCTTTATTGATAATAGTGACTTTATAAAAAATCTTATAGTACAGCGCCAATAAACTTCTAATAAAATTATACATAGTACTCTCCTGCTAATTTCTACTTTCTACACTTTTTACCAATTCAGTCATTTTCACAACAACCTCATCAATAGTCATACTTGTTGTATCTAATAATATTGCAGAATCCACCTTAACAAGTGGTGCAATATCTCTATTTTCATCCTGCCAATCTCGCTCTTTAATGTCTTCTTTTACTTTTTCGAAGTCTACATTTGCAATACCTTGACGTTCAAAATCCAATACTCTTCTTCTCGCTCTTTCTTCAACAGATGCCGTTAAAAATATTTTAACATCCGCATTCGGAAGTACTACAGACGCAATATCTCTACCGTCCATAATAATATTATTGGTATTGGCTAGATTTCTTTGAGTATCGATTAAAAAATCCCTCACCGCTGGAGATTTAGCGAATAACGAAGTAAATTTCGATACTTCTTCAGTTCGAATCTTATCACTTACTTCCTCATCATTAACATAAACGTATTGAACACCATCTACATATTCAACTCTGAAATCAATTTTATTTAATAATTCTTTAATTTTTTCTTCTTCTAATTCATCTAATCCATTAGATAAGAAATTATACGTTAAAGCTCTATACATTGCACCAGTATCAACATAGTTGAATCCTAATGACTTTGCTACCATTTTTGTTATTGTACTTTTTCCTGATCCTGCTGGCCCATCTACAGCCACCGATACATATTTCATCATTTACCTCTCAGACAAATTTTTTCATTATTTATTATAGCATAGTCTCGATTCAAACACTAGAATTAAAGTGAAAAAAGTTAATATACATATCTATTTTGAAAATACAATTTTCTTACACTCGATAAGCTGAACAGGATTGTTTGGATTTTCAATTAATTCATCAGAAATCGTTAAACAGTTATCTTTAGAACATAATTTTTCTAATTCTTTACGATTTTCGTATTTTTTATATTTATATGTCGGCATTAATGCAAATAAAGTAAAGTTATCTCCTCTTTGTTCTTTATAAATATCCTTGAATACCGTGAAAGGAGAATCGATAAGCCACATTCCCCTTAATCTTAAACTAGTTATCCCCAATGGATCAATTCTATTTATCCTTCCTAATTCATTAGTTTTAGAAAATTCAAATTCTTCTGTTTCTACAATACTCTTCTTTAATCTTTCAAAATTATTTTCATATATTTCTTTATCCGCACAATAAACCTCACCATCTATGAAAGCTAACTCCTTTAAGTAATTATCTTTTACAAATCCTATTGCATACATAAAGTCTTTTTCAACCCAGCTCTCTGCATTTTTTGCACCTTTACTTAACCTTGGATTATCATGAAACAGCTTAGATTTCGGATATGAACTATTTAATTGTAATTGATTGCTTTTTGATTCAATCTTTTTCACTTCCAAAGCTATCCCATCTCTTATCATTGCATCTGGTGGATTAGAAGTATTACCTTTATATGAAAACACTTGTGAATATCTTTCTTTACGTATCTTCTCATCATTCTCTAGGATTGTATTGGCAAAACTATCCATAATATACTTTTCTAAAGCTAATCCCATAGAATTTGCTCTATTATTACTAATATATATGTCTAGAAGAGAAAAGTTATTTGTTTTTATAATATTAAGTATTGCATCGATAACATTAGTTGTCATTTTTATCCTCCTCTTTAAGTATGTTTTTATAGATAAAATCAGCAATTGGTTGTGTTATTGCCTTAGCAAGTAATACCGGAACAGCATTACCAATTTGTTTATATATTTTATCAACTTTACTATTTTCGCTTATTTTTTCATTATTTCCATCAGAAAATTCAAACCAATCTGGAAACGTTTGAATTCTAGCGATTTCTCTTATAGATAATCGTCTATTAAGCATCCCTTTAAATTCCCATTTGTTAGAATCTATTTTATTCATTGGTTCCCCCCCAGGATGTTGTGGGGCTTGACGTCCTGATGCTTGAATAGTAAAACTTTGCTCATTCCAACTTTTCTTTCTATTTCTACTCATATAAATAGATGAATAGTCACCTTCATATATTCTCCCAGGATTTTCTACTAAATCACCTATTGCATCTTTTAGTGTTAAATACGGTTTTTTAGAAGAAAATAAATTTATTTTTTCTCTTGCATCATGCGTACTCTCGGGAAGTTGATACCTATAACCATATTTCTTCTCAATCTTTTCTTTATGGACCCCTACTAAAAATACACGTTCTCTTAATTGTGGAACACCATAGTCCCTTGCATTAACCAAATGAGCAGATACTGTATATCCAGCAGCTGAAAAATCATCTATAATCTGGCGGAGCACCTCTCCTTTACCTAAAGTCATCATTCCCTTAACATTTTCAGCGATGAAGAATTCTGGTTGTGATTGCATTAAAGCACGAATAAAATGAATATAAAGAAAATTTCTTTTATCATCTATCAAACGTGGTCCTGCTTCTGAGAACCCCGGACAAGGAAATCCCCCAATCATAACTTGACAACGAGGAAATTCAGCGACCTTCCTTATATCTTTCTCAAGTTTAATAATCGAATTTGAAAAATTATTTCGATACGTTTCATTAGCTTCTTTAAACATATCATTCGTAAAAATAGTATTAAAAATACCTTCTTCTCTAATTTTATCAAACTCCTCTTTCGTTGAATTATAACATTTTGATAATACGTCTTCTCCTAAGACACTTGCCAAGCCTGCCAATTCAACACCTAAATCCAATCCCCCAGCTCCACTAAAAAGAGAAACTACATTAAACTTATTTTTCCTATACTCAATCTTATTTAACTGTATTCTCTCATCTTCCTCTTGGATAACTTTCATATTTTCTTCATTTATTTTCTCTAATAGAATATCGTTTATTTCTTTTCTTGACAACTTTCTTCTAGTTTCTATGTTAATCACCTCTTTATTATTTCAATTTCAATCCAGCTAAACCTGCCAAAGCATTGTTTTCTAATTTTTCTTGTTTCATGTATTTTTTCATGTCTACACGACTTGCTTTGTCTTTTTTACTAGATTTAATTCGTTTATCAACTTCTTTTTGTTTTAATGAATTACCACATTGACAACGATAAGTAGCATTTTCACCATTACCAAATAATGTCATCTTCTTATGGCAATTATCACAACGAAGATTTGTTAATCTACTAATGACCTTGCGATTGCGACAGCTTGGATTAGAACATTTTAGCATTTTAGTACCTTTTTTATCTACTTCAAGCATAAAACTATCACATTCTTCACATTTCTTTCCACTAATGTTATCGTGTTTAAATCTATCTTCACTATCTTTAATTTCCGCAATACATGATTTAGTATAATCTTTAACATCATTTAAAAACTTATCTTTTGAAAGTTTGTTCCTAGCGATATTATCTAATTGTTTCTCCCAAACAGCAGTTAAAGATGGACTCTTAAGATTTTTTGGAACTAGATTCAATAACTGCTTCGCTTTGTTTGTAGTTTTGATTCGACCACTATCTAAAACTAAGTAATCATTTGTAAATAATTTCTCTAATATATCTGCACGTGTTGCTACAGTACCTATTCCATTAGTCTCCTTAAGAATCTTTCTTTCATTCTCATCCTCAACAAACTCAAATGGATTCTCCATAGCATAAATTAGCGTACCTTCAGTATAGTAACTTGGTGGAGTTGTTTGCTTTTTATTATAAACTAATGCTTCAAATTTGTGACTACCATTTTGAAGATTTATAGTTTTATCCTGTAATTCTTCTCGACTTAATTCTTTATATCCTTCTTGAATCGCTTTTAATCCTTTGGCAGAAAATACTTTATTTTCAATATTAAACGAATACGTAGTCTCTTCGTATTTATACTCTGGTAATAAATTCTCTAAAAATCTCTTCGCTACTAAATTATATATTTTAGTCTCCATATCTGACATCGACATGTAATTAGGTCTTTGCTCTGTTGGAATAATAGCGTGGTGATCGCTAACTTTTGCATTGTTAATAATTTTCTTAGTATTATAATCTTTTACTTTAAGTAATTTTGCAGTAGTTTCTCTAAAATCTCCACCGATAGCTTGAATACGATCTTTTAGAGTATTTTTCATATCACTAGTTAAATATCTACTGTCCGTTCTTGGATATGTTAATACCTTATGTCTCTCATACAAACTTTGAACAATATTTAACGTTTGTTTCGGTGACATACCGAATAACGCACTAGCAGTTTGTTGAATATCAGTTAGATTGTATAAAGGTTTGGCTGATGAAGTTTTAGCTTTCTTCTGAACCTCATTGAATTTAATTTCTTTATTGATATTCTTTTTAATAAATTGTTCTGCTTTTTCCAGATTAAACTCACTATTACCACAACTGAATTTCACGCCGTCGATTTGCGCCTCAAAAGTATAATAGTCTTTTGGTTTAAACTGTTTAATCTTTTCTTCTCTTTCAAAAACCATCTGCAATGTTGGAGTTTGAACACGACCACAGTTAAGTGATGCATTATACTTTAATGTTAACGCTCTTGATGCATTAATACCAACTAACCAGTCAGCATTAGCACGTGCTATACCAGAATGATATAAGCCAAGATACTCTTTACCATCTTTTAAATTTCTAAAACCATCTTTAATCGCCTTATCAGTTACAGATGAGATCCAAAGTCTTTTTACATTTTTATTGCATTTCGCCTTATCGATAATATAACGAGCAACAAGCTCCCCTTCACGACCTGCATCAGTCGCAATGATAACTTCATTAACATCTTTCCTGTTCAAAGCATTTTCAACTACTTTATACTGTTTAAAAGTTTTCTTAATTATTTCTGTTTTCATAAACTTTGGAATCATCGGTAAATTCTCTAAATTTACATTATTAAATTCCTTATATCTATCAGGTGTTTGAAGGGTAATTAAATGCCCAAGCGCCCAAGTAACTACATACTTATCCCCTTCAAGACAACCATTTTTATTATTTTTCGCACCAAGATTCCTCGCAATATCACGAGCAACCGAAGGCTTTTCACAAAGTACTACACTTTTCATCAATAAATTCCTCTCATATATATTCTTCACTACAATAATTATTATAATAGAAATAGTTTAAAATAACTAGTAAAATTAGAAAGTTGATACATACTGCATTGATTATAAATGTAAAAACCAGTCTCAATTGATTTTCAACTAATACAAAGTTACATCAAAAATTTCTTCTAAATCAAATTCAATTATTGTAGGAGGCACTCCTATTTCATAATAACCATATAACTTTAGATTTTCTTTAGCTTTTTCTTCATTCAGTATTCTTAAATTTCTAGATTTCAATAATTCTATTTGACTATCTATATTATTAAATTTTTTCATAATCTTATTCCCCACTCACTTTAACATGCAAAAAAGCCCCTGTATAGACAAGAGCTTTTAGGTAGGACGAACCACGTCCATTTCTTTATTAACTCCATTATATAATATATCTATACACCTGTCAATGATTCACCTTTAAAACTGTAAAATATATATCTTAATAGATTTTCATTTTAAAACATTTCATATATATTATAATTGATTATCTTTAATATAACTAATAAAATAAATAATCACTATCAATTTCTTTATACTTTAGTTGTAAATTCATGCAGATATATATTATAATTTAAATAACAACTAAGGAGGATTATTCTATGAAACTTTATTTAGCAGGTGCACTATTTAACGAAGCTGAAATAGCTCAACGTTTAAAAGAAGGAAAATTATTAAAAGAAAAATTTGGAGAAAGATTATCTGTCTTTAATCCGATAGAACAACCTTTTAACGAAGATAAACAAACATTACCAACACCCGAAGATATTTTTAACGGAGACACTCACGCTGTAGAAAATTGTGATATCTTCTTAGCTGATGTTACAAATGAAGATAGTGGTGTAATGGTCGAGTTAGGGATTGCAATTGCACTTAAGAAAAAAATTATCGCTATAAATTCAGATATTCGCTTAAAATCAGCAAACAAATATGATATTCCAAGTTATGCAATGAATCATTACGTTCTTGGGGGAATTTTAAAACACGGAACTCTTGTTTATAGCTTTGAAGAAGCACTAAACGAACTTGATAAACTATTTTGTTTAAAAAATCACTTATAATTAATAAAATAAGCGAGATTAACTTGAGAATTTTGATTTAAAACAATCAATTTCTAAAGCCAATCTCGCTTTTACTTATTTAACTTTTAACTTTTTATCTTTCAACTCTAATACTACATCAGCAGCACTCGCTAATTGATTACTATGAGTAACAACTATAACACATTTATTGTTTTCTACAGCTACCTTTTTCAAGATTTCGATTATCTCTTCGGCAGTATTTTCGTCTAAGTTCCCTGTAGGTTCGTCAGCTAGAATTATAGGTGCTTCAGATACTAATGCTCTTGCAATAGCTACACGTTGTTGCTGCCCTCCAGAAAGCTTCATAACATTTCGATTAACATGTTCTTCTTCTAATCCAAGTTTTAATAGAATATCCTTACTTGCATTTTTTGAAACAAGTTTTAGATTTTCTAATGGAGTCAGATAATCAATTAAATTATAATTTTGAAACACTAAAGAAATATCTTTACGTCTATGTTCACTATAACCTATTTTTTCAATATTTGTATTATTGAATAATATCTCTCCACTTGAAGGGCTATCTAATCCCGCTAATAACGATAGTAAAGTTGATTTCCCTGCTCCTGACTTACCTACTATCGCATAAAACTTCCCTACTTCAAAATTATAAGTAATTCCACTTAAAACTTTTGACTTACTATTATCATATAAGTAACTTACATTTTTCAATTTAAAAATCGACATCTCTTATTCCTCACTAATTAATATTCGTTAAAATTTTCTTCGGTTTCATCTTCAAGATTGGTAATAACGCCACAACTACTGAAATAATCACTATAGCTATCATTACTATAACTAAATTAACAATATCTATTCCATTAACAGACATCTTCATTAATTCATCAGCTATTGATTTTGGTAGTTCCTCAGAAAAAATACTTCCCACATTGCTAGCTAAATACTTGATAGTCGCTATCTCTATACCAAGTGCAGTCATTAGACTAAATATTGTTACCAATAATACCTCAACTATAAATTGTAACACCAGGTTTACTTTACTAGTTCCTAACGACAGTAAAATTCCAATTTCGTAAGTTCTTTCACGAACCCAAAACATTAATATTAATGATAGTATAACTACTCCAACTATAACACTACCTATTCTTATCATATTAGTTATTTTTGTTATACTCTCTACTGATGATGTAATAAGCTCATAATTTTTATTAGATTTAGATACCATTAAGTTATTTAGTCCTAAATCCTCAACACTTTTAATTACATCCTCTAACTTAGTTGGATCTTCAACTCCATATTCTACTGAAGTGACTTTATTATTAGCTATTAAATTTGATAATTCTTGACTTGATTTATAATCAGTATAAACTGTATTTTCAATAAAATCTGAGCTTAAGCCATTAAAGGTATTAGTCTTTTCACCAGAGTAGATTCCAACAACTTCCAATTCTAAAATTTTATCTTCTTGTAATAATTTTATTTTATCACCCAAATTAACATTATTTAATTGGGCAAATTTTTCGTGAATCATGATTTTATTCTTATCATTTTCTTCAATATGTCTTCCCTTTTCCAATTTTAAAACTTCACTCTTAAAATCAATATTACTTTTAGAAGCGGTAATACCATTCAACATTACTAAATTACTATTATTTTTTATTTCATCATTTAAAGTAATATTTTGATTTTCTTGGACTACCTTTTTTCCTTCAACAGTAACTGGTTTTAAAAAAATATAATTTTTCGTAGTTATTCCTTTTAATTCTTCAATTTTTTTCAAAGTATCCTTTTCTATTTCTCTATTGGATTTATCTACACTTTCAACATTAAATCCAAAATTAACATCTTTATATAAATTTTTAGAAATATTATTTACCGTAGTATTCAAAACACTATCACTTAATAAGAAAAATGATATCAGTGTCACTATTAAAAACAAAATACTACTTCTAACTTTTTTTCTAATAATATAAAGATATGCCCTATTAAAAATACTCATCGATTTCTCCTTACATTAATTAATATCAGATAATAAATCTTTAGGTTTTCTATATGCTAATCTGCTAGAAGCAATCCCTACAGCAATGACAATTATTGCTACACCGACAAGTACCACTATCAGCATATTATCCATACTAACACTTACATCTAACGCAGTAATAATTTTATTTGCACCCTCTACCTCAGCATTAGCCCCTAGATTAACTCCATTAGCTTGATTTGAAATAGTTTTACTTACAGATTTAATAGATTGTTGTAGTATCTGATTTCCGATATTTTGACTAATTGCACTTCCTACGAAATATGAAGCAATAAAGCTTGGAATACTAATTAATAAAACCTCAAGAATAAATTGTCCTATGATACTCGCTTTAGTCATACCAATCGCTAAACTTACACCGATTTCTTTTCTTCTACTATTTATCCATAAGAATAATATTAGCGACAGAATCACTATACTAAAGACTATTGTACTTATGAATACACCATTAGTTAGACTATAAATTGTGTCTAATGATTGTTGAAGAGCTGGGAAGTTTTGATTACTTTTAACTAACATATACTGTTTCCAATTAATAGGAAGCTTTTTAGCATCATTTATAATACTATCAACTTTATCTTTTCCATCAACTAGGAATGTTGCATCTTGATAAATTTCTTTACCATCTTCATAGTTGTATAAAGTTTTTGTTGTTTGAGTATCAGCTATAAAAATATTATCATAAAGTTCCATATGACTAGACGTAGCACCTTTATTCTGACCTCCAAAAATACCAACTACAGTAACTTCAACTTCTTTATCAGATTTTTTCTCATTATCTGCGTCATTTGGATTACCTTTTAATTTAATCTTATCTCCAACTTTAACTTTATTCTTCTTAGCGAAACCTTCATGGATTAGAACAGAATTTTTATCATTATCAGTTAAATGGCGTCCCTCTTGTAATTTTAACGTCTCTGCAGAGAATCTATCATCTAATGAAGAATCATTAGTTCCAGTTACGATAACCGTTTTAGAGAAAAGTTGTCTTTGCTTATTGTTTTTCTCTTCTTGTTGATGATTCGCAAGTTTTAAAGGCTCTAAGTCAATTAGATCCGCACTCACGTTCATTCTTTTGATATATTTCTTCACTCCTGGAAGATTTTTTATCTTCTCAATATCCTCTCCTATTAAGTTACCAGCTCCTCTGGCAGTCCCTTGATTTGTCTTTCTATTTATCTCCATAGAAAAACTACTCGTTATATTTTGAAAAGTCTCTTTTGATAAAGCATCAGTTGATTTTTTAATTGATATAGTACTTAAAATTAATGATGACATAGTAGCTAATATCAAAAATATAACAAATGATTTAAAACTTTTTCTGGTTATATATAACCATGCCTTTTTTAAAATCGACATTATTTACACCTCTTTTATTTATTTTTATGTAAATAGTATTAATAACTATTATCATGTTATAATTATATGATAACGTTTTTACTTAAAATATAACTTATATATTTTAAATAAATTTAAAAAAATATTTCTAATCTTATAAACAAAAAAGTTCAAAACATCAATGGTTTTCCCCTCATGTTTTGAACTTTATTATTTTATAACTATATTTTATATTGAAAATTGATTACTAAAACTCAAAATCAATTCCTGTTTTATTACGTTCATAAAAACTTCGAACTAAGCTATCTCTAATATGTATATCTGATTGCATATTATACAACTCAATTTGAGCATCAATAATGCGAATACACTTATTGGCTAATTCTACCCCTTCAGGTTTGTTTAGTTTCAATTGCATTTGAGCTAATATAAAGAAAAAGGCATTTGCATGAAAATTAAAGTGTGTCAACTTATAGTAATTACTCTTTAACAATTCTATTGCTTTAAGACATTTACCCTCTGCTTCTTCTACATAACCCCTTCTAGACAATAACGCTATAGCACTATGCAAAGTAAGCAATGCCCTTTCCCCTTTATCAACAGAAAACATATCGCCGACACCAACAGGCTTTAAATTCTCATCAATAATTCTACGAATAAATTCAATAGAAATCTGATCTTCTCCCAAAACTCTCAACATTAAAGCCAATGTCAGTAGTTCATTTTTTGTATGTTTTTCTAAGTTTTGAAGATAGTCTAAAACAATTTTTCTATTTTCCGTTATAATTTTAGGAATCATTTTTTCTTGGAAGAGTCCTAAATATTGTTCAATATATAAGCGCGTTGTCATAGAAATATTATCGCCTTCCAGAATTTTAATAGCCAGAGTTTTGACAGCTGAATAATTCCCCGCATTTTCCAACGCATTAGCCTCTTTTAAAAATCCTGATTGATCTACTTCAATAAGAGGTAAATACTCAGAAAAATAATCTTGATAACATATACCAATATTTCTCAATAATTGTTCAAAAACCTCTAACGATACGCTAGTCTCATCAGCTTCAAATCTAATAAGAGTTCTTGCTGATATAGCATTTCCAGCCGCATCTTTCAATTTGATTCTACGCTCTTCTCTAATTTTTTTAAAGATTTTTCCATGTATATTCTTATCGTCCATTTAAGTATCCGCCTCCTAAATTAGTCTTGTTATAATTATAACATAAATCATACAACTAATGTTGAAATACATTTTATTTTTTCATGATATTATGTCGACTTGGGGTTGAGCCAAAAGGTCTAAATTTAAAAAAGTGTATATGATAACTCATAGATGCAGTGGTTTATTGATATCTAAATTCGTTTTATAAAAACTTTTTAGATATCTAATAAGCTATGTGGGGGGAACTCAACAATATCTTGTTTCTACGAAATCACGATTTTGTCGAGTCACCTCCATGATGCTTCAACCGTAATCTATTATAGATCTTTTTTCTGAAAAATAAAAAAAGAGTAACTGACAACACAACACAACACAGTTACTCTTTTTTATATGCCTATATATTTCGCCGAATAATAATATAATTTAGTTTATAAACTTCAAAATCAATATTTTTTCATCATTTATTTACTTAATTGTATTTAGGTACATAATACATTTTTTCTCCAATTTTGTTAATTTAAATCTATTTAAACACTTTTTCAAACAAATTTAAAATACGAGTCAACAAAATTACTTTTTATAAACTTTTTCTTCTTCTCTATAAAACATTGATTATAGCCACATTTTCCCTAGAATATCCATGTTAACGAAAAAACAACCAAAAGTGCTAACATGATATTTCAATTGTTTTGTAGCGAATAATAAGTACGGACTCTTATAGACAATTATCATTATATCATCAATTTTACATAAAATAACGAATTGTGATATAATTGTCACTTTTCGATATTTTAATAGTTATATTTAAGAAGAAGTGACATAGGTGACACTATTTTTACTAAAACACTGAACGTTCGGTTTTCAGGGGAAACATACGAGTAAAAACGTTAATCTCACCATTGCTTTTATAAATGGGTCTCCAAAATTTAGGACTGATGAGAAGGGTCATGAGCTTAAAGCTCATGATT